>JANMWI010000005.1:0-23467 GCA_031393955.1 Acidobacteriota bacterium
GTCCTCGCTATTACCAGTTACCAGTTACCAGTCACCAGTTGCCGATGGCCCGTGACCGGTGAGCGTTCTCCAGACGTTTCATTCCGCTCCGGGTTACTGGACCCCGAGGATCTGAATCTGCTGGACGCCCCACATCTCCCCGTTCGCGGCGCTGCCGGTCTGGGTGATGCGGATGAAGCGGGCCGGCGTGCGCGGCACTTCGATGACGGTGATCGGCGTCGCGCCGGCGCCGGTCGCGACCGGCGGCGCCCAGGTCGTGCCGTCCTTCGAGAGCTGCTGGCTGTAGCCGACCGGTCCGACGGCCGGCGGACCGGCGCCGCGCCCACCACGGCCGCGCGCGCCAGGCGCGTTAGCGATGGTACTGAGGTGGACCTCGGCGATCGTCGCCGGCTGTGGCAGCTCGACCTGGAGCCACACGCCGGGCTGCTGCGCTGCGCCGCTGTCCCAGCGCGCGCCCGGCGCCGTACCAGCCGCCGCCGCGGCCGCCGCGACATTGTGGCTGGCGGTCAGCTTCCACGCCGCCTGATTCGCGAGCGGCGCCGGCACCGTCGGCAGTAGTTCCGCGAGCGTCCAGGGGGTTTTCCGCGGCGTCGCCTTGCGGACCGCCGCCACCTGTGCGGCGGTGACAGGCGCGGCGCCATTGCCGAAGCCGCTGCGCACGTAGCTCGCGACGTCGGCGAGCCACTCGTCGGTGTTGGTGCCCATCGGCACCATGACGCCGCCGGCGTAGCCCTTGCCGTCAACCGGTCCCGACAAACCGGCGAGCAGGACCTTGATGACGTATTCGCGGTGGCCCTGGACGCGGAGGGATCCCGCAAGCGGCGGCGCGAGGGTGGCGCCGTCGCCGCCGCCCGCCATTGGCGCGCCCTTGCCGTCCGGACCATGACACGCGACGCAGATCTCTTTGTAGGTGCCCTCGCCGCGCAGCACGCTCTTGCGCCCCTCCGCCGACAGGTTCATGAAAGTGGCGCCGGCGTCGGCGAGCGACGGCCGCTGCCCGAGCGGCGCCCCCGGCTTGAGAATCTGCGCGCCGATCTCGCGGATGCCGCGGCTGGTCGCGCGCTCGACCGTCGCTCGGACGATCGCCGCCGCGTCCGGGATCCGCTGCAGACTCATCGTCAGCATCGCCTGGATCACGACGCCCGGGTCGGCGTCTTCCGCCAGGGCGCGGTAGTCCGCGGCGAACGAACGGTCGCCCGCCTTGTAGAGGGTCTCGCTCGCGCGTAGCGCCTGTATCCGGATCTGCGGATCGGCGGCCTTCATCAGCTCCCTGACCAGACGGGCGTCGAGCGCGCCCAGTCCCTCGAGCGTCCAGAGGGCGTGAATCCGCGCCAGCTGATTCGCCGATTCCCTGGCCATCGTCCGCAGCACCGGCGCCACCGAGGCGTCCTGCCGCAGCACCAGCAGCTTCTGCGCGGTGTCCCGCCACCAGCCGTTCGGATGCTCGAGATGGGTGACGAGCTGGGCCGCGGTCTCCTGGTACATCCGCGGCGCGGTGAAGTCCGGCTGGCGGCTGTCGTGCGTAATCCGCCAGACGCGGCCCCAGTTGTGCTGCCGGTCGAGCTGATACTGGTCGACCTTCTTGCGCAGGTAGGAGTTCGGGCCGACGAACTGCGCGTCCTGGATGATGCCGGTGTACATGTCCGACAGATACAGCGACCCGTCCGGGGCGTTCGAGACGCTGACCGGCCTGAACAGCGGATCCGTCGACCGCACGAACTCCGACTTCGGATAGGCGTTCTTGAGCTGGGTCAGCCCGTCGGTGACGACGACCTTGGCGCGCCGGACGATCCGGGCGACCGGCTCGTTGAAGAAGAGATCGCCGACGAGGTCCGCGGGGAGGCGATCGCCGCGGTAGATTTCGACGCCGGCCGCGGCGGTGAAATGATTGAGCGTGCCGTCCGGCAGCCGCACGCGGCGCATCCCGCCCTGCATGTCGGCGATGCCGCCCGGCGCCGGCCAGGGCACCTGGAAGTCCGGCTCGAAGTTGTCCGGGACGTTGAAGGCGCCGTAGGCAATCGGCGCCTGGATGTTGACCGGACCGATTTCGCCGCCGCCGTCGACCCACCACGTCTTGCCGTAGTTGTCCTGCGCCGACCACCACTGCCCGCCGTTGGGCTCGGTCTCCTCGCGGAGGATCCGGCCGCCGGCACCGATGCGCAGCCGGAAGGGGTTGTAGGTCGTGTACAGCCAGTTGTCGAGCGCCCAGGTCATGCCGCCGGGCTGCCACTCCATGTTCTGGACGCGCCCGACGCCGGCGTAGAACAGCTCTTTCCGGTCCGCCACGCCGTCGCCGTCGGTGTCGGTGTACTTGTAGAGATCGCGATTGTCGGTTTCGAGCGCCAGGATGACGCCATCGCCGAGCGGGAAGGCGATCCGCGGCATGACCAGGTGGTCGACAAACACCGTGTGCTTGTCGTAGATGCCGTCGCCATCGGTATCCTCATGGCGCGAGATGCGGCTGATCGGCGCCCGCGAGTCCGTCCCGTCGGCGTCGCGCATGTACGAACGCATCTCGAGGACGTACATGCGGCCGTTGCCGTCGAACGTCACCCCGACCGGGTCTTCGATCAGCGGGTCGCTCAAGACCGGGGAAATCCTGAAGCCGTCGGGCAGCAGGAACAACGACTGCTCGACTTCGGGCGGCAGTCGAACGACCGGCGGACGCTTCATGAAATCCGCCCCGGCGGCGGCATCGTCCACCGCGCCCCGGCCCGGCGCCTGCACCGCGGCCGCCGGAGCCGGGCCCGCGGGGGATGGTGTCTGGCTGAACGTCAGCATTCCTGCCGCCGCGACCGCCGCGCCAACCACGCCCATCTGGATACCCGGCCGTTTCATGCGTGGACCATTCGCTGGCAACTACGCGTGGATTGCCCCGGCCGTTTACCGCTGGCGCGCATTAATGCCGGCCAGCCGCCGCATCTGTTGCCCCGAGCCGGGTACGCTTACCGGCCGGCGCCGCCGGGGTCGGCCTTGGCTTCCGCCGCCGGGATCTCGCGCAGGTAGATATTGCGGAAGCGGATTTCCGAGCCGTGGGTCTGGAGCTCGATCGGGCCCCGGGCGACCAGCGGCTGCGTCCGCTCGAAGAAGTTGTCGAGGGCCTGCCCGTCGACTGTCGCCTTGCCGTTCAGCCAGACCCAGACCCGCGAACCGACCATCCGGATCCGGAAGGTGTTCCACTGACCGACCGGGTTGTCCGCCTTGACGAGCGGAAAGCGTCCGGGGTTGTCGGGATTGTTGTTCCACAGCGCGCCCGAGCCCTTCGCGGCGCCGTTCTTTTCCTCGCGCGGGTTGGACGGATCCCAGACCTGCACCTGCGGGTAACCGCGCAGGTAGATGCCCGAGTCGCCGTTCGGACTGACCATCAGCCAGTCGACGCGCAGTTCGAAATCACCATAGTCCCTGGCGGTCGCGAGCTGAGGGCTCTGACCGTCGGAAACGATCTCTCCCTTGGCGGTGTCGACCTTCCAATGCTGGTCGCGGGCCGTGTTCCATTCCGCCTGCTTGGCGGCGAGCTCCGCTTTCGGGAGCTTCGCTTCTTCGGCCGGGTTGTAGTTGGGCTGCCGGCCGCGCCAGCCGGTGAGGTCCTTGCCGTTGAACAGGCTCGTGAACCCTTTCGGCGGCTGGCCGGCGGCGGGTGCCGCGGCGGCGGCGACAACACACAGCACTACGGCGGCAGAGATCGAGCGCGCGGTATTCATCATCATGCTCCCTGATTGGGGCGCGATTGTACCATTGCGCCGCGGCGGCGGGTTGGGTGCGCGATATAATCCGCGGGCTGCGGCGACGCCTGGTGCGCCATCGGCAGGGAGGGACGGGCACGGCATGGCGCATCGCTGGCGGGTCGCGATCATGGGGCTGGGGCACTGGTACTCGGCCTGGAACACGGCGCGGGCGCTGCGCGACTATCCGGGCGCGACGCTGGTTGCGGTTGCGTCGCATGACCGCCAGGCGCTCGATGCGTTCACCGCCGCGTTCGGCGTCCCCGGCTATGAAGACTACGACCAGCTGCTGGCGCGCGAGGATGTCGACATCGTCCAGACCGCCGCGCCGGTGTCGGAGCTGGCCGAGCTGGCGATCCGCGCCGCGCAGGCCGGCAAGCATCTGATCATCGGCAAGCCGATGGCGATGACGATCGTGGAGGCCGACCGGATGGTCGAGGCGGTCCGGCGCGCCGGCGTGGTGTGCTTTCCCTTCCAGGGGATCATCCGGCTGCGGCTTGCGGACGTCAAACCGCGCCTCGATCGCGGCGAGTTCGGACGCCTCATCGTGCTGCATCAGACCTGCCGCTGGTCGATCGCCGAAGACGCGCTTGGTTCGGGACGCCCGGGGTGGTTTGCCGATCCGCGGCAGGTCCCCGGCGGGGCGCTGATCGACGAGGGCATCTACTGGGTCGACGCCTTCCGCTGGCTGACCGGCAGCGAGGTCGTCGAGGTCGAGGCCAGGACCGCCAACCTGGTTCATACCGACATCGCGGTCGAGGACTGGGGGATGGCGACTTTCACGTTCGCCAACGGCGTCATCGCGACGCTCGAAGCGTCGTGGACGATTACCGCGCCGCGGAAGAGCGGGCCGTCACCGAAGCAGAACAGCGTCGTCCGGCTGGAGATTGTCGGCACCGAGGGGGAGCTGATCGATCAGTATTTCCGCGCCCCCGGGCGAGCAGTGCTGGCGTCGGGGGCGGCCGACTGGGTGTACGAACGGCAGTCCGAGCTGCCCTACGCGCCCGCGGCCCCCTTCCCGCTCGCCCACGTCATCGACTGCCTGGAGACGGGAAGGCCGACCGCCGCGACCATCGAAGACGCCCGGGCGTCGTTCGTGGTCGCGATGGCGGGCTACGAGTCGGCGAGGCTGCGCCGGCCGGTCTCTCTCACCTGATCAGAGCGGCCGACCGGCAGGTCGGCTGACGATTAGATCACCGGCGTCGGCGTGGTCAGCGCGGCGAGGACTTCCTTGTAGAGGAACTTCGCCCCTTCGACGCCGTTGAGCGGTCCCTCTTCGTATTCGAGCGCGAAGGTCCCCTTGAAGCCGCCCGCCAGCATGATCCGGACCGAGCGCTGGACGTCGTTCTTCTCGCCCCACCGGTCCCAGTACTTGGCGTGGACGTTGGTGTGCGAGTACGGCGCGAGCGCCTTCAGGCCGTGGACGAGCATGTGCTCGTACTCCCAGTTGCAGAAGTCCGGCGACGCCTCGCAATAGGGGTGGTTGACCTCGTCGATGATCGTCCGGATGTTGATCGGATCGGCGGCCAGCCCCCAGTGGTTCTCGATCGTCACGCGGATGCCGAGGTTGCCGCCGTGATCGGCCATCTCCTTGTACGACTCGATCGCGCTGTTCAGGTAGGGGACGATCTCGTCGTTCTTCGGATAGCCGTTGATCGGATCGCGCACCGCTTGCGGCCGGATGCTCGGGCCGAGCGCCCGCGGCGAGTTCATCCGCACCGACTTCGCGCCGAGGATGGCGGCGCCGTCGAGCCACTTCTTGCCGACCGCGACGCCGACCTTGCGCAGCGCCTCGTCCGGGCCGGCGAGGTCGTTCGGCGCGTTGTTCGAGATGTGCTGGACCTTGGTGCCGGTCCTGGCGAGCGTCGCGGCAAACGTCTCCAGCCACTTCTTCCCCGACGGCGTCGCCGGGTCGAAGGTCGGGCCGTCGAACATGCTGCTGTCGGTGACGTCGCCGAACAGCCCCGAGAACACGTCCATGTGGGTCACGCCCGGGAACGTGTCCTTGGTGAACTGCGGGAAGTCGAGCATCGTGATCTCGCCGTACTTCTTCTTCATCTCCTGGACGGCGACGCCGCCGTTGACGCCGGGGCGCGCCACCGCCGGATCGGAGCCACGGCCCGCCGACTGGCGGGTCTTGAAGATGTAGCGGATCGGATAGGAGTTCGAGGCGATCCGCGCCAGCCGATCCTGCTCGGTCTGGGTGGCGGCGGCCGCCCGCTCGCCCGGGGTCAGCAGCACGGCGGCGGCGGTCAGGCCGGCGCCGGCGGTTCTGAAGAAATCGCGGCGGTCGAAGTCTCCGCCGCGTCGAGTGTCGCTCATGGCTTCTCAATCCTCTCTGGCTGTTGCACGCTGTCGATGGGGTTGCGCGAATTGTCTCCGCTCAGGTGGTCAGAGGTCAAAGAGATTCGGTGGCGCTGGCGGCCCTGACGTCGTGGCCGCGGCTGTTGTATCGTTCAAGGGCTCGGCGCCGCGGTGCGCCCGGGGAGGTATCCATGGCGTTGACGGTGACAAAAGATCTGATTCTGCCCGCGACGGTGACGGGGTCGTGGCCGCGGCCGCGCTGGTTCGACATGAGCATGTGGGCCAAGTCGCTCGATACCTGCATGCAGGACGTCCGCTACCGGGAGAAGTTCCAGGACGCCCTGGCGGTGGTGACGAGCGATCAGGAGCGCGCCGGCCTCGACATCCTGACCCACGGCGACTTCCACTGCGACGAGGACTTCGGCGGCCGGAGCTGGCACCACTACCCGCTGCAGCGCTGGACCGGGTTCGAAGGCGACACGCTGCAGTCAGAAGCGACCCGTAGCGAGTGGCTCCGCTATCCGCCGGGGACGCTGCTGAACGAGATCTACACCGGCTGGCGCTGGCCGCACGTCACCGGCAAGATCGAGCATCGCTCGCTCGACTACGCCAAGATCTGGCGCATCGCGCAGGCCAAGACCCGCAAGCCGGTCCGCTTCGGCACCTGCTGCTCGCAGGTCATGGGGCTGTTTCTCGACATCCACACCGACCACTACAAGGACAGCCGCGAGGTCCTGTGGGACATGGCGGTGGCGATGAACACCGAGCTGCTGGCGCTCCGCGACGCCGGCTGCCGCTCCATCCAGATCGAGGAGCCGACGCTGCACTTCATGGCCAACACCTTCGGGCCGCGCGACGAAAAAGTGAAGTTCATGGTCGAGTGCTACAACCGCGAGGTCCGGGGGCTCGACGATGTCGAGATCTGGATCCACACCTGCTGGGGAAACCCGAACATGCAGCGGGTGATGGACGACACCAGCTACGAGGCCTCGTTCGATCTCTACCTGAACGAGATGCGCGGCGACGTCTGGACGATCGAGACCAAGGACCGCGATTTCCGGAACATCGATCTGTTCGGCCGCTACAAGGGACGGCTGCCGAAGAAGGTCTGTATCGGCGCCGTCAGCCACCGGACACTGCAGGCCGATCGCGCCGAGGACGTCGCCGCCGGGATCCGCCGCGCGCTCGAGTACATCGATCCGTCCCAGCTGATCGTTTCGAGCGACTGCGGCTTCGGCCGGCAGGGCTGCAACCGCGAGATCGCGTTCTACAAGGCCAGCGCCATCGCCCAGGGCTGCAACATCGTCCGCGGCGAGCTCGGCCTGGAACAGACCTATATTCCTGCCGCCGACCCGGCGCTGCAGATCGACATCGTCCCCAAATCCCCCCACCACGGGGACACTCACCTTTAGGCTAAGTCATTGAAACTAGAGGGACAGTCGTCAAAAGGCGCCTGATCGCCGTCCGATCCGGGGCATGCCACCGAGTTGCCGTGTGTTTTCAGCAACTTAGCCTCAAGATGAGTGTCCCCATGAGTGTTAGGAGAGAGATGAAACCAGCGACCGTTTTCCTTGGCGAAATGACCAATCCCGAGGTCGAGGCCTTCCTCAAGCGCCACGACACCGTCATCATTCCGACCGGCGCGACCGAGCAGCACGGCCCCCACGGTCCGCTCGCCACCGACGTCATCATTCCCAACGAGATTGCCCGGCGGGTCGCGCCGACGATCGGCGCCGTCGTCGCCCCGCCGCTGGCTTACACGCTGTCGTATCCGCATGTCGGCTTCACCGGCATGGTCCACATCCGGATTCCGACGTTCATGGCGCTGGTCGAAGACCTGTGCGCCTCGTTTGCCGCGTCCGGCTTCCGGCGCATCATCTTCCTCAACGGCCACTACGACAACACCTACGCGATCGCCTACGCCTGCGCCAACGCGGCGGAGCGGATGCCGAAGGGGGTCCAGGCCTTTCCG
Source organism: Acidobacteriota bacterium (assembly GCA_031393955.1). Classification (GTDB taxonomy): domain Bacteria; phylum Acidobacteriota; class Vicinamibacteria; order Vicinamibacterales; family 2-12-FULL-66-21; genus JALZOC01. The sequence continues at coordinate 7,999 of JANMWI010000005.1, forward strand.
GTCAACTACTGGGATGCGCTGACCGCGGACGAGGTCGCCGAGTTCTCGGGGCTCAAGAACGGGCTCCACGCCAACCTTGCCGAGACCTCGGCGGTGCTCGCGCTCAACCCCGACCTGGTCGATCTCGACAACGCCAACGCCGAGTTCCCGCCGTTCCCGGACTTCACCGTGCCCAATATCGGCGCCGTCCACTCGGCGTTCTTTTTCAGCACGCCCGGCTCGGTCCATCGGGCGACGAAATCGGGGACGTGGGGGGACGCACGGAAGTCGACGCCGGAGGCCGGCGAACGCTATCTCCAGGCCGGCGTCCGCTCGACGCTGGCCCTCGTCGACAACATCGCGCGGACGTTCGCCGCGATGCCGCCGCGCTAGCGGCTACTTCTCCGGGATGCGGGTCGGGCCGACGACGGTTGCGCCGGAGGCGCGGATCGAGACGGCGAACTTATCGGAGGGCTTGTCATCGGGGCGCTGCGAGTACGACACGGCGTACTGACTGTGGAGCAGCGCCAGCGCGATCTGCTGCAGGCCGCTGACGACGCCGGGCGCCGCGACAATCTCGCCGCGGCTGCCCCCTGACTGCTTGGGTCCCTCGCCGAGGACTTCGCTGAGGTTGAGATTTTCACCGAGCAGCGCCGCCGGCTTCTGGACCGCGACCGTCGAGCGCAGCGCCGAGCTCGACACCGAGATGACGTGCAGCGCGGCGCCGCTCTTGCGCAGCTCGTCGAGCACGTGATGGGCCGGCAGCGTGCTGTGCTCCTCGCCGCCGACCGTCAGCGCGATGATGACGCCGCGGTGGGCGTGGCGCTTCTCGAAGTCGCGCGCGGTCTCGGCAATCCCCTCGAGCAGCTGGCCGCCGTCGGCGGTCTCGGGCCGGGCCCCGAGCTGGCCGAGCGCGTCGATCAGCTGGCCGGCGTCGGCGGTGTAGTCGACCAGCTTCTGGGTCTGGTTGGCGACCTTGCTGATCGCGAACTCGGCATGGCCCTGGAGCTTCTCGATGAACTTGCCGACCGCGTAGCGGAATATGCCGGTGCCGTTGTCGTCGACGATGATGGCGATGCGCAGCGGCGCGGTGGCGGGCTCGACGTGGAGGACGTCGCGGACCTTGCCGCCAACCTTGACGGTGAAGTCGGCGGGCGACAGATCCGGCACCGGGCTGCCGGCCTTGTCGGTGACGGTGACATAGATGGTCCGGCCGGCGACCTCGGCCTGAGCGGCCCGGGCCGGCGTGGCGGAGGCGCCGAGCGCGATCGGCAGCGCGGCAAGCAACGCGGCGATCTTCTGCATCCTGACTCCTCCGCGCCCGCGACGGGCGCCCGGCAGCTACCGAACCGGCTGGGCGCGCTCGCCCTGCTCGTCCATCTGCAGCGGCGGCGGCTCAGCGGCGACGAGATACTCGAACTCGCGGCGGAACTCCTGCTCGGTCAGATTGGCGACCTTGGCGAGCCGCGTGACCACTTTCGGATCCTCGATGTCGTCGCGGCGCAGCCGGATCATGTAGCGGCGGGCGATCGCGTAGCGGGTCGACGACACGTCGACGAGGCGCACCGCCGTCCGGCCGGTCTTGCCGTCGATCATCTGCGAGAACGGCACCGGCACGAAGTGGCCGCCCTGCATCGAGATCATCGCCGCATTGCCGCCGGCGACCAGATACTTGGCGGCGCAGTAGCCGAGGTCGCGGGTGTATTCCATGTCGAACGGAATCGGGTCGGCGCAGCGCAGCTCGTAGCCGATGTTCTTGGCGGCAATCGTCGTCTTGATGCCGAGCGCCCGCAGCCGCTCGCTGACCCGTGCCTTCAGAATCTCGCCGAGGTTGACCTCGGCAATCCGCAGGTGGCCGTGGGCGTCGCGCTCGACGTCGCCGAGGCCGGCCAGATCCTCCTCGGTGACGTCGAGGACGACCCCCTCGGCGATGATTGCGACGCCGTCGCGCCGCCCTTCGGCGATCCGCTTGATGATGCTCGCGGTCAGCGTGTCGACGATCGTCTTCAGCCGGATCGGCGCCTCGAACTCCTCGGTGATGAGCGTCACGGTCGCACCGGCCGCCTTGCCGATACCGAGCGCCAGGTGGCCGGCCTTGCGGCCCATCGCGATCACGAAGTACCAGCGGGTCGTCGTCTTGGCGTCGACCATCAGGTTCTTGACGATGTCGACGCCGTAGTGGCGCGCCGACTGGTAGCCGAAGGTGTCGACGTGCGGCGGCAGATCGAGGTCGTTGTCGATCGTCTTCGGGACATGGACGACGCGGATCCGCCCGGCGGCGTGCTCTTCGAGCTTCATCGCCGAGAACGCGGTGTCGTCGCCGCCGATGGTGATCAGCTGCGAGACGTTCAGCCGCAGCAGCGACTGGACGGTGTTCTCGAGCAGCTGCGGGTCCTTGGTCGGATTGGCCCGGGCGATGCCGAGGTGCGAGCCGCCGCGAAAATGAATCCGGCTGACCGCCTCGATCGACAGCGGCATCGTGTGCTCGATATCGCCTTGCATCAGCCACTCGAAGCCGTCACGGATGCCGACGACGTCGATGCCTTCCAGCCGGGCGCGGATCGTCGCCGCGCCGATGACGCTGTTGATGCCGGGGGCCGGACCGCCGCCGACGAGAATTGCAAGCCTGTTCTGCTGTGCCACGAATGCTCCGGGAATGCCAGGGCCTGACGCGCGTCGCCAGGCATCGCGCCCGCTGACGGGGCGCACAACGGCCGATTATAGCGCACGGCGCGCAGCAGCGCGCCGTGCCGGACGGCGGGCTAGGAGCGGTACGGCTCGCGGCCGACGCCCTGGATCGGAATCTGCTGCGCCGCCAGCACCTCGTGCTGCAGCGCGTACATGCACGCCGCCGCCTCGTCGATGTGGCGGACGAACGCAATCGAGCCCTGCAGGATCGGCTTGAGGCGCTCGCGGTCCTGCAGCCGCGCCGGCGGATACTCGTGCTCGACGACGAGATGCGTGCCGGCGACGTCGAGCTGCAGCAGCTCGCGCGCCGCCAGCTGGTGATCGAGCCAGTCGACGGTCCGGTTCTGGAGATAGGCGAGCGGATCGTGGCGCGCGGTGCCGGGCAGCTCGTGCTCGGCCAGGACGATCTGCTTCTTCCACGCATTCAGCTGATCGGCCGGGTTGTCGCTGGGCTTGCCGTTCTTCCAGTCGCCGCGCTCCATCGTCTGGCCGCCGTAGCCCCAGGCCGAGACGCCGCGGGAGCTGGTGACCTGGCCCTTGACGTGGAAGCCGCCGATCAGGAAGTTGTAGCCCTCGTCCTTCAGGTACTGGAAGATCGACCGCGTGTCCTGGCCCATCAGGATGGCGTGCGACGGATCGTAATGAATCCGGAACTGGTCGCCGAGGCCGTGCGTCTCGCAGATCCGATGGAGCGCGATCCACGCCCCGGGCGTGTAGGCGATGTTGTTGTGCCAGTTGTCGCCGGTCGTCCAGCCCGGCATCGGGCACTGCTCGACCCGGTAGCTCAAGCCGCGGCTCTTCGCTTCCTTGAGCAGCGGCACGAACCACTGCTCGAAGTCGATCAGGTTCTCGTCCATGCTGTGCTGCTGGTTGCGGCCGACGAAGCCGCAGACCGCCTCGACGCCGAGCAGCGCCGCGGCATCGAATACCCGGCGCATGAAGTCGTACTTCTTGGCGCGGATTGCCGGGTCGTGGTGCAGCAGGTTGTCGAAGTAGCCGATCTCGGAGATGCCGATCTTGTTGGCGTCAAGCGACGCCCGCACGCGCTTGGCGCGCGCCTTGTCGAACGGCTGCCGCAGATCGAGCGTGTTGGCGACCGGGTCGAGCTGCGCCTCGAGCGGCACGTCGCTCTCGGTCGGGTGGAGCGCCGCCGCCAGCTGGATGTAACTGGCGCCGATCTCGCGCGCGAACTCGACCCACTCCTCGATCGCCCGATCCGGATCCGGATCGCGGACCTCGCGCGGGGTCAGCTCCTGGAGCGCCGCCGTCAGGACGCCCACCTTCATGAACTTCGGTTCGAACGGTTGAATTTTCATAACCTCTTGGATCCTAGTAAGAAACCTTGGTCCACGCCGAGCCGTTGCGGGCGCTGTCGAGAATCGCCTCGACGACGCAGTTCGCGCGATAGCCGTCCGCGAAGGTCGCAAACGCCGGCGGGTGCGCCTCGGACGGCTTCTTGCCGGCAGCGATGAACCCGTAGATATCGCGCATCACGTTGCAGAACGCGTCCGCCCACGCCTCCTGGTGGCCGCCCGGCAGGTGCGCGTAGCGCGCCGCCTCGCTGTCGAGCAGCGACGGATCTTTCGACAGCACCTCGTTCGCCTTGTCGCGCCGGCCGATCCACAGCTGGTTCTGGCTCTCCTGATGCCAGCGCAGCGACGCCGTCGAGCCGCAGACCTCGAGCTGGAGGTCGTTCTTGTGGCCGGCGCAGATCTGCCCGACCGAGAAGCTGCCCTTGGCGCCGTTGTCGAACCGCAGCAGCACCGACGCGAGGTCCTCGACTTTGATCGCGACGTCCTCGACGCCCTGATCGGCGCCGCCGACCGCGAACGCCTCGCGCGAGCCTTTCGGCTTCTTCCGGATCGGGATGACGGTCGTGATGTCGCCGAGGACGTGCGTGATGCGGAGGCCGCTGACATGCTGCGCGAGGTCGCACCAGTGCGAACCGATGTCGCCGAGCGCCGACGACGCCCCGCCCTTGTCCGGCTCGAGCCGCCACGAGTAGTCAGTGTCCTTGAGCAGCCAGTCCTGGAGGTAGTGGCCGACCAGGAACGTCGGCTTGCCGATGTCGCCGCGCGCGATCGCGTGGCGCGCCTGCTGGACGAGCGGGTTGCCGCGGTAGTTGAACGTCACGGCATGGACGATGCCGGCCTTGGTCGCCTGGTCGAGCAGCGTCTTGGCCTCCGCCGCCGTCATCGCCAGCGGCTTGTCGGAGATGACGTGCTTGCCTTTCGCGATCGCGGCGGCGTTGACCGGATAGTGGAGGTAGTTCGGCGTCGCGTTGTGGACGACCTGGATCTCCGGGTCGGCCAGCAGCGCCTCGTAGCTGCCATAGGCCTTGCGGGCGCCGAGCGCCTCCGCCTTCTTCGCCGCCGACGCCTGGCTGCTGCCGGCGACGCCAATCACATCCACGTAGCCGAGCCGGCGCACCGCGTCGATGTGGTGCGGTCCGACAAACCCGGCGCCGACGATCCCCATGCCAATCCGTTTCACGGCAAAGTCCTCCACAAAAAGCTGTCAGCTCTCAGCTATCAGCTACTCTCAGCTGTTCGCTCTCAGCTGTCAGCTTTTGGCTGCTCTTTCGCCCAGCATACACCGCCCACTAATTGCCGGCGCCAGGGCGGTAGAGGCGCAGGCGCTGCATCGACCACGGCGGTGCGCCGTCGGCGCTGGCGGTCTGCGTGATGCGGACGAACTTCGCCTGCACCGGCGCGAACCGGATCGCAGTGGTGACACCACTGCCGGCGCCGGCGGCGGCGCGGGTCCACGTCTGGCCGTCACCCGACACCTCGACCAGGTATTCGCGCGGATAGCCCGAGGTCGGCGGCGCCGCGCCGGCGCCGCGGCCGCCGCCGCTGCGCGACGACGCGAACTGGATTTCGGTGACCGCGGCCGCCTGCGGCAGCTCGACCTGGAACCACATGCCGGCCTGCTGGGGCACGCCGCTCGTCCAGGTCGCGAAGCTGAACGCCTGCTCGGCCACCTGCGGATTGTGGCTGGCGGTGGCCTTCCACGATGGATTCACCGCCAGTGCCGACGGCACCGCCGCCGCCAGCTCGTCGGCCGTCCAGTTGGCCGTCCGGCCGGCGGTCGCGGCGCGGACGCGCGCGACGTCGGCCGGGGTCACGAACGTCGCCGCGTTGCCGAACGCATTGCGAATGTAGGACGCCGCCGCCGCGATCCACTCGTCGCGGTTGGAGCCCATCGGCACCATCACGCCGCCCGCATACGTCCGCCCCTCGATCGGCCCGCTCAGCCCGTGCAGCAGCGTCCGCACGACATAGTCGGGATGCCCGGTGATCCTCAGATTGCCGACGAACGCCGGCGCCATGATTGCCCCGGCCGCCGCGCCAGGCGCCGGCGCGCCGCGGCCGTCGTCGCCGTGGCATGAGAAGCACAGCTCCTTGTAAATCCCGTCCCCCCGCTGCATCGTCGCCAGCTCGTCGTCCGAGAATGGATTGTTGCCGGGCCGCCCGAACGTCGTCGGCGGCGGGTTGAGGATCTGCCGGCCGACTTCCTGGATGCCGCGCGCCTTGCTGGCCGCCACCGCCGCCTCGATCGTCCCCGTCAGCTCCGGCACCTTCAGCACGTTCATCGTCAGCATCGCCTGGATGACGACGTCGACGTCGGCGTCCGACGACAGCCGGCGGTAGTCCGCCGCCCACGAGCGATCCCCGGCCTTGTAGAGCGTTTCGCTGACGCGAATCGCCTGGATCCGCATCTTCGGCTCGCGATCCTCCATCTGCTGGCGGACCAGCGCGGCATCGAGCGCGCCGAGCCCCTCGAGCGTCCACAGCGCGTGGAAGCGGCCGAACAGGCTGGGCGAGGACCGCACCATCCGCTGCAGCGCGGGGACGACCGAGGTGTCCTGCTTCAGGACGAGCAGCTGCTGCGCGGTGTCGCGCCACCAGCCGTTGGGGTGATCGAGATGGGCGACGAGCTGGGCGGCGGTCTCGTCGAGCATCCGCGGCTGGACGCGATCGCGCGGCAGGCTGTCGTGCGACAGCCGCCAGATCCGGCCGTGGCGGATCACCTTGTCGAGCTGATACTGATCGACCTTGGCACGCAGGTAGCTGCCCTTCTGCGTCCACGTCCCTTCCTGAATGATGCCGCGGTAGAGATCGACGATGTACTCGGTGCCGTCGGGCGCGGTCGCGATGTCGACCGGCCGGAACAGGTGATCGCGCGAGCGGATGAACTCCGAATGCTCCCACTGATGGACGTTCTGAAGCTGCGTCAGTCCGTCGGTGACGACCGGGCGGACGCGCCGGACGATACGGGCGACCGGCTCGCCGTACAGGTAGTCGCCGAGCAGGTCCTTCGGCATCCGGTGGCCGCGGACGACGTCGTTGCCGGCGGAACCGGTGACGCTGTTCAGGGTGAGGTCGGGCCGCCGGATGGCGTTCGTGCCGGGCTGGAAGTCGCCGACGCCCGCGACGCCCCATGGAATTTCGAAGCCCGGCGCGAGCTGGTCGGGCACGCGGAAGTTGCCGTAGTGGATCGGAAACTGGAAATAGGACGGCAGGCCGCTGGCGCCTCCCTGAAACCAGACCTTGCCGTAGTCGTCCTGGGTGATGCCCCACTGCGCCCCGTTGGCGCCGGTCGGCTCGCGCAGCACGCCGTGCGGCGTCCAGCGGACGCGGAAGGCGTTGTAGGTGCTGTACAGCCAGTTGTCCATGCCCCAGTAAAGGCTGCTCTGCTGGTGCTCGACGTTGCCGGCGCGGCCGAAGCCGCTGGTGAAGAGCTCCTTCTTGTCGGCGACACCGTCGCCGTTGGTGTCGGTGTAGCGCCAGACATCGTCCTGGTTCGACTCCATCGTCAGGATGCTGTTGGCGCCGATCGGCATGACGAACCGCGGGAAGACCAGCTTGTCGACGAACACGGTGTGCTTCTCGTAGACGCCGTCGTTGTCGGCGTCGACGTGCATCGAGATGCGGCCCACCGGATCGAGCTCGCCGGTGGCATCGGCGTCCTGCATGTAGCCGCGGATCTCGACGACGAACATCCGGCCGTTGCCGTCGAAGGCAATCTGCGTGGGCTCCTGGACGTCGGGCTCGGTGAGCACCGGGTCGAGCCGGTAGCCGGGCTGCAGCACGAACCGCTTCTGCTCCTCGGCCGGGGAGACGGCGAGAATCGGATCCTTCGGGGTGAGGTCGGCGTTCTCGAACGGGTCGGCGCCGCGTCCGCCGGTACCGCGGGCGCCCGGGACTGGAGGAGCGGCCGGGACCGCTGGCGTGGCCGGACCCTGCGCCGCGGCCGGCGACCCCGCGGCCGGAGCGGGCGACTGCGCCACCAGGACGAAGCACCCGGCATAGAGGCCGACGGCGATCGCGAGAAGACGAACGACGCGCGAACCGGCGAACCCGGCAACCCTGTCAGCCATGCATTTCCTTCGATGGGGACACTCACCTTTACGGTAAGTTGTTGATCCGTAAGGGCAATTCCGAAAAAGAGGCGCGATCGCGCGTCAGTTCGGAAACAGCCGCCGCAGGAAGCGCAGGCCGTCGGTCGCGAGGGCGTCCTGCGTCGCGGCGAACGGCCGCCAGATCGCCGCGGCGCGGGCGATCGATTTGACCTTGTCGGTGAACGACTCGATCACCATCGGACCGGTGTAGCCGATGTCGCGGCAGGCCTTCGCGACCTCGTCCCACGGCACGTGCCCGGAGCCCGGCGCACCGCGATCGTTCTCGCACGTATGGAGGTGGCGCATCCGCGGTCCGGCGGCACGAATCGCATCGCCGATCGACCGCTCCTCGATGTTCATGTGGAAGGTGTCGAGCAGGATGCCGCAGGCCGGGTGGTCGACGCGGTCGACGACTTCGATCGCCTGCGACGCCAGATTCATGAAGCTCGTCTCGAACCGGTTGAGCGGCTCGACGCCGAGCGTCACGCCGTGGTCCCCGGCATAGCCCGACAGCTCCTTCAGCTGACCGACCAGCAGGTCGAGATCCTTCCGGCGATCGTCGGCGGTCTGCTGCCACGTCCGACCGACGGCGCTGTAGAGCGGACCGACGACATTCGCGGCGCCGAGCGTTTCGGCGGCGTCTATGCAGTGCCTGACGTAGCCCATGCCGTTGTCGCGAATGCTGCGATCACCGTGGATCAGATCGCGATCCGGCCCCATCGCCGCGCAGACGCTCATCGCGAGACCGTTGTCGCGGACAATCGCCGCCCCCTGCCGGTAGTCGAGGTCGGTCGTGCTCTCGATCCCGACTTCGATGAGGTCGAAGCCCATACCCTTGACGATCGGCGCCAGCCGCGCCAGCTCGGTGGTGTTGACGGGCGACGACCAGACCCACGCGTTGACCCCTATTTGCGCCATGCTGCACTCCCGGCCGCGATCTGCGGAGCTCGCGCCGCGGCTACGATCCCAGTTTCCGGTACAGGATATTCCGGTATTCGATCTTGAACGGCGGGCCGACGTGCATCTGGAGGCCGAGCAGCCCCTCGGCGACGAAGTTCTTGGCGTCTTCGTCGATCGACACGCCCATCAGCTGCTCGTTGATGATCTGCATCAGCACCGGACCGCGCGCGATGATGTGGTAGCGGTTCCAGCCGTTGACGTTGATGACCCCTTTCAGCAGCGTGCCGTCGCCAATCGTCGCCAGCGTCTCGTACTTGGGGCCGGCGACAATCCGCGTCATCTGACCGCGCCGCGCCAGGACGACGTGGCCGGGCTTGCGGCCGCGCTCTTCGTGGACGTTGCCGACATATTCGCCGCCGAAGTCGATGTCGGCCTGATAGCCCTTGAGCACCCACTTGCCGAGCTCGGGGACCTCGACGCTCCGGTACTGGATGCCGCTATTGGTGCCGCTGATCCGGAACTCGACCTTCAGCTCGAAGTCTTTGACCGTGCCGCCGCGCCAGATCAGGAAGCTGTTGGCCTTGACCGGCTGCTGCGGCGTTGACTCGCCGATGATCTCGCCGTTCTCGGCGCGCCAGAAGGTGGTGTCGCCGTCCCATCCGGTCAGCGTCTTGCCGTCAAAGATCGGGACGAAGCCGGCGTTGTCGTCCGGGACGTAGTCCGGATAGATGCCGCCGCCGCGGGCCTGCGGCGCCGCGGGAGCCGGCGCCTGCGCCCCGAGCCCGGCGCCCAGCCCAAGCGCCAGCACCGCCGCACCCAGAACCAGCCTCGTTCGCCGCGCGTCACGCATGGCACTCCCCTTTCGAGCTCCGAGCCCGCGGTACCCGGAACCTCTTCGTTGCACCCACCGCGCCTCCGCGAGTAACCTATCGCGTTCGCGGCGCTGCATGATACCGCAGCTCAACCCTTGCCCGGGGCCGGCGCACCGGCGCGCCCCGAAGGAGCACCGTCTCGATGGCCGACCAGTACACGCCTCGTCCGGAACACAAATTTTCCTTTGGCCTCTGGACCGTCAGCAATCGCGGCCGCGATCCGTTCGGCGAAGCGGTCAGGCCGGCGCTCTCGCCGGTCGACGCCGTCGCGATGCTCGGCGAGGTCGGCGCCTGGGGCGTCAACCTCCACGACAACGACCTCGTGCCGATCGACGCCACGCCGGCCGATCGCGACCGGATCGTCAAGGATTTCAAGGCCGCCTGCGCCAAGCACCGCATCGTCGTGCCAATGGCGACGGTGAACCTGTTCTACGACCCGGTGTTCCGCGACGGCGCGTTCACCGCTAACGACGCGTCGGTCCGCGGCTACGCGATCCAGAAAACGATGCGGGCGATGGACCTCGGCGCCGAGCTCGGGGCGAAGACCTTCGTGCTGTGGGGCGGACGCGAGGGGGTCGAGACCGACGCCTGCCGCCGGCCGGACGAGGCGATCAAGCGGCTGCGCGAAGGGATCAACTACCTGGTGCGCTATTCGCTCGACAAGAAGTACGGCTACACGTTCGCGCTCGAAGCCAAGCCGAACGAGCCGCGCGGCGACATCTACATGGCGACGACCGCCGCCTACCTCGGCTTCATCCCGACGCTCGAACACCCCGAACTGGTCGGGGTCAACCCCGAGGTGGCGCACGAGACGATGGCGGGGCTCAATTTCCTGCACGCCGTGGCGCAGGCGCACGAGGCCGGCAAGCTGTTTCACATCGACCTCAACGATCAGGTGCCCGGCCGCTACGACCAGGACTACCGGTTCGGCGCGGCCAACATCAAGGCAGCGTTCTTCCTGGTCAAGTTCCTCGAGGAGGTCGGCTACGACGGGCCGCGGCATTTCGACGCCCACGCCTACCGGACCGAGGACTACGACGGCGTCCGCGACTTCGCCCGCGGCTGCATGCGGACCTACCTGATTCTCAAGGAGCGCGCCAAGCGCTGGGCCGCCGACAACGACATCCAGACCATCGTCAAAGAGCTGGGCGGGACGGCGACCGGTCTGCCGTCCGTGTCCGAGTACTCGGCGGCCGGCGGCGACAAGCTGCTCGGCCACACGTTCGACCGCGTCGCGCTGGCCAGCCGCGGGCTCGGCTACGAGCGGCTCGATCAGCTGACGATCGAGGTACTGCTCGGAGTCAGATAGGAGGGGGGCACGGGGGCACGTGCCAAGGTGCCACGGTGCCACGGTGCCAAGGTGCCAAAGGTGCCAAGGTGCCAAGGTGCCAAGGTGCCGGGGTGCCAGGCTGAGAGCTGAGAGCTGTCAGCTATCAGCGTTGTGAGGCTGTAATAGTTATGCCCGTTCTTGGTATTGACGTTGGCACCGGCGGCTCGCGGGCGCTGGTGCTGGGGGAAGACGGCCGGCTGCTCGGGTCGAGCACGGCGGAACATGCGGCGTTCCGGTCGCCGCAGGCGGCGTGGGCGGAGCAGGATCCGGACGACTGGTGGCGCGCTTCGCAGACGGCGGTCAAAGGCGTGTTCGCCCGCACCGGCATTCAGCCGTCGACGATCTCGGCGGTCGGACTGACCGGGCAGATGCACGGGGCGGTGCTGCTCGACGACCGCGGTCAGGTGCTGCGCCCGGCGATCATCTGGTGCGATCAGCGCACCGAGCAGGAATGCCGGTGGCTCACCGAGACGGTCGGCGATCGACGGCTGCTCGAGCTGACCGCGAATCCGGCGCTGACCAACTTCACGCTGACCAAGCTGCTCTGGGTCCGGACCCAGGAGCCGGCAGTCTGGAGCCGCGTCCGTCACGTCCTGCTGCCGAAGGATTACCTCCGCTATCGCCTCAGCGGCGAGTTCGCGATTGACGTCGCCGATGCCTCCGGCACGCTGATGCTCGACGTCGTCCGCCGCCGCTGGTCGGAGGAGATGATGGCGGCGGTCGGCATCGACGCCGCCGTCCTGCCGGCGCTGTTCGAATCGCCCGAGGTCTGCGCGCGCGTCTCGGACACCGGCGCTGCCGCCACCGGCATTCCCGCCGGCACGCCGATCGTCGCCGGCGCCGGCGACCAGGCCGCCGGCGCGGTCGGCATGGGCATTACCCGGCCGGGGACGGTGAGCGCGACCCTCGGCACATCCGGGGTGGTTTTCGCCGCGACGGATCGGCCGTTCCTGGATCCCGGCGGGCGCCTCCACACCTTCTGCCACGCCATCCCCGACCGCTGGCACGTGATGGGGGTGACGCAGGCGGCCGGGCTATCGCTGCGCTGGCTGCGCGATCAGTACGGCCTGACCGCCGCCGGCGACGCGGCCTACGAGACGATGGTCGCGGAAGCGGCGGCGGTGCCGCCGGGCGCCGAGGGGGTGCTGTGGGCGCCGTACCTGATGGGAGAGCGCACGCCGCATCGCGACCCCAACGTCCGCGCGGCGCTCCTCGGCGTCGCCGCCAGCCACGGCCGCGGCCACGTCGTCCGGGCGGTGCTCGAGGGCGTCGCCTTCAGTCTGCGTGACACGTTCACGATCTTCGAAGAGCTCGGCCTGCCGGTCGGACAGATCCGGCTCGGCGGCGGCGGCGCCCGCTCCGACGTGTGGCGACAAATTCAGGCGGATGTCTACGGGCGTGACGTCGAAACCGTCGAGACCGAGGAAGGCGCCGTTTACGGCGCGGCGCTGCTCGCCGGCGTCGGGGCGGGCTACTGGCCGTCGGTCGACGCCGCCTGCGACGCGGTCGTCCATACCGCCGAGGTCACACCGGCACGGCCCGACGTCATCCCCGTCATGACCCGGCGTTACGCCCAGTATCGGCGGGTCTACCCGGCTCTGCGGGACGTCTACCAGGCCCCCTGACGGCCCCTGCCGGCATCGTTGCGGGGCCGGGAAGAGTCGTCTATTATCGATGTATGTCTATGAAGGCCATTCCCAGCTGGGTGACCCAATCGGTCGTCGGTATCGCGCTGGTTTTCGCGCTGACGACGGTGTTCGGGTACGGCGCATCCGCCGCGCCCGACCAGGCCCCCGCCGCGGCCGCAGCCGCGGCGCCGGGCATGTGCCCGCCGGGCTTCACCGGCTCGCCCGAGACCAAGTGCGTCGACGTGAACGAATGCGCGGTCCGCAACGGCGGCTGCAACAAGCTCGCGGCCTGCGTGAACACGCCGGGCTCGCGGACCTGCGGCGTCTGCCCGGAGGATTTCGCGGGCAACGGCTACATCGGCTGCTTCGACGCCAATGAATGCCCGAACGGCGACTGCACCAGCCGCCTGCCGCTCGGCTTCGAGGCCGCGCAGCCGCCCGCGATCACGACCTCCGGCAACGTCAAGGTGCCGGCGGCGGGTGCCGACGGCGCGGTCGCGACGTTCACCGCCACCGCCCAGGACAAGATCGACGGCAAGGTGCAAACGACCTGTTCGCCGGCCTCGGGTTCCAAGTTCCCGGTCGGCAAGACGACGGTGAGCTGCTGGGCGACGAACAGCCTCGGCAAGCTGAGCACCGCGGCGCTCGCGGTCGACGTCACGCAGTAACGCTCGGACGGGGGGCGGCGCCGGACGCGACCGCTCCCCGCCGGATCCCTCCGCTACCGTCCCGTGCTGGCGGCGAACGCCGCCTGTTCCTTCTTCAGTTCCTCGGCCGTCAGCTGGCGATCCGCGATCAGGATGCGATAGCGGAACGTCGCCGACTGTCCGGGCTGCAGCGTGAACGACGCCGCTTCCTGTTTGGGGTCGTAGCCCTTGCGGCCGAACGGATTGGCGGCAAACAGGCCGTAGCCCCGGGCGTGCCAGTAGTTCGGGGCGCCGTGATTGCCCGGATGCTCGAGGATCGCGACCGTCACCGGCTTGCCGTCGATCTTCCCCATCAGCCCCATCCACGGGCCGCGGGTCCCCCACACGTCGTCTCCGGTCTTGCCGTCACTGCCGAGATAGCGGCCCGATACGCCGTCGTTGTCGACGCGTGCCGCACCGGCTTTCGCGCCGCCGGCGCCGACGAAGACCGCCTTGTCGGGCGAGGGCTGCTCGAGCGCGCGCGTGACGCGGATCGCGAACGCCCCTTCCTTGGTATCGCCGAACGTCACCGGCACCTTGACGGCGGTCCAGGTGGTGGCGCGGTCGATCGTCCGCCGCCCCGCGGCTCCGCCGAAGGTGAACCGCGTCTGCTCGTGCAGCAGCGTCGAGCCGTCCGGCACGTTCCAGTCGGCGCGCACCGCCAGCTCGCCGCGGTCCGCGCCGCCGGCGATCGTGTCGATGCCGGTGTGGACGATCGTGCCCATTTTGGCCTTGTTCGCCGCCGGCGTCTCGTCGGAGTGGCCCCAGAAGTCGAAGCCATTGACGTCGCCGTAGTTGAACCAGTTGCCGACGTGATGGGGATGGTCGGCGCGCTCCCCCTCGCGGGGCTCGACCGGGTAGCCGCGGGTCACTACCGCGCCGGCAGCGCTTCTGATCGGGAACAGGGACGGTTTGTACGGCAAGCCGTAGCGATAGGAGGTGAACGGCTGGCCGTCGATCGTGATGTCGACCCGATGCGCCTCGGGGTGATCGACCACCCGGATGCGCGGGTCAGCGGCGCCGCGCGCCGAAATCGCCAGTGTGCCGGCGACCATCGTCGCCGCCGCCAAGGGAGCCATCAGCCACTTCGTCATGCGCCGAATGCTATCACTGGACGGGGGCGTCGGGGTGGTTCGGGGTCCGGGGCCAAGCCTCGAACCCCGAGCCCCTGTATTACTTTAGCGCCTCGCGGCAGTACTGGAGGCACTTGCCGACTTCGACGATCGGATCGCCGGGGTATTCGAACTCGATGTTGCCGGGCATGTCCCACTTGTTCTTTTCGAGCAGTTTCAGCACCGGCGTGATCGGCGTGTCCCCTTCGCCCCACGGCACGTTGGCGCCGTGGTTTTTCTTGCGATCCTTGAGATGAAGGTGGGTGATGCGATCGTGGTGCTGCTGGATGTACGGCACCGGATCGAAGTTGGCGGCCGTGAAGTGGCCGATGTCGAGGTTGATGGCGTGGTATTTCGACGCCGCCAGGATGGTGGCGAAGCTCTCGGGCGTCGCCGTCTCGTCGGGATCGGTCAGGTTGTCGTGACCGTGGAAGGCCAGCTTGATCTTGTGCTTGTCGGCGAACGGCGCGGTCCGCTTGGCCATGCTGACCTGGGTCGAGGTCGAGATGATGTTCACGCCGAGCGCCTTGGCCATCATGAACGCGTATTCGAGCTCGTCATCCTTGGTGTTGCGCACGTTCATGTTGTAGACGAGGATTTTCAGGTCGATGCCGGCGTCGGCAATCTTCTTCTTGACCGGCGCGAAGGTCGCAGCAGTACTCGCCATGCGCCACTTGTGGAGCGCTTCGGCGCGGGCGTCCGCTTCGGCCTGCTCCTCCGGCGCCAGCACACGGCGTCCGCCGCCCTGGCGTCCGGCAGCCGGGCCAGCGGGGGCCGCCGCGGCGGGCGGAGCAGACGACGGCGCACCACCGGCGGTCAGCGCTGACGGCGCCGCCGGCGGCGCGGCGGGCGCCATGGCGCGTCCGCGGC
>JANMWI010000020.1:0-13163 GCA_031393955.1 Acidobacteriota bacterium
CCCGGCTGCGCGGCGTGCCGCGGCGCGCTGGCCGAGCTGCGGACAATCACCGAGGCGCTGGCCGCCGCACCGGAGGTGGCGGCCCCCCCTGGCGATGACTGGTCCGCCTTCATGCGGCGCCTGGACGCGCGCGTCGTGCTGGCGCCCGGCGCGCGGCCGGCGTCGCCGGCCCGGTGGCCGCACACCGCGCTGCTCGCGATGGCCGCGACGCTGGCGCTGTCGACGACCGGCGTCGTGCTGGCGGTGCGGGCCGCGCGCCCGGCCGCGCCAGCCGCCGCCTTAGCGTCGCCCGCTCACCCTTCGCCGGACAGGGCCGACGCCGCCGGCTTCGAGGCGGTCACGGAGGAGCACCTCGAGCGCTCCAAACTGGTGGTGCTCGGCCTGGCCGCCAAGGATCCGGGCCACGTGCGGGCGACCGACTGGCAGTACGAGCGGGCGCTGGCGGGCCGGCTGTTGAGCGACACGCGGATGTACCGCCTCGCCGCCGAAGACCGCGGCCTTGGATCGATTGCCTCGGTGATGCGCGATCTCGAACTCGTGCTGCTGCAGGCCTCGCTGACCGACGACCGCGATCCGGCGTCGCTGACGCACATCCAGCGCCTCATCGAGCGTCGCGATCTCGTCGCCAAGATGGATGCCGTCTCGCTGTCGGGACTCTGAGAATGTTTCGGAACGGACCACACGTCATGCTGCAGCATCAATTCGGTAAGTGGGTGGGACTGATTGGGCTCTGCGCCGCGCTCGCCGGCGCGCCAGGGCTGCGCGCCGCCGCGCCGGACTCGGAGCGGCTCGGGCACGCCAAGGATCTGATCGGCGACGAGCAGTGGGCGCCGGCGATCGAGGCGCTCGAGGCCGCCGTTGCCGACCGCGCGGAGGCGAACCGCGACGAAGCGCTGTTCTGGCTCGCCCACTGTCAGAACCAGGCGCGCGACGCCGGGGCGGCCGTCCAGACGATCCAGCGGCTCGAACAGGATTACCCGCACAGCCGCTGGCTCAAGCCGGCGCGATCGCTGCGCATCGAGATCGCCCAGCGTCTGCGCCGCAACGACGTGCTCTGGTTCACCGCCGCGCCACCCCCGCCCCCGCCACCGTCCCCGGCCGTTCCGCCGGTGCCCCCCGCCGCGCCGGCGGCACCGAGTGCGGTGAGGCCGCCGGCGCCGGCGCTGCCGCCACCGCCGCCGGCCGACGCGTGGATGCCGGAGCATTTCATGCCTGACACCGATCTCCGGATCCAGGCCCTCGGCAGCCTGATGCAGTCCGACGCGCTCAAGGTCATTCCGCTGCTCCGGGAGATTGCCCTGAGCGGGCAGGATGCGGACGAAGCGCGCCGCGCGCTGTTCGTGCTCGCGCAGTCGCGGCGGCCGGAAGCCCGCGCCACTGTCCTCGAGATGGCGAACGCCGGTCCCGAACCGGTGCGGATCGCGGCCGTCCGCGAGCTGGGGCGGCTCGGCGGGCCGGCGATATCGACCGACCTGCTCAAGGTCTACGAGCGCGCCAACGTCCGGGTGAAATACCAGGTCGTCCTGTCGCTCGGTCAGCGGGACGCGGCGCCGGCCTTGATGCAGATCGTGCAGTCCGAAACCGACGCGCGGCTGAGGGACACCGCCATCCTGACGCTTGGCGAGGCCGGCGGCAGCGCCGAGCTTGCCGAGCTGTATGCCGGGCAGCGCGCCGGCTCGGCGGACATGAAGCGGCCGATCATCGCCGGTCTGTTCAACGCCCAGGCGGACGAGGAGCTGATCCGGCTCGCGAAAGCCGAGAAAGACCCCGCCGCCAAGGCCGAGATCGTGGCGAAGCTCCGGCTGCTCGGCACGCCCCGGGCGAGGGCCTACCTGTCGTCGCTGCCGCGCTGATCGCCGCACGGAGCGAAAGGGCCTTACGCTTCCCGAATCTCGCGGACGGCCCGGGTCGCAAATTTGCGCGGCCCGCCGTAAGATACCGCTCGGCGCGATTGGCGCGTCCTTCGCAGTCGCCAGCCCGAGTTCATGCCTGAGCGTCCCCAACATCCCGTTCCGCCGGCGCGCCGCCGCGCGCTGGTCGTCTTCGTCAACACCGCGCTGGCGCTGGTCGGCGGCGGCCTGACGGCGCTGCTTGGCGCCTTTGCGCTACGGCCGTCGGGAGCGGCGGCTGCCGGCCGGTGGATTCGTGCCGGCTCGACCGGCGACCTCAAGCCTGATGAACCGGCGCCCCGGATCCTGTCGGTGCCGCGGGTGGACGGCTGGTACCGGGCCCGCGCGCGCGAAACCGTCTTCGTGGTGTGGGACGGCCGCGACACGGTGCGCGCCATGTCGGCGACCTGCACGCACCTTGGCTGCCAGGTGCAATGGGACGGCGCGGCCAGGCATTTCAAGTGCCCGTGCCACGGCGGCGTCTACGCCGCCGACGGGACGGTCGTCTCCGGCCCGCCGCCGCGGCCGCTGGCGGTCGTCGACGCGCGCATCGACCCCGCCGACGCGTCGATCCTGGTGCGGCTGTGAGACGCATGCTTGCCCGGCTCGGGCTGGCCGACTGGCTCGACGCCCGCACCGGCTACCGCCGCGCCGCCAGCGTGATGCTCGATGAGCCGCTGCCGCCCGGCACCGGCTGGTTCTTCACCCTCGGCAGCATCCTGCTGGCGCTGCTGTCGATCCAGCTGCTGACCGGCGCGGTCCTGACGCTCTACTACGCCCCGACGCCCGACCACGCCTACGACAGCGTGCGCTTCATCACCGCCATGTCGTCCGGCCGGATCGTCCGCGGCCTGCATCACTTCGGCGCCAGCTTCATCGTCGTCGCGGTCGTGGCGCACATGCTGCGGGTGATCGCCTTTGGTTCGTACAAGGCACCGCGAGAAGTGACCTGGCTGTCGGGCCTGGCGCTGCTCGGCCTAATCCTGGCGTTTGCGCTGACCGGCTATCTCCTGCCGTGGGATCAGCGCGCCTACTGGGCGACGGTGGTGACGATCAATATCGCCAGGCTGACGCCGCTCGGCGGCGAGGTGGTCGCCGCGATCATGCGCGGCGGACCGACGATTGGCGCGCTGACGCTGACGCGCTGGTATTCGGCGCACGTCATTTTCCTGCCGGCGGCGCTGATCGCGCTGATTGTCGGGCACATGGTGCTGATGCGGCGGCACGGCATCTCGGGGCCGGTCCGTCCGCGCTCGGGCCCGGAGACCGCGTTCTACCCGGCGCAGGCGTCGCGCGACGTCACGATGGTCCTGCTCGTGCTGGCGGCGCTGGTCGCGTTCGCGTGGCACGGCATGCCGGCCCTCGAAGGCCCGGCCGACCCGACCGACGCCACCTACATTCCGCGGCCGGAGTGGTATTTCCTCGGGCTGTTCCAGCTGCTCAAATACTTTCCCGGTAAATGGGAGGTCGTCGGCGCGATGGTCGTGCCCGGCCTGGTCGCGGCCGGGCTGGCGCTGCTGCCGTGGATCGACCGCGGGCCATCCCGCGATCCGCGCCGCCGGCGGGCGGTGCTCGCGGCGGTGGTCGCCGGGTTCGGCGCGGTCGTGCTGCTGACGACCCTCGGCTGGCGGGATCGGCCGGCCGCCGCCGCCGCGACCGCGGGCACCTGGACGCTGCGCGAGATCGGCGGGCGCGTCATGGCCGGGAAGGCCGGGTGCGCGCGCTGCCATTCGGCCAGCGGCCGCGCCGATCCGATCGACGGCTTGCCGGCGACGCGGGGTCCCGAATGGCTGGCCGGGCACGTCCTCGATCCCGAGATGATCGCGCCCGGCCTGCGCGAGCCGCCGGTGGTCGTCAGCGAGCGCGAAGCCGCCGCGCTGGTGGCGTTCGCGCGGCGGGCGGCGCTCCAGCCGTACCCCGGCTTCAGTCCGCAAATCGAGATGGTCGGCGCGGTCTTCGCCCGCTACTGCGTCGGCTGCCACAAGCTCGACGGCGACGGCGGGAAGGATGGCCCGGATCTGTCGCATGAGGGGGCGAAGCACGACGCCGCGACGCTGCGCCGCTGGATCGTCGACCCCGAGCTGGTCGACCCGGACGCCGACATGCCGTCGTTCGGCGATCGCCTGAGCGGCGCGCAGCTCGACGCGGTCGCGGCGTATCTCGCCGCGCGCAAGTAGCCGCGCCGTGCTCTCGGGTATCATCCTGAGGTGCCGATCAATCCGCTGCAGGACGGTCTGCGCATCGAGCCGACGCCCGGCCCTGCGACACTCGTCATCTTTGGTGCGTCGGGCGATCTGACGCGCCGAAAGCTCCTGCCCGCGCTCTACCGCCTGTCCCGCGACCAGCACCTGCCGGCGCGGTTCTCGATTATCGGCGTCGCCCGCGAGGAGTTCGGCGACGACTGGTTCCGCCAGGCGTTCCACGACAGCCTCCGCGAATTCGCCGGCGTAACCGCCGACGACGAGATCGCGCGATCGCTCGGCGAGCGGCTGCACTACGTCGGCGGCGACTTCGCGAATCCGGCGATCTATCAGCGGCTGGCGGCGCTCCTCGGCGACCGCGAGGCGGTCGGCGGGGTGCTGTTCTATCTGGCGATCCCGCCGGGCGCCTACCCGCTGGTGATCGAGCAACTCGGCGCCGCCGGGCTGGCCGCCTCGTCTGACGCCGGCTGGCGGCGGATCATCATCGAAAAGCCGTTCGGGACCGACCTCGCCACGGCGCGCGAGCTCAACCAGATCGTCCACCGCCATTTCGACGAGGACCAGGTCTTCCGGATCGATCATTACCTCGGCAAGGAGACCGTCCAGAACCTGATGGTCTTCCGCTTCGCCAATGGCATGTTCGAACCGGTGTGGAACCGCCGCTACATCGATCACATCCAGATCACGGCGGCGGAGACCGTCGGCGTCGAGCGCCGCGCCGCTTATTACGAGGGCGCCGGGGCGCTGCGCGACATGGTGCAGAACCATCTGATGCAGCTGATGTCGCTGGTCGCGATGGAGCCGCCGATTGCGTTCACCGCCGACAGCGTCCGCGACCGGAAGATGGATGCGCTGCTGTCGGCGCAGCCGCTCGCCGCCGCCGACGTCGTCCGCGCCCAGTATCGCGGCGGCTGGGTCGCCGGAGCTGAGGTCGCGGCCTATCGTGAGGAGCCCGGCGTCGCCGCCGGGTCGACGACCGAGACGTTCGTGGCGCTGCGGCTGCAGCTCGACAGCTGGCGCTGGGCAGGGGTGCCGTTCTACCTGCGGACCGGCAAGCGGCTGCCAAAGCGGACGACCGAGATTGCGATTCAGTTCCGGCGGCCGCCGCTCGAGATTTTCAAGCGCATCAGCCAGTCGTCGGTCGCCCCCAACCTGCTGATCATCAACGTCCAGCCCGACGAAGGCATCTCGGTCCGGTTCGAAGCCAAGCTGCCGGGTACCCGGATGCAGCTGGCGCCGGTGATGATGAATTTCCGCTACGGCAGCGCGTTCGGCGGCAGCGTCCCCGAGGCTTACGAGACGCTGCTGCTCGACGCCCTGCTCGGCGATTCGACGCTGTTTGCGCGCCACGACTTCGTCGAATCATCATGGGCGCTCATCACCCCGGTGCACGAGCAGTGGCGGGCCGCGCCGCGCGCCGAGCTGCCGGTCTACGAGGCCGGGGAGTGGAGCTGCCCGGACGCGGACGCGCTGATCGAGCGCGACGGCCGCCGCTGGAGAACGCTATGACCGATGCCGCGCCCGAAGCACTGCTGCCGCTCGGCGTCGAGGTCCCGTTCGCCGAGATCGAGACCGCGCTCGGCAGGGCCGCACACGACGATACGAAGCGCGCCCAGGGGCACGCGCTGACGGCGACGCTGGTGGTGATCGGCCCGCACCGCCGCCTGGTGGAGGCGGCGCGCACCGTCGAGCAGCTGACCGACGTCGGCGTCCGCGCGATCCTCATTTCCGACGGGCTCGACCCGTCGCCGCCGGTGCGCGTCCTCGACCACGCCGTCGCCGTCGAGGGCCTGCGCCAGGATTATCTCAACAACGCGGTCGCGGCGCTGCGGCTCTCGAGCCTGCCGACGGTGGTGTGGTGGCGGGGCGGCGCGGCCGAAAATCTCGATGGGCTCGCCGCCCTCGCCGACCGGCTGATCCTCGATGCCGAGCAGCCCGAGGCGGTGTGGGTGCGGGCCGAGAGCCTTGCGGCGCTGACCGCGACGAGCGATCTCCGCTGGACCGGCCTGACCCGATGGCGGGCGCTGATGGCGCAGTTTTTCGACATCCCGGAGGTCCGGCAGGCGGCCGGCGGTTTTACGCGGCTGTCAATCGAGGGCGCCGATCGCCCGGCGGCGCGGCTGTATGCGGGGTGGCTGAAGTCGAGCCTCGGCTGGTCGGCGGACGTGGCCATCGAGTGGCGGCCGGGCCGCCTGGGCGCGCCGATCGAGCGCATCGAGCTCGGCGGCGGCGATCAGGCGCTGTCGCTCGCACTCTGCGCCGACCGCACCTGCGTCGAAACCTCGGCTCGCGTCGACGGGCACGCCGGCGCGTCGCGGGTGGTCTCGCTCGGCGGGCGCGGGCTGGCCGCGCTCATCGGAGAGGAGCTTCGGATCCGGTCGCGCGATCACGCGTTCGAACGCGCGGTCGTGGCGGCCCAGGGAGTTGTATGAGCACAGCGCAGTTCGGCATCATCGGCCTCGGGACGATGGGACGCAACCTTGCCCTGAACATCGAATCACGCGGTGTTCGCGTCGCGGTCTGGAACCTCGAGACCAACTGGATCGACGAGTTCCTCGCCGCCCATCCGGGAGCGGCGTTCGAAGGGACGCCGACCTTCGAGGCCTTCACCGCCGCGCTCGAGCGGCCGCGGCGGATCATGATGATGATCCCGGCCGGCAAGCCGGTCGATGCGACGATCGAGAAGCTCAAGCCGCTGCTCGATCGCGGCGACGTCGTCATCGACGGCGGCAACTCCTGGTTCGAGGACACCGAACGGCGCGAGGCGGCGCTTCGCGCCGACGGCATCTACTTCATCGGCTGCGGCGTGTCGGGCGGCGAGGAGGGGGCGCGCTTCGGCCCGTCGCTGATGCCCGGCGGCCCCGACCAGGCGTGGCCGATCGTCAAGGACGTGCTCGAGGCGATCGCCGCGCAGAGCGAGGCCGGCCCGTGCGTGACGCACGTCGGTCCGGGCGGCTCCGGGCATTTCGTCAAGATGGTGCACAACGGCATCGAGTACGCCGACATGCAGCTCATCGCCGAGGCCTGGGACGTCATGCGCCGCGGCCTCGGGATGTCGGCGGTGGAAACCGCGGCGGTGTTCGAAGCGTGGAACGCCGGCCCGCTCGAGTCCTTCCTGATCGACCTGACCGCGAAAGTCTGCCGCGTCGTCGACCCCGATACCGGCACGCCGCTCGTCGACGTCGTGCTCGACAAGGCGGCGCAGAAGGGGACCGGGAAGTGGACCGCGCAGGTCGCACTCGATCTCGGCGTCGCGATTCCGACGATCGCCGCGGCGATCGACGCCCGGCTGCTGTCGAGCCTGAAGCAGCAGCGCGTCGAAGCCTCGGCGGTGCTGACCGGCGTCTCGGCGGTGAAGCCGTTCGACGAGGCGGGCCGCAGCGCGGTCATCGACGACCTCCGCGACGGGCTCCACGCCGCGCGAATCTGCGGCTACGCGCAGGGCATGGCGCTCATCCGCGCCGGCTCCGACCACTACAAGTGGAACATCAACCTGAGTGAGATTGGCCGCATCTGGAAGGCCGGCTGCATCATCCGCGCGCGCCTGCTCGACCCGGTGCGCCGGGCGTTCGAGACGCAGCCCGGGCTCGTCAACCTGCTGCTCGACCACGAGCTGCGCGACATCGTCAGCGCCGCGCAGGCCGGCTGGCGCCGCGCCGTGTGCCGTGCCGCCGACGCCGGCTTGCCCTATGCCGCGCACGCGTCCGCGCTGGCCTACTACGATGCGTACCGCACTGCCCGGCTGCCGCAGAGCCTGACCCAGGCCCAGCGCGACGCCTTCGGGGCGCACACCTACGAGCGCATCGACCGGCCTGGCGCGGTGCACACGGACTGGCTCTGAGCGTGGCCGAGCGTCCCGAGCCGCCCGGCGGACCCGGCGTCAGGCACACGGCCACGTCGCTGAGCCTGGCGAGCCTGCTCGATCATCGCGCCCGGTTGACGCCGGCGGCGACGGCGCTGACGTTCCAGGGCCGGCACACGTCGTACGGGGCGCTGCATGCCGGCGCGTCGCGCATCGCCGCGGCGCTGGCCGAGCTCGGCATCGCGCCCGGGGATCACGTCGCGCTGTCCTGTCCGAACGTGCCGTGGTTTCCGCTCGCCTACTTCGGCATTCTCAAGGCCGGCGCGGTCGTCGTCCCGCTCAACGTCCTGCTCAAGCCGCGCGAAGTCGCCTATCACCTCGCGGACAGCCACGCCCGGGCGCTGCTCGCTTTCGAGGGCACCGCCGAGCTGCCGCTGGCCGCGACCGCCAAGGCGGCGTGCGACGCCAGCGGCTGTCCGCACCTCGTCATCATCACCGCCGATCCCGCGGCGCTCGGGCCGATCGCCGGCGTGCCGACGCTCGGCGCGCTGATGGCGGCGCAGCCGGCCGACCGGGCGTCGGCCCCGCGGCGGCAGGACGACACCGCCGTCATCCTCTACACCTCCGGCACCACCGGTCAGCCCAAGGGCGCCGAGCTGACCCACGGCAACATGCTCTGGAACGCGGTCGCCACCCATGACATGCTCGCCCCGGCGATGCGTCCTGGCCTCGAACAGGATGTCGAGCTCGTCACGCTGCCGCTGTTCCATTCGACCGCGCAGACCTGCCAGATGAAT
Organism: Acidobacteriota bacterium; assembly: GCA_031393955.1. Taxonomy (GTDB): domain Bacteria; phylum Acidobacteriota; class Vicinamibacteria; order Vicinamibacterales; family 2-12-FULL-66-21; genus JALZOC01. The sequence goes on from JANMWI010000020.1 coordinate 8,690, forward strand.
GCCTGTCTCTACGGCGGCGTGCGCATGGTGCTGCTGCCGCGCTTCGATCCCGCCGCGGTCCTCCAGACGATCGTCGCGGAGCAGGTCGGCATCTGGATCGGCGTGCCGACGATGTACTGGGCACTGCTCGCCCATGCGGACGCCGCCGGCATCGCGGCGGCGCCGATTGCCGAGCACCTCCGCATCTGCGTCTCCGGCGGCGCGCCGATGCCGCGCGAAGTGCTGCGCCGTTTCGAGGCGACCTTCGGCGTCAGGATTCTCGAAGGCTACGGGCTGTCGGAAACCTCGCCGGTGGTCGCCTTCAACCAGCTGCACCGGCCGTCGCGGCCGGGAACGGTCGGCTTCCCGATCTTCGGCGTCGAGGTCCGCTGCGTCGACGGCGACGGCCGATCGGTGCCGGGCGGCGAGCGCGGCGAAATCGTTGTCCGCGGCCCGAACGTGATGAAGGGCTATTACCGCCGTCCGGAGGCGACCGCCGAGGCGATCCGCGACGGCTGGCTGCACACCGGCGACATCGGCGTCATCGACGACGACGGCTACCTGGCGGTGGTCGACCGGCAGAAGGACATGATCCTGCGCGGCGGATTCAACGTCTATCCGCGCGAGCTCGAGGATGTTCTGCTGACCCATCCGGCCGTGTCGCTGGCCGCGGTCATCGGCATTCCGGACGAGCGGCTCGGGGAGGAGGTCAAGGCCTTCATCGTCAAACGCCCTGGGGTCGAGGTGACGGCCGACGAACTCGTCGCCTGGGGACGTGAGCAATTTGCTGCCTACAAATACCCGCGCATGGTTGAATTCCGTACGAGCTTGCCGATGACCGCCTCCGGCAAAGTGCTGAAGCGAGCGCTGAAATCGGACGCCGCACCCGCCAATCAGTGAACTCAGCTATGGCGGGCGCCTTGCATGGCCCTGCCGTGACCTGATCGGTACGGCGTGGCGGCGCGGCCCGGGTGGCCGACTCAAGCGGGCGGGCGCCGGCGCTCGTGTTTGCCTGCCCCCGGGGCGTGCGATATATTCGCTCGGACATGCCGCTGGATCTTCCGCCCTCAGGTCACCGCTCCACGGGACTCGTCGACGTCCTCGACCGGGTGCTCGACAAGGGGCTGGTCATTGCGGGAGACATCAAGGTCTCGCTGGCCGAAGTCGAGCTGCTGACCATCCGCATCAGGCTGCTGGTCTGCTCGCTCGACAAGGCGCAGGAGATCGGTCTCGACTGGTGGCGGCACGATCGCGACCTGTCGCCTGGCGCGCACCGTTCGGCGGTGGCGGAGAACGAAGCGCTGCGCGAGCAGATCCATCGGCTGGAGCGGAAAGTGGATGCGCTGACGACAGCGGCGCCGCGGCGGCGGCCGCTGAGCCGTCCGCGGGGCACGGCTCGATGAGGAGCAGAGAATGGCAGTTGAACGAGCGCCAGGCGGTACGAGTCTCATCGACGTCCTCGACCGCGTGCTCGACAAGGGAATCGTCATCGATGCCTGGGTGCGGGTGTCGCTGGTCGGCATCGACCTGATCACCGTCGAGGCCCGCGTCGTCGTCGCGTCGATCGATACCTACCTGAAATATTCCGAAGCGGTCGGTCAGGTGACGCCGATCTCGAGGCCACAGCCTGAACTCTCGGCCGCGCACCAGAGTGTCATCGCTGAGAACGCCGCGCTGCGCGCCGAGTTGGCCGCCAGCAAATCGGCGGCGAAGAAGACCGGTAAACGGGTGGCGCGGAGGCGGATCGAAGGTTAGCGTTGACCCGGTCCGCCGTCGCGCCGCTTGCAGAACTCCAGATGGAGGCGAAGCTTTCGCTGGTGGAATTTCTCCTCGCCAGCAGCGACCTGCAGGCGTCTGCCAGGCGGGCGGTCGATTGGCTGGTGACGCATGCCGGCGTCGAGATGGCGGCGATCGCGGTCGCCGAGCCGGCGACCGCTGCGCTGCTGCTCGTCGCCGAGCACGGCGTGTCGTCGGCGGCAATCGCCGAGTTCGCACTGTCGCGTGACGATGCGGGGCATCCGTTGATCCGTGCGCTCGAGCGTCCGCAGGCAAGTTATTTTGGCGGCCGCGGCCACCCCTTCCGGACGCCGATCGAACGCCGGCCGTTCCACGCCATCCCGCTGCGCGGCGACGACCACGGTGCGCACGGCCTGATGCTGATCGACGCCGACGCACCCAGGGTCCGAGCCGACGTCGCCTGGGTGGCGCGGGTGCTCGGCCGGCAGCTGGCGCGGCTGCACAGCCGCGAGCGGCTCGCCGAGACCAAGTTCGGCGAGGAGCGGATGCTGCTCTACAGCATCATCAACGCCGTTACCGATCCGATCCTGCTCACCGATACCGAGGGCAAGCTGCTCATCGCCAACGCCCATGCCGAGAAGCTGTTCGCCGCTCCCGACGGGGCGAGCGAGGGCTGGCGGCGGGCGGTGGCGCTCAACAACATGCTGTTCTCGGCGGCACTGTCGACCAGCGCGGTCGCCCGCACCGCGCTGGCGCGGCGCGAGCTGCTGCTGGTCGATCCGCTCGAGGGCTCCGATCTGTTGTTCGAGCTGCTCAGTTCGCGCGCCACCGACGAGCGGCAGGGCACCTGCGTCGTCTCGGTGCTGCGCAACGTCACCGATCTGGCGCGCGCCAAGGAGGAAATCGAGGACAGCTATCGGACGCTGCGGCTGGCGCAGGCCGAGGTCCGCGACGAGCGCCACCGCCTCGACCTGATCATCGACTCGGTCGCCGACCCGATCCTGGTGACCGACCAGGAAGGGGACATCGTCCTGATGAACGAGCCGGCCGGCCGGCTGTTCGACGCGCCGGCGTCGGGCGGGGAGATGGCGCAGCGGCGCGTCCGCGCCAATGGCGTCAATCTCAGCTCGTTCGTGTCGAACGTGCTGACCCGCAGTGGCGACCAGCGCTACCGCGGCGAAATCCCGCTGACCGATCCGATCAGCGGCCGGCCGTCGCCGGTCGAGGGCCTGGCCGCGCAGATCCTCTCCGAGCAGGGCGAGCTGGTCTGGGTGGTGACGATTCTGCACGACCTGACCGAGGCGATGGAGAAGGCACGGCTGTTCCAGCAGCTCAAGGAGGCCTACGCCGAGGTCGAGCGGAAGGTGCAGGAGGCGACCACCGAGCTTGCCGAGCAGAACGAGCTGCTGCGCCGCCAGCACATCGCGCTCGAGCAGGCGTCGGCGCTCAAGTCGCAGTTCCTGGCGAACATGTCGCACGAGTTCCGGACGCCGCTGAACGCCATCCTCGGCTACACCCACATGCTGCTCAACGGCGTGTCCGGCGCGGTCGTCGAGGCGCAGCGCAAGAGCCTGTCGCGGATCGATTCGAACTCCCGCCATCTCCTCGCCCTGATCAACGACATCCTCGACATCACGCGGATTGAGGCCGGCCGGATGCCGCTGACGCTGACGACCTTCCGGATCGGGGAGCTGGTCGAGGAAGTGATGGCCGAGCTCGAGCCGATCGTCAAGCGGTCGGCGCTGGCGGTGAGCTGCGAGCTCCCGCGCCGCCTGCCGTCGTTGCGCAGCGACCGGCAGAAGGTGAAGCAGATCGTCCTCAACCTGCTCAGCAACGCGCTGAAGTTCACCCCCTCGGGATCGGTGACGATCTCGGCCACGCTCGAGCCGGGTGCCCGGCAGATCGCGGTCGCCGTCGCCGACACCGGCGTCGGCATCCCGCTCGAGGACCAGAAGAAGGTCTTCGAGGACTTCCGTCAGCTCGACAGCTCGCCGGCGCGCGGCTACGGCGGGACCGGGCTCGGCCTGTCGATCTGCCGCCGTCTCGCCGACACGCTCGCCGGCAGCATCGAGCTGCAGAGCACGCCGGCCCGCGGTTCGACCTTCATCCTCCGCCTGCCGACGCGAATGAGGCGCCGATGAGTCAACCGGCCGGATCGCTGGTGCTGGTCGTCGAAGACTATCAGGACGCCCGTGAGATGTACGTCGCCTACCTCCAGTTCTCGGGCTATCAGGTCGCCGAAGCCGGCGACGGCGTCCAGGCGATCGAGCGGACGCTGGAGCTGATGCCGGACATCATCCTGATGGACCTGGCGCTGCCGCGGATGGACGGCTGGGAAGCGACGCTGTGGCTGAAGTCTGACGATCGGACGAAGCACATTCCGATCGTCGCCCTGACCGGCCACGCCCTGTCGGTGCACGCCGAGCGGGCGCGGCAGGCGGGCTGCGACGCGTTCGTCACCAAACCCTGCCTGCCCGACGCGCTCGTCGCCGAGATTCAGCGGATGCTGGCCGGTCGCCCGAATCGCTCCGACGGCTCGCAGCCCGGGACGGCGGTGGGAAAGCAGTAAGATCGGAACGTCGCGAACCGAGCAGCTGATGGCGAAGAGGCAGAAAACATCTCCTGTACGCACGCCCCGCCGCGCGCCGCGCGCGAAGCCGGCGGCCGCGGCGGAGCGCGGCCGCAAGCCGGCCGCGAAGCCCTCGCCGGCGGCGGCCGTCCGCGGCAAGCTGGCGCAGGTCCGGATGCCGGCGCCGCC
>JANMWI010000093.1:0-9502 GCA_031393955.1 Acidobacteriota bacterium
GGCCGAGACCAGACCGGCCGCCCAGTCCTTGTGAATCGCCGCCAGCGCGTAGCCGACCGGCGCGTTCAGGAATTGCATGTCCGACTTGTACTGGACGACCGGCACGATCCCGGTCAGGATCGCCGAGACAATCAGATAGAGCAGCGTGCAGATGATCAGCGACGAGATGATGCCGATCGGCAGGTCCCGGCTCGGGTTCTTCGCCTCCTCCGCCGTCGTCGAGACCGCGTCGAAGCCGATGTAGGCGAAAAACACCACCGCCGCGCCGGTCATCACGCCGGAGAAGCCGTACGGCATGAACGGCGACCAGTTGGCCGGCTCGACATACTTGAAGCCGACGGCAATGAAGAAGGCGACCGCCGCCAGCTTGATCGCCACCATCGCCGCGTTGAAGCGCGCGCTCTCCCGAACGCCGATAATGAGCAGCACCATGATGCCGAGGACGATCAGGATCGCCGGCAGATTGACGACCGTGCCAGCCGCCGCGTCGGGAGACGCCGCCATCCAGACGGGCAGGTGAACGCCGAAACCCGCGAGGATGCGCTGGAAGTAGCCGCTCCAGCCGACCGCGACCGTCATCGAGCCGACCGCGTACTCGAGAATCAGGTCCCAGCCGATCATCCACGCGAAGACCTCGCCGAGCGTCGCGTAGGCGTAGGTGTAGGCGCTGCCGGAGATCGGAATCATTGCCGCGAACTCGGCGTAGCACAGCGCCGCGAAGCCGCAGGCGAGGCCGGCGATGACATACGACAGGACGATGCCGGGGCCGGCCTGGTTGGCGGCGGCGGTCCCGGTCAGGACGAAGATGCCGGTGCCGATGATGGCGCCGATCCCGAGCAGCGTGAGGTCGAAGGCGGTCAGCGTCCGCTTGAGCGACTTGCCGCCGTGCTCGGCGTCACCGACAAGCTGCTCGATTGACTTCGTTCTGAGGAGATTCGAATCCATTCACCCTCCGGGCGCGGCCCACCGAGGACGCGCCGTGCTGATTCAGGCCTCGCGGGAAACGCGGCATTATACCTTCCCGCCACGGAGCGGCCCGCCGGCGCTGGCAATCGCCCGCAGGAACAGCCGCACCCGCGCCGCCGGATCCGGCGGCGAGAGCAAGTCCGTGATCACCGCGAGGCCGGCCGCGCCGGCATCGATCACCGCCGCCGCGCGCTCGGCGGTGATGCCGCCGATCGCGACAACCGGCGTTCCGCGCCCGGCCGCGTAGCGGACGAGCCCGAGGCCGCGGGCGCTGTATCCGGTCGCTTTGGTCGAGGTGTCGAAGATCGGGCCGACCGCGATGTAGCCGGCGCCCGCCGCCAGCGCCGCCTCGACCTGCGCTTCATCGTGCGTCGAGACGCCGACGATGGCCGCCTCGCCGACGATGGCGCGGGCGTCCGCAGCCGGCAGATCGTCCTGTCCGACATGGACGCCGGCGGCACCGCTCAGCCGGGCGATGTCGGGCCGGTCGTTGATGATGAGGTGCCCGCCGGCCGCCGCCGTCAGCGCCACCAGCCGCGTCGCCAGGTCGAGGAACCGTCCGCTGCCTTCCGCCTTGCAGCGCAGCTGGAGCAGCCGGGCGCCGCCGTCGAGGCACGCCGCGGCCAGCGCCAGCGGGTCCCGGCCGCGGGCGGCGCACACGCCGGCATCGATGATCGGATAGACGAACGGCAGCGGACCGGAAAGATCGGGGTGGGTGATGACGCGCTCCGGTCCGCGCTAGACGGCTTCGGCGAGGTTTCCCGCCGCCGGCTTCTTCTCGACCAGATACCGTTCCATGAATCCGGTGTTCAGCCGGCCGGCGACGAAGTCCGGATCCGCCAGGATCTTGAGGTGGAGCGGGATCGAGGTCTTGATGCCCTCGATCACCGTCATCTCGAGCGTCCGCCGCATCCGCGCGATCGCCTCGTGGCGGTCGCGGCCATGGACGATGATCTTGGCGATCATCGAGTCGTAGTACGGCGGGATGGTGCACTCCGAGTGGATGAAGGTGTCGATTCGGACCCCCGGACCGCCCGGCACGCTGTAGGCGTGGACGACGCCCGGCGACGGCGCGAACGTTTCGGGATCCTCGGCGTTGATCCGGCACTCGATCGAGTGGCCGGTGAAGGTCACGTCCCCCTGCTTGAACGACAGCCGCTCGCCGGCGGCGATGCGGATCTGCTCCTTGACGATGTCGATGCCGGTGATCGCCTCGGTGATCGGGTGCTCGACCTGCACGCGGGTGTTGACCTCGAGGAAGAAGAAGTTGCCCTTGTCGTCGAGCAGGAATTCGAACGTCCCGGCGTTGGTGTACTGGACGGCACGCGCGGCGTCGACGACGGTGCTGCCGAGCTTGCGGCGCATCTTTTCCGTGACCGCCACCGACGGCGCCTCCTCGAGCAGCTTCTGGTGGCGCCGCTGAATTGAACACTCGCGCTCGCCCAGATGGACGACCGCGCCGTGATGGTCGCCGAGGATCTGGAACTCGATGTGGCGCGGGTTCTCGACGTACTTCTCGAGGTAGACGTCGCCGACGCCGAACGCCGCCTCGGCCTCGCGCTGCGCGGTCTTGAGGGCCTTCGACAGCTCGCCCGGAGCGCGAATCACGCGCATGCCGCGGCCGCCGCCGCCGGCCACCGCCTTGATGATCACCGGGAAGCCGAGCTCCTTGGCGATCTTGAGGGCCTTGTCCTCGCTGTCGACCGGACCGTCGCTGCCGGGCAGGATCGGCACGCCGGCCTTTTTCATCGCCCGCCGCGCCCGGGCCTTGTCGCCGAGCAGCCGGATGACGTTCGGCGCCGGGCCGATGAACTTGATGTGGCAGGCCTCGCAGACTTCGGCGAGGTAGGCGCTTTCGGCCAGGAAGCCGTAGCCGGGATGGATCGCATCGGCGCCGGTGATCTCGGCGGCACTCAGCACCGCCGGCACGCTCAGGTAGCTGTCGGCGCTGCGCGCCGGCCCGATACAGACGTCCTCGTCGGCGAAGCGGACGTGCAGCGAGTTCTCGTCGGCTTCGGAATAGACGGCAACCGTCTTGATGCCGAGCTCTCGGCAGGCGCAGATGACGCGCAGGGCGATTTCGCCGCGATTGGCGATCAGGACTTTCTTGAACATGGAATTGGGGGCGCTTTGAGCTCCGCGTCTCCGGATGTCAGCCCTACGTGGTCCTGATGGCGAACAGCCGCTCGCCGTACTGGACCGCCTTGCCGTTTTCCACGTACGCGCTGACCACCTCGCCGTCGTACTCGGAGGTGATCTCGTTCATCAGCTTCATCGCCTCGATGATGCAAAGGACCTGGTCCTTCTTGACGCGGTCGCCAATCTCGACAAACGACGCGGCGTCCGGCTCCGGCGAGCGGTAAAAGGTGCCGACAATCGGGGACTTGACGACGGCGAGATCGACCGCGTCGCTGTCCTCGGGCGATTCGTTGACGAGCGGAGCCGCGGCGGCGGCGGGCGCGGTGGCGGCCGGAGCCGCGGGCTGCGCCGGCAGCGCCAGCGCCGCCGGCGGATAGCCGGCCGACGACTTCCGAACGCGAATCTTCAGCCCCTCGCGTTCGAGCTCGAACTCCGCCAGATCGTGCTGCCGGACCAGCTCCAGAATGCGCTCAATGTCCTCGAACTCCATCATCCTCCACCGCGCTCACCACCACTTTGGCTCCCCGGCACCCCCGGCACCCCGGCACCTTGGCCCCCGCGGCACCTTGGCACCTTGGCACCTTGGCACCCCGGCACCCTGATCCCCCCGCACTATACCCCCGCCGTGAGCACCTCGCACCCGCCCTCGGCCACCAGCACGTCGTCCTCGATTCGGACCCCGCCCAGGCCCTCGACATAGGCCCCCGGCTCGATCGTGAAAACCATGCCGGCCGCAACCGGTGTATCGGCGCGATCCGGTCCGGCTTTGGCGATCCGGGGCGCCTCGTGGACCTCGAGGCCGAGCCCGTGCCCGGTGGCGTGGCCGAACGCCTCCCCCAGCCCCGCGGCGGCCAGCACCTCGCGCGCCGCGCCGTCGATCTCGCTCGGCCGGGCGCCCGGCCGTACGGCGGCAATCGCCGCCGCGTGCGCGGCCTGCACGGCGGCGAACATCCGGCCGATCTCCGCCCCTGACGCCCCCGCAAACAGCGTCCGCGTAAGATCCACGCAGTATCCGTCGTAGACCCCTCCGAAGTCCAGCACCACCCCCTCGCCGGCCCGGACCGCCCGATCCGTCGGCCGGGCATGCGGCAAGGCGCCATTCGGGCCCGACGCGGCAATGGTTTCGAAGGCGGGGCGTTCGAACCCGGCTGTTCGCAGCGCCGCCTCGATATCACCGGCAATCGCCCGCTCGGTCCGCCCCTCACGCACCATCGCCGGCAGTTCCCGGGCGATTGCCGCGATCCGCCGGGCGGCCTCGCGCAGCGTGGCGATTTCGCTGGTATCTTTCACCATCCGCCGCGCCTCTACCAGCCCGTCCAGCGGCACCAGCACGGTGCCCGGCCGCGGCGCGGTGCGGCGCCTCGTCGTGGCGCCACCGCCCAGCCGCGCCGCCAGAGAGTTGAACCGACCGACAGTGAGCGACGCCGCTTCAATCCCGACGCGTCCGGGCCCGGTCTCGCGCAGCACCTCGACAATTGCGTCGTCATACCCCTCTCTCGGGACGACCAGCTCAACCGCTCCCGCGGCGCGGCCGGCGACGAGGGCGGCGGCTGACGCCTGATAGCGGAAGTCGGCGAGCAGGACGCACCGCGATGCCGTGATAATCACCGCCCCGGCGGTCGCCGCAAGGCCCGTCAGGTAGCGGACGTTCGGCGGGTGTGTGACGAGCAGCGCGTCGACTCCAGCCGCGCGCAGATCGGTGCGGAGCGCACGGAGCCGCGTATCGAACGGCGGGAGGGAATTGGAAGGCATCCGGTCCGGGAATGAGCGAGCTGCGGAAACGCCCAGGGGCGCCGGACCTGCCGATCCGGCGCCCCTGCGGAAGGAGTATGAAACGGGTCGGTCTATTTCGGCGCCACGGCCTTACTCGTCGTCGACTTCTTGCCGGTATCGTCGACGACCGTCAGCACGACCTGATAGGTGCGCGGCAGGCTGTACGAGTGGGACACAATCTGTCCCGACCCGAACGTGCCGTCGCCGAAGTCCCACGAGTAGCTGGCGATCCGTCGTCCTGGCGGCGCCGTCGCGGCGGCCGCGTTGAAGTTCACCGGCTGGTTGATCAGCGGATCCGTCGGCGAGAAATCGAACGCCGCCGTCGGGCCGCTGGCGGCACCGACATTGATGCTCTGCGTCGTCGACGCGGTCCGGCCAAGGCCGTCGGTGAGGCGCAGCGTCACGACGTAGGTGCCGGCCTCGTTATAGGCGTGGCTGACCGTCTTGCCAGCGGCGGTTCTGCCGTCGCCAAAGTCCCAGTTGTACGAGGCGACCGGATTGTTGGCGGGCGCACAGGCTCGGGTCGGGTCGCCGCAGGCGTCGAACAGCGCCGTCTGATGGTCCGCGACAGTCGCCGGGCTGATCGTGAAGTACGGCTGCAGGCCGTCCGGCGGCACGACGATGCCCGACGGCACCAGCCGGATGGTGGCGATCCGCGGCAGGCTGTTCGCGTAGTCGCTGCCGATCGGCGTCACCGCGATATTGACCGTGGTGTGGTTGTCGACCGCCGGCCCCGCCGGGGCGGCCGGCGCGGTGTAGACGAACGTCGCCCGGCCGTCGCTGCCGGTGACGATGCTGCGCGCCGACAGCGTGCCGAAGTCGGCAATCACGCCGCCGACCATGATCTCGCTCCGCAGCGACAGGTTGCGCAGCGGCTTGCCGTTCTGGTCGTAGGCCGTCACCGTGACGAGCGACTGCGAGCCGCCGTCCTGGGTCAGCACGTCCGGCGACACCGTTACCGACACCGACGTGCCCAGTTCGGACGGCCCGGTCAGCTTGGGCGCTTCCTGGCTCTTCATCGTGCAGCTGCTCGCGACTGCCGCCAGCGCCACCGCGGCCATCCACTGCCTGGAAAATGTCTGATTCATATATGCGTCACCGGTCCCCCGGCGTCCCTGCCCGTCCCTGTGAATCCGGTCGGCGTCAGTCCCCGAAGTTCGCGAAGCTGATTCCGATATTGCCGACGGCGCTGACCGCGCGCCCGGTCTGGTCGTGGCCGTAAAACGTGATTTCGGCAATCGTCGACAGAATCAGCCCATTGCCCGCCAGGGCGGCCAGCGGCGCCTCCTGCTTGGCCGACTGGCGGATCAACGTGAAGCCGATCGTCGTGTCGGCTGATACCGTCGCGGTGATGGCGCTGTCGAAGGCGTACGGGACGTCCACCCCCTCGGTGTTCCGGCCGTCCGAGCGGATGAACCGCACGTGATAGCGCTCGACGGTAATCCAGTTGGCCTGCGACGGCGCCGCCGGCGACGCCGGCGGCCCGGGATCTTTCAGGCCGAGGCCGAACTGCACCCGTCCGAGGTCGTTGAAGATCGTCGGCGCGTTGTTCCTGATCGTCACGACGTCGGAATTGAGCGTGCCGCCGAAGGTGCCAGGGTCGGCGCCGGACGCGGCGTCGAGCGCCTTGATGATCAGAAATGACGAGGCCGTGCCCTCGCGCGCGGTCGTGCCGCACGACGCCGCGGCGGCGGCCAGGACGATGACCGCGGCGAGTTGCATAGTGGCCTTCCGAACGGCGGTGATCATGATGCTCAACCCCTCAGGATCCGCGGCGTGATGAAGATCAGCAGCTCGCGGCTTTCGTCGCCAGTCGTATCGCGCTTGAACAGCCAGCCGAGCAGCGGGATCCGGTGCAGCAGCGGCGTGCGCTCGTTGGAGATCTGCTCGCGGCTCACGAAGATGCCGCCGATGATCGTTGTCGCGCCGTCGTCGACCTGGACCTGCGTGGTCGCCCGCTGGGTGTCGATCGGCGGAATGCCGTTCACCTGGCGGCTGAAGTCGGGCGTCGCGTTCTCGAGCGTGATCTGCATGATCACGGTATTGGCCGAGGTGATCTGCGGGGTCACCTTCAGCGTCAGGACGGCGTCCTTGAACGACACCGTCACGGTGTTGTTGGCGACCGTCTGAATCGGGATTTGGATGCCCTGCGCGACTTCGGCCGGCACGTTGTTCTGCGTGGTCAGGCGCGGCGTCGAGAGGACCCGCCCCTGCCCGGTTCGCTCGAGCGCCGACAGCGCGACGTCGAGGTTGAGGGCGCCGTTGACGGCGCCGAGCGCCAGGCCCACGGCGGAACTGGCGCCCGGCACGCCGAGGTTGACGGCGGTGCCGGTCGACTCGAGCCCGGTCGAGCGCGGGTCGGTCGGCTTGTTCGACGCGCCGGTCCGGCCGCCGATCGTGCCGCGGTTCGGGAACGCCAGGTTGGTGGTATTGCCGGTGTCGGGCATGGCCCGGCCGTTGAAGCCCCACTGGACGCCAATCGCCTTGGCGAATTCGCGCGTCGTCTGGACGACGCGGGCCTCGACCTCGACCTGCGGTTCGGGCCGATCGAGGCTGGTGATGAGCGCCTGCGCGGTCTGGATGCGGTCCGGCAGGTCGGTGATGATGATCGTGTTGGTCCGGGCGTCCACCTGGATCTGGCCGCGCGCCGACAGCGCCGACTTCACGAGCAGCGGCTGCATGTCGTTGGCCTTGGCGTAGCTCAGCGAGAAGGTCTGGACGCGGAGGTCACCAGCGAGCGCCTTCGCCTCTGAGAGCTTGCGCCGCTCCCCTTCCTCCTCGGCGAGGATGGCGATCGGGGCGATCCGCACGATCGTGCCTTCGGCGGTGTAGCCGAGCTTGTAGCTGCGCAGCAGCGTCTCGAACGCCTGGTCCCACGGGATGTCGGTGAGGACGATGTCAATCGGCGTCGCCGGCACCGACGGGTCGATGATGATGCTCAGCCCGCTGATCTCATGGAAGTACTTGAGCACCGTGCGCAGGTCGGCGCCCGAGAAGTCGAGCGTGATCGGATTGCCGGTGTACTTCTTTTCGGTGGCGCCCGAGAGCACGACCGAGCCGGCCGGCGGCGGCGCCGGCTGCGCGACGGGCGCAGACAGCGGCGAGGGCGCGGGGGCGGCGGGCGGCGGCGGCTGGATCGCTGGTGCGGGCGCCGGCGCCTGCGGCGTCTGGGCGGCCGCCGGACGGGCCGCAGGAACCGCGGCGCGGGCCGTTGCCGCGCGTGACGGCGCGGGGGTGCTGCGCGGCGCGGCCGCGAGCGCCGCGATCGGATCGGCCGGCGTCGTGCGCGACGTCAGCGACGCGACGTTCGCGATCGCCTGGTCCATCGAGATGTCCGGCTCGACGTCCGCCGCGGCGGCTGGCGTCGCGACCGGCGGCGCCAGCATGATGGTGCCGGCCGACTGCGGCGCCTCGAAGACCACGGCGAGGTCTCCCCCTTTGTCCCCGGTCCGCTCGACGTGATAGGTCGCGCCGGGACCGAGCTCCATCACGACGCGGGTGATGAGCGGCCGCTGGCTGTTGAGCGCGACCCGGACCCGCTTGACGAGCGCGCCGTCGACCGGCGTCTGGGCGGGGGCGCGCGTCGCCACGTTCGGAAAATCGAGCACCAGCCGGCGCGGGTCGTCGTCTGATTCGGTGACGTCGGCGGGCGTCAGCCGGCCGTTGCCGCCGATCGTCACAGTCGTGGCGTTGGCGGTGCGGCTGGCGCGCACGCGGTCAATCACCGTCGCGGACGGCGCGTCCTCGTTGGCGGACTCCTGGGCGGGGGCGGCCGCCGCGACGGCGGCCTCGACCATCGGCAGCGGCGCGGGCGGCGCGAGGCGCGGTGCCGCCGGCGTCAGATCGAGCCGGATCGTGTTGCGGGCGCTGCGCACGGCGGCTTCGTAGGGCCGCGCCAGCGTGACGCGGACGCGCGTCATGGCCAGGCCGTCGATCGGCGGCGCCTGCTCGAGCGCCACCGCGGCGATTGGATCGCGGTGGTCGAGGATGCTCCGAGCCCCGCCGACCGCGACGTTCCGCAGTTCGAGCACGACCGTCAGCGGATCGGGCCGCGCGACCGCGTAGGCGACCGGTTCGGTGGCCTCAATCGTCAGCTGGTGTCCCTGGCCGGCGACGCCGACGAGGCGAATCGGGGCGCTGCCGGCGACGAGCGGCCGGCCGACGGCGAGCGCCAGGCCCGCGGCGATGAGCAGCGTCGCGGCGAGCCGCGCCGTGACGTGCAGCCTGTGCAGCCTCATCCGCGTCCCCCCTCGGTCGAGCGCAGGTTTTTCCTGACTTCCTTCTGTTTCACCAGGGAGAGCGGGTCGTTCACGTCCTGTGAGAACACAACCGCGTCCTGGACAATCGCTTTCACGGTGCCGTCCATCAATCGATCCCCTGCCCTGACCACATAGGTCCTGTTGTCCGCGCCCTGCAGCATCGCGATGAGCCCGGAGCGGTCCCGAATGATGCCCTTGATGCTGACCTCGTTGATCAGCAGGCCCGGCACTCCGGCCGGCCGCGATCCCGAGGGCTTGCCGTCGCTGCCGCGTCCGAGCAGGCTGATGAACGGATCGCGCCGTCCCGCCGGATCGTAGGTGTAGGCCGGTTCCGGCGCCGGCGCGGCCGGGGCCGCGGCGGCCGG
>JANMWI010000016.1:0-26623 GCA_031393955.1 Acidobacteriota bacterium
CTAGTCGGCTAGAGGTCAGCTATCTGCTTCACTGGAGCCGTGCTTCTATCGCAGACGCGAGGACAACGTCGAATCCACGCTTCATCGTCCTCGTGGTGGAGTCTCGTTGAAATAGAAGGTTATCGTGAAGAAGGCAGATTCATCAGGATAAGCGCTTGGCAGCGGCGGCAGCGGACTTGAACTCGCCACGGCGTGATACGCGGAGTTGTTGAAATTGGCTATCGGGGAAGGCCGCAGCACGGCAAGATCGGAGATCGCCCCATTCCTGTTCACGGAGAACGTGACCACCACGTGACCCTTGCTGCGCATGGCTGCGATAGGAATGTGCCAGTTTGCCCGGAGTCGAGTTGTGAGGTCGTGCAGCCACTGGTCGAAATCAGCGCCCTTGCTGTCGAACTGAAACGATGGTGTTGGCGCCGCCGTCTGCTGTATGGGGGCTGCCCCCTCTCCTGGCGCAGGTCTAAGGGCACCTGTCGAAGCGCAAGCTACGAGGCTGGTGGTGAGCAGGGGAAGCAGCAGGAATCGTCGGCATGGCGTCATGGCGTTGGTCCTTGGTGTCGCGGCAGGTTACGCAATCGCGGCCAGGATCTGCTGGGTCGTGCTCGACAAGCTCGGGCGTGGTCGTCTCCTTCATCGACACCGCACTTTAATACCGGCGCCCGTCACGGTCCATTCGTCGTCTTGCTCGAGCAGAATCGCCCCGACCAAGCGAATCACGGCGGCGGGTTGGGAAGGATCCCCACGACGTTCGAGCGGCGCTTGATCGAAAGGGAAAGAGACAGCGCGCCGTGCTCGAACGCCAGAGCGCCAGCGCCTGCCCCACTGCGGCAAGCGCTACGACTTGGCGGGCAAACTGTGCGCATGGCTCGTCCCCGTGAGCCTCTTCGAGGGCCGGACCGTGGCTGAACGGGCAGGGCCAACGCAGGGCGGCTGAGAGCTGACGAGAAATACCCCACTTGGACGGTCCGTCCGAGTCCTCCACGCAGGCGCTGAGCGCGGTTCGTCACGCTGAGTGGGACGGCGTCAGGCTGACCAGGACCAACCGTACAAGATCCGCCTGGCGATGGGTGTCAGTCTTCTCGAATATTTGCTTGAGGCGTTTGCGCACGGTGTCAACTTGCAGCCCCAGACGCCCCGCTGCCTGCTGAACGGTCAGGCCCGACACCAGAACGCGGACCAACTCCGCCTCGCCGGCGGTCAGGCCAAACATCGCTCGAATGACTTCAGCGTCTGGGACGACGCCTGGTTCGGGGTCGGTGACGAACATGACAGCGGCGGCCGGACTCTGGCCAAAGTGCGCGGCACGCTGCGGCAAGGGTGCGATCACGACCGAGAATGCGCGACGCCCGGATGGCCGGGGTAACGTCAGGGCTGTTCTGTGGGAGTCAATTGCCCGTTCCTGATCGGTGCGTACGGCCTGGCCGATGGCCAAACGAAGCTGGTGGGTCAGGGCGACGGTGGCAGCGCGAAATTCGCCACTGTCGATCGTGAGACCGTCCATCGCTCGCACGATCGCGTCCGCCGCCCGGTTCGTCGACAGCACTGCGCCTTGGGCCGAGAGGAGGACGACGCCATGATGCAGGCGATCCAGAACGTCCATCGCGTTAGCGGCCATGAGGTCCGCGCCGTCCAGCCTTCTGTGGAGCTGCAGGGCGCGCTGCAGGGCGGGCATCAACACGGCGATCACCGCACAATCTTCAGCATCGAAGCGCTTCCGTCGGTCGTCCGCATTCACAGAGATGACAGACATCGTT
Source organism: Acidobacteriota bacterium (assembly GCA_031393955.1). Taxonomy (GTDB): domain Bacteria; phylum Acidobacteriota; class Vicinamibacteria; order Vicinamibacterales; family 2-12-FULL-66-21; genus JALZOC01. Next base: position 1,755 of record JANMWI010000016.1, read on the forward strand.
CCGGCCGATGATTCCACCACCCCGCCGAGGCATTGCAGCACGTCGTAATGTCGGCCGAAATCGTTGCAGAACGCCGTGCGTTCGAAGTCCGCACGGCCGATCAGCTCATCGCCGGTGACGACCGATCCCGGAGCCAGGTGACTGGCCTTGTCGGCCCAGACATCGAGTCCGGACCAATATTCGTGATACAGGGCGACCGCTTCCGCAGAGGTGTTCGCGGTGACTGAGACGTGGGCGCGGCGGTTCGTGAAATCGTGAGAGATGAAGTTGGCGCCCGACCCGTCCAGTGCATGGCACAGGTGGAGCAGGAACGTGCGCCACCCCTCTTCGGAGCCGGGCGCGGCGAGGAGGTCCTGCACGAGCGAAAATGCGATATCGCGGTGCGTCATGGCTTGCCCGCAATGGAGCTGCTGATCGCGGACTCGTCACGGAGCGAGGCGACATCGCGGCCCACCCGATCCGGCAGCTGTGACGATCAGGCGGCGGCGATGACGCGGGAGTGTAGCAGCGGTCGGCGGCCCCTGACCGCGTAAAGTTCCCGCCGTAGGTACATATGTCCCGCAAATCGGCAGGCTCGGACGTTGAAGCGGCCGACACCCGTCGTCATCCCCATTTGGGGGTTGTGTACCGTCCAGCCAGCAGCCTACGGTGCCCGCAGAGAGAATCCCCGCCGTCACGGCCCGGGTTCCCCATTGGAGTGGCGTTACGCCCTCTCTCGAGAGAGAACCGGTGACGCAGAGGAGGATTCATGAGTGCCGACCGCCCCGCTGACCGCGCTCGGGTCACGCACGGTCTTACCCGCCGCGCTTTTCTGGGTGCCGGCCTCGGCGGTGGGACGGCCCTCCTCGGAGGGGCCGCGTCCCTCCTGCATCCGCGCGTCGCCGCGGCGGCCGGCTCGGAACCCCTCTGGGTCGAGAAGAGCATCAGCGAACTGCAGGCGCTGATGGCGTCCGGCGATCTGACCAGCCGGGCGCTGACGCAGGGCTACCTGCAGCGCATCGCCAATCTGAACCCACTGTTGCACGCGGTCATCGAAGTCAACCCCGAGGCTATCGGCATTGCCGCGCGGCTCGACAACGAGCGGCGCGCCGGGCGCCTGCGCGGGCCCCTGCACGGCGTCCCGATTCTGGTGAAGGACAACATCGCCACCGGCGATCAAATGCAGACGACCGCGGGCTCGCTGGCGCTCGTCGGCAGCCGCGTTGCCGGTGATGCGCCGCTCGTCGCCCGCCTGCGAGCTGCCGGCGCCGTCATTCTCGGCAAGGCCAATCTGTCGGAATGGGCCAACTGGCGCGGCTTGCCCCCCTGGGACTTCAACGGCTGGACCGCCCGCGGCGGCAAGACGCGCGACCCGTATCTTCTCAGCTTCGACCCGTGTGGCTCGAGCTCCGGTTCCGCCGTCGCTGCCGCGGCCAACCTGTGCGCCGCGGCCATCGGCACCGAGACGGACGGTTCGATCACCTGTCCGGCGACCAACAACCTGGTGTTCGGGCTCAAGCCGACCGTCGGCCTGATCTCGCAGGATGGCATCATCCCGATTGCGCACAGCCAGGACACCGCCGGCCCGATGGCGCGCACCGTTCGGGACCTCGCGATTCTCCTCGGCGTGATGCAGACCCCGTTCGGGGAGGTGCAGGGCCATCCGCTGCCGACCGATTACACGCACTTCCTCAACACGCACAGCCTCGAGGGGAAAACGATCGGGATCGACCAGCGCTACCTCACCGCTCCGTACGCGTTTCCCGTGAATCCGCTGAGCCTCGAGGCGTTCAACGCGGGCCTTGACGCGCTCGAGTCTCTTGGCGCGACCCTCGTACCGTGCGACACCGGCGACATCTTCCTCTATGGCGGCGACGAATTCACGGTGCTGCTGCAGGAATTCAAGGTTCAGATCGAGGATTACCTGAGCGGCCTCACCCACACCTCGATGCGGACGCTCTCGGACCTGATGGCGTTCAACACCGCCAACTGCGCCATCGAGATGCCGTACTACGGCCAGGAGGTGTGGGAGTGGTCCAACGCCACCACCGGCGGGCTTACGGACCCCGCCTACCTTGCGGCCCGCGCCAACTGCCTCCAGCTCTCGCGTACTCAGGGCATCGACCTGGTGCTCAAATCCGGCGTCGACGCCATCGTCGCGCCAAGCTACACGCTGGCGTCCCAGCCCGCGGCGGTCGCGGGCTACCCGAACATCGCGATTCCCTGCGGCTTTGCGGCCGATGGACGTCCGGCCGGCATGTGGATGTATGCGGGGTTCCTCGAGGAGCCGAAACTGCTCGCGTTCGCATACGCGCTCGAGCAGGCGCTGCGGCCCCGTACTGCGCCCAGGTTCCTCGGGCCGCTGCAGCCGTTCCCGCCGGATCCAGGCTATTGCAGCGCGTCGGACGGACACGGCAAAGGACGGCATGAACATCGAGTCGCCGCGGGGCGGTTGATGCGGGCGCGCTGAAGAGATTGAGTCTCAATCGCCAGTGCTGTTGGTTGCTCAGCCCCCCGAGAGGTTCTGAGCGGAAGATGCGCGCGAATCGACGCGGTATGATGCCGGCGGCATGGACACGGCCGTCGGCATTCTCCTCATTGTCGTCGCTGGTGCTGGGTTTCTCGTCGCTCGCATTGGTTTATTCAGTGCCCTCGTCGAGGCCTGGACAGCGCTGTGGCGGCGGCGGAACCGACATCGACCCGGCGTAACACCTCGCGATAGGAACGGCTGAGGTGGGTTAGTACCTGGGTCCTGCCAAGCGCCGCCGTCTGCAAATTCTCGTTGACCGCAAGGCCCCATCCCTCCGAGAATGCACCCCTCCACGGTAGAGAAGGGTTTCTTGAGAGAAGGATTCGCGCCACCGGTGTGTCCATCCAGGCGGAGCGCCGTCGAGTCCATCCGGCCTATGACCAGACGTGTTCCCACTCTGCTTCTACTATTCGTCTGCACCGCGTTCGCTGACGCCAGCGCCGCCACTTCCATCCAGATCGAAAACGCCAAGGCCGGAACCACCGAGTGGAGGATCACCAATCCCGGCTACGCCAGCGGTGTGATCGAAGGCTACGCGTCACTGACGTCGGTGAACCGCGGCGGGCAGATCAAGCTGTTCGTGAACACCGCTGAATCGTCGTACACGATCGACATCTTCCGCCTCGGACACTACGGCGGGCTCGGCGGCCGCCGGATGCTGCCGTCGATTCGCCGGACCGGCACCGTCCAGATCCGCCCGTCGCCCGACTCAGTTACCGGCGTGATCGAATGCGCCTGGCTGGACCCATACGTCCTCGCTATTCCCAACAGCAGCGACCCGACCGACTGGATGAGCGGCATCTATCTCGCCAAGCTCACCGCCGGGACGAGCGGCAAGCAGCAGTACATCGTCTTCGTGGTGCGAGACGACGGCCGCGCCAGCGACCTGATCATGGCGGAGGCGGTGACGACCTATCAGGCCTACAACGTCTGGGGCGGCAAGTCGCTCTACGGTACGGTCACCAGCCGGACCGACAGCGTCAACCGCGCCCGGAAGGTGTCGTTCGATCGCCCCTACTACGGCGATGAGACCTACGGCTCGGGCGACCTCCTCATCTGGGAGGCGCCGATGCTGCGCTGGCTGGAGGCCAACGGCTACGACGTCAGCTATGCGACCAACCTCGACGTCCACCGCGACCCCAGCCTGCTGCTGACGCACAAGGCGTTCCTGTCGGTGGGGCACGACGAGTACTGGTCCTGGGAGATGCGCGACCACGTCGAGGCGGCGCGCGACCGCGGCGTCAGCCTCGGCTTCTTCTCGGGCAACGTCGCCTACTGGCAGATCCGCTTCGAACCGGCGTCGCTCTCCGGCGATCCCGACCGCGTCGTCGTCGGCTACAAGGAAGACGTCAAGTCCGACCCGCTCTATCCGACCGATCGCAGCACGACGCGGTTCCGCGACTCCCCCGTGTACCGGCCGGAGCACGCGATGATCGGCGTGGGCCTGATCACCCAGGCGCGGCCGGCGTTCGTCGTCGAGGACGCCTCGCACTGGGCGTTTACCGGCACCGGGCTGCAGAACGGCGGCCGGCTCGTCAATCCTGATGGCTCGACATTCCTCGGCTACGAGGTCGACGCGATGGGGCCGGCGACGCCCGCCGGCGCGCAGCGGCTCGCCCATTCACCGGTCAATGCCGCGGCGGCGAATTTCGCCGACACGGTGGTCTACACCGCGCCGAGCGGCGCGACGGTGTTCGCCTCCGGGAGCATCGGCTGGTCACAGACCGTGCCGCAGATCCAGCAGATCACCCGCAACGTGCTGGCCCGGTTCATCAGCGGCGCCTTCGCGGATCAGCCCGCCATTCGCGACGCGCTGCCCGCGCCGCTCGCGGCAGCGGACATCGGCGACGTCGGCCGGGCGGGATTCGTCGCGACGGCCGGGCCACAGAGCTTCACGCTGAACGGCGGCGGCGGAGGAACGGGCGGCAGCGACGCGCTGTATTTCGCGCATCAGCCGCTGTCCGGCGACGGCCAGGTCGTCGCCCAGCTGCGGACACTGCAGCTGTACTGGGGCAACCGCGCCGGCATCATGATCCGCGAGTCGCTCGCGCCGACCGCGCGCTACGTCGCGCTCGTCGGCCGGCCGAGCGAGAGCCGCAGCGTCAACGGCAGCGGCGTCAACGAGGGCGTCGAACTGTGGGTCAAGGATCAGGCAGGGGTGAAGCGAACCGTCGCCGCCAGCGCCGATCAGAACCTGCCGAACTGGCTGAAGCTGGTCAGGGCGGGCAACGTCTTCTCGGCCTATGTGTCGCCCGACGGCGTCGCGTGGTCGCTCGTCGGCACCGCCACGGTCGCCCTGCCGGCAGCGACGTATGCCGGCGCCGAAGTGAGCAGCGCGCAGCGCGGCGTGTGGGCGACCGCCCGTTTCGAGAATGTCAGCGTCGCGCCCGGCGCCGTCTCGCCGCCGCCACCGCCCCCACCGCCGGTCGCTCCGCCGCCTCCGGGGCCGCTGCCGGCCGGGTGGACGAGCGCCGACATCGGCGCCGTCGGCACGGCGCGCGGCGCGTCGGTCTACGACAGCGCGGCCTCCGCTTTCACGGTCACCGGCGGCGGCGCCGATATCTGGGGCACGGCCGATGCTTTTCACTATGCCTACACGACGCTGTCCGGGGATGGACGGCTCGAGGCGCGCGTCCGGACTGTTGACGCTGCCGCCCCGTGGACGAAGGCCGGCGTGATGATCCGTGACTCGCTGGACCCCGCGTCTGCCCACGCGCTGATGCTGGTCTCGGCGGGGAAGGGGACGGCGTTTCAGCGCCGCGCGCTCGCCGGCGGCGTCACGACGAGCACGTCCGGCGGCCTCCTGGCCGCGCCGCGGTGGGTCCGCGTCGAACGCAGCGGCACTACGCTCACCGCGTTTCAGTCCGCCGACGGCGTGGCGTGGACCCTCGTCGGCACCGAGTCAATCCCGATGCGCGCGACCGTCCTCGTCGGCCTGGCGGTCTCGAGCCATCTGGCGGCCGCCACCGCCTCGGCGACGTTCGACAGCGTCCGGATCACCCCGGCGGCCCCGGCCTGCGCCGATCCCGCCGCCTCGAATTACGGCGGTCCGGCGCCCTGCGACTATCCGCAGAGCTGCACCGTGGCGCTCGGGTCGTCGTCATTTTTTGCCGGCGCCGGCACGACCGGCGCCGCCGCCACCTGGTCCATCGTCGTCACCGCCTCGGCGTCCTGTCGATGGACGATCGCGGCCGATACCGACTGGCTGGAGAACAAGGATCCCGCAACCGGGGCCTACGTCCACGGCTCAGCGGTGGCCTACACCGGCAGCGCGACAGTGAGAGTTCATGCCCTGGCCAATCCCGGGCCGAAGCGGGTCGGCCATTTCGCGATCGGCGGCGCCACCTACACCGTCACGCAGGAGGGACGCTGAACACGCCGGGCCCTACAGTTTCCGCCCCTTCGGGCCGACACCCTAACTGGCGTCCGCTTCACGCAGAAAGGGGGCTCGGCACTGATGGCAGCCGGATACGTCATGGTGGTGGAGGATGACGAGAATACCCTGAGCGGGTACCTCGAGTTCCTGCGCTCGGCGGGCTTCGACCCGACCGGGGTGTCGGACGGCGCGGAGGCGCTGCGGATGGCCTTCGCCAGTCCGCCGGCCGCGGTTGTGACCGACATCACGCTGCCGGGCATGAGCGGGTTTGCCCTGGCGACGGCGCTCCATCACGACTCGCGCACCCGCGACGTTCCGGTCATCGGCCTGACCGCCCACTGGGGCGTGGACGTGCGGGGCCGCGCCGCCGAATGCCAGATGCGCGCGGTGCTCGTCAAGCCGTGTCTCCCGGCCCACCTCGTCGCCGAACTGCAGCGCGTCCTGTCGACTCCCGGCCCGTCGCAGCCCGCCCACTGACGCCCCCGCCGGGGCCCGTCCCGCGCTCTCGCTGATCAGCCGCGTCGATCCCGCCCGGGCCGGCCGTCGCCTTGACCGGCCGCCGAGCCGCATAGTACCTTCAAGGGTCTGGCCGCGCGCGGTTCGGCCGCTCCGCCCACACCGTCTTCCGGATCGATCATCGCCGATGCCCCAGCCCCTTGCCGGCGCTCTCAGAAAAACTCCTCTCCATGCGCGCCACCGGTCGCTTGGCGCCCGCATGGTGCCGTTCGGCGGCTGGGACATGCCGGTCGAATACTCGGGCATCGCCGACGAGCACATGGCGGTGCGGACCCGGGCCGGGCTGTTCGACGTCAGCCACATGGGGGAGATCGAGATTGCCGGCGCCGATGCGCTGCCGGCGCTCCAGCACATCACCTCGAACGACGTCGCCAGGCTGGCGACCCAGCAGATCCAGTACTCGGCGCTGACCACGCCGCAGGGCACGTTCGTGGACGACGTGCTGACCTACAAGCTGGCGGACGGGCACTTCATGCTCGTCGTCAATGCCTCGAACATCATCAAGGACTTCACCTGGATCGCCGAGCACATCGCCGGGCACGGCGATGTCGTCGCGGTCAACACGAGCTCGCGATATGCGCTGCTCGCGCTGCAGGGCCCCGCCGCCCGGGAGGTTCTGCAGGGGCTGACCGGCGCGAACCTGTCGGACCTCAAGTATTACTGGTTCACGACCGGTGAAGTGGCGAGCGTCCGCTGCACCATCTCGCGGACCGGCTACACCGGTGAAGACGGCTTCGAGCTGTTCGTCCCGCCCGCCTCGGCGGAGCGCGTGTGGGACGCGGTTCTGCAGGCCGGTCGAGGCGCCGGCGTCATCCCGGCGGGCCTTGGCGCCCGCGACACGCTGCGGCTCGAGGCCGGCATGCGGCTCTACGGCAACGACATGGACGAGACGACGACCGTGCTCGAGGCCGATCTGGGATGGATCGTCGGCTGGAAGAAGCCCGAGTTCCTCGGCTCGGACGTGCTCCAGGCGCAGCGCGCGAACGGGGCGCCGCGCCGGCTGGTCGGCTTCGAAACGCTCGACCGCGGGATCGCCCGGCACGGCTACGACGTCTTTATAGACGATGCCCGCGTCGGCACCGTGACGAGCGGCACGCAGACGCCCTATCTCAAGAAAGCCATCGGCATGGCCTATCTGCCGGCGGACCGCGCCGCGGCCGGCACCGAGTTCGACATCGACGTCCGCGGCCGGCGCGTCCGCGCCGGCGTCGTGTCGATGCCGTTCTACAAGCGGGACACGTAGCGCACCGCATTTCAGGAGTCGTTCATGTATCCGTCAGACCTCAAGTACACCAAGGATCACGAGTGGGTCCGCCTCGACGGCGGCCAGGCTCAGGTCGGCATCACCGACTACGCGCAGAAGCAGCTCGGCGACGTCGTCTATCTCGAACTGCCGGAGGTCGGCCGGACGCTGGCCAAGGGGGACGTGTTCGGGACAATCGAGTCCGTCAAGGCGGTGTCCGAGCTGTATGCGCCGGTCGGCGGCGAGGTTGTCGAAGTCAACAGCCACCTGACGCAGAAGCCCGAGTCGGTCAACAAGGACCCCCACGGCTCGTGGATGATTGTCATTAAGGTCAGCGGCGAGACCGCCGACCTCCTCGACGCCGCGCAGTACGGCGACCTCACGAAATAAGGTTCGATTCCACCGCATGACCACCGACACGCAGGGCTCCTTCCAGCACAGGCACATCGGCCCGGATACCGCGGCGCGCGACCGGATGCTCCGAACGATTGGCCTGGCGTCGCTCGGGGCGCTCATCGATCAGACGATTCCGCCGGGGATCCGCAGCGACCAGCCGCTCGATCTGCCGGAGGCCGATACCGAGTACGGCTACCTCCGCCGGCTCGAGGGCATCGCCGCCCGCAACGTCGCGGCGCGCTCGTATATCGGCATGGGCTACTACGACTGCGTCACGCCGAGCGTCATCCTCCGCAACGTCTTCGAGAACCCGGGCTGGTACACGCCCTACACGCCCTACCAGGCGGAGATTGCCCAGGGCCGGCTCGAGTCGCTGCTCAACTTCCAGACCGTCGTCAAGGAACTGACCGGCATGGAAATCGCCACGGCGTCGCTGCTCGACGAGGGCACCGCGGCCGCCGAGGCGATGACGATGTTCCACCGGCTGCAGCCGAAGAAGGCGCCGGCCGGACAGCCGAGCGTGTTCCTGGTGTCGGACCGGTGCTTCCCGCAGACCCTCGATGTGCTGCGCGGGCGCGCCGAGCCGCTGCAGATCCAGCTCGAGGTCGGCGACCCGGCATCGCTGCCGAACGAGCGCTTCGACGCCGCGTTCGGGATCCTGCTGCAGTATCCGGACGACCGCGGTGAGATTGCCGATCTGCGGCCGGTGATTGCGCGCGCCCACGCCGCCGGGCTGCTGGTGGCGGTCGCCAGCGACCTGATGGCGCTGACGCTGCTCGTGCCGCCCGGCGAGATGGGGGCGGACGTCGTCTGTGGCAACTCCCAGCGCTTCGGCGTGCCGCTCGGCTACGGCGGTCCGCACGCGGCGTTCTTCGCGACGCGCGAAGCGTTCGTGCGGCAGGCGCCGGGGCGGATCATCGGCCTCTCGATCGACGGGCACGGCCGGCCGGCCTACCGGATGGCGCTGCAGACCCGCGAGCAGCACATCCGCCGCGAGAAGGCGACCTCGAACATCTGCACTGCCCAGGCGCTGCTCGCCAACATCGCGGCGATGTACGCGGTCTTCCACGGCCCGCGCGGTCTCAAGGCGATCGCCGCGCGCATCCACGCGACGGCGCGGCTGCTCGACCAGGCGCTGACCTCGCTCGGCCTGAAGCAGACCAACGCCGCCTACTTCGACACGATCCGCATCGAAGGGATCGATGCCCCGCTCGTCCGCCAGGCGGCCGAGGCGCGCGGCATCAACCTCCGCTACTTCGACGACGGCGCGATTGGCATCGCGGTCGATGAGACGACGACCGGTGAGGATGCCGGGGAGATTGTCGCCGCGTTCACGGCCGCCGCCGAAGGCACCGCCGCCGGGCGCGACGGCGCGGTCGCGCCGGGCACGGCCGACCACCGCGCGGCGCTGCCGCCGGCGCTGGTCCGGAGCTCGGCGTTCCTGACCCATCCGGTCTTCAACTCGCATCATTCCGAAACCAAGATGATGCGCTACATCAAGGGCCTCGAGCGGCGCGACGTCGGCCTCGACACGTCGATGATTCCGCTCGGCTCCTGCACGATGAAGCTGAATGCGGCGTCGGAGATGCTGCCGGTGACGTGGCCGGCGTTCTCGAAGATGCACCCGTTCGTGCCGGCCGCGCAGGCGGCCGGCTACCGCCAGATCTTCACCGAGCTCGAGCAGTCGCTCTGCACCATCACCGGCTTTGCCGCCGTTTCGCTGCAGCCCAATTCCGGCGCGCAGGGAGAATTTGCCGGGTTGATGACGATCCGCGCCTACCACCGCGATCGCGGCGAGGGCGGCCGGGACGTCGTCCTGATCCCGGCGAGCGCCCACGGCACCAATCCGGCGAGCGCGACGATGGCCGGGATGAAGGTCGTGGTCGTCGCCTGCGACGCTAACGGCTACATCGTCCTCGACGATCTCCGGGCGCGGGCGGCACAGCACCGCGCGTCGCTGGCGGCGGTGATGGTGACGTATCCCTCGACCTACGGTGTCTTCGAGGAGGCGATCAAGGACATCTGCGCGATCGTGCACGAGCATGGCGGCCAGGTCTACATGGACGGCGCCAACATGAACGCGCAGGTCGGGCTGACCAGCCCGGCGGCGATTGGCGCGGACGTCTGCCATCTCAACCTCCACAAGACCTTCGCGATCCCGCACGGCGGCGGCGGACCGGGGATGGGGCCGATTGCGGTCGCGGCGCACCTCGCGCCGTATCTGCCGGGCCACGCGGTCGTTTCGGTCGGCGGCGCCAAGGCGATCCCGGCGATCTCGGCGGCGCCGTGGGGAAGCGCCAGCATCCTCCTGATCTCCTACGGCTACATCCGGATGCTCGGCGCGCAGGGCGTCACCGACGCGACGCGCTACGCGATCCTCAACGCCAACTACCTCAAGGCCCGGCTCCAGGGGCACTACGACGTGCTCTACGCGAACCACAACGGCCGGGTCGCCCACGAGATGATTTTCGATCTCCGTCCGTTCAAGCATGGCGCCGGTCCGTCAGTCGACGAACAGGACGTCGCCAAGCGGCTGATGGACTACGGCTTCCACGCGCCGACGGTGTCGTTCCCGGTACCCGGGACGATGATGATCGAGCCGACCGAGAGCGAATCGCAGGACGAGCTCGACCGCTTCTGCGATGCGCTGATCGCGATCCGCGGTGAAATCGACGCGGTCGTCAACGGCACCGCGGATCCCAAGGACAACGTCCTCAAGAACGCCCCGCATACCGCCGAGGAACTGACCGCCGACCAGTGGACGCACCCGTACACGCGGGAAGCGGCGGCATATCCGCTGCCGTTCGTCCGCGCCAACAAGTTCTGGCCGTCGGTCGGCCGGGTCGACAACCCGCACGGCGATCGCAACCTGATTTGCGCGTGCCCGCCGCTCGAGGATTACGTCGAAGCGGGCGTCACCGGCTGAGGATCTGCCATGCTGCGCATCCCGATCGGCGCCATCACGGATGAATTCTCGACCGACGATCTCGACGTCGCCCTGGCGGCGATGGCCGAGCTCGGGATGACGGGCGCCGAGCTGCGGGTCGTCTCCGGCCGGAACATCATCGAGCTGTCGGACGACGAGGTCGCGGCGGTAAGGCGCCGCGTCGAGGCGCACGGCATGACAGTCCTCGGCATCGCGTCGCCGCTGCTCAAATGTGTGCTGCCTGGCGGCGGAGCGGGCGACGAGCGCTTCCAGCAGGACAGGTTCGGCTCCGTCCATACCTTCGAGGATCAGCCGCGCCTGACCGAACGCGCGTTCGCGATCGCGGCGGCCGCCGGGACCCGGCTGATTCGGGTGTTTTCCGGCTGGCGGACGGTCGATCCGCCGCAACTGCACGACCGGATTGCCGGCCTCCTGACCGACCTGGCCGATCAGGCGCTGGCGCGCGGTCTGGTCATCGGGCTCGAGAACGAGCACGCCTGCAACATCGGCACGGCCGCCGAGGCGGCGCGGATGCTCAGGATGGTCGATCATCCGGCGCTGAAGATGATCTGGGATCCCGCCAACGCGTCAGTGCTCGGCGAGACGCCGTATCCGGCTGGCTACGCATCGTTGCCGCTCGACCGCCTGGCGCACGTCCATGCCAAGGACTGCGTCATGTCCGGGCTGACCCCGGTGTGGGGCCCGCTCGGCGAGATGGCGATCGACTGGCGCGGCCAGATTGCCGGGCTGGTTCGCGACGGCTACCAGGGCGCCATCAGCCTCGAGACCCACTGGCGCGGGGCCGACGGCGATCGCCTGCAAGCGAGCCGCGTCTGCGGCCGCGCCCTCCGCGAGCTCGTCGCGTCATAGCAGCCGTCCCAGTCCAGTGTAGAATCCGGGCGAGATGCATCCCTCAGTAGCTTCCACCCCGGCCGACCAGCGCGGGCTCTTCGACGGCGTCACGCCGTACCACTGGCTGGTGGTCATCATCGCCTCCTGCGGCTGGCTGTTCGACTGCATGGATCAGCGGCTGTTCATCCTGGCGCGCGAATCCGCGCTCAAGGAGCTGCTCGCCGGCGATCCCAACGCGATGGCGTCGATCAAGACCCACATCGGCTACGCGACGACGTCGATGATTCTCGGCTGGGCGACCGGCGGCATCATCTTCGGCATGATGAGCGATCGCATCGGCCGCGTGAAGACGATGGTCGCGACGCTACTCATATACTCCGGCTTCACCGGCCTGTCGGGGATGGCCACGACCTGGGTGGATTTCACGATTTACCGGTTCCTGGTCGGTCTCGGCATCGGCGGGATGTTCGGGGCGGCGACGACGCTGGTCGCCGAGAGCGTGCCGGGCCAGTTCCGCGCCGTCGCGCTGGGGTCGCTCCAGGCGCTGTCGGCGATGGGCAACATCATCGGCTCGCTCATCAGCCTGTGGATCCCGCCGGGCGCGACCGGCTACTTCGGCGACTACGCCGGCTGGCGGGTGCTGTTCTTCGTCGGCATCCTGCCGGCGCTGATGGTCGTGCCGACCATCTTCGTGCTGAAGGAGCCGGACTCGTGGCTCAAGGCCAAGGCGGAGGCCGCCGCCGGGGTGCTCCGCAAGGGCAACATCGGCTCACCGGTCGAGCTGTTCCGCGTCCCGCGCTGGCGCAAGAACACCATCGTCGGGCTGTTCCTCGGCGTGTCGGGGATGATCGGGCTGTGGGGCATCGGCTTCTTCTCGCCCGAGCTCATTTCGACCGCGCTCAAGGGGGCGCCGCAGGAAACCGTCGACCGGGTCCGGGGGCTGGGGACGGCGCTCCAGGATGTAGGGGCGTTCTTCGGCATGGTTACCTTCACGCTGGTCGCGTCGTTCGTCAGCCGGCGGCTCGCGTTCCTCGGCGCGCTGTCGCTTAGCATGGTCGTGACGATGTTCGTTTTTCACTCGCTGCACACCGCGAACGACGCCTACTGGATGCTGCCGATGATGGGCTTCGCGCAGCTGGCGGTGTTCGCCGGCTACTCGATCTACTTCCCCGAGCTCTTTCCCACCCGGCTGCGCGGCACCGGCGTCGGCTTCTGCTACAACACGGTCCGTTATCTTGCCGCGCCGGCGCCGATCCTGCTTGGCTACCTCGCCACCCTGATGACGTTCCGATCGGCCGCCGTCCTGATGTCGACGATTTATCTCGTCGGCATGGTGGCGCTGATCTGGGCGCCGGAGACCCAGGGCAAACCGCTGCCGGAGGACTGAGCGCTCAGCTGGAAGCTGGCAGCGGGTAGCAGGAAGCGGGAACCAGGTTTCGGAGGCTCATGCGCGTAGGAATGATCGGGTTGGGCGCGATTGCGAACATGCACGCGCGCGCCTACAAGAACATCGGATATGACGTCACCGCGTGCACGACGCACGACCGCGACGCCGGGCGGCGCTTCGCGGCGGAGCACGGCGCGGTCTTCGTCGAGACCTACGAAGAGGTCTGCCGCCATCCCGACGTCGACTTCGTCGATGTCTGCACGTTTCCCGATTTCCGGCTGCAGCCGCTCGAAGTCTGCGCCGCGCACGGCAAGCACATCCAGGTGCAGAAGCCGATGGCCATCGACCTCGCCACCGCGCGGCGGATGATCGACGTCGCCGCCGCGGCGCACATCCAGCTCGGTGTCGTCAGTCAGCACCGCTTCGACGACGCCAGCGACTTCATCCAGCGGGCGCTGCGCGAAGAGCGGCTGGGGACGCTGCTGCAGTGCGACGCCTACGTAAAGTGGTACCGCTCAGACGACTACTATGCGCGGCCGGTGAAGGGCAGCTGGGCGACCGAAGGCGGGGGAGCGCTCATCAATCAGGCGATCCATCAGGTCGATCTGCTGCGCTGGCTGGCCGGTCCGGTCAGCGAGGTCTTCGCGCTCTGGCGGATCGGCGCGGCTCACGCGATCGAGTCGGAGGACATGGTGACGGCGCTGCTGCGCTACGAGAACGGCGCCACCGGCGTGATCCAGGCGGCGACCGCGTTCTGGCCGGGCTATCCCGAGCGGATCGAATTCCATGGCACCAAGGGGACCGCGGTCATCACCGGCGATCGGCTGACGCGCTGGGACGTCCGCGACGATCGCCAGGACGACCGGCCGCCAATCGAGGAGAAGGCGGCGTCAGGCGCGTCGGATCCGATGGCGATCTCGGTCGAGACCTTCGAGCGCCAGTTCCTGGATTTCGGCGCCGCCATCCGCACCGGCCGGAAGCCGCGGATCAGCGGCGAAGACGGCTACCAGGCGCTCGAGGTCGTCGACGCCATCTACCGGTCCTGCCGGACCGGCGACAAGGTCCGGCTGTAGCGACCGCTCAGGCCCGGGAGCGGGCTCCGGCGACGCGCTCGGAAGCGGGCTATCCGGTGACCCGTTCGACCCGCTTGCGAAACGAGGCCGGGTCGATTGCCGGAAACCGGTAGAGATTCGGTTCGACGAGGGCGAAGTAGGCAGCCAGCCGCGGGCGCCCGACCAGTCCGGTGGCGATCAGGGCGGCGACGTCTTCGACGTCCCGATCGTGGCCGCGCTCGATCTTCGAGAGCGCCTGCGCATACAAATCAAAATGGTGGAATGAGAGGGAGCCCTCCCGCGCGATGAATGGACTGCGCGACTCCCAGTCCGGGTGGACGGGGATGAAATCAGACGGTGCGGCGAGTTCGACGTTCAGTTCGAGCCGCTCCTTGATCGCTGGTATCGCCCGGAACAGCTCGTCGCGCTCCGGCACCAGCTTGAGGTCGACGTCGATGGTGCTGAGCCGCCAGCCATGGAGCACGGCGGTCGCCCCGCCGGTGAAATAGATCCGCGCGTCGCCGCGCGCCTCCGCGGCGAGCGCGCGCATGAATTGCTGGATGCGGCTCAGATCTGCGGGTTCACGCATTCGGCGGCCCGTTCGTAGCTGACCAGGCGGCGAATCAACCCGTTGTACCGAGAATGGGCGTCGTCGGTTCCGAGGCGCGCGAGGAGAGCGTAGAGGCGATGCTCGGGTTCGGGGAAAGCGTGTCCAATCGGCAGGCCGATCATCCTCAGCCGGGGCGCGCCAATCGACACCAGGAGTGCCTCGACCGATTCAATCCCGCGGGACAGGTCGAGGATGCCTTGCGCAATGAGATCGGATCCGGGGAGACCGTTCACAGACCGATTATACCGCCGGCTGTAGCGGCCGCTCAGGCCGGCCAGCCGAAGTAGCGCTCGGCGTTGCCGGCGCAGACGTCCTCGACCAGCCGGCCGACGAGATCCGGGTCGTCCGGCAGCTCGCCGGTCTCGAGATCGCGGCCGATCAGGTTGCAGACGACGCGGCGGAAGTATTCGTGCCTCGGGAATGACATGAACGAGCGCGAGTCGGTGATCATGCCGACGAAGTGGGTGAGCAGCCCGGCGTTCGAGAGCGCGTTGACCTGCCACTCGATCCCTTCCTTCTGATCGAGGAACCACCAGCCGCTGCCGAACTGCATCTTTCCCTTGGCGCTGCCGTCCTGGAAATTCCCGACCATCGTCGCCATCACGTAGTTGTCGGCGGGATTGACGTTGTAGACGATCGTCTTGGGGAGCGCGTTCTCCTGATCGAGCCGGTCGAGGAAGACCGCCAGCGCGTCGGCCTGGGGCCAGTCACCGATCGAGTCATAGCCGGTGTCGCGTCCCGACTGCTCGAAGCCGCGGGTGCTGGCGTTGCGGCGGGCGCCCAGATGGAGCTGCTTGGTCCAGCCTTTTTCGGCATCGAGCTGCCCGAAGAAGTGCATCATCAGCGCCGCGAAGCCCTCCTGCTCCTCGGGGCTGACGGTCTGGCCGGCGCGCGCCTTGTCGAAGGTCGCGGCGGCGGCGCGCTCGGTGGAGAGCGCCACCGGACAGCGCGACAGCCCGTGATCGGAGAGGCGGCCGCCGGCGGCGTGGAAATCGCCGTGTCGCTGGCCGAGCGCATCCTGGAGATCGGCAAAGCGGGTGATGTCGACGCCGGAGGTGGCGGCGAGGCGGTCGAGCCACGGATTGAAGACCGCGGGCAGGTGGACGTCGAGCGCCCGGTCCGGACGGAAGGTCGGGTAGACGCGCGTCCCGAAGTCGGCCTCCCGAATGCGGGCGTGATGATCGAGCGGATCGGCCGGGTCGTCGGTGGTGCAGAGAATCCTGACGCCGAACTTCTGCAGGATGCCGCGCGCCGACAGCGCCGGCGTCTGCAGCTGCTCGTTCGCCTGGTGCCAGATGCGCTCGGCAGACGACTCGTTGAGCAGCTCGTCGATGCCGAAGTAGCGGCTCAGCTCGAGGTGGGTCCAGTGATAGAGCGGATTCCTGAGGCAGCGCGGCACGGTCGCCGCCCAGGCCTTGAACTTCTCGTACGGATCGGCGTCACCGGTGCAGTACATCTCCGGAATGCCGTTGGCGCGCATCGCCCGCCACTTGTAGTGGTCGCCTTCGAGCCAGATCTCGAACAGGTTGCGGAAGCTCCGGTCGTCGGCGATGTCCTTCGGCGGCAGGTGGCTGTGGTAATCGAAAATCGGCTGCGGCGCCGCGTGGGCGGCGTACAGCCGGCGCGCCGGCTCGTTGTGCAGGAGGAAGTGTTCGTGAATGAACGGCATCGATCGGCAGCCTAGGGGGTCTTGACGCCGGGGGTGAGCTTGCGGAGCTTGATGTTGCGGAACCAGACCTCGTCGCCGTGATCCTGGAGCAGGATGTGGCCGCTGGTCGCGTCGCCGAAGCCCTTGATGTCCTTGTACTTGCTCTTGGCAATCAGCGCCTTCATCTCGGGGCTGCCGATCTCGAACTGGACGACGCGCTGGCCGTTGAGCCAGTGCTCGACGTGATCGCCGTTGACGACCAGCCGCACCGTGTTCCACTCGCCGACCGGTTTGGCGGCGCGCGCGCTCGGCGCGATCAGGTCGTAGAGGCTGCCCGCCGTGCGGTTCCCGTTGACCCCCTCTTTGGCGTCGGGGTGCCGCTCGTCGTCCAGGATCTGCATTTCGTAACCGACGCCGGAGCGGCCCTTGTGGTCGGCCGGTTCGGCGATCAGGTACTTCAGACCGCTGTTGCCGCCGGGCGAAAGTTTCCAGTCCAGGGCGAGCTCGAAGTTGCTGTAGCTGTCGGCGCTGATGACGTCGCCGCCGGAACCCGGCTTCTCGCCCTTGCCGAGCTTCTTGAGGGCGCCGTCCTCCACGACCCAGCCGGCGGCGGGGAAGCTGTCGGCGTTGAACCCGCGCCAGCCGTTGGTGGTCTTGCCGTCGAACA
The DNA here is from genome assembly GCA_031393955.1 of Acidobacteriota bacterium. Taxonomy (GTDB): domain Bacteria; phylum Acidobacteriota; class Vicinamibacteria; order Vicinamibacterales; family 2-12-FULL-66-21; genus JALZOC01. Next base: position 18,937 of record JANMWI010000016.1, read on the forward strand.
GCAGCGTCCAGCCGGCGGCTTTCTCCGCGGCCGAGAGGGTGTTCGGCGCGGCGGCGCCGGTTGACGCGCCCTTCGTCTGGGCGCGCAGCGCCGGTGCGGCGAGGCAGGCAATCGTCAGCAGCGCGGCGGCGGCAGCGGCGGCGTGGCGGGCCGGGCGGAGGGTTACAAGGCGCATGGGAACTCCTGGCGCGTGGGCGCAATCAGAGGGTGATTCGATCATTATAGGCGGTCCCGCCGGATGCTCATGGCACGGCGGTGCGGAGCGCGGCGGCGATCTCGGCGGGGCTGAGCTGCGCGGCCTCGACGCGGGGCCCGCGGACCGCGAAGCGGGCGCCGGCGTCGTGGATGATGAGTGCACCCGCCGCCGCGGTGACGGCGGTCTGCAGCGCGCCGGCGCGGCGGAGACCGGGGACGTAGAGGTGCGCGAGGTACTCGGCATCGCTCGCGGTATCGAAACGGTCGACGTCGAGCACCGCGGCGCGGATCGGCACGACGGCCCCGGCGAGCAGCGCAGCCAGCGCGGCATCGCCGCTGGCGACGATGGCCGCGCCGGGGTGCGCCTCCAGCGCCGAGACGATGTCGGCGGCGCGCTGCGCCGCCGCGGTGCGGTTGTAGGTCTCGAAGTGCTTGATCTTCGCCGCCGCGCCGGCGTCGCTGGCGGTGAACGGGATGGTCTGGACGGTGAACCCGGCCTTCTGGAGCTGCGTTTCGAGCTCACGATCGGGGGCACCAAGCAGCACGGTCCGTGAGCTCTGTCCCGACGTCTTCGCCGCGGGCGCGGGCCGATCACCGTAGCCCAGTGCATGGCGCAGCGCCAGCCCCAGCGTTGCGGCTGGCGTCGAGTCCAGCTGGCGGGTGGCGGCGGCAATCCAGCCAGTCGTCACGCCGGCCGCCGTCTGCGCCCCCTCCGGGAGGGCGCGGTCGTGGAAGACGAGGAGGTCGGGGAGGGGATCCGGCGTGAAATTGCGTTCCGGCCGCGTCACGTCGGCCGGCGCCTGCTGCAGCCAACGCGCCATCCACGCGTACATCGCCTCGCGCGACTCGCGATTGTAGTTGTGCTCGGCGCGGATCCGGACGGCGTGGATTTTATCCTCTGCTCCGAGCAGCGCATAGATCCGGCGCACCGCGGGATACTCCTTCTCGAGCGTATCGGCGGTCCAGTCACCCGTCGCCGACACCATCAGCAGCGGACGCGGCGCGATCGTTGCGGCAATCTCGACGTTGTTGGTATCGAGCCGCAGCCCGGGCAGGTTCTCGCACAGGCAGCCCCCCTGCATGTGCAGCGAGATCATGTTGACCGGCGCCGCGACCGCCACCCGGTCGTCGACCGCCGCGAGCAGGAACGTCTGCGTGCCGCCGCCCGATTCCCCGGTGACGCCAATCGCCTCGCGCCGCACGTAGGACAGCGACTCGAGGAAGTCGAGCGAGCGGATCGAGTTCCACAGCTGCAGGCCGGCGAGGCTGAGGCCCCACAGCGCCTCCCGCTGGCCGCCGAAGGTATGCGGCAGCTGCCGGCTGTCGTTGTAGCCGATCATGTCGTAGGTAAAGACGACGTAGCCCTGCCGGGCGAGGTTGATGGCGCGGCCCGGCGCGGAGACGAGCGGGGTGTTCTCGAGCCGCCCGTACGCCCAGTGCCCGTGCGGCGAGAGCACCGCGGGAAACGGCCCCGGCGCGGTCGGCCGGTAGAGGTTGCCGGTCACATAGAAGCCGGGCAGGCTCTCGAAGTACACCTTCGAGACGATGTAGTCGTCGTGCTTGACGTCGCCGAACACGACCGGCCGCAGCGGCGTCCGTTCCGGCATCGGCAGCAACCCCGCCGACTCGAGGATGTGCTGGCGGAGGTAGCCGGCGCGCGTCTTCCATTCCGCCGCGGACGCATACGCCGGCGGCGGGTACGGCGTGTCCAGCGTCCGCAGCTCCCGCTGCTGCGCCCCGCCAATCGCCGCCGCGAGCCCGAGCACCCCGATGAGCCCAACCGTCACATAACGCATCGTTTCTCCATCTGTCTGCCCCGCCGCACTGGACGTCGCCAGACCGCCGAATCCGGAACTTCTTCGTTAGGCCATCAACGCTTTACGGCAGTAATCGATGCTCTTCGCGATCTCGGTCATGCGATCCGATCCCGCCGGAATCGGATACTCGAACTCAATCGTCGCCTGGATCGGCCACTTGTTGTCGCGGATCCGCTGCAGCACCTCGACGACCGGCGTGTCCCCCTTGCCGAACGGCACGTTCGCGTCGGCGAAGGTCTTGTCCTTGACGTGAACGTGGGTGATCCGGTCGTGATGCTGTTTCAGGAACGGCACCGGCGAGGTCTTGTTGCCGCCGATGAAGTGTCCGATGTCGAGATTGGCGCCGTTGTGTTTCGCGTAGGTGAACGCCTGCTCCCAGATCGCCGGCGTCATCGTCGCATGACCGTGGAAGCCGATCATGATCTTGTGCTTGTCGGCGAACTGCCCGAGGCGCTTCGCCGCTTCGACCTGATCGACCGGCAGCTCACAGGAAATCGCGCCGGCGCCGACGGCGCTGGCCAGTTCGAAGGCGTAGTCGAGGACCTCGTCCGGGAAGGCGAGGATGTTGTCGAACTTCAGGATCTGGATGAGGACGCCGGCGTCCTCGTACTTCTTCCGGAACTCCCGGGCCTTCGCCAGCGGCGCCGACGTCCGCCACTTACTGAGGTCGGCGGCGGCGGCCTTCCGCGCCGCGGCCTGCTCCGGTGTCGCCTGGCCGCGCCCCGGGCTGGCGAACAGCGCCGTCGGCACGCCCATGAACAGTTCGACCGGCTGCGAGCGCAGTTCGACCGCGCTGACATTGAGCTTGAGGCAGTTGTCGAGGACCTCGTCGCCGCTCATCAGGTTGTTGCCGAAGTCGTAGGGGACGTTCAGGCCGATCTGCACCCCTTTGACTCTCGAATCGGGCTTCGCGGCCGCGGCGCCGAGCACGGCCAGCGGTCCCGTCGCCAGCCGTGCGGCCGGCAGCGTCGCCAGCGCGAGCTGTCCCAGTTCCCGTCGCGTATACAGCATGCTCTCTCCTTGCGGATGTCGGCGGCGCCCGCGGCGCGCTACTTGTTGAGAACGAAGGCGGCGATCGAGTTGCCGGCGGCGACGACGACGTACTGGAGACCGTCGAGCTCGTATGTGATCGGACCGTTAGTGACGCCGCTCGGCAGCCGCGACGCCCACAGGAAGTCGCCGGTGGTCGCGTTGAGCGCGGTGAAGCCCGCCGAGCCGCCCGTGAAGAGGACGTTGCCGGCGGTCGTCAGGATGCCCGAGCGGCCGCCGCTCTCCCATGGGTGGCTCCAGCGAATCTTGCCGGTGCGGTAGTCGATCGCCTGGAGCATCGATTCGGAATAGCCGCCGCGATCGGTGCCGCCCCAGCCGGCCGGGTTGTCGCTCGGATCGTAGAGGTAGTAGACGCTGTACGAGCGTGAGGCGTTGACGTAGAACAGGCCGGTCTTCGGGCTGAAGCTCGGCGGATACCAGTTGGTGCCGCCGCCGGCGTTTGGCGAGACCAGCGCGCCGCCGATCTGCGGCATTTTCTCGGGGTTCGGGATCGGCTGGCCGCGCTTGTCGTAGCCGAGCGCCCAGTTGGTCTTGACGAACTCGGTCGAGACGATCGCCTTGCCGGTGGTGCGGTCGAGAACGAAGAAGTGGCCGTTCCGCGCCGCCTGCGCGATCAGCTGGCGCGGCTTGCCGTCGATCGTCCCGTCGATCAGCACGGCGGTCTCATTGCCGTCCCAGTCGTGCGTGTCGTGCGGCGACGATTGGAAGTACCAGACCATCTTGCCGGTGTCGGCTTGCAGCGCGACGATCGAAGCGGTGAAGAGGTTGTCCCCCTTGCGGTTCTTCGGTGCCATTACCGGCTGCGGGTTGCCGGTCGTCACGTAGATCAGGTTCAGCGCCGGATCGTAGGTGACCGGTTGCCAGGTCATGCCGCCGCCGTGCCGGGCGGCCTCGACGTTCGGCCAGGTGTCGGAGCCGGCTTCATCGGCGCTCTGCGGCACCGTGTACCAGCGCCACTGCGGCTCCCCGGTCTTCGGGTCGTGGGCCTCGAGATAGCCGGGATTGTCCATGTCGTCGCCGCTGACGCCGGTGATGACGTGGTTGCCGATCACGACCGGTGCAACCGAGCCGTAGTAGAACCGCTCGAGGTCGCAGATTTCCTTGTTCCAGCGTTCCTTTCCGTCCTTGATGTCGAGGGCGACGAGATGGCAGTCCGGCGTTTCGAAATAGACGGTCTCGCCGAGGGCGGCCATGCCGCGGTTCGACAAGTGGTTGCCCCCCTTCGAGGCCCAGACGTAATGCCACAGCTCCTGGCCGGTGCGCGCTTCGATTGCGTAGGCGTTGTCCTGCGTCGAAATGTAGAGGACGCCGTCGATCATCAGCGGTGTGGCCTTGACCGCCACCACCGGGCCGGTCAGGCTGCGCATCCAGGCGAGGCTGAGCGCCTTGACGTTGGCGTCGGTAATCGCCGTCAGCGGACTGAACCGCCGGCCCGAGTAGTCGCCGTTATAGGTCGGCCACGTGTCCGGGGACGGCGTCAGCAGCCGGGCGGGGTCGAGGCCGGTCTGCGCCGACGCCGCCGATGCCGCGAGCCACAGCAGCGCGCCGGTGAGAAGGAACCGCTTCACTTCATTGTCTCCAGGTAGGCCGTGAGGTCATGCACGTTCTTGTCGGTGATGCGGTCGAGCAGGTCGTGGTGCGCTTGCAGCGGATCGTTCTTGACGACCTTCACACCGGGCCCGCGGCGGACGACGCGGGTCGTGCCGTTCTGGTCGCGGAGCGTGACGAACAGGTCGTCGATGTCGAGAAGCGTGCCCGACAGCGCCGCGCCGGCCGGCGGCGTGACGGTCACCGTGACCGCGGCGGGGTTCGCCCCGCCGCTTCGGCCGCGGCCGCCCCGCCCGCCCGGAAACAGCATCCGCTGCTGGATCTCGACCGGCCCGAGCCGCGAGGCAATCTCGGCGAGGCTGAGTGCCGTCGCGGTATGGCACGTCGCGCACTTACCCTCGCCGTTGAAGTACGCCGCGCCCGCCGCCGCGTCGCCGACGAGGATATCTCCCTCCGTGAACGCGTCCGAGCCGCGGAACGTATCCTCGATCCGCTGGCGCAGGAAGTGCGACAGGTCGGCGGCCTGCGCCTCGGTCAGCGAGGCGCTTGGCGTCCCGCTCTGCGTCGGATGGCCCTTCTTCAGGAAGGGTCCCAGCTGGCTGCCGTAGCGGTCGCGCAGGACGACAATCGAGCGCAGCAGGCTGGGCGCGGTGTCGCTGCCGCGCGCCTGCGAGCCATGGCAGGTGATGCACTCCGAGGCATAGACGCGGCGGCCGCGATCGGCGGCGGCCGTCTCGACCACCATCCGGTCCGCCGGACCGACGCCGGCGCGCGGCTGATTCGGTCGCGGCGCCTGCGCGGCCGCCGGCAGGACCCAGATCACGCCGGCCGCGGCGACACCAATCCATCGTTTCAGGCGATAATTCATCAAGGACCTGCGCTGTTCAGACTGAGACGGGCCGGACGCCCGCGCTGCATGGCGGTCATTCTACAGCGGCGGCGGGGATTCCGCCGCTGCACTGATCGGCCGGCGGCGCGCGTCGAAGCGCCGGCGATCGCGGGGATAGCAAACGCATGATACTCAAACGGACGTCGCTGGCGGCGCTGCTGGTCACGGCAGCGATCGCCACCGGGCATGGCTTCCAGCGGAACACGCCGTGGCCGCCGGGGCTGCAGCCGGTGTCTGATGACTCGCCGGTGCTGTCGCCGGAGCAGGAGATGACGACCTTCTTCATGCCGCCCGGCTACCACGTCGAACTGGTCGCCAGCGAGCCGATGATCGAAGAGCCAATCGTCATCGACTGGGACGCCGACGGGCGGCTCTGGGTGATCGAGGCGCGCGGCTACATGCGCGACCTGGCGGCCTCCGGGGAGCGCGAGCCGGTCGGCCGCGTCAGCGTTCTCGAAGACACCGACGGCGACGGCCGGATGGACAAGAAAACCGTCTTCATGGACGGGCTGATCCAGCCGCGCGCGCTCAAGGTCCTCGATCACGGCGTGCTGATCGGCGAACCGCCCAACCTCTGGCTGGCGCACGACACCAACGGCGACCTCGTCGCCGCCGGCAAGGAGCTCGTCGCCGACACCTACGGCACCGCGCTCGCCAACGTCGAGCACAACGCCAACAGCCTCACCTGGGCGCTCGACAACTGGATGTACACCTCCGAGCACAACGGCTACCTTCGCCTCAAGGACGGCCGGTTCGACTACCAGCCGACGCTCGCCCGCGGCCATTGGGGCGCCAGCCAGGACGATGCCGGGCGGATCTACCGGAACACCAACGAACAGGCGCTGTTCGTCGACCTCCTGCCGGCCCGCTATTTCATGCGGAATCCGAGCCTGCTCCGCACCCGGGGCAGCTACGAATCGCTGCAGAACCCCGAGATCAACCGGGTCTGGCCGGTGCGCCCGACGCGCGGCGTCAATCGCGGCTATCAGGACGGCATACTGCAACCCGACGGCCGGCTGGCGCGCTTCACCTCGGTCTGCTCGCCGATCGTCTACCGCGGCGATCGTCTGCCGGCCGAGCTCAACGGCAACGTCTTCGTCGCCGAGCCGGCCGCGAACCTGGTCAGCCGCCTGATCGTCAGCGACAACGGGACGACACTCGAATCGAAGAAAGCATACGAGGGGGCGGAGTTTCTCGCCTCGACCGACGAGCGCTTCCGCCCCGTTTATCTCTCCAACGCCCCCGACGGCACCCTCTACATCGTCGATGCCTATCACGGCATCATCCAGCACAAGGGGTTCATTACCGAGTATCTCAGGGACCAGATCCTGTCCCGCAAGCTGGATCAGCCGAGCGGCCACGGTCGAATCTATCGGGTCGTGCACGATGGGACGAAGCGCGACGGCCCACCGGCGCTGTCGAAGAAGAGTGCCGCACAGCTCGTCGAGGTGCTCGCGCATCCGAACGGCTGGCGGCGCGACACCGCGCAGCGGCTGCTGGTCGAGCGCGGCGACCGCTCGATCGCACCGGCACTGACGGCGAAGGCGGAGCGGGCGCCCGACTGGCGGACGCGGCTGCACGCGCTCTGGACGCTCGACGGCATCGACGCGATCGAGCCGGCGACGGTGCGGCACGCGCTCGGCGATGCATCGCGGGACGTCCGCGTCGCAGCGCTGCAGCTCTCGGAGCGCTGGCTGGCGCGCGCCGGCGATCCGATGCAGGCGGCGGTCCTCGACAAGCTGTCGGATCCGGACTGGGCGGTTCGTCATCAGCTGGCCGCGACCATCGGGGATCTGCCGCCGGGATTGCCCGCCCGGGAGTCGGCGATGGTGACGCTGCTCGAGCGGTTCGGCACCGATCCGCTGACCGTCGACGCGGTCCTGAGCGGGGCCGCCGGCGCCGAGCCGACGCTGCTGGGTCGGTTGCTCGACGCGACAGAGACGACCCCCGGGCGAACCGCGGCGGTGACGACGCTGGCCGCGACGATCGTCAAGGGGGCGCAGGATCAGCCGGTGCAGAAGATCCTCGGCGATGTGGCGGAGCAGGACCGGCCGCAGTGGCAGCGCGAGGCGCTCCTCGCCGGCCTCGAAGCGGCGCTCGCCAGCAAGCCGCTGCCCGGCACCGCGCCGCCCCGCTCAGCTCCGGCAGCGGCCGTCGCCGCGGCGGCTCCGGGCGGGCGCGGCGGTCC
>JANMWI010000001.1:0-22925 GCA_031393955.1 Acidobacteriota bacterium
TTGCAGCGTGAGGCAGCGAACCAGATGGATGCCCTGTTGAGGAACGCCAAGGCCGCACACAAGTGATTGGCTGTCAGATTGGCTGTCAAACGGGACAGTCAACCGCTCCACGACGGCAATCGCTCGATTTTGTTAGGGAAAGTGGAGCCGACGACCCGGCTTGAACGGGTGACCTGCTGATTACGAATCAGCTGCTCTACCAACTGAGCTACGTCGGCGATCGGGAAGGCCGCGTCCCACGTCCCGATGACGCGAGAACACTCGATTCTAGCACGAAGCCCCGCTCCGCCAAGTCCCCGCGCCGCGCGTGTAGAATGCCCTTTTCCCGTGTTCCGGGTCACACACCATGTCCACACCGACCAATATCACCACCGCCGCCACCGCGCAGCCCGCCAGCTCCCATGCGCAGGCCCCGACCGCACCAGCCGCCGCCTTCGCCGGCGTCCGCCGCGTGCCGCCGCCGGTCAACGACCCGAACCGCAGCTACGCGCCCGGCTCCGCCGAACGCGCCGAGCTCAAGGCGCGGCTGAAAGCGATGGCCGGCGAGAAGCTCGACATCCCGCTGGTCATTGGCGGCAAGGAAATCCGCACCGGGCGCACCGCGAAGACGGTGATGCCGCACGCCCACCGGCACGTCCTCGCCGAGTATCACCTCGCCGGTCCCGAGCACGTCGCGCAGGCGATCGCCGCCGCCGCCGAGGCGCAGCGCGAGTGGGGGAGCTGGCCCTGGGAAGATCGCGCCGCCGTCCTCCTCAAGGCCGCCGACCTCCTCGCCACCACCTGGCGCGCCACGCTCAATGCCGCGACGATGCTCGGGCAGTCGAAGACGGCGTTCCAGGCGGAGATCGATGCCGCCTCGGAAATGATCGACTTCTGGCGCTTCAACACCGCCTTCGCGCAGGAACTGTATTCCGAACAGCCGGTCAGCGGCGCCGGCGTCTGGAACCAGATGGAATACCGGCCGCTCGAAGGGTTCGTCTACGCGGTCTCGCCGTTCAACTTCACCGCGATCGGCGGCAACCTGACGACGGCGCCGGCGCTGATGGGCAACACCATCATCTGGAAGCCGGCCGCCTCGGCGATGCTGAGCGGCTACTACACGCTCCGGCTGCTCGAAGCCGCCGGCCTGCCGCCAGGCGTCATCAACTTCCTGCCCGGCGACCCGCGCGAGATCAGCAACCAGCTGCTCGACTCGCCGCACCTCGCCGGCATCCACTTCACCGGCAGCACCGAGGTGTTCAACGGGATGTGGCGGAAGGTCGGCGAGAACATGGGCCGTTACCGTTCGTACCCCCGCCTCGTCGGCGAAACCGGCGGCAAGGACTTCATCGTCGCTCACCCCTCCGCCGATCCAATCGAAGTCGCGGTCGCGATCGCCCGCGGCTCGTTCGAGTACCAGGGGCAGAAGTGCTCGGCGGCGAGCCGCGTCTACGTGCCGCGCTCGATGTGGAAGGAGGTCAGCGAACGCGTCGTCGCGATGATGGCGGCGATGAAGATGGGGGACGTCGCCGACTTCCGCAACTTCCTCGGCGCGGTGATCGACGAGAAGGCATTCAGGAAGATCGGCGGCTACATCGGGCACGCAAAGGAGCACGCGCGCGTCCTCGCCGGCGGGACGACCGCAGGAGGAGACGGCTGGTTCATCGAGCCGACGCTGATCCAGACCGAGGACCCCGGCTACCGCAGCCTGTGTGAGGAGATCTTTGGCCCGGTGATCACCGCCTACGTCTATCCGGACGACGACTGGAGCGCGACGCTGTCGCTGATCGATCGGACGTCGGCGTACGCCTTGACCGGGGCGGTCTTCAGCCGCGACCGCGCCGCGATCCGTGAAGCGGCCTCGGCGCTCCGCAACGCCGCCGGCAATTTCTACATCAACGACAAGCCGACCGGCGCCGTCGTCGGTCAGCAGCCGTTCGGCGGCGCGCGCGGGTCGGGGACGAACGACAAGGCGGGATCAAGACTAAACCTGGTCCGCTGGGTCAACGCCCGTACAATCAAGGAGACCTTCTCCCCGGCGCGTGACTTCAGTTACCCGTTCATGGGCGAAGAGTAGCTATCAGCTCCCCGCTCCCCGCTTCCCGCTCCCCGCTGGAAGCTGGAAGCCGGAAGCTGATAGCTCAGCTCACCCGATGTGCACCCTGGCGACCAGCGGGTAGTGGTCGGAACCGAAGCGCTCGTCGGCGCGGCGGAAGGTCGCCGTCCAGCCGGGCGGCAGGCGGAAGAACAGGTGGTCGAGGCGCAGCGTGCCGAGGAAGGTCGCGCGCCGGTCGGTCGCGGGGACCGCCGGGAAGCGGCGGGCGAGCGGGACGTAGGCCGCATCGACGAACCCTGACACCGTATTGAAGTCGCCGCCGAGGATCAGCGGCTCGGCATGGTCGACCGCGGCGAGCAGCGCCCTGGCCTGGCGCGCGCGGCCGTACTCGGCCGCCAGCCACAGCCGGCGCGGGTTGAAGGTGTTGTCGAGGTGCGCGTCGACGAACCGCAGCCGCCACGGCCGGCCGCCGGCCGTCAGGCCGCCAATCGTCGCCGCGAGCGCGACGCGGCGCTGACGCTCGAACGGCAGCTCGACGGCGGCCAGCTCCTCGATTGGCAGATTGGAGAGCACCGCGTTCCCACGGTCTTCGCGCGCGTCCCGGCCATTGCGCATCGACGGGACGTAGTAGGCCGACAGGCCGAGCGCCGCCGCGATGCGGTCCACCGGCTCGAACCCCTCGCCTCCCGCACGCCCCCCCTTCCGCCGCGCGACCGCGGCGTCCGCCGGCAGGTCGGCCGGAACCTCCGGCCCCTCGCGGTAGACCTCTTGAAGCAGCAGGACGACCGGGCCCGCCGGTAGTGAAGCGACGAAGCGGGCGAGGTCGCCGGCACCGAGGTTGGTGTTCCAGGTGACCACCGTCAGGTCGTCGGATGGGGGCGCGGTCGGCGTGCTCGGGCGGATCAACGGCGGCCCGACCGCTACGCGCCATTTTGACAATCGGGTAGCGTCTGCCGACGCGGCGGGCGTGCTCCAGGCGACATCCCCGGCAAGGGCTTGCACCGGCGCCAGTCGCGCCCCGGCCGGCTCAGCGTGTCCGGTCCGGCACCCTAGTGTGGCAACCAGGAGCAACACACAGGAAAAAATCGGGAGGCTCTGGAACATGGGATTCGGGATGGAGGGGCACAACTCCGCGGAAAACGGCGACGGACCGTCCCATGGTATACCGCCGGGTTGGCGGCCATCCTGCATTCACCGCGTGCGTGAACCGGCTTCGCCTGACCTTTTCATTCACGGCCGCTCTCGGAATCGCTCTCGCGGCGGGTTGCGGCAGCTCAGCCAGCACATCTATTTCCAGCGTCACGGCTCCGTCCGGCTCCCGCTGCGAGGCGACGGTCACGAGCGCGCCCAGCGCATTCGGCCCCGAGGGCGGCTCCGGCACCCTCACCATCGTCGTCGCCCGGGAGTGCACCTGGAGCGCGGCTGCGCAGGTGCCGTGGATTTCCCTGACCTCGGCGACGCAGGGGCAGGGTGACGGCTCCGTGGCTTTCAAGGTCGCGGCCAACGACGATCCGGTGGCGCGGCAGGCCGCCATTGTCGCGGCCGAACGCCAGGTGGCAGTTGCCGAGGCGGCGGCTCCTTGCCGGTTCGAGGTCGATCCGAGCGGAACCACGCTGCCGGCGGAAGGGGGCGACATGACGGTCGGGGTCCGGACCCATGCGGTCTGCGCCTGGACCGCGGGAAGCCAGGTGGCCTGGGCCCAGGTCACGCCGGGGAACGGCAAGGGGGAGGGCGTGGTGCGGGTTCACGTGCTGCCGAACGCCGGCCAGACGCGCCCCGTCGAAATCGTGGTCGCCGGGGAGCGCGTGACGATCACGCAGCCGGCCGCGGGGCCGACCGCGCCGACGCCCGAGCCGACACCAACTCCGAGCCCTGCGCCGACGCCGGTGCCAACCCCTGCGCCAACACCGACCCCCGCGCCAACACCAACCCCTGCGCCAATACCGGCGCCAACGCCAACGCCAACGCCGACGCCCGATCCCGCGCCCGTCCCGATCAAGTCGGTCGACTTCGAGGGCACGGTGCGGTCGCTCGGCGGTAGCTGTCCAACCGTGACCTTCATGGTCGACATCGCCAAGGTTTACGCGACGTCATCGACCGAATTCGCGAAAGGTAAGTGCCGCGACCTTGCCAACGGCTCGAAAGTCGCCATCAAGGGTAAGCTGATGTCCGACCTTCGCGTCCGGGCCGACCAGATTGAATTGCAAAAGAGCGGAAATCAGAATGACTAGCGGCGGGATCGGGGGCCTCCTCCGCCGGGGCCTGCTGCTGCTCACCGCCCTGCCGCTCCTGGCATCGCCGGCCCGGGCTCAGACGACTGTCAGCGACGTCGTCGGCTTCCTCGTCACCAACCAGGCGGTGCCGACTGCCGATTTCGCAAAGGACCGCGCCGCCGCGGAAGCGGCGCGCGACACCATCTCGCGGGCGCTGGTGGTCAATCTCACCTCGGCGCCCCTGGCCACGTCGTCCAGCGGCTTCCTGTATCGCCTGAATCCACAGCTCGGCACGGTCGAGCGCGCGACAGAAAGCTTCGGCGCCTTCTTCGTCGAGCGGGCGCTGACGCCGGGCCGCGGGCGGACGTCGTTCGGCCTCTCGGCGAGCAGCGCCGCGTTCGACGAGCTCAACGGCCAGAACCTGCGTGACGGCTCGCTGGTCACGGTTGCGAACCGGTTCAGGGACGAATCGAAGCCCTTCGACACCGAGAGCCTGACGCTGCGGATCCGCAGCAGCACGATGACGATGTTCGGGAGCGTCGGCGTCACCGATCGCTTCGAGATCGGCGGCGCGATCCCGTTCGTGCGCGTCTCGCTCGACGGGCAGCGCGTCAACGTCTACCGCGGCAGCACGCTGCTGCAGGCCTCGGCGACGGGTACCGCGAGCGGCATCGCCGACATCGCGCTCCGCGCGAAGTACACGCTGTTCGCGAATCAGACGGGCGGCGTCGCGGCCGCCACCGAGATCCGCCTGCCGACGGGGGACCAGACGAACCTACTCGGCACCGGCGCGGCCTCGTACCGCTTCATCGGGATCGGGTCGATCGAGCAGGGGAAGTTCGCGCTCCACGGCAACGCGTCTTTCCTGCGCGGCGGGATCTCGCCCGAGTGGTCCGCCGCCGGTGCGGCCTCGGTCGCGGCGCATCCCAGAGTCACGCTGTCAGGCGAGCTGCTGACGCGCCACGTCTCCTCGCTGCACGACTTCGCGCTCGCCGCGGCGCCCCATCCGACGATCGTCGGCGTCGATACGCTCCGCTTGACCGCCGGCACGGCGGCGACGACGCTGGCGACGGCGGTGGCGGGATTGAAGTGGAATGTGACCGGAACGCTGGTCGTCGGCACGCACGTGTCGTTTCCCCTCGCCAAGCGCGGACTGACCGCGCCGATCACGCCGGCGGTCGGGCTGGAATACGCCTTCTAAACCGCGGGCCCGGACGACAAAGTGCGGCACACGGATGACACGGATCGAAACCTTATGGGTTCGCCGCGGAAGAGCGCGGCGGGCAGCCGGAAGCGGGTAGCGGGCAGCGGGAAGCGGGAAGCTTTATCTCGCGTCGGCGCGGACAATCTGCCAGGCGCCGCCGCTTCCAGCCAGATCGAACGACCACTTGCGGTTCTGTCGGCGCTGTCCGCCACCCACCTTTGGAGTCCATTCCGCGAAGCCCGAACAGGACGCGCGCGCCGTTGCACCCGCGACGGTGACGTCGCAGCGGTCGAGTGAGATGCGCTGCGCCGACAGGCCATCGAACGCCCGCGACAGCGCCCGCTCGTCGACGCCGGGCCACACCGCCCGCGCCGCCGCGACGTTGAGGCCGCTGAACGCGGCCTCGTAGCGGGTCAGCGCCGCCCGCACGGCCGTCCGAGGATCCACCGCGGTTGCGGACTCAATGGGGCGCGGCCTGGGTTCGGCGGCGGCTTCGGGGGCGCTGACCGGTACCGAGTTCGTCGCCGTCAGCGCAGCCGTCGCCAGCGGGACCGCATCGACCGTTGGCGGACGAGGCAACGGCAGGCTCTCGCGGGTCGCGCCGGAGCCGGCGCCAGACGCCGGAAGGTTGACGACGTTCGGCAGCGAGGCGCGCAGGTCGTGGGCCGGTGCCGTGGCCGCCGGCGGGGGAGGCGCGGTGGAGCGCGCCGCGAGGGCTGGCGGCTGTGTGGTCGTGCGCGCGGCGAGCTCACGAGCCGGTGAGGCGTCCGGCGCGGGATCGCGGCGGGCCGGCATTTCGGTGACACCCGATGACGGCCTTTCGGTGACCCCTGAAGTCGGCGTCGGCGCAAGTTCGGCGGCCGTCCGGGCCTGACGATCCTCCGCCTCGGTGGCGGTGCGCGCCGGAGCCTCAAGCGGCTGCTCGGCCGCTGCCGCGGAGCTGTCGGGCGCGGGTCTTTCGGGCGACTCATCCTTCGCGTCGGCTTCGGGCGGGGCGTCGACAGGCGCGGCGCCGCTGGACAGCGAGACCTCGGTGGCGTTTGAGCGCGAGGAGAGCCGGGACAGGCTGGGCCACGCCAGGAAGGCGGCGACCACCAGGGTGACCGAGGCGGCAAGGCCGGCAGCTCGAGCGTATCCGCCACGACGGTTCGTTTTTGCACGGTCAACGGAGACCGCCGGCAGATCGACAGCCTCGGCCGCCGCCCCCGACGACATGTCGATGACGAGGTCGTCAAACTCAATCGGCGGAGCCGGCGGGGCATTCATGCGCTGCTCGAGCTCGAGCAGCGCCGGCATGTCGGGCGCGAGCGCGCGCGCTTCCGCCAGCGCCGCCTGCGCTTCTTCAATCACACCCGAGGAAAATGCGAGATCGGCCCGTGCGACGCAGCGCTCCGCACGGCGATGCCGCATGCGGACTTCGAAGCTCTGCCACTGCGGTGTGGAAGTGTGGGACTTCGTCACCGGCGGCACGAATAGTTCAGCGCCGCTGTCGGGCATGATCGGAGAAATGCAAAAGCTGTGCTTCACGCACAAGCACGGCCGCCCGGTCCGGCCTCAGATGGGGGTCGAGGTCACGACCGGGATGTCGTTGAACAGGCGTTCGGTGTCCTTATTGAGCAGGACCCAGAGTCCGTAGGCCCCAACCGCTGTCCCGAAGGGAAAATTGATGAGGTTGAGCGCCGACAGCACAATCCCGAGGATCCGCGCCCACGGCTTGTAGTGCAGAAGGCCGTAGCCGGCGGCCAGACCCGGGACCGCGAACGTGACGAGGAAGACGCCGAGCGCGGCCCCGGCAATCCCCAGGACCGGGATCGCGATCGCCGCATCCTGCGCATCGGCGGCGGCGCCGACGATGCCCGCCGTTCCGCCCATCACGAGCAGGACAAACAGGGCCACCACCAGCATCAACCCGCTGAACACGAGATAGAGAACAGCCAGTACCTTGACGTGCGTCTGCATGGCCAGATGTCTCCGGGCGGCGTCCTACTCCTCGCCCTCGATGTCGGCGTCGACCTCGGACTTCGCGCTCGTCGCGACGTCGTCGATATCCTCTTCGGGCTTTTCGTTGCGCCAGTCCTCGTCGTTCTCGTAGAGGCGGCTGACCGGGCGCTCCTTGATGGGCCCCTTGGGGCCGCGGTCGCCATCCTTGCGGGGCGCCTTGCGCTTGTTCTTCGGGGGGGCGTCGGGCCCGAAGTTCCGGCTGCGCGGTCCGGACGGCGCGCCGGATCCCCCTTCGGCGGGGCGAGGCGCCCAGCCGCTCGGCCGGGGCGCAAAGCCGCCGCCGGATGGGCCGCCGGGGCGCGGCGGGCCGCCGTAGCCGCCGGGGCGGGGTGCACCAGCCGGGCGCTCCTCGCGCGGCCGGGCTTCGCTGACCGCGAGCGGCCGGCCTTTGAACGGTTGCTGATCGAACCGGCTGATCGCGGCTTCGGCGACCGCGCGATCGGCGTAATCGACAAACGCGAAACCACGCGGGCGGCCGGTTTCCCGGTCGACGGGAAGGACGATCTGGGTGGGTTCGCCGACGCTGGATAAATGCTCGCGTAACTCAGGCTCGGACGCGGCGTACGGCAGATTTCCGATGAACAGACGGACTGACACAGCCCCCTCTTGATTGTGTCGCGCGGATGCACGAACGGACCTCCCGTTCCGGCAGCTGCCGACAAGCCCAAACAAAATAGCACAAATGGTGCCGTCGAGGTTGATGGGCCGGAACGGGGTGCGTTACGATGGACTGTTCGGCGGCTCCCGGAATTCTTCTATACATGCCCACGATGACCGAGGCCCGGCGGGGTCAGATTCGCATACGCGGCGCGCGCACCCACAACCTGAAGAACGTCGATCTGACGCTGCCGACGCGGTCCCTGATTGTCATGACCGGGGTCAGCGGCTCAGGCAAGTCTTCGCTGGCCTTCGACACGATCTACGCCGAAGGGCAGCGCCGCTACGTCGAATCGCTGTCGGCGTACGCCCGGCAGTTCCTCGAACGGATGGAGAAGCCGGACGTCGATTCGATCGAGGGCATCTGCCCGGCGATCGCGATTCGCCAGAAAAACAGCATCCGCAACCCGCGGTCGACCGTCGGCACCACAACCGAGATCCACGATTACCTGCGGCTGCTCTACGCACGCGTCGGCCGGACCTATTGCCGCAACTGCGGCCGCGAGGTAATTCGCGAAACCGCCGAGGTGGTCGCGCGCCAGCTCGGCGCGCTCGCGCCCGGGACGCGGCTGCTGCTCGGCTTCGACATGCCGGTCGTCACCGCCGCGCCGATCAGCCGCGAGCGCAGCGCGGACGACGACGAGGCGACCGCGGCGGAGGGCAACGGCGACGACCCGTCGCCGCAGCCGGATCTGCCGGACCTCGTCGATCCGGTCGTCGAGACGCTGGCGGCGCTGCGCCGGAAGGGCTTCGGACGGCTCTACGTCGACGGCCGGGCGATCGCGCTCGAGGAGGCCGACGCCGCGAGCCTGCGCGATCGGCCGACGCTGCAGGTGATCGTCGACCGGATCAAGGTCGAAGGGGACACCCGCGCCCGTCTGACCGATTCGATCGAGACCGCGTATCTCGAAGGCGGCGGCGCGGCGTTCGCCCTCGAGCTGCCCGCCGCGGAGGGGGGCGAGACGGTCGTGCACCGCTTCAGCGAGCGTTTCGAATGCCGGGCCTGCGGGATTCCGTACGAGCTGCCGCAGCCGCGGCTGTTCTCGTTCAACAATCCGTTCGGCGCCTGTCCGACCTGCCATGGCTTCGGGAACGTCATCGAGCTCGACATGGCGCTGGTCGTCCCCGACCCGTCGAAGTCGCTCGCGCAGAACGCGATCGAGCCGTGGAGCAAGCCGCACTATCGCGCCCAGCTGGTCGAGCTCAAGCGTGCCGCGAAGCCGCGCGGCCTGCGGCTCGACGTCCCGTGGGCGGAGCTGACCGACGACGAGCGGCGCTTCGTCACCGAGGGAGACGGCGCCGGCTTCGACGGCGTCAAAGGCTTCTTCCGCTCGCTCGAGCGCAAGAAATACAAGGTCCACGTCCGGGTCTTCCTCAGTCGCTATCGCGGCTACCTGACCTGCCCGGATTGCGGCGGCGCGCGGCTGCGGCGCGAGGCCCGCGACGTCCAGGTTGGCGGCCGGACGATCGACGCGACCTGCAGCCTGACGGTGCGCGAGGTCGAGCAGTTCTTCGCGCAGCTGGCGCTGTCGGAGAAGGAGACGGCGATCGCCGAGAAGGTGCTCGGCGAGATCCGCCGCCGGCTCGGCTTCCTGCGCGACGTCGGGCTCGACTACCTGACGCTCGATCGGCTGTCGTCGACGCTCTCCGGCGGCGAGTCGCAGCGCATCAACCTGGCGACCTCGCTCGGCTCGGCGCTGGTCGACACGCTCTACGTCCTCGACGAGCCGTCGATCGGCCTGCACTCGCGCGACAACGAACGGCTGATCCGCATCCTCCGCCAGCTCCGCGACCAGGGCAACACCGTCCTGGTCGTCGAGCACGACGCCGACATGATCAAGGTCGCCGACCTGGTCGTCGACATGGGGCTCGGCGCCGGCGAGCAGGGCGGGCGGGTGATCTTCAGCGGCACGCTCGACGAGCTCCTCCACGAGCCGCGGTCGCTGACCGCGAAGTACCTGCGCGACGAGCTGGCGATCCCGGTCCCGGCGGCGCGCCGCAAGCCGACCAACCAGACGCTGCGCATCCTCGGCGCCGCGGCGCACAACCTTAAGACCAGCGACGTCGGGATTCCGCTCGGCATGCTGACCGCGGTCACCGGCGTGAGCGGTTCGGGCAAGAGCACGCTCGTCCACGACGTCATCTATGCGGCGCTCAAGAAGGCCAAGGGGGAATGGGACCGGCCGGTCGGCGCCCACCGGAAGATCGAAGGGGCCGAGTTCGTCACCGACGTCGTCCTCGTCGACCAGAATCCGATCGGCCGGACGCCGCGATCGAACCCGGTCACCTACCTCAAGGCGTTCGATCCGATCCGCGAGCTGTTCGCGCAGACCAAGGACGCGCGCTCGCGCGGCCTGACCGCCAGCCACTTCTCCTTCAACGTCCCGGGCGGGCGCTGCGAAGCGTGCGAAGGGGAAGGGGAGGTCAAGGTCGAGATGCAGTTCCTCGCCGATGTCTTCGTCCCGTGCGAGCACTGCGAAGGCAAGCGCTTCAAGCCGCAGGTCCTCGAAGTGAAGTACCGCGGCCGCGACATCGACCAGGTCCTCGACATGACCGTCCGCGAGGCGCTGACGTTCTTCAGCAGCTCGCCGAAGGTGCTCCGCCGCCTGCAGGTGCTCGACGAGATCGGCCTCGGCTATCTCCGCCTCGGCCAGCCGGCAACGACGCTGTCGGGCGGCGAGGCGCAGCGGATCAAGATTGCCGCGCATCTGTCGTCGCACTCGGGCGACCGGATCCTCTATATCCTCGACGAGCCGACCACCGGGCTGCACTTCGACGACATCGCCAAGCTGCTGGCGGCGTTCCGCAAGCTGCTCCAGGCGGGCCACAGCCTGCTCGTCATCGAGCACAACCTCGACGTCATCAAGACCGCCGACTGGATCGTCGATCTCGGCCCCGAGGGCGGGGCGGAGGGCGGCCAGCTGATCGCCGCCGGTCCCCCCGAGGCGATCATCAGGGTCGAGGCGTCGCATACCGGCCGCTACCTGAAGGACGTGCTCGCGGTCGGCCGGGTCAACGCCTACGGCACCGGCCGCGGCTCGTCGGCCTGAGATCACCCGGCTGCCGCCGTCGCCGTCCCTGCTACAATGGACGCGCCCCCCCGGATTGCAAATGCCCATGACCCGACAGACCGTTGTGTTGTGCGTTCTTGGTGTCCTCGGCTCGACGGCTGCCGCCGCCGGGCAGCCGCCGAGCTTCGACGATGTCGTGCGCAACCTGCGCAGCCCGGACGCCAAGGTACGGCTGAGCGCGGTGCGGCTGCTGCGCGAGTCGCGGTATCCGGAGGCGGCCGGGCCGGTCGCCGCCCTGGTCACCGATCCCGTCGATCAGGTGCAGCTCGAGGCGATCGCCGCCGAGCGATCGTTCTTCCTGGCCGAGGAGGTGCCGGGCAGGAAGCGCGTCGGCTTGCTGATGCAGGTGCGCGGCCCCGCGACGGCCGAGACCGTCTTTGCACTTGGGCCGCAGGCGGTCGGGACGCACCCGGTTCCGCCGGAACTCATCCTTACGCTCCTCGAGGCGGTCAACGACACGAACCGGAACGTTCGCGTCGAGGCGATCTACACGCTTGGCACGATCGCTCGCCCGCCGCTGGCCGCCGCCGCCGCCGCGAGTCTTGTCAAGGCGCTCGGCCACGATGACCCGGCCATCCGGGCCGCCGCCGCTCGCGTCATCGGCCGGCTCCAGGTGACGACGGCCGGCGACGCGCTGATTGCCGCGGTGAACGACCGGACCAGCCTGGTCCGCGACGCCGCGATGCGGGCGCTCGGGGCGATCAGGGAGCCGAGCGCGGTGCCGGCACTGACCGAGCAGCTGACCTATTACGGCACCGGCGACGGCGCGCTGGCGGCGCTCGACGCGCTCGCCCGCATCGCCAGCCCGCCGAGCGTGCCGGTCTTCAAGGCCCACCTGCACGACAGGAATCCGCTGTTCCGCCGGGCGGCCGCCGAAGGGCTCGGCCGGACCGGCGACACCAGCGATCTCGCGGCGCTGCAGGAGGCTGCCGGCAACGACACGTCGCCCGAGGCCCGTGCCGCGATGGCGTTCGCGCTCCAGAAACTCGGCCAGCACTACATCCCGCGGCTGGCCGAGTTCATGACCTCGCCGAAGACCGCCGGCCAGGTCTCTGACTATCTGATCGAGCTTGGACCGGCGACGGTGCCGACGCTCATCCCGCTGCTCAAGGATCCGTCGCCGGCGATCCGCGCCGATGTCGCGACGGTAATTGGCACGCTCGGCGGTCCCGGCGCTGCCGCGGCGCTCGCGCCGCTCACCGCCGATCACGACGCGGACGTCGCCGCGGCGGCGACGCGGGCGATCGAGCGGCTCAAGGCCCGGACACCCTAATCCCACGGATGGGCGTGCTGCCGCGGGACTTCTACGCGCGCCCGACGCTCGCCGTCGCGCGCGATCTCATCGGCATGGTGCTCGTCCACGAGGCGCCGGCCGGCCTGGCCTCCGGGATCATCGTCGAGACCGAAGCCTACATTGGCGAATCGGATCCGGCCTGCCACGCCGCGCCCGGGCGAACGCCGCGCAACGGGCCGCTCTACGGTCCGCCCGGCATGGCGTACGTCTACCTGAACTACGGAATCCACTATCTCGTCAATGCCGTCACCGAGGCCGACGGCTGGCCGGCGGCGGTCCTGATTCGGGCGCTCGAACCGCTCGACGGTGAGCCGCTGATGCGCCGCCGCCGCGCCCGGGGGACCGGCCGGCCGGGACGCGCTTTTCTGACGATGGAGCTGGGCCGCGGCCCGGGCAACCTGACCCGCGCGCTCGGCCTGTCGCTGCGTCAGAATCTCTGCGACCTGACGCGCGGTCCGCTGCGGATCGAGGATCGCGGCCTGCCGCGGCGCGAGGTGGCGTGGACGCCGCGGATCGGCATCCGGGTGGGAACGGAGTCGCTGTGGCGCTGCATCGCGGCCGGCAGCGCCGCGGTGTCGGGCCCGCGCCGCGGCGTCAGCCCCGCCGGCGCTGAACCGTCGCCTTGACGACCGGCACCTTCACGGTCAGCTGCTTGCCGTCGCGAAACAGATCGAGCGTGACCGTCGATCCGATCTTGGCGTCCGACAGCAGCCGTGCGAAGTGGTTGCCATCGTCGATCGGCGTGGCGTTGAACGAGACGATGATGTCGCCCGGCCGGATGCCGGCGGCGTAGGCGTCCGATCGCTGCTGCATGCTGACGACGACCGCGCCGCGGGTGCTGGCGGCGCCGAGCTGCTCGGCGATCATCGTCGTCAGCGACTGGACGGCGATGCCGGGGATGGTGCCGCGCTGCACCATGCCGAACTTGATCAGGTCGTCCATGACGTGGCGGGCGAGGTTGCTCGGTACCGCGAAGCCGATCCCCTGGTAGCCGCCGGTCTCGCTGAAGATCGCGGTGTTGATGCCAATCAGCTCGCCGCGGGCGTTGATCAACGCGCCGCCGGAGTTGCCGGGGTTGATCGCCGCATCGGTCTGGATGAAGTCCTCGTAGGCGGCGAGCCGGCCCTCGAGGCTGCGGCCGGTGGCGCTGACGATCCCGAGCGTGACGGTCTGATTGAGCTGGAACGGGTTGCCGATCGCCAGCACCCACTCGGCGACCTTCAGCTTCGACGAGTCGCCCCACGGCAGCACCGCCAGGTTCGACGCCTCGACCTTCAGCACCGCGATGTCGGTCGCTTCGTCGATGCCGACGATCCGGGCGCGCAGCTCGCGCTTGTCGGGCATCGTCACCGAGACCTCGACGCCGTGTTCGACGACGTGGTTGTTGGTGAGGACGTAGCCGTCGGGCGAGACGACGACCCCGGAGCCGAGGCTCTGGGCGCGGCTTTCGCGATAGCCGAAGGCGTCGTTGCGGTCGTCGAAGAAGAAGCGGAAGAACGGGTCGTTGGCGAACGGCGAGTTCGGGGTGCGGACGACCTGGGTCGAGGAGATGTTGGTGACGCTGCCGATCGCCCGCTGCGCGACCGCGGTGAGGTCGGGCATTCCGCCGGCGATCAGCGGCGCGGCCTGGCGTGGCGGCGGCGCCGGCATCTGCGCCACCGCCGCGGCGGCGTCCCCGGCCGAGCGCATCCGGCCGGTCAGGACGAGCCCGGCGCTCAGGCCGAGCAGGACGAACAGCAGCGGGTAGACGGTACGGCGCATCAGCGAACCTCGATGGTGCGGAGCGGGGCGGCCGGCGTCTTCGGCAGGGTGACCGTCAGGACGCCGTTCGCGAGGTCGGCGGCGACGGCGGCGACGTCGATCGGCGCGGCGAATTCGAAGCTGCGCGCGAACGCGCCGTGGGCGCGCTCGACCTGATGGAAGTGCGTCACCGCGGCGGCGGCCTCGGGCCGGGCGCGGCGCCGGCCGCGGACTGTCAGGCGGCTGGCGGCGAGCTCGAGTTCGATGTCCTCGCGCGCCAGCCCCGGCAGCTCGACCGAGACGACGAAGGCGGTGTCGGTCTCGTAGACGTCAATCGGCGGCGTCCACGCTTCCGGATGGTGCGCGGAGAGGCGCTCCATCCGCTCCTGCCAGGCACGCAGTTCGCGCAGCGGTTCCCACGGCATCCCGCGATCGTAGCACCGCTCCAGCCGCCTGTGCTACGATCCGCGGGTTCTGGTCGGAGATTCATGGCTTCCATCAACGCAACACGGCTCAAGAAGGGCATGCTCGTCAAGATCGGCGCGGACCTGTTCCGCGTCCTCGAGCTGCAGCACGTCACCCCCGGCAATCTGCGCGGCTTCGTCCGCATCAAGTTCCGGAACATCCGCAACGGCACGCTCTCGGACCAGAAGCTGCGGTCGGAAGACACCCTCGACCGCGCCGTCCTGGACGAGCGCGAGATGCAGTACCTCTACAAGGACGGCGACTCGTTCCACTTCATGGACACGTCGTCTTTCGAGCAGCTGCACATCGACGCCGAGGCGCTCGGTGAATCGGTCGACTACCTGATTCCGGACGCGCTCATCAAGGTCGAGTTCTACGGCGAGGAGCCGGTCGGCATCGAGCTGCCGCCGACCGTCGACCTGGTCGTCGCCGACACCGCGCCCGGCATCAAGGGGGCGACGGCGAGCAACCAGATCAAGCCGGCGCGGCTCGAGACCGGCCTGGTCGTCAACGTGCCGCCGTTCGTCAATACCGGCGACAAGGTGCGCGTCAGCACCGACACCGGCGAGTACCTGTCGCGGGCCTGACCGGCCGGGGCGCGGATGGACATCACTCCACACCACCATGCCGGGTGGATCGAAGTCATCACCGGCAGCATGTTCAGCGGCAAGAGCGAGGAGCTCATCCGCCGGCTGCGCCGCGCCCAGATCGCCCGCCGCAAGGTCCAGATCTTCAAGCCGCGGGTCGACAACCGCTACAGCGACGACCACATCATCTCGCACAGCGAGATGCGGATTCCCTCGGTCAACCTGTCGTCGTCGCGCGATCTGCTCGAGCAGGTGCGGCCCGATACCGAGGTCGTCGGCATCGACGAAGGGCAGTTCTTCGACGCCGAGCTGCCGGCAGTCTGCAGCGCGCTCGCCGACCAGGGCAAGCGGGTGATCGTCGCCGGGCTCGACCAGGACTATCTCGGGAAGCCGTTCGAGCCGATGCCGCAACTGCTGGCGATTGCCGAGTACATCACCAAGACGCTGGCGATCTGCATGGTCTGCGGCTCGCCGGCCAACCACACCCAGCGGCTGGTCGCCAGCACCGAGCGCGTCCTGGTCGGGGCGCAGGGCACCTACGAAGCGCGCTGCCGCCACTGTTTCGATCCGACGCTGGGCCACTGATCGCGCCAACGCCCCGCGCATGACCCTGCTGCCGCGCCTCCTGTTCGTGCTCGGCCTGGGCTTCCTCGCCGCCGACATCCGGCTGCTGGTCCAGTACCTCCGCTTCCGCCGCCTGCGCGCCGCCGCCGTCCTGACCTGGCCCGGCCGCCGGCCGCCGTTCTATCGTTTGCTGCTGGTTCTCGCCGCGACGCTTAGCCTGCTGATCGTCTACAAGCTGGCGGTGCTGCGCCTCCATCCGGTGCAGGTGTTCGGCGAGACGATGATGCTGGTCTATTACGGCTACGCCGTGCCGCTCACCCTGACGATCGGCCGCGGCTTCTACGAGACCGGGATCTGGTCCGATGCCGGCTTCGTGCCGTACGCGCGGATCGGCGGCATGACGTGGCGGGAGGAACCCGGCGGGCAGGTCACGCTGGTGATGATTTACCGGATGCGGGCGTTCGCGCGACGGCTGGTGGTGCCGCCGCCCTACTACGGCGCGGCGCGGCGGCTGCTGCGCGACCGCATCGCCGCCCACGACATCCACTTCACCGGCAAGCCCCTCGACCTCGGCCTGCACGATGAGCGGGATGATGTGTGAGAACTGCTTCCCGCTTCCTGCTTCCCGCTTCCCGCACAGCGGGCAGGTGTGAGCGGCCAGCGGGAAGCTGGAAGCGGGAAGCTACCTCCTGAACCACCCCAGCAAGCCGTCGCCGGAGGCCATCGGATCGTGCAGCCAGTCGGGCGGCGTCAGCCACACGAACGCCAGAATCGCGATGACCATCAGGTCGTACTGCCAGGTCGCGCGCTCGTAGGTCCAGAAGAACGCGTTCCAGATCACCCGTGCCGGCAGGCTGGCGGCGCGCTTCATGCCGCCACCTTCGCCGGGCCGGTCTGCAGCTGGCGGTAGGTGTAGATGATGCGGTCGGCGACGGTGAACACCGACAGCACGCCGATCACCCACATCACCGCCGCCATCCGGTTGGTGAAGGCGCCAATCAGGAACAGCACGATCCGTTCGGGGCGCTCCATGAAGCCGACCTTACACTTGCTGATCAGCGATTCGGCGCGCGCCCGCGTGTAGCTCGTCATGATCGCGAACATCATCGCCAGGGCGGTGATCATCACGTAGTCGGTGCGGCCGAGCCTGGAGTAGAGGTAGATCAGCCCGACAAACAGGGCGATATCCGAGAACCGGTCGATGACCGAGTCCCAGAAGCCGCCGAAGACGCTCACCGCGTTCAGCTCGTGGGCGACCTTGCCGTCGATGAAGTCGAAGATGTTGGCAATGCCCATCACCCACCCGGCGCGCACGAACCGGCCGTGGGCCAGCTCGTAGGCGGCCGCGACGTTGATGAGCAGCCCGATGAACGTCAGGATGTTGGGGTGGATCCGCAGCACCACGCAAGTGCGGATGATCAACTGGAGCGGGAACATGAAAATGCGCCCGATGAGCCCGGTCAGGGTCATAAATCTGGATCCCTCACGCCGCGCGACGCCGCGTCGCGACGGTCGGCCGCGCTATAATCGAAGGCTCAGAGCCGCGCAAAACGCGCAGTGTACCGCATGCCAATCGGTGATCTCAAGGCCCGGATCGCCCGCCTCCCCGAACAGCCCGGGGTTTACCTGTATTTCAACGGGGCTGGCGAGACTCTGTACGTCGGCAAAGCGAGCGTCCTCCGCGACCGCGTCCGGAGCTATCTCGGCGCCCACGGGATCAGCCCGCGCATCGATGCCCTCCTCGACGAGGCCCAGCGTCTCGAGGTCATTGTCACCGACTCGGTGGTCGAGGCGCTCGCGCTCGAGAACAACCTCATCAAGCAGCGGGCGCCGAAGTACAACATCCTGCTGCGCGACGACAAGACCTACCCCTATCTCCAGCTGACCACCGGCGAAGCCTTCCCGCGCGTCCTGGTTGCGCGCAAGGTCGAGCGCGACGACCACCTCTATGCCGGGCCGTTCATGCCGGCGTCGCTCGCCCGCCGGACGATGTCGCTGACCCACAAGCTGTTCGGGCTGCGCTCGTGCAACGAGGCGATTACCGGCGACCGGCCGCGGCCGTGCCTCGAGTTCGACATCAAGCGCTGCGTCGCCCCCTGCGTCCGCGAGCTGTGTTCGGAGGATGAATATCACGTGGCGGTCGAACATACCCGGCTGTTCCTCGAAGGGCGCAATGACGAGCTCCTGACGACGCTGCGCGGGCGGATGAGCGAGGCGGCGGGGTCCGAGCAGTTCGAGCGGGCGGCGCAGCTGCGCGACGCGATCCGGACGATCGAGACGCTGCAGGCGCGGCAGCAGAAGATGGCCAGCCCGGAGCTCGGCGACCGCGACGCCTTCGGCCTCAAGGTCGGGCCGGCCGGGGCCGTCGTCCAGGTCTTCCAGATGCGCCGCGGCCGCGTCGTCGAGCGCATCGAACTGGTGTCGGAGGCGGCGGCGGACCTGGCGGCGCCGGGCGGCGGCGCGGCGATTGGCGGCAGCACGGCGCCGGGTGCGGGCGGGATGACCGACGGCGAGGTGCTGCAGGCCGCGATCCAGCAATTCTACGCCGGGCGCACCGCGGCGCCGGAGGTCCACGTGCCGCTGGCGCTCCCGGCCGGTGACGCCGAGGTCATCGAAAACTGGCTGTCGGGGGAGGCGAAGCGGCGCGTCCGCCTCGTCGTCCCGCGCCGCGGCGAGAAGCGCGGCCTGCTCGACCTCGCGTCGCGCAACGCCGAGGTCGCCTATCAGGCGCGGTTCAACGAGAACGTCGCCGCGCACTACGACGCGCTCGAGACGCTGCGCGTCGTCCTCGGGCTGCCGTCGGCGCCGCGCCGGATCGAGTGCTTCGACATCTCGACGATTCAGGGCAGCGAGACCGTCGCCTCGATGGTCGTCTGCGAGGACGGCCGGATGAAGCGGTCGGAATATCGGAAGTTCCGGATTCGCGGCAACGCGCTCGGCCACGGCCGGACCGCCGGCGATGTGCACAGCCCCGCCGAGCTGCAGCGGCTGGCAGAGGAGGCGCCCGATGCGCGCGCCCCCGAACGCGGCTCGCGCTTCCTGAACGACTTTGCCGCGATGCATGAGGTCGTTCTGCGCCGCTACCGCAAGGTCCTCGAGCAGGGCGGCCCGTTCCCGGACCTGATTCTAATCGACGGCGGCAAGGGCCAGCTCTCCTCGGCCTACGCGGCGCTGCAGGAGCTCGGGCTCGGCAACCTCGTGGCGGCGGGCCTCGCGAAGAAGGAGGAGCTGCTGTTCACCCGCGACCTGGAGGAGGCGATCGCGCTGCCGCGGGAGAGTCCGTCGCTGCTGCTCATCCAGCGCATCCGCGACGAGGCGCACCGCTTCGCAATCACCTTCCACCGGCTGTCGCGTACGAAGCGGGACCTGCAGTCCGAGCTCGACGGCATCGCCGGAGTTGGCGCCCGCCGCCGCAAGTCGCTGCTGACCGCCTTCGGCAGCGTCGCGGGGGTCCGCCGCGCCACCCGCGAAGAGCTCACGACGATCGTCGGCACGCGCTGCGCGGATGCCGTGCTGGCGCATTTTGCCGCCGGGCGGTAAGAGCTTAAATGCTTGATACGGCGGTAGTTTTGCCGTATTCTAGGGCGCTCTCTGACATCACCGTTGCCGCCGCGAATGCGGCGGCGGCCTTCAGCCCTCGAACATCGAACTGTCTTTCATGCTGCCTCGCGTTGTCTCGGGTATGCGCCCGACCGGAAAGCTCCATCTCGGCCACCTCGTCGGCGCGCTCGACAACTGGGCGTCGCTGCAGGACCGCTACGATTGCTTCTACTTCGTCGCCGACTGGCACGCGCTGACCAGCGATTACGCCGACACGTCCGAAATCGTCGCCAGCGCCTACGACATGGCGGCGGACTGGATTGCCGCCGGGCTGGATCCGGAACGGAGCACGCTGTTCATCCAGTCGCTGGTGCCCGAGCACGCCGAATTGTTCCTGCTGCTGTCGATGACGGTGCCGATTCCCTGGCTCGAGCGCGTCCCGACCTACAAGGAGCAGGTCGAGCAGCTGTCGGAGAAGGATCTCTCGACGGTCGGCTTCCTGGCGTATCCGCTGCTGCAGACCGCCGACATCATCATCTACAACGCCGAGTTCGTGCCGGTCGGCGAGGACCAGGTGCCGCACCTCGAGCTGAGCCGTGAGATCGTCCGCCGCTACCACAAGTTCTACGGCGAACTGTTCATCGAGCCGAAGCCGCTGCTGACGACCTTCCCGCGGCTGCCCGGCCTCGACAACCGTAAGATGTCCAAGAGCTACGGCAACACCATCAACCTGTCCGACGACGCCGCGACCGTGCGCAAGAAGGTGATGCAGATGTACACCGACCCGAAGCGCGTCCGCGCCGACATTCCCGGCACGGTCGAGGGCAACCCGGTGTTCATGTATCACGACGCGTTCAATCCCGACCGCGCCGAGGTCGACGACCTCAAGGAGCGCTACCGCGCCGGCAAGGTCGGCGACGTCGAGGTCAAGAACAAGCTCGCGGCGGCGCTCAACGCCCACCTCGAGCCGATGCGCGAGCGGCGCGCGGCGATTGTCGCCAAGCCGGCGGCGCTGCGCGAAATCCTGCACGACGGCTCGCGCAAGGCGCGGGCGATTGCCGCGGAGACGATGGCGCGCGTCCGCAGCGCCGCGAGGCTCGACTACCGATGACCGAGCCCCAGGACTTCGAATCGATCCTCGAGGCGTATCCGGTCCACCTCGACAACTTCGACGGGCCGCTCGACCTGCTGCTGCACCTTATCAGGCGGCACGAGGTCAGCATCTACGACATCCCGATTCTGCAGATCACCGAGCAGTACCTCGAGTACATCGAGCTGATGCAGGACCTCAACCTCGACGTCGCGGGGGAGTTCCTGGTCATGGCTGCGACGCTCATCCACATCAAGTCGCGGATGTTGCTGCCGCGCGCCGATCCGGCGCAGGAGGATCCCGAGGAGGACCCGCGCGAGGCGCTGGTCCGGCGGCTGCTCGAGCACCAGAAGTTCAAGGCCGCCGCCGAGCTCCTCCACGAGCGCGAGACGCTGCGCAGCGCGCAGTGGACCCGGCCGGACGGGCCGATTGCCGAAATCGCCGGCGAGGCACCGGAGCCGGAAATCGAAGTCGACCTGTTTAGCCTGATCTCGGCGTTCCGCTCGGTGGTCGAGCGCGCCAAGCAGCGGCCGAAGGTTTACCTGCCCGGCGAGCAGATTCCGATCGAGGATCGCATCGAGCAGCTGATGGCGCGGCTGTCCGACACCGAGGCCTGCGGCTTCGACGACCTCTTCGCCGACGTCCAGACCCGTGCCGGGATCGTCGTCACCTTCCTGGCGATGCTGGAGATGATCCGGCTGAAGCTGATTCGCGTCTTCCAGTCGGGGGCGATGGGGCCGATCCGCGTCTACAAGCGGGCCCGCCCGGCCGATGCGCCCAAGCCGCTCCTCGATCCGGAGCAGCGGCATGCCAACGAGGTCGCCGCCCACGATGCCGCGCTGCGCGACGACGCCGCGCACAGCGCGGCGCTACGAGACGACGCCGCGCACAGCGCGGCGCTACGAGACGACGTCGCGCGCGAGGCCGCGGAGCGCGCGACCGTGGAGCACGAGGCCGCCGAGCGCGCCGCCACCGAGCGTGCCGCGGCCGAGCGCCAGGCGGCCGTCGCGGCCGCGCCGGACGACATCCTGACCGACACCGACCCGGAGGAATGAGGACGACCCGTGTCTGATGCACTGAAGCCGATCGTCGAGGCGCTGATCTTCGCCTCTCCAGAACCGCTGACGCCCAAGACGCTCTACAAGCTCCTCGAAGGGGAGCCGAAAGAGGACGTCGCCGCCGCGCTCGCCGCCCTCAGGGCTGACTACGAGCGGCCCGGCGGCCTGCAGATCGTCGAGGTCGCGGGGGGCTACCAGGTCGTGACCCGCCCGGAGCTGCACGAGTGGGTCCGCAAGCTGTTCCACGAGCGCACCTCGCAGAAGCTGTCGGTCCAGGCGCTCGAGACGCTGGCGGTGATTGCCTACAAACAGCCGATCACGGCCCCCGAGATCGCCGACATCCGCGGCGTCAGCAGCAGCGGCGGCGTGCTCTCGACGCTCGTCGAGCGGCACCTCATCAAGACCGTTGGCCGCAAGCAGGTGGTCGGCCGGCCGTTCATGTACGCGACGACGCGCGAGTTCCTGGATCGGTTCGGCTTGAACGACATCAGCGATCTGCCGAAGGTCGAGGAGATGTCCGACGCGCTCGGCTTCGAGCTCCCGGCGGCGCTCACCGAGCCGACCGCGACGACGACGCCGCTGCCGTTCGACGGCGGCCCCGAGGAGTCTCCGGCGGGACCGGCGCCCGACGCGCCTGATGGAACGGTGCACTGAACACCATGCAGGCACGACTCCAGAAAATCCTGTCGTCGGCGGGGATCGCCTCCCGCCGGGCGGCGGAGACCTACATCACGGAGGGGCGCGTCTCGGTCAACGGCACGACCGTGACCGAGCTGGGGTCGAAGGCGGATCCGGAGACTGACGACATCCGCGTCGACGGCCGCCGGGTGAAGGCGGCGTCGCGCCGGCTCTACATCCTGATGTATAAGCCGCGCGGCTACATCACCACCCGATCCGACCCGCAGCGGCGGCCGACGGTCATCGATCTGCTGACCAAGGGCGGCGTCCGCGACTACGTCTATCCGGTCGGGCGGCTCGACTACGAATCCGAAGGGTTGATTCTGCTGACCAGCGACGGCGATCTCGCCGCCAGCCTGACCCATCCCAGCCACGGCGTGCCGCGGGAGTACGAGGCGCGCGTCCGCGGCGTGCCCGATCGCCACGCCCTCGATCGGATCGCCCGCGGCGTGATGCTCAGCGGGCGGAAGACCGCCCCTGCCGAAATCGCGCTCAAGAAAGTCGTCGAGGGGGGTGACGGCGATCAGGCGGTGCTGTCGATCGTTCTGCGCGAGGGGCGCAACCGCCAGGTCCGCAACATGTGCGACGCCATCGGCCATCCGGTGATGCGGCTGCGCCGCGTCCGCATCGGCACGATCACCGACGAGCACATCCGGCCGGGAGAATTCCGCGAGCTCTCCGAGCGCGAGGTCGCGTCGCTGAAGAAGCTCGCCGCCGCGCCCGCCGGC
>JANMWI010000010.1:0-102219 GCA_031393955.1 Acidobacteriota bacterium
CGTGGACCCTGCGCGGCGCCGTCGACGCGGCGGCGGCCGAGACGCGCACGTCCGCCGGCGCCGCATTCATGCGGACGTTCTACGACCGCATTGCTCCCGGCCTGACCGGCCGGTTCGACGGTCCGGCGATGCTGCCGCTGATCGCGCCGCGCCCTCTGCTGGTCGTCAACGGCGACTCGGATCCACGGACGCCGATCGGCGGCGTGCGCCGATGCCTCGCGGCGGCGACGCGGGCCTACGCCTCGCAAGGCGCCGCCGATCGACTCGTGGTGTACCTGCAGCCCGACGCGGGCCACGAGGTGACCCCGGAGGCCGACCGCCGGGTGGCGTCGTTCTTCGCGAAGTGGCTGAAGCCGTCCTGAGTCCGGGCTGCCGGGCGCGATGATGTGCCCGCCCCGCGCGGCCCTACGTTTTCCCCCGCCCGAGTCCCACGGAGATCGCAAGGGCGGCCGGCGCGGCGAGCACCGCGCAGGCGAGCGGATCGGTGATGAGCGACCAGCCGTCGCCGCCCGTGGGAAACCATCCCGCTGAGCGAGTGTAGGCGCACAGCAGGAGCGCGCCCGCCGCGGCGAGCATTGGCGCGATCACAATCTTCAGCCAGCCGCGCGCCCGAAGCAGACTGATCGTCCCGGCGGTGAGACCTGCGGTCATAAAGGCCAGAAACGAGACGGTCAGGACGGCGAGTCGCGGCGGCGGCAGCTCTCGGACATCGCGCTGCAGACTGAACCACAGCGCCCAGAGCCCGACCGCGGCCAGCAGCGCCACCGCCAGCTTTCGGAGCGCCGGGAACACCAGCAGCAGGCTGGCGATCGCCGCCACCACCGCCGCCACCAGGAACTGACCGGGGCGCCGCCGGGCCGCATAGCCCTCGGAGTCACGTGACGCGAGATCGGCCGACACGCCGAAGCGCCCGGTCGAAGCCGACCGGCCGCTGACCGGGCCGATTTGGTCCGCTGTCCGCAGCGCCACCGCCATGTCCCGGCCGGAGAGTTCCCATAACGCGTCGAGGGCTCGGCGCAGGGTGGCATACGACAACGTACCGGGTTCAGGGCGGCCGGCGGCCGGCCTGGTCAGCAGTGCGACCAGCGACCCGAGCAGCCCCTGTCGAGTCACGTCGTCGAGGACCGGCGGCGGAGCGGCCGGCGACGCCACACGCGGCAGCGTCATGATCGTCACCGGCGCACGTGCCGAGCAGATGGAT
Source organism: Acidobacteriota bacterium (assembly GCA_031393955.1). GTDB lineage: Bacteria > Acidobacteriota > Vicinamibacteria > Vicinamibacterales > 2-12-FULL-66-21 > JALZOC01. Next base: position 1,202 of record JANMWI010000010.1, read on the forward strand.
GGTCAGCTCGGTGATCGGTGTCACCCCACCGTGCTGCCGCGACCTGATCAGCACGGCATCGAGGAGCGCGACCCCACCCGGATCGGCGCGAACCGCGGGATCTTATAAGATCGCTTCGAGTGCGACGCCAGCTCGTACGGATCGCGGCCGATGACAGAGCCTTCCGGGATGGGCGGATCGATCAGGGCGTCAGCCAGCACGCGGACGGTCGGCAGGTCGCCGACCGCGTGAAGGAGAAAGAAGAATGCGATGTTCTGGGGCGGCGGGTGCGTGTGGGTAAGGAAATAGCGCGCCAGCGCCGGTCCGCGGCCGCCGAAGTCGCGGCGGGCATCGGCGACCGCTGCGCGCAGCCGGGTTGAGTCCGCGCCCGACACCGGCCGGTCGAGCAGCTCCCAATCGGCAGCATAGGCGGCCACGCGCCGGACGTCGTCGAGCGAGACATCCTGAGCCGGCGCCATGGCAACGGCGGCAGCCAGCGCTGCGATGACAGCGAAGACCCTTGCCGCGATCGAGGTCATCTGTCCGTCTCGAGTCACGGCCTGTCAGTGCGCCGGCATCGGCGCGTCCGTCCCGGCCCACAGGTTCATCGAGTTCAGCGCGTCGTGGCCGGAGGCCTTCAGATACAGGAACAGCTGGGTTCGGTAGGCCGCGTGCCCGCACAGCACCGAGTTGACGATGAACGCACCGCGCGTGCCGCGCGTGCCGAACATTTCAATCTCGACGCGGAGGTCCAGATCGGCGAGCAGCGCCGCGTAGTCGTCGTGCTGGGTGGCGATCACGGCGCAGGTCTGGTCGAAGTCGCGCCCCGCGGCGGCAGCCTCGGCCGCCTGCCAGGCGGCGGTGTCGGTGCCGCCGCTAACGGTGGCGCGGACGAGGCCCGGCCCCATGATGCTCAGGAACCGCAGCAGCTCGATCGTGCTGCGCTGCTTCGGCGACGGCCGGTAATCGAGCTGGGTGCGGTCGATCTTGCCAGCGAGGTGCAGCAGGATGCGGGCTTCGTTCTGCAGCGAGCTGATCAGCTCGGTTCGGGTCAGGGCCATCAATCCTCCGCGGAAGATGTTAGCCCTTCACGCCCTGCTCGGCGGGGTCGTAGGCGAGATTCGGCGCCAGCCAGCGCTCCGCCTCGTCGACGGCCATGCCCTTGCGCCGGGCGTACGACGCCAGCTGGTCGCGACCGATCCGGCCGACGTTGAAGTACTTCGCTTCCGGGTGTGAGAAATACAGGCCGCTGACTGACGCCGCCGGCAGCATCGCGAAGCTCTCGGTCAGGGTGATGCCCTGGCGGCCGGCGTCGAGCAGGTCGAACAGCTTGTGCTTCTCGGTATGGTCCGGGCACGCCGGGTAGCCGTAGGCCGGCCGGATGCCGCGGTACTTCTCCGCCACCAGATCCTCGGGCGTCAGCCGCTCCGCTTCGCCGTAGCCCCAGTCCTTGCGCGCCTGGGCGTGCAGGTATTCCGCGAACGCTTCCGCCAGCCGGTCCGCCAGCGCCTTGACCATGATCGCGTTGTAGTCGTCGTGGTCGCGCTCGAAGGCATGGACCAGGTCGTCCGCGCCAAGCCCCGTGGTGACGGCGAACATGCCGATATAGTCCGGCACGCCGCTGTCGCGCGGCGCGATGAAGTCCGCCAGCGAGCGGTTGGGGCGGCGGTCGGCAATCACTTCCTGTTGACGCAGCATCGGCAGCCGCACCAGTTCCTTCCGCCGGTCGTCGTCCTGATAGACGACGATGTCATCGCCGTCGCTGTTGGCCGGCCAGAAGCCGTAGGTGCCGTTGGCGGTCAGCAGCTTGCCGTCGATGATCCGCGCCAGCAGCGTCCGGGCGTTGTCGTAGAGCTCGCGGGCCGCGGCGCCGTAGACGTCGTGCTCGAGAATCGCCGGGAAGCGCCCCTTCAGCTCCCATGCCGAGAAGAAGAACGTCCAGTCGATGTAGCTTGCCAGGTCGGCGAGCGGCACCGCGTCGAGATACCGCCGGCCGACGAACCACGGCGAGGCGATGACGTGGTTGTCCCAGTCGGTCGTCAGCCGGTTGGCGAGCGCCTGCGGGTAGCTCAGCAGCGGCTTCTGCCGCCGGGTCGCGTAGCTCTCGCGGATCTCCGCCTGCGCCCGGCGGTTCGCCGCATCGAACTCCGGCCGCTTCTCGCCGATCAGGCTCGACACCACGTCGACGGCCCGCGACGCGTCCAGTACGTGCGCCACCGGCCCGCTGTACTCGTGCGCGATCTTGACGGCGGTGTGCTGGCGGCTGGTCGTTGCGCCGCCGATCAGCAGCGGCGTCGTGAAGCCGCGGCGCTCCATCTCGCGGGCGACGAACGCCATCTCGTCGAGCGACGGCGTGATCAGGCCGCTCAGCCCGATAATGTCGGCCCGATGCTCGACCGCGGCATCGAGGATCTTCGCCGCCGGCACCATCACGCCGAGGTCGATCACTTCATAATTGTTGCAGCCGAGCACGACGCCGACGATGTTCTTGCCGATGTCGTGAACGTCCCCCTTGACGGTCGCCATCAGGATGCGCCCCTGCGCCGACGCGGCGCCGGTCACCCGCTTGCGCTCTTCCATGTACGGCAGCAGGTAGGCGACCGCCTTCTTCATCGCCCGCGCGCTCTTGACGACCTGCGGCAGGAACATCTTGCCGGCGCCGAACAGATCGCCGACGACCTTCATGCCGTCCATCAGCGGCCCCTCGATGATGTGCAGCGGCTCCTCGTACTTCTGCCGCGCCTCCTCGACGTCCGCCTCGATGAAGTCGACGACGCCGTGGACCAGCGCGTGCGACAGCCGCTGCTCGACGGTCGCCTCGCGCCAGCCGAGATCCGCCTCGCGCCTGGTCGCGCTGCCCTTGACGGTCTCGGCGAACTGCACCAGCCGCTCGGTCGCGTCGGGACGGCGGTTGAAGATGATGTCCTCGACGCGCTCGAGCAGATCCTTCGGAATGTCCTCGTAGACGATCAGCTGCCCGGCATTGACGATCCCCATGTCCATCCCGGCGCGGATCGCGTGATACAGGAACGCCGAATGGATCGCCTCGCGGACGACGTCGTTGCCGCGGAACGAAAACGACAGGTTGCTGACGCCGCCGCTGATCTTGACCCCCGGACAGGCCGCCTTGATCTGCTTCAGCGCCTCGATGTAGTTGACGGCGTAGTCGTTGTGCTCCTCGAGGCCGGTCGCAATCGCGAGGATGTTCGGGTCGAAGATGATGTCGGTCGGGTCGAACCCGGCCTGCTCGACCAGCAGCCGGTAGGCGCGCTCGCAGATCTCGACCTTGCGCGCGGCGGTGTCGGCCTGGCCGGTTTCGTCGAACGCCATGACGACGACGCCGGCGCCGTAGCGGCGGACGGTGCGGGCCTTCTGGAGGAAGTCCGCCTCCCCTTCCTTGAGGCTGATCGAATTGACCACCCCCTTGCCCTGGACGCACTTCAGCCCGGCCTCGAGGACGCTCCACCGCGAGCTGTCGATCATCACCGGGACCCGGGCAATCTCCGGCTCGGTGGCGATGAAATTCAGGAACGTCGTCATCGCCTGCTCGGAATCGAGCATGCCTTCGTCCATGTTGACGTCGATCATGTTGGCGCCGCCGCGGACCTGCTCGACCGCGACGCTGACCGCCTCGGTGTAGTTGCCGCTCTTGATCAGGCGGGCGAACTTGGCCGAGCCGGTGACGTTGGTGCGCTCGCCAATCATCTGGAAGTTGCTGTCGGGACGGACCGTCAGCACTTCGAGGCCGGCGAAGCGTGAATAGTGGTCCTCGACCGGGGTGCCGCCCGGATCGAGCCAGCCGCCCGCCGGCAGCGGCCGCGGCGCGACTCCGGCAACCGCCGCCGCGACCGCCGCGATGTGGTCCGGTGTCGTCCCGCAGCAGCCGCCGAGGATGTTGACGAAGCCGCTGGCGGCGAAGTCGCGCAGCAGCGCGGCGGTTTCGGGCGGCAGCTCGTCGTACTCGCCGAAGGCGTTCGGCAGGCCGGCGTTGGGATAGCTGCTGACGTAGCACTCGGCGATGCGCGCCAGGTCGGCCATGTAGGGGCGCATGTCGCGCGCGCCGAGCGCGCAGTTGATGCCGACGCTGAACGGCTGGGCGTGGCGGATCGAGACGTAGAAGGCGTCGACGGTCTGGCCGGAGAGCGTGCGGCCGCTGCGGTCGGTGATCGTCACCGAGATCATCAGCGGCAGCCGGACGCCGGTCGCCTCGAAAACGTTCTCGATCGCGACGATCGCCGCCTTGGCGCCGAGCGTGTCGAAGATGGTCTCGAGCAGCAGCAGGTCGGAGCCGCCGTCGATCAAGCCGCGGACCTGGACCTCGTAGGCGGCGCGGAGCTCGTCGAACGAGATGGCGCGGAAGGCCGGGTTGTTGACGTCGGGGGAAATCGACAGCGTGCGGTTGGTCGGGCCGATCGCGCCGGCGACGAAGCGGGGACGGTCGGGCGTCTTCGCGGTCCAGGCGTCGGCCGCGGCTCGCGCCAGCCGGGCGCCCTCGAGGTTGATCTCGTAGGCGGCGGCCTCGAGCTCGTAGTCGGCCTGGGCGACGGCGGTGCCGCCGAACGTGTTGGTCTCGATGATGTCCGCGCCGGCAGCGAGGTATTCGTGATGGATCGAGCTGATCACATCCGGGCGGGTCAGGACGAGGACGTCGCTGTCCCCCTTGAGGTCGCGCGGATGATCGGCGAAGCGCGTGCCGCGGAAGTCCGCTTCCGTCAGGTGGTGGCGCTGGATCATCGTCCCCATCGCCCCGTCGAGGATGAGGATGCGCCGATCGAGCTGGGCGCGCAGGGCGTCGAATGCCGGATGGTTCATGTTTGTCGTCCCGTCTGTCGCGATGGATTAAGTCGGTCGTTCAGCGGCCGGCGCGCGCGGCGGCCCGGCGCCGGCTGGCCGCGGTTCGCGGCGCCGCCGCCGGCCGGCGGCCGCTGGCAATCAGGACCGTGAACGGATCGCCGGTCTTCCTGGCGCCGACGGTCACCTTGACGTCGTCCAGCCCGGCGGCGGCCAGCAGCGCCGCCAGCTCGTCCCGTGAGAAACCGAGCGTCCGGTCGCCCAGCCGCTCGCGGACCCAGGCCTGGTCGTGTTCGCGGAGGTCGAGCACGAGCACGCGTCCGCCGGGACGCAGGATCCGGACGGCTTCAGCCACCGCGCGGCCGGGGTCGGCGGCGTGGTGGAGCGCCTGCGAAAACAGCGCAACGTCGACGCTGCGATCCGCGAGCGGCAGCGCCTCGAGCTCCCCCCGCTTCCAGGCGACGTTGGCCACCCGCCGCCGCGTGGCGAGCGCCCGCGCCCGCTTCAACACCTCGGCGGAGCGGTCGACGGCGACGACGCTCGACGCCCAGCGGCTCGCTTCGACCGTCAGGTAGCCTTCGCCGCAGCCGAGGTCGGCCACCTGCAGCGGCGGCAGGAGATGGCCGAGCGCCCGCGCCCAGGCGGCCCAGCTCCGGCCCGGGACGAGCTGCCGCTCGTTCGTGTCGGGCCCGCCATGCGCGTCGAAGCTTTCCTTCCGCAGGCGCCGGACCTCTTCGAGCCGCGCCGCATCGGCGCGCCCGGCGGCGGTCGCGGCGAGCGCCGCGAACTGCGCTTCGAGCAGCGGCCAGAGCGGACCGAAACCGTTCTGCCCGTGCCGGAGTGCGTCCGGGATGCGGTAATACGTGAACCCGGCCTCCCGCTCCTCCTGGATCAGGGCGGCTTCCTTGAGCAGGCCAAGGTGGCGGGAGACCCCCGACTGGGCGATCCCGAGGATCCCGGTCAGCTCGGTCACGTTCAGACGGTCCTCCGCCAGGACCCGCAGCAGCCTGAGCCGGACGTCGTCGCCGAGCAGGCGAAACAGCGCCGGAGTGATTATCATATCTACTAATCTACATGCAGTGATGCGCTGTTGGCAAGCCGGGCGGCCGCGGCGACGGCCTATACTGCGGCGGTGGAGCTGACCCTGTATCCGGCGCACCCGGCGGCCGCGGCGCTGGTCCTGGCGCATGGCGCCGGCGCCGGCCAGCACAGCAGCTTCATGGTGCGCGCCGCCAGCGGCCTGGCCGAGCGCGGCGTCTCGGTCGCGACCTTCGACTTCGCCTACGTCACCGCCGGCCGGCGCGTTCCCGACCGGGCGCCGATCCTCGAGGCGGCGTGGCGCGACGCGATCGCCGCGGCGCGGCGGCAACTGCCGGCGCTGCCGCTCTACATCGGCGGCAAGTCGATGGGCGGACGAATCGCGACGCACATCGCGTCGCAGGGCGGCGCCGGGCCGCTCGCTGGGATTGTCCTGCTCGGCTATCCACTGCACCCGCCCGGACGGCCGGATCAACGCCGCGACGCGCACCTTACCGCCATCGCCGAGCCGATGCTGTTCCTCCAGGGCAGCCGCGACAGCTTCGGCTCCGGCGAGGAGATCGCCGCCCTGCTGCCGTCACTGCAGCACGCCAGGCTGGAACTCGTCGAAGGGGGCGATCACTCGTTCAAGGTCCCGGGCGGCGCGGCGCGGCAGGGGCCGGTCATCGAACGAATTCTGGACGTCGTGGCGGGGTTTGTAGGGGGATAGGGATCAAGGTGCCAAAGTGCCAAGGTGCCAAAGTGCCAAGGTGCCAAGGTGCCAAGGTGCCAAGGTGCCAAGGTGCCAAGGCGCGGGAGTGAATCTTGGACGGTGATGTGGATGTTCGGCTGATTGCGACGACGACGCACGGGCGGGTGTTGGTGCGGGAGGCGCGGGCGGGGGCGGCGCGGGGGGTGCTGGTGGGGTTTCATGGCTACATGGAGCATGCCGCGCTGCAGATGGAGCGGCTGGCGGCGATCCCGGGGGCGGAGCGCTGGACGCTGGTCTCAATGCAGGGGTTGCACTGCTTCTATCGCGGCCGGACGGAAGACGTTGTCGCGAGCTGGATGACGCGGCAGGATCGCGAGGCGGCGATCGCCGACAATCTCGAATACGTCGATGCCGCGCTCGATACGGTGCCCCACGATGCGGCGACGAGGATTGTCTATGCCGGGTTTTCGCAGGGCGTCGCGATGGCCTTTCGTGCCGCGGTCCGCGGCCGGCGCCGCGCCAGCGGGGTGATCGCGGTCGGCGGCGACGTGCCGCCGGAGCTGCTGCAGGATCGGGGCGCGGTCTTTCCGCCCGTGCTGCTGGCGCGGGGCAGCCGCGACGAGTGGTTCACACCGCAGAAATTCAAGGCTGACATGGATGCGCTCGAGGCGCGCGCCAGCGGGGTGCGCGGCCTGGAATTCGACGGCGCGCACCAATGGAACGGCGCGACCGCCGAGGCGGCCGCGGACTTTCTGCGCTCGCTCTAGGAAGCGGCGCTCCCGCGCTTGCGCTGGTGCCGCACCTCGGCCTCCTCGACCGAGTGCGACTCGGTCAGCGTCGCGTCGCGCTTCGAGATCGCCGCCAGCCGGTGGTAATGGCGCTGCAGCACCTTCAGCTCCTCCTCCGACAGCGACTCGACGTCGATCAGGCGGTTGCTGGCGCCCTGCATCGCCGCGACCAGCTCGTTGAGCTTGAGGTGCAGCGCCAGCGAGTCCTTGTTCTGCGAGCGCTGGATCAGGAACACCATCAGGAAGGTGATGATCGTCGTGCCGGTGTTGATCACCAGCTGCCACGTGTCTGAATAGTGAAACACCGGGCCGGTCACCAGCCAGACGACGACGATCAGGACGGCGGTCGCGAACGCACTGGTGCCGCCGGTCCACCGCGTCACCCCGGTCGCCATCCGCTCCAGCGCCCGGCTGAATCCGTTCTGCTTTCGTGACATAGCTGCTCCAGCTGACCTCGACGTGTTGATCCCCGCCGCTTGACTAGCAACACCTCGGCCATGCCGGAGGTGCCGCCGGCAAATCTTGCAGGTATAGTGATCCGATGCCTTTGCGTCCTGGAAGCTATCCCTGTTCTCCGGCCGATGCCGCTACGGCTGAGCCGCCGCAGACGCGCAGCCGGCGCCGGGAGGAAATCCCTGATCGCTTCAAGTGGAACCTTGCCGACATCTTCCCGGACTGGCCGACCTGGGAGGCCGGCTACCAGCGGCTCGAAGCGATGATCGCCCGCTACGCTGCGCTCCAGGGGACGCTCGCGGGGGGCGCCGACCGGCTGCTCGACGCGTTCCGCCTCTCCGAAGAGATGGGCCAGCTGGCGTACCGCGTCTGGTACTACCCGTCGCTGCAGTACGACGAGGATCAGCGCGACAACGGCGTCAGCGCCCGGCGCCAGCAGGTCCAGATCCTGTTCGCGCGCCTCGGCCAGGCCGAGTCCTGGTTCAACCCCGAGCTGCTCGCCATTCCGCTGGCCACCGTTCGCGGCTGGATGGCGGAGTCGCCGGCGCTGGCCGTCTACCGCTTCGTCATCGAGAACCTCTACCGCCAGCAGGAACACGTCCTCGATGAAGCCGGCGAGAAGCTGATGTCGCTCGCCAGCCGGCTGGCGTCGGCGCCGAACGACGCCTACTGGGCGCTGTCGACGTCGGACGCGAAGTTCCCGAAGATTCGCCTGTCAACCGGCGAGGAAGTGACGGTCTCGTACGGCCAGTACCGGGCGCTCCTCGCGACGCGCCGCAACCAGTCCGACCGCGAGGCTGCATTCGTCGCGCTGCACGACACCTACAACGCCAGCCTGAACACCTACGCGACGCTCTACAACGCCGTCTGCCAGCGCGACTGGTTCCAGGCCCGGGCGCGCGGCTATGCCAGCACGCTCGAGGCGGCGCTGCACGGCGACAACATTCCGACCTCGGTGGTCGAGAACCTGATCGCGACGGCGCGGGCCGGCGCCGAGCCGCTCCGCCGCTACCACCGCCTCCGCCGCCAGACGCTCGGGGTGCCGTCGTACCACGTCTATGACTTCTCGATTCCGCTGGTCTCGTTCGACAAGAAATACCAGTACGACGACGTCCTCGACTGGATCGTCGAGGCGGTGGCGCCGCTCGGCGCCGACTTCCAGGCACGGATGCGCGAGGGTTTCACCGGCCGCTGGATCGACGTCTACGAGAACGAAGGCAAGCGCTCCGGTGCGTACTCCGCGCCGGTCTACGGCACGCACCCCTACATGCTGCTCAACTACAACGACACGCTCGACGACGTCTTCACGCTGGCGCACGAGATGGGGCACTCGATGCACACCATCCTGTCGCACGAGTCCCAGCCGTTCGTCTATTCGAGCTATACGATTTTCGTCGCCGAGGTGCCGTCGACGCTGACCGAGGCGCTGCTGCTCGACTACATGCTCGAGCGCTCGACCGACCCGGTCGAGCGGGTCGTCCTGCTCCAGCACGCCATCGACAACATCACCGGGACGTTCTTCACCCAGGTGATGTTCGCCGACTACGAGCTGCGCGCGCACCGGCTCGCCGAACAGGACCAGCCGATCACCGCCGAGATCCTGACCGCAATGTACGATGCGCTGCTGCAGGACTACTACGGCGACGCGCTCGACCGCAATCCGCTCGGCGGCATCACCTGGGCGCGCATTCCGCACTTCTTCAACTCGCCGTACTACGTCTACCAGTACGCGACCTGCTTCGCCTCGGCGGCGCGGCTCTCCCGCGAGATCATGCACGGCGGCAGCGGCGCCGAGGCGGCGCGCGGCCGCTACATGGCGTTGCTCCGCTCCGGCGGCAGCGACTACCCGATGGCGCAGCTGAAGACGGCCGGCGTCGATCTCGCCGAGCCCGACACCGTCAAGGCGGTCATCAAACAGCTCGACGGGCTGGTCTCGCGTCTCGAGCGGGAGCTCGCGGCGCTGCCGCGCGCCTGACCGCGGCGGGCCGGCTCAGAGCCGCCGGGATCCGGCCGACCGCCCGACCGGGCGGTAGCGGAGGGTCAGCACCGCGGCGCCAAGGAGCGCGACCGCGGCGGAGCCGTAGGCGCTCGATTCCCCGAACCGCTGCAGCGAGCCGTTGCCCCAGACCGGACCGATCGTCCGGCCGAGGCTTTCGAGCGCGCCGGCGGCCCCCTGGACTCGCCCCTGTTCGTCGCTCCCGGCCGACTGGCTGACGAGCGCGCTCAGCGTCGCGTTGCACAGCCCGATGCCGAGCGCTCCCGGCACCAGCATCGCGACGAACACCGGCAGCGAATGGGTCGCGGCGCTGCCGCCCCATCCCGCGGCGGCGCACACCAGCCCGATGCCAAGCGTCCGCCGCTCGCCCAGCCGCCGGACCACCGGACCGACCAGCCCGCCCTGAACGACGACGCCAAGGAAGCCGAACGCGCTCAGCAGGTAGCCGATGTGCGCCGCGTCGAACCCGAACCGGCGCGCCCCGAACAGCGCGAACGTCGTCTGGTAGACCGCGAACGCGGTCCAGTAGACGAAATCAATCGTGAACAGCGCGCGCAGGTCGGGGCGGCCCCAGAGGTCGGCGAGCGAGCGCCACGGCGAACGGCCGCCGGCCCGCGTCCGGTGCACGGTCTCGGGTAGCCAGAACCACGCCATCGCCATTGCCACGACCGTGATCACCGCCGCCGCCCAGATCGGCGCCGTATAGCTGATGTGCGAGAACGCCGCGCCGAGCGCCGGCCCGACGATGAAGCCGAGGCCGAAGGCGGCGCCGAGGACACCGAACGACTTGGCGCGGTTTTCCGGAGTCGAGATATCGGCGATGTAGGCCCGCGCCGTGGTGATGTTCCCGCCGGACAGGCCGTCGACAATCCGCGCCGCGAACAGCAGCGCGAGGCTGTGGGCCATCGCCAGCATCACGAAGCTGACGACGGTGCCGAACAGGCTGAAAATCAGCACCGGCCGGCGGCCCCAGCGGTCGGAGAGATCACCAAGCAACGGGGAGGCGACCAGCTGGCTCAGTGAAAACGAGGCAAACAGCAGGCCGATCACGATCGGCGAGGCCCCGAACGTCTGCGCGTAGAACGGCAGCAGCGGGATGATGATGCCGAAGCCCACGAGGTTGACGAACGTGGTCAGGAAAATTATGAAGAGTGGGCGGGACACATTCTCTCGACGGGTCAACACCGGCCGCGCGACGAGGCGGACGTCATGGGCGGATTTGTACGCTCTTGATTATGACAGGCTCGACCGGCACATCGTCCATGTCGGCGGTCGAATGCGTCGGCACCGCCGCGATCCGGTCGACGACGTCCATGCCGGACAGCACCCGCCCGAAGACCGCGTAGCCGAACTCGTCCGGTGAATAACTGAGGTGATCGAGGCGGCGGTTGTCGGCGACATTGACGTAGAACTGATCGGTGGCGCTGCGCAGCGCGGCCTTGCGCGCCATCGCGACCGTGCCGCGCAGGTTGCGCAGGCCGTTGGTGGCCTCGTTCTGAATCGGCGGGCGCGTCGGCTTCTCGGCCAGCGACGGCGTGAACCCTCCCCCCTGAATCATGAAGTTGGGTTTGACGCGGTGAAAGACGGTCCCGTCGTAATGGCCCTCGCGCGCGTATTGCAGGAAGTTCTCCACCGATACCGGCGCACGGTCGCTGAAGAGCTCGATCGCGAAGTCGCCGAGCGAGGTGACTACGACCGCGACGGGGTTGCCGGGGGCTGGGGTGGCGACCGGCGCGGGAGCCTGCAGCGGCGGCGCCTGGACGGCGGTCGTGCGGTCACCGGGGGCGGCGGGAGGACGCGCCGATTCCGCCTGCACAGAGGGGGAGCTGCCGTCGGGTCCGGCCGCCGTTGGTGCTGGCGCCGCCGCGACCATCCAGAGGGCGGCGATGAATGAACAGATGGCGGCGGGGCTACGCATACAACTCCATGGCGCGGTGATTCAACCCGATGGATCCGGATCGTAGGCTGCCGCGGCTTCGCGCGTCAATTTGCGGGAGATCGCGTGGAGTGAGCCGCGGCACGCAAATAGCAAGGATCCAGACCGTACCCGCGGCTGCCCTGGAGCATCGGGACGTTCAAGCCCGACGATCACCGGGAATCCAGCAACTAACTAACGGTCGGGATGCGGCCGCCGGCCGCTTGTCCGACGTAAGGCTCCCCAATGTCTTTCCTCGATCGATTCAAGCCTCAGCCCCGCTGGAAGCACGAAGATGCGTCGATCCGTGCCGCCGCGGTCGCCGATATTCCTGAAGACGACGAGCATCTGGACGTGATCCAGGAGCTGGCGAAAGACGACGACCTTCGCGTCCGACGGGCCGCGGCGGCCCGCGTCGCCGATCCCGAGGCGCTCGTCGCCCTGGCGCGGACGGAGGCCGACCCGGAGCTGCGCCGGGCGCTGGCCGAACGGCTGATCGCGATCGCGGCGAATCCGGGGGAGACCGAGGCCCGTGCGCTGGTCGCGTTCGGCGGGCTCGAGGACTCCCGGCATGTCTCGACCGTCGCCAAATCGTCTCCGCACGACAGCGTCAGGGCGGCGGCGCTCGACCGCGTGCAGGAGCCGAAGGCGCTCGGCAGCGTGGCGCGCCATGCCGTCGATCCACGGACCGCCAGCGACGCCGTGTCGCGTCTGACCGATGCCCAGGAGCTCAGGCAGGTTGCGCTCCGGACCGAGCACCGCGACGCCGGTATTGCCGCGCTCGAGCGGTGCATCGCCGACGGCGGCATGGACGACCAGGCGGTGCGCGAGCTGCTGGACACGGTCCAGACGCGCGCCCGGAGCAAGCCGGTCGCGAAGCGGGCGCGGGCCATCCTGCAGGAGCTGCAGGAGGCCGAGGCGGCGCGCCGCGCCGCCCTCGAGCAGTGGCAGCAGCGGGTCGCGTCGGTGGTCGCCCGCGTCGAGGCGATTGCCGCCAATCCGGCTGCTCCGAACGCCGATCGCGAGCTCGCCGACGTCCAGGCGGAATGGGGCGAGACCGCCGGCTCCGGCACGGCCGAGCTGGATCCGGAAACCGCTGCCCGTTACGGCGCGCTCGTCGAAGCGGCGCGGGCTGGCGTCGCGGCTCACCAGCGGGCGGAAGCCGAGCTGCGCGCCGCCGCGGAGCATGCCGCCGCGCTGCGTGCGGTCCGGCTCTCGCTCTGCGAGCGGCTGGAGCACGCCGCCCCCGAGCAGGCGCTGACCGAGCTCGACGCCGCGCGGGTGGAGTGGGCCGACCTGCCGGAGTGCCCGGACGAGCCGGCCGATCGCGAGCTCCAGTCACGCTTCCTCGCCGCGAGCCGCGCCGCCGTCGAGCGCCACGACAATCACCTGGATCGCGAGCGGATCGCCGCCCGGCTCGAGGCGCTGTCGCTCGACGCCGCGCGCGTGGCCGCTGAGGCGCCGGCCGACACGACGGCGTGGCAGTCGGTGCAGCAGGAATGGGACCAGCTGCAGGTCAAATGCGCGTCGCTCGACCCCGCGATCGCCGAGCGCTATCGTGCCGCGGAGGCCCAGGTCCGGCTCGGGATCGAGGAACAGCAGGCCGCCGAGGAGCGGGCGCTCCGCGTCCAGGTGCAGCGCATCGAGCAGCTGATCGAGCGGGCCGGCGGCCGGGTTACCGCCGAAGACCTGACGCTGCGTGAGGCCGATCGGCTGGCCCGCGACCTGCGCGCCGCGCTCGAGGCGCCGCTTCCGGCGCGGGAGCAGCAGACGCTGTCGGAGCGCCTGAAGGCGGCGCAGGCGGCGGTCGGGGCGAAGGTGCACGAGCTGCGCGAGCTCGATGAATGGAAGCGGTTCGCCAATGCCGCCGTGCAGGAGGAGCTGATCGCCCGGACCGAGGCGCTTGGCGCGAAGTACGGGTTCGGCACGCCGGAGGGGGTCAAGCCGGAGGATCTCGACAAGGTCGCCCGCGAGCTCCACGAAATCCAGGAGCGCTGGAAGCAGGCCGCCGAGGCGCCGCGCGCCCAGGCGCAGGCGCTCTGGCACCGCTACCGCCAGGCCGCCGATCCGATTCAGGCGCGGGTGCGCGAGTTCTTCGCCGAGCGCGTCGAGGAACGGAACAGCAATCTCGCGAAGAAGCTGGCGCTCATCGAGCAGGCCGCGGCGCTGTCGCAGTCGACCGACTGGATCCGGACCGCCGAGTCGCTCAAGCAGCTGCAGGCGGAATGGCACGCGATCGGGCCGGTGCCGCGCCAGGAGACGCGCGCGACCTGGAAGCGGTTCCGCGAAGCCTGCGACGCGTTCTTCACGCGCCGCAATGCTGATCTCGCCGAGCGCAAGGAGACCTGGGCCGCCAACCAGGCGCGCAAGGAAGCGCTCTGCGAGCGGGCCGAGGCGCTCGCGCTCTCGACCGACTGGGACCGGGCGGCGTCGGAGATTCGCCGACTCCAGGCCGACTGGAAGACCGTCGGGCCGGTCCGCCGCACCAAGTCGGAGGCGCTGTGGCAGCGGTTCCGCGGCGCCTGCGACACGTTCTTCGATCGCTACAAGCGGCGCGACGAGATCGAGCTCGAGCTGCGCCAGGGTGAGCGCGAAGGGCTGGTCACCGAGCTCGAATCGCTGGTCGCGGCCGATCGCAGCGACGCCGCCGAAAGCCATGCCCCGGAGGTGATGGGCGACATCGCCCCGCCGGCGCCGTCGCCGTTCGACAACGCGGCACTGCTCGAGCGGGTGCGCTCGCTGCGCAGCCGCTGGAACCAGTCCTCGCCGACCGTGCGCCAGGGAGCCGACCCGCTGAGCGGCCGGTTCATGGCGGCGCTCGAGCGTCTCGTGGCGGCCTATCCCGAAGCGTTCGCCGGCAGCGAGCTCGACACCGACGCGAACCGCCGGAAGATGGAGAAGCTCTGCGAGAAAGTGGAAGGGCTGCTCAAGCAGGCCGGTCCGTCGCGCGACACGCCGCAGGATCTCGCGGCGCTGCTCCGCGAAGCGCTGGCCTCGAACACCATCGGCGGCCGCGGCGGCGAGGAAGCCCGGTGGCGGGCGATGGCCGAGGATGTCCGCGGCGCGCAGGCCCAGTGGTCCCGCCTTGGCCCGGCGAGCGGCGAAGCCGGCCGCCAGCTCGGCGAACGCTTCCATCGCGCGTGCAGCCGCTTCTTCGAGCAGTACCGGCGGCAGGTGCCGCAGACCGCGCCGCAGCCGCAGCGCCGGGCGGTCGGCGCGCGCTAGCCCGACGCGGCGCCAACCGGATCAGCCCGCGGTCCTGACGACCGAGGGCTGTCTGCTGTACGCGACCTTGCCGCCGACGATCGTGTACACCACCACGGTCTCGCGGATCCGGTCTTCGGGCACCGTCGTGATGTCCTGCGACAGCACGGTGATGTCGGCCAGCTTGCCGGCCTTCAGCGACCCGCGCGTCTCCTCCTCGAACGCCGCGAAGGCGCCGGCGATCGTATAGCTCCTCAGCGCCGCCATCCGGGTCAGGCGCTGCGCCGGATAGAACGCCTCACCCGCTGCCGTCCGGCGCGTCACCGCGGCGTAATAGTTCGGGATCGGATCGACATCCTCGACCGGTGCGTCGGTGCCGTTGGCGATGACGGCGCCGCTCGCCAGCAGCTTGCGCCAGACGTAGGCCCCTTCCTCGGCGCGCGCTGCGCCCAGACGCGCGATCACATACGGCGCATCGGAGGTGCAGTGGATGCTCTGCATCGAGGCAATCACGCCGAGCTGCCCGAACCGCGGAATATCGGCGGCGCTCAGGTGCTGGGCATGCTCGACGCGCCACCGCAGATCGTGCCGTGCGGGGTTGGCCCGAAAGGCGCGCTCGAAGACGTCGAGCGTCTCGCGGTTGGCGCGGTCACCGATCGCATGCACGCACAGCTGGTAGTCGTTGGCGATCGCCAGGCGCGCGCTCTCTTCGAGGTCGGCGACCGGCAACGTGTTGAGGCCGGTGCTGTCCGGCTGGTCGCTGTAGGGCGCCAGCAGCCAGGCGCCGCGCGATCCCAGCGCGCCGTCGATCTGCCGCTTGATCGCCCGGACCGTCAGGTAACCGCCGCCGTAGTCGATCGTGCGGTACCGCTTCAGCCCGGCCGCGGCGCGGGTGTTGTTCTCCGACACCATCACCCACAGCCGCACGCCGATCTGGCGCTCGTCGATCATCCGCTTCATCAGGTCGATGGTCGCGAACGACGAGCCGGCATCCTGGAACGTCGTGATGCCTTTCGACAGCGCCTCGGCCGAGGCCAGCGCCAGCGCGCGGCGGGCACGATCGGCTCCGGCCGCACCGGGGTGGACGAGGTCCGCCGCCGACTCTCGCAGCAGCCCGGTCGGACGGCCTGCCGCATCTTTGAGGATTTCGCCGCCGGGCGGGTTCGCGGTCGCGGCGGTGATGTGGGCGAGGTCGAGTGCCTTTCCGTTCACAAACGCGGCGTGGCCGCTGGCGTGCGTCAGCAGGACCGGGTTCCGCGGCGCGACCGCATCCAGCGAGGCGCGGGTCGGAAAGCCTTCGACGGCCGGCACCGGCGCAGTCGTCCACTTGTCCTGGTGCCAGCCGCGGCCGATGATCCACTCGCCCGGCGCTGCCGTGCGCACCGCCTCGGCGACCTTCGCCACCACTTCAGCCCAGGTGGTCGCGTCGCCGAGCTTCAACTGCAGCTGCGCCTCGCCGACGCCGGCGAAGTGGCCGTGGCTCTCGATGAAGCCGGGGATCGCCAGCTGCCGGTGCAGATCGATGACGTGCGTGGCGGGCCCCCGGTATCGCGACAGCGCGGCGCTCGTCCCGACCGCGACGATCCGCTCGCCGCGCACCGCCACCGCTTCCGCCTCAGGCGCCCCTTCCTCCATCGTCAGCACCCGGCCGTTGGTGAGGAGCAGGTCGGCCGGCGCCGGCGCCGGCTGCCGCGGGGCGAGCGCCAGCACGCCGAGGAGCAACAACAGCGTGAGCCAGCGGGAGCGCGGCATCTACCCTCGTTCTGTCGATCAGTCCTTGAAGAGGCGCTGGAAGTTGCCGCCGAACAGCAGCTCCCGCTCGGCGTCATCAAATCCGGCAAGGCCCGCCGCGGCCTGCTGCGCGGCATGGATCGGCTGCTGCCAGCCGCGCGGAAAGAACGACGAGTCGGTCCCGAACAGCAGCCGCCCGGCGCCGGTCACGGCTTTGGCCTGGCGGAACACGGCGTCGAGCGTCAGACCCGGATGGTATTTCAGCCAGCCGTTCGAGCTCGACGTGTCGATGTGGATGTTCGCGCACTGGTCGGCCGCCATCAGCAGCTCCCGCAACAGCCCGGCGCCGAAATGCGGCACGATCACCGGCACCGACGGAAAACGGCTGGCGGTGGCGGCGAGCGCCAGCGGATCGCCGGCGCGGAGGTCGAACGGCGACGGCAGCCCCAGCTTCTTGCGGACGCCGACGCTCAGCATCCCGCAGTGGACGAACACCACGGCGCCCGACGCCGCCGCCGCCGCGAACACCTCGCGCACCCGCTCTTCGTCCAGCCGGTAGCCGTGCATCGCGGGAAACAGACAGATGCCGCGGAACCGCTGCTCGCCGAGCGCCCGGGCGAGCCGGCCGCGAATGTCCCCCTGCATCGGGTTGAACATGAAGAAGCCGACGAACCGCGTCGGATGCCGCGCGACGGCAAGCGCCACCGACGCCTCGTCGCCCGGAATGCTGGCAATCAGCGCCGCCCGATCGACACCGCAGCGATCGAGCTCGGCGGCCCAGCGGTCTGCCAGCTCCTCGGAAGTGCCGGGGTCGGTCCATCCCAGGCGGTGCGATACTGCGGTGGAGCGGCCTCCGGCCGGCAGATCATGGAGCCCCTCGCTGAGCAGCTCCAGGAAGCGGGACGAGAAGAAGTGACAGTGAACGTCGCAAAGACTCACGACGTCATCATAATCGGGCTCGTCTCCGATACGCACGGTCTCGTGCGCGCGGGGGTGTTCGACGCGCTCCGCGGCGTGTCGTTGATTCTCCATGCCGGCGATGTCGGCGGCCGCGACGTGCTCGACGAGCTGGAGGCGATCGCTCCGGTCACCGCGGTCTACGGCAACGTCGATCCGGCCGGCCTGCCCCTGCAGGCGCGGCAGACCGTTGCCGCCGGCGGGCTGACCATCGACCTCGTCCACGGCCACGAGCAGCGCCGCCTCTCTCCGGAGACGCTCCTCGCGGCCTTCGGGGGCGACATCATCGTCTACGGCCACACCCACCGGGCCCTCGTCCACCGCCAGGGCCGCCGGCTCGTCGTCAATCCCGGAGCCGCCGGCCCGCGGCGCTTCGACGTCGTCCCCTCGGTCGCGCGGCTGACCATCGCCCGCGGCGGCGCGGAGGTCGAAATCATCAAGCTCGTCGACCAGGGCCTGTCCCGCTGATTTGTCCAGCGCCGCTCGTCGGGTGCCTTCAATTCCGGGGATCCACTCCACCAGCGATCAGGCGGCGCCGCGCATCCGGTCGGCGGCGCGGAAGCGGCGGTCGACGAGCAGGAAGTAGGGCAGGGCCAGCACCGACAGCGTGGCGGCCGTTCCGAACGCGGCGCGAAAGCCGTGGTGCTGGATGATCCAGCCAATCGCCGTCGACCCCGTCCCGATGCCGGTGTCGAACGCCGCCAGGATGGCGCCAAACGCCGCGCCGCGGCGGCCGGCGCCGATGTCGCGCAGCACGTAGCCGACGTAGACCGGGTAAGCGGTCCCGAACCCGGCGCCGAAGATCACCGCCGACGCAATCAGCCACGGGCGCGTGCCGCCGACCGCCAGGCACGCCATGCCGACGCTGATCAGCAGCAGCGACGGCACGAACACGCGGCGATACCCCAGCCGGTCTCCGAGCCGTCCGGCGAATGGCCGCGTGCACAGAATCACCACCGCCAGCGTCGTCAGGTAGATCGCCTTCGGCCTGACCTGGTTGGCGTCGGCGTAGAGCGCCGTGAAGCTGGTGATGCCGCCGTAGCCGAACGAATAGAGGAACAGCGTCACCGACATCACCAGCACCCGCCACTCGAGCAGCCGCCCGCCGGGCGCCGGCCGGTGCGCCGGCGCCGGTGGCGAGGGATCGAGCTGCAGCGCGATGATCGCCATGATGATGTTCAGCCCGGCCGAGACGCCGCACAGCCACCACCACCCGTGACGGTAGATCCAGAACCCGAGCGTCGGTGCCACCGCCAGCGCCGCGACGGTCGACAGCCCCCAGTAGCCGATCCCTTCGGCGCGGCGGTGCTCTGGCAGCATGTTGGTCATGTAGGCGGCTGACGCCGACAGCAGGCCCGACCAGAAAATGCCGTGGATGACGACCAGCGCGAGGATCCAGCGATAGTCGCTAATCACGCCGTAGAGCAGCGAGAAGCAGGTGATCGCGATGCTCGACGTGATCAGCACGCGGCGCTGGCCGACGCGGTCGGCCAGCGCGCCGGTCAACGGCGCCGAAAAAGCGGACGAATAGGTCAGCAGGCCGAGGAACAACCCGGAGGCAAACGTCGAACCGCCGAGGTCCAGAATGTGAAACGGCGCGGTCGGGAGGAGCTGGAACACCGACAGGAAAACGGTGAAGCTGAACAGGCACATCACGAAGAAGCGGGGGCTGAACAGCCGGTCGGCGGGGCGCATCGTCGGCTTCACTTTATCATCCCGGGACTTACGCTAAGATTGGCGGATGACGCAGGATTTCACCGAGTTCAGGCCATCGAAGCTGTGGCGCCGGATGCCGCCCGAGCGGCGGGTCGCGGCGGCGGAGCTGTTCTGGAGCGACGACCAGTCGACCGAACAACAGCTCGAGGCGGTGGCGGCGCTGGCCACGCACATGAAGTTCCGCGCCAAGAGCGTCATCAGCCTGCCGCTCGAGAAGAAAGCCAAGTACCTGTCGACGCTGCCGTCGGTCTCGGACGCGGTGGCGGCGCGGGCGCTCGTCAACTACCACCTCGAGCGGCAGCGGCCGATGATGGGATCGTTTCTCGACAGCCTCGGCATCGCCCACGAAAACGGCCTGATCAGCGAGGACAACGTCACCAAGCCGGACGCCGACAAGCTGAAGACCGCCGCCACCGACCTCGCCGGGAAGTATCCACCGGACGACGTGACGCTCTACCTGAGCACGCTGGTGTCCCAGGACCCCGACACCTGGGGCGCCCTCGCAGACTCGATCGCCTAGCCTCGGCAGGGGTGAAGATGCTGCCGCTGCTCTTCACCGCCGCCCTGCTCGCTGCTCCACGCGCCGCGTCGCCCGCCGCACTCGACGCGCGGCTGCGCGAGATCATCGCCGCCAGCGGCGCCGAGGTGGCGGTGGCGTACCGGACGATCGACGGCCGGACCAGCGTCATGCTCAATGCGGACCGCAGCGTTCACGCCGCCAGCACCATGAAGGTGCCGGTCATGATCGAGCTCTTTCGCCAGGCGCACGCCGGGCTGCTCCGGCTCGACGATCCGCTGCCGATCACCAACCGCTTCCACAGCATCGTCGACGGCTCGGTTTACGAGCTGACGAGCGGTGACTCGTCCGACGCGGAGGTGTTCGCGGCGCTCGGCCGGACGCTGCCGCTGCGCACGCTGTGCGAGGCGATGATCACGGTCAGCAGCAATTTCGCGGCAAACCTGCTGATCGAGCGGCTCGGCGTGGAGCGGATCCGCGCCAGCGTGGCGGCGCTTGGCGCCGGCGGCATGAAGGTCCTCCGCGGCGTCGAGGATCAGAAGGCGTTCGATCGCGGCCTGGTGAACACGACCACCGCGCGCGCGCTGCTGGTGCTGCTCGAACGCCTGGCGACCGGGCATGCGGTGGATCCGCGATCCGACGCCGAGATGGTCGCGGTGCTGGCACGGCAGCGGCTCTCCGCTGATGCGATTCCGGCCGGCGTTCCCGCCGGCACCGTCGTCGCGCACAAGACCGGCAATATCACCGGCGTTCACCACGACGCCGCGATCGTGTTCGCGGCGGTGCCGTACGTGCTGGTGGTGCTGGTGAAGGGGATCGAGGACACCGGCCGGAGCGCGGCCCTCATCGCCGAGCTGTCGCGGGCCGTGTACGAGTCGCCGCGGTGAGCGCCTGGCTCGCCTATCTCGTCCACTTCCTGGGCACGGCCGCGGCTGTGTTCTTCATCAGCTGGCGGCGCCGGCGCGGCCTCGGCGATCGGCTGTCGGCGGCCGAGGGCACGGCGGCGGCGGTCATAGCCGGCCTGCTCCTGTTCCTGACGAGCGGCCCGCTCTTCATCGACTTCATCAAGGCCTACCATCACGCCGGCCGGGCGATTGTGACCGCCCCGGCAACGCTCTACGACTGCACCCGGGCGCAGTGCTTCGTCAATATTCCGATCGTCGCGCTGCTCTTCACGCCGTTCGCGGCGTTCGATCCACTGACTGGCGCCGTGCTGTTCACGGCCGCCGGTCTGGTCGCGCTCGGCGCCGCGCTGCGCCGGCTGACCCTGGGGGCTCCCGCCGAGGCGGTCTGGTGGTTGGTGCTGTTGAGCGGGCCG
The DNA here is from genome assembly GCA_031393955.1 of Acidobacteriota bacterium. Taxonomy (GTDB): domain Bacteria; phylum Acidobacteriota; class Vicinamibacteria; order Vicinamibacterales; family 2-12-FULL-66-21; genus JALZOC01. The sequence continues at coordinate 22,296 of JANMWI010000010.1, forward strand.
CTGTACTACTCGGTCCGGCTCGGCAACGTCACGCACTTCCTGCTGGTGCTCTTCATTGCCGCATTCGCGGCGGTCGCGCGGGGCCGCGACCCCTCCGCGGGCATGCTGCTGGCGGCGGCGGCGCTCATCAAGCCGCCGATGGCGATCTTCCTGCCCTACCTGCTGCTGCGCCGCCGGTTCGGCGCGGCGCTGTGGATGGGCGCATCGGCCGGTGCCGCGGTCGCGGTGTCGATTGGCCTGTTCGGGCTGGCGCTGCACCGCTACTGGTTTCACGAGTTCGTGATCGTCCACGGCTCGGAGGCGCTTGGCGCCTACAACGTCCAGAGCGCCGGCGGCTTCCTCGCTCACCTCCTGACCCGCGGACATCTCAACGACTGGTATCCGATCCAGGTCGGCGGCCCCTTCCACCTGCTGCGGGCGGTGATGGTGGCGGCGATCCTCGGGGCGGTGGCAGAGGCCTGCCGGCGCGCGCGCCGGCCGCGGTCAGACGAGGCCTGGGAGGCCGAGCTCTCGATCGTGCTGGCGGCGGGAATCCTGGTGGCGCCGATCGCGTGGACCCACTACTACGCGCTGCTGATCGTGCCGATCGCCGGCTTCCTCGCCGGCCGGCTGCCGCTGGCTGAACGGGCGCGGCCGCTGCTGGCGCTGGCGGTGTGGCTGATCTCGCTGCCGGTTGTGATGTTCGGTCTGCAGGGCCGGCTCGCCAATGCGCTCTACGAGCGCATCCTGGTGTCTCATTTCTTCGCCGGCGGCGTGCTGATACTGGCCCTGCTGATCGCGGCCCGGCTGGCGATCGCGAGTCACGATCGGGAAGCCCACGCCGCCCGTCTGGCCGGCTAGCGGCCGGTCGGCCGCTGATCAAGGGCCGACCTTTAAAACGCGTACACGAAGTTGACGACCGGAAACGCCACGGCGCTGGTGGTCCCGATCGGCACCCCGAGCGCCAGGTCGGCTGACAGTCGATCGCCAATCAGCCGGACGCCGCCCGTGGCAATGCCGTGGCGTCCCCAGACGTAGCTCTCGCTGACCAGCGCGAGATTGCGGCGGACGCGGCGCTCGCCGCCGATCATCACGACTCCGGACCGGCCGCCCTCGAACCCGTAATTCACGCCGGCACCGGCGGTGAACGAGCCGCGCGCCCCCCCATGGGTGGCCACCAGGTAGCCGATCCCGCCGCCGTTGCCGCGCCGGTCGAAGACGTGAAAGACGCCGACCGCCGCCTGCGTCCCGGCGCCATTGACGATCTGCAGCTTCGGCGTGACCCAGAACGGACGGTCCCAGTCGTCCAGCCCGAAAATCAGCGGCGTGCCGCCACCAATCGACAGGCGGTCGGTGACGCCGACCTGCACGAACGGCATCAGGAACTCGTAGACGCCGAGATACGTCTTGCCGCGGCCGAGCGCTCGCCCGGTCGGGCCGAAGAACAGCCGCGTGGCATTCGGATCAGGCGGCAGGAACTCGCCGTTGGCGGTCACGCCGTTCTGTTCGCGCAGCGACGCGATCTGCCGCCGCGGGACGGTCACGGTGACGCCGCCGGCGGTGCGGATGGTCAGCACGTCCGCCTCGTCTGACTCGATCGTTCCGAGCAGGCGCGAGCCGTCGCGCAGGACGACCTCGTACACGGCCGTCGCGTCAGGGCGGGGCGTCGGCTGTGCCGCCGCCGGGCACGGGATCAGCAGCGCCAGCCACAGGGTCGCGATACAGGCTCGAACGGTCTGCCGGGCGGGTCGTTGGTTGTCCATGCCGGCAGACTATCGCCGGGCCGCATGAGGAGTCGTGAAGGAGAGCTGAAAAAGGCTGAATTCAGCGGGCGTTCGAGGCCACCGCCGCCAGTACCGTCTTGAAGCCCTTCACGCCGCGCAGCGACGCGAACAACGGCTCAATCGGAATCGTCCACCCCGTAAACGGCGTGTCGGGGCGATCCACGAGCCGCTGCAGAACCGCGACCGCGTCCGACGGCCGGCGCGCGACGGCATGCTGGAATGCCTCTGCCAGTGCCGCTTCGCCGTGCCGCCCGCCGCGGCGGAGCGCCTCGACGGCGGCGCCGGCGCGGGCCGAAGCGGCGTCCGCCGCCCGCTGATCGCCGTGCGCCGCGTGGGCGGCCGCGAGGCCGACGAGCGACCGGGCGTGTTCGGGATAGAGCTCCAGCGCGCGGCGGAACAGCGGCACCGCCCCTGCCGGATGGTCGTCGGCCAGCGCCGCGAAGGCCGCGCCGTCATAGGCATTCATCGCGAACTCGGCGGCGTACAGCTGCGACGGGCCGACGGCGACCTCGCGATCGAACTCTTCGCGCGCCTCGTCCGGGTCGTCCTGGGCCAGGCGCACCAGGCCCAGCAGCCAGTGCAGCCCCTTCGCCGGATAGCGCTGCCGCTGGTTCACCTGCCGATCCTGAACAATCGTCCCTTCCCGCAGGATCGACTCGGCATGCTCCAGCGCGCCGCGCGCGATCTGCACCATCGCGGCTTCGAAATGCGCGAATGGGAACTCCGGATAGAGCTCCATCGAGCGGGCGAGGGCACGCAGCCGCTCGCCGCCCCACTGGGCGTGGGCGAGCCGGAAGTGATGGGCCCAGTGGCCGGGCTCGAGTGCGACGGCATGCCGCGCCGCGGCCGCCGCCTCGCTGAAGCGGCCGGCGCTGACCAGCAGGAATGCCAGCGTCGCGTGCGCCTCCGCCAGCCCGGGATCCAGTTCGATCGCCCGGCGCACCGAGTCGGTCGCCCGCGCCAGCAGCGCGGCATCCGGATGGTTCTTGGCGCGCGACATCTCGTATTGCCAGAACCGCCCGTTGCCGAGCGCCACGTGCGCCATCGCGTAGTGAGGGTCCAGTGTCAGGGCACGCTCGAAGTCGGCAACCGCGCCGGTCACCAGCGAGCCGTCCAGCGACTCGAGCCGGACGCGCCCCTCGGTAAACGCCCGGTAGGCCTCGAGGCTGCTCGTCTCCCGGTAGACCCGCGCCGGCCGCCCGGCACCGGCCGCACGGAGCGCTTCGCTGAACTGCGCCACGATCCGGTCCTGCATCTCGAAGACCTGGTCGAGCGGGCCGTCCGCCTTGGCGTCAGCCAGCGCCACGCCTGTCCGCGCTTCGACGATGCGGGCGGTGATCCGCAGCCGGTCCGCGGCGCGCTGGAAGCTGCCGACCACCGCGAGGTCGAGCTGGAGCTCGCCGGCGATCGCCGTCAGCTCCGGACCGACGCGCCGGACCGCCTCGACCACCCTGACCCGATCGACAATCCGCGCCGTGCCGGCGCCACGCAGGTCGTTGGTAACCGTCTCCGCAATGCCGGACGCCAGCCAGCCGAACTCGCGGTCGCCGCTGAGGTTCGCGAACTCGAGCACCGCAATCGCCGGCGCCGCGCGCGGCGGCGATGCCTCACGCCCCGTGGGTTCCCCGGCGAGCGTCTCGACCGCCGCCAGGAAACGGTAGCCGCGGCGGGCGACGGTCTGGATGTAGGTCGGGCTGGCGGCATCGTCGCCGAGCGCCTGCCGCAGCTCAGAGACCGCCTGGGTCAACGCGTTGTCCGTGACCGCGACGTCCGGCCACAGCGCAGCGAACAGCTCGTCCTTCGCGACCAGAGCGGACGGGCGCGCCACGAGATGGCGCAGCAGATCGATGATCTTCGGCGACAGCGGCACCACGGCAGCGCCGCGCGACAGGCGGTAGGAGGCGGCATCCAGCGTGAAAGGACCGAAGCGGTAAAGCACGGCGCCTGAGCATAGCATCCGGCCTCGCCCCCGCTCCGGCGCCGTTCACGCGTAGAATCGGTCGCATGCATCGTCGACATTTTCTCGGGACGGCGGCGGCCGCGGCCGCCGCGGCGGCACTTGGCGGTTCCCGGCCTGCCGCGAGGCAGCGCGCCGCCATCATCCGGCCGCGGAGCCTGCGGTCCGGAGATGCCATTGGACTGGTCGCGCCGGCCAATGCGACGTTTCAGTCAGCGGAGCTGGCGATCGCGGTCGAGTCCCTGGAGGCGCTCGGCTTCAGGGTCGTGATCGGGCCGCACCTCCGGGATCGCCATGGCTATCTCGCCGGCCAGGACAAGGACCGCGCCGCCGACATCAATGCCTTCTTCGCGGACGACTCGATCCGCGCGGTGCTGCCGATTCGCGGCGGCTGGGGCAGCAGCCGCGTGCTGCCGTACCTGGATTTCGACAGCATCCGCCGCCATCCGAAAGTCGTGCTCGGATACAGCGACATCTCGGCGCTGCTGCTGGCGATTCACGCCAGGACGGGTCTCGCCACCTTCCATGGCCCCAACGGGATGGGACGATGGGACGCGTTTTCGGTCGACTACTTCAAGCGGGTGATCATGCAGGGGGAAGCCGTCGCGTTCGCCAACCCGCGCCAGCTGTCCGATCGAAACGCGCTCACGCCGGTCGAGAACCGGACGCAGACGATCACCGGCGGCAAGGCCCGCGGGCGGCTGCTCGGCGGCAACCTGACGGTGCTGACGACCATCGTCGGCTCGCCGTACCTGCCGGCCTGGGACGGCGCGATCTTCTTCTGCGAAGACGTCGGCGAGAACTACTACCGCATCGACCGGATGCTGACCCAGCTGAAGCTGGCCGGTGTGCTGTCGCGGCTCGCCGGGTTCGTGTTCGGGACCTGTGCTGAGTGCGGGCCAGGCGACGACGCCTTCGGCGCGCTGACGCTCGAGGAAATCTTCGCCGACCACATCCAGCCGCTCGGCATTCCGGCGTGGTCGGGAGCGATGATCGGCCACGCGATGCCGCAATGGACGCTCGCCGAAGGCATCGAGGTCGAGGCCGATGCCGACGCCGGCACAATCCGGATGCTGGAGCCCGCCGTCGAGATCGCCTGACCGGCGTCAGGCTTTGCCCGAGTACTCCAGCATCTGCCGTTTGAGATCGAGCGGGTACGAGATCTCGACGTCGGTGATTCGTCCCGCGCCGTCCCTGACCGGCGACAGCCGCGGCTGCACGAAGCCGGTGTAGGACGGCATCTGCAGGCGATCGACCCTGGTGACGACCTCGTCGCGCAGCGCCGGGTCGAAGTGCACGCCGTAGGTCTCGATCAGCGCGGCGGCGGCGGCGTAGTCCCCCTCCGCCTTGATCCGCTGCACTTCGCCGAGCAGCCGGCCGACCGCATCCTGGAACGCCTGCGGATCGGTCATCACGTAATACGTCTTGCCGTCGCGCCGCCGAACCTCGATGGCGGTGGAGTGCGCCATCAGCCAGCGGACGATCAGCTGGCGGTTGCGCATGTGGTCTTCCTCGATCTGCATGCCCTCGCGAACCCGCCGCAGCTGAACGAGCGCGTTCCGGGCGTAGCCCTCGTATTCGGCCTGCACGATCTCGTCCTGGTCCTTCGCCGGCAGCAGTCCGAGCTCCATCATCCGCGGGCTGGCGACGAAATAGAGCGCGACCAGGTCGGCGCGCGACTCCTCGAGCGCCGAGTAGTGCTCCTTGAGCAGCGACTGCGGGCTGCCGCTCAGGCGCGGCGAGATCCGGCCCGAGCCGTGGCCGATGACTTCGTGAAGATCGGTGGTCAGCTCGCCGGCCAGGCTGCTCCACTTTTCCGCCCGCGCCGCTTCTTCGGGCGACCAGGCGAACTCGCGGCGGAATTCCGCGGAGGTCGACTTGTCGTAGGCCTGATTGACGTTGGCGAGCGACACCGACTTGCTGCCGTAGCGCTCGCGGACCTCCTGATCGTTCGGCAGGTTGATCCCGACCGGCGTAATCGGCGCCGACTCGCCGGCTTCGACGACGACGTCGATGGCGTTGGCGGTGACGCCACGGACGCCCTGCTTGCGGTACTCCGGCGCCCACGGCATCCGATCCTCGAACCACTGGGCGTCGGCGGCGAGCCGGCGGATGCCTTCGGTCTTCTCGCGGTTGACGTAGAACACCAGCGCTTCCCACCCGCCCTTGATGCCGCGGGCGTCCATGTAGACCTCGATGAAGCCGTTGATGGTGTCGACGGGCGAGTCCTGATCGTTGACCCAGGCGACGTCGTAGGCCAGCCGGTCGGCGGTCTCACCGGTCGTGTAGAACGCAACCAGCGCGCGCAACGCGGCCGCCATCGACGGTGTCGCGTACGGAATCGCCGCTTCCAGATGGCCGACGATGGCGCGGATCTCGCGGTCGTAGCGGCCGCCGATGCGGTAGACCTCTTCGACGAGCCGGCCGTCGCGCTTGACGAGCCGGGAATTGAGCGGATACCGCTCCTCGAATCCCTCGAGGTCCTGCATCGTCACGTCGACGTAGAAATTGTTGGCGCTGGCGGCGAGGATGTCGCGCCCTCCGCCGGGCGACTTGCTCGTCACGATCGGATCGACATCCGGGTTGAAGAAGATTGGTTCGAGGCGGTCCAGCATGCCGTCCAGGGTTTCGGCCGGGCCGTGCGGAAAGCGCGCTCCGGCGGCGGCCGCGCCCCTCGCCGCCGAGCGAAACGCCGCCGGCGTGCACTTCGGAACGAACTTGCGCGCCGTCAGGTTGTTGTACGGACCGACGTTCAGCCAGAACAGCTTCGTGTAGCACTCAATCGCGTCGAGCGTGCCGCTGTCAACGCCGTCAGGATGGGTGATGATCCCCTCGAGGACCTCGCGCATCTCGAGGTTGTGGCGGTAGCGCTGGTCGTAATAGATGTCGCGCCCGGCGAGCGCCGCCTCGTAGAGATGCCAGATCAGGATCTTCTGGTCCGCCGGCAGCGCCGCGAAGCCGTCGGCATAGAGCTGCACGACCGCCGCTTCCTCGACCCGTTCCAGCAGATACTTGCGGTCGGCCGGCGCCGCCGCAGCGGCCGGCTCCGCCGACTCTTCCGCCGGGCTGCCCTGCTGCCGGCTGGCCGCCATCTTTCCGTTCGACAGTCCCACGCACTCGCTCCGTTTCCCGCTCCGCCTAATCCAGCGGAATCGTTTCCCGATATTGCGGCATCGTCGTCTTCCAGCCGAGCGTCGAGTCGATCTTCCCCGACAGCGCCGCCATCGCCTCCGGCTCGCCGTGGACGATGAAGGTCTGCCGCGGCGGCCGTTTGAAGCCGCCGAGCCAGCGGAGAAGTTTCTGCGAGTCGGCATGCGCCGACATCGATTCGATGATCGCCACCCGTGCCTGGACTGGGATGGTCTGGCCGTGAATGCGCACGGTCGTCTGCCCGTCGACCAGCGCCCGGCCGCGGGTGCCGGCGGCCTGATACCCGACGAACAGGATGGTGTTGCGGCCGTCCGGCAGCGCCGCTTTCAGATGGTGCAGGACACGTCCGCCGGTCGCCATGCCGCTCGCCGAGATGACGATCGCCGGCATCTTCGACTGCACCAGCTGCTTCGATTCGGCCGGCGTCGCCACCGTGCGGAACCGCTCGGTGCAGAACGAGCAGACCTGGCGCTCCTCCTGCGCGTGGCGGCGCCGGACGGGCGGAAGGTCGGCGTGGTCGGCCGTACCGTGCGGCGCCACGGCGTCGCCGTCCTCCGGATGCAGCCCCGGATCGAGCTCGTCCCGCCGCTCGCGGTAGCGCGCTAGCGCCTCGATGGCCATCGGGCTGTCGAGGTAGACCGGCAGCACCGGGATCCGCCGCTCGTCTTCGAGCCGCTTCAACCAGAAGATCAGCTCCTCGACCCGGCCGATCGCGAACGACGGAATGATCACCCGCCCGCCGCGCGCCACGGTCGATGTAATCACCTCGGCCAGCCGCGCCCCATCGTCATCCGACTCGTGGACGCGGTTGCCGTAGGTCGATTCGACGAGCAGGTAGTCGGCCTCGTCAATCATCGTCGGGTCGGGCAGGACGGGGCGGTCGAACCGCCCGAGATCGCCGCCGAACAGAATCGTGCGGTCGGCGGTGCGCACTCGGGCGTAGGCAGAACCGAGCAGGTGGCCGGCGTTGATGAACTCGACCTCGACGCCCGCCGCGACCGGCATCGGGCGGTTGTAGCCGACCGGCTGGAGCTGCGAGACGGCGCGGAACGCGTCCGACTCGCCGTAGAGCGGCAGCGCCGGGGCGTGCTTCGAATAGCCATGGCGGTTGGCGCTGGCGGCATCCTCTTCCTGAATCCGGCCGGCGTCGGGCAGGACGATGCGGCAGAGATCGCGGGTGCCGGCGGTGCAGAAGACCCGGCCGCGAAAGCCCTGCGCCACCAGCCGCGGCAGGTAGCCGCAGTGATCGAGATGGGCGTGGGTCAGGACAATCGCGTCGAGGGTGTGTGCCGGGACCGGGAACGGCTGCCAGTTGAACTCGCGCAGCGGCTTCAGCCCCTGAAAGAGGCCGGCATCGACGAGCACCTTCGCGGTTCCGGTATCGAGCAGGTACTTCGAGCCCGTGACCGTGCGGGCCGCGCCGAGGAACGTGATGGCCGGCATTCTCTTCAGTATAATCGGGGGCGGCAGGTCAACTCCCCCCGATGCAACCGCTCCTCGACAATCTGCGCTCCGGACGCCCGGTGATTGCTGCGGAGCTGCGGCCGCCGCGCGCCGAGCTGCGTGCCGCGGCCAGCATGGACGCCTGGATCGACACCTACCATGCGGTCCGCGGGCTGACCCGCGCCGGCACCTTCGTCTTCCTTACCGACAGCGCCGTCGGATCGAAGGAGGAGGACAACCTGCGGCATCTGGTCATCAATCTCGGGAGCGACGTGCCGCGATCAGGCGTGGTCCCGTTCCTGACCTGCAAGCATCCGCTCGACTACTGTCTGGCCTACGCCGATCGCGCGCGTGACAGCGGCTTCGACGCGCTGGTGGTGCTCGGCGGCGACAAGAGCGTCGGCGAGCCGCGGTGCCTGGAGCACGCGTGGGAACTGCGCCGTGAAATCCGCGGGCGGGTGCCGGCGCTGACGCTCGGCGGGTGGGCGAACCCGCACGCGAACGCGGCGGCGCAGGTCGGCCACCTCCTCGCCGAGCGCGCCACCGCGGAGTTCTACCTGACGCAGATTGTCTCGCACCACAGCCTCCGCCAGGTCGAGGCATTCCTCGCCGAGGCCGAGCGGCGGCGCCTCGCGCTGCCGGGGATGTTCGGGGTGTTCTACTACCGGTCGGCCACTCCGCGAACGCTGAGCGCGCTCGGCGGCTTCCTGCCGGTGCCGGCCGTCGAGCTGAGCGCCGAGTTCGCCGGCGGCGCGACGGCGGAGGAGATCTGCGCCCGGTCGATCCGCGCCCTGACGGCCGCGGGGGCGCGGCACTTCTACATCAGCAACCTGCCGATCCACCGCGCCGCGCAGACGCTGCAGCGGATCCTCGACCTCGCCGGCGCCAACGCGGCCGCCTAGTCCTGGCCCCCCGTGCCCTTGAACTGATCGTCCTCGTCGGCGAACAGCACGTTGAAGCTGGTCAGGGACCCGTAGCAGCCGCTGATGTAGCCCTGCAGCTTGACCTTGAGGTCCTCCGGCAGGTCGGCGGCGTTGACCTGCTGCTCCAGACTGCGCAGGCGGTTGCGCACCATCACGACCTTGTGGAAGAAGGTCTCAATCGGCCAGGTCTTTTCCTGCAGCGCCGGGTTGCCGGGCCGCAGCGCGAGATGACCGTTCCGCCACTTCTCGGCGGGCGCCGCCGCGGTGATCCCGGCTTCCTCGCGAATGACGCGGCGCAGCAGCATCTCGATGTCCATGTCGATTTCCCCGGATGACGCCGGCGGCCCGACCCGCTCGCGCTCGCTGACGATCGGGAACGCCTCGCGCTCGGCCCTGGCGGGGCGCGTCGCGCCCTCGCGCTCCGGCGTCGTGATATCGCCGCCCCAGCTGGCGACTTTCGACTCCTGACCGACGCGCGGCCCGCCCCGGAAGTTGTGCTCGCTGTGGCAATAGCCGCAGACGACCCGGGCGGCGCGCCCCTCGGCGTCTGCCACGACCACGGTGTGGAGGCGGTCGGTCTTGCAGGCGCGGCAGAAGTCTTCGACGGATCCACCGGCGCGGTAGGTCGGCTGGGCCATCGCGTCATGGTACACCGGCGCCACCGGTGCGGCGTCGATTTCGCCGCGGCGCGGCGTTAGCGGACGTGCCGGCCGCCGTCGACCCGGATCGCCTCCCCCGTGACGAAGTCGGAGTCGATCAGGAACGCGACCGCCTTGACGATTTCGCCGGGCCCGCCCCAATGGCCGAGCGGCGTCGACGCCTCGACGGCGGCGCGCTCTTCGGGAGACGTGTCCGGCGGCGGCAGGATCGGGCCGGGGGCGACCGCATTGACGAGGATCCGGTCCGCCGCGAGCTCGAGCGCCAGCGCCTCGGTCAAGCCGAGGACGCCGCGCTTCGCGATGAAATACGCGGCCAGGCCCTTGTAGCGCGGCCGGCCGCTGACCGCGGTCCAGTCCGAGAAATTGATGATCCGCCCGCCGCCGGCGGCGCGCATGTGCGGCACGGCGGCGCGGGCGCACAGGAACGACGCCCGCAGGTCGACGTTCACCGCCGCGTCCCACTCCGCGGCGTCGATGTCGTCGAACGGCACGGACCGGTAGACCGAGGCCATGTTGACGAGCACGTCGAGGCGTCCAAGCTGCGCGGCCGCCTCGTCGACGAGGTGGGCGCAGGCGGGTACGGTCGAGAGGTCGGCCTGAACCAGCACCGCACGGCGTCCCCGGGCGCGGACCGCCGCCGCCGTCTCTTCCGCTTCGTCGCGGGACCGGTTGTAGGACAGCGCGACGTCGGCGCCGCGCCCGGCGAGATCGAGCGCCACCGCGGCGCCGATCCGCTTGCCGCCGGTGATGAGCACGACGCGGTCGTGGAGATCCATGACGCTAGACGCGGGGCAGGGTCTGCCGCCGGCCGAAGAAGCTGGACCACGGCGCCTTGGCGCCCATGCGCCGTTCGGCGGTCCGGATGGTGAACACCGCGGGATCGAGCCGCGGGCTGACTTCGTCCCAGTCGAGCGGCATCGAGACCGGCGCGCGCGGCCGCCATCTCACCGAGAACGGCGGGACGACGGTCTGGGCGGCGGCATTGCGCATCACGTCGAGGTAGACCGGCGCGCGGCGGCGGGCCTTGCGGCTCTCGACCGTCACCAGCTCGGGATGCTCGGCGGCCATTTCCGCAGCAATCGCCGAGGCGTAGGCGCGGACCTGGTCGTGCAGCGCGCCGCGGCGGAGCGGCACCAGCACGTGCAGGCCGCGGCCGCCGGAGGTCTTCACGTATGGCTCGAGTCCGTGGTCTTCGAGCTTGTCGCGAAGCAGCAGCGCCGCGCGCGCCGCCGAGGCGAAGCCGTCGGCCGGGTCGAGGTCGAACGCCAGCCAGTCGGGCTTGTCGAGCTGATCGGTGCGGCTGTCCATCACGTGCATCGCGATGCACCCGAGATTGACGAGCGTCAGCAGCGTCTTGCGCGTGCCGCCGACGATGTAGTCGACGTCCTTGCCGGCGGACGGCGCCGGAATGCGGACGGTGGGAATGTCGCCGGGCAGATGGGAAGGGGCCTGTTTCTGGAAGAAGCACGTCTTGCGCAGCCCTTCCGGGCAGCGCTCGAGCGTGACGGCGCGCCCCTTCATCCACGGCAGAATCTGCGCCGAGATCCGCGAATAGAACCGCGCCAGATCGAGCTTGGTCAGGCCGTCGTCGGGCCAGAACAGCTTCGTCGGATTGGTGATGATGGCTCCGCCGAGGCGCACGCTCGGGGTCGTCACACGTTCCCCGACCGGAGCCGCGCGCGGCCGTAGGCACGCGTCTCGGCCGTTCGGGCGCGCCACCCATCCACCGAAAGCGCGCCGGGACCGGTCAATGCCAGGGCCACGAGCGCGCCGGCCAGCGCCAGATTGAACTCGAAGCCATGGCCCTGTCCGGGCACCATGTTCCAGTTCAGGAAGAAGCCGTTAATCAAATGCACCTTCCAGACCGCCACCGCCATGTCGACCGTCAGCGCCAGCGCCACGGTGCGGGTGAACGCGCCGGCCAGCAGCATCAGCCCGCCGGCCAGCTCGATGCAGCCGACCAGCACCGCCAGCGGCAGCGCCGGCGTCAGCCCGAGCTGGACGAAGAACGATGCCGTGCCGCCCAGCCCGCCGCCGCCCCAGACGCCGAACAGCTTCTGAGCGCCGTGCGCCAGGAACACTGACCCGATCGACAGACGAAGTACGGCAGGGCCGTACGGCTGCATCCAACCTCCCTCGCGCATCAATCGGTCCGGTCGCTGGCGTATTGTGACATTGAACCTGAGGGAAAACACATAATCCGGGCGGGCAACGGGAAGGGCGGGACGGAGGTTGTGCGACCCGGCGGGCACCGGGCGGGCGGCAACGATCGACCGGAAGCGGAACGCGAAACACCCTGCGAAAGTGCTGACGTTAGCCGCGGCTGCCTTCACCGGACTATTCCGGCGGGACCGCCTGCGCTCCGCTCCCGGTCCACCGGGCCGGCGCGGATCCGCGCCACTTCGGCGCGAATCCGCGAACGACCGTTTAGGTCAGGACCTTGATGACGACGCGGCGGTTCTGGGCGCGGCCGTCACGGGTCTTGTTGGGCGCGATCGGCTTCTCTTCACCGTAGCTGATCACGTTGATCTTGTGGAGCGGCACCTGGTGCTGCTCGTAGAGATAGCGCTTCACCGCTTCGGCGCGCTCGAGGCCGAGCTTGTAGTTCACGTCCTTGGGGCCGGCGTTGTCCGTGTGCCCCTCGATCTCGATGTAGGCGCCGTTCGGTTCAGCCTTGAGCTTGTCGACCAGCGCGTCGAGGTCGGCCTTCGCCTGATCGGGCATCACCGCCTTGCCGAACTTGAAGCCGCCCTTGTCTTCGCTGAGCGTCACTTCATAGACCAGCCGCTTCGACGCGCGCTCGAGGTCGTCGGCGCGGGTGTTGACGGCGGCGGCGGCGGCGCGAGCCTCAGCCGCGCTCTTGCCGGCGGCGTCGGCGCGCTGACCAGCGGCCTGCGCGCGCTGATCGACCTCGCCGATTTTGCCTTCGTTGCTACGAGTGCGCTCCTGGGTCTCTTCGACCGTCTTCGAGAGCGTCTCGACCTTGCCATTGACTTCCCCGACCTGGGTCTTGACCATCTTCTTGGTCGCGCAGGCAGTCGTGCCTCCCAGCGCGAGCGCAAGAACCGGTACGGCGAGCACGAATTTCTTCATTTTGTCCTCCGAGCTATGTTTCCGAGTTCGATAAATGCGTGCGAACCGCGCTCTCGCGCGGGTGAACTCCACTTCTTTCACGAACTACCGCGCGGCCGCCGTGTCCCCGACCGTTCCCGACACCATGTAGCCGGCGCGTGCGCGCACGACCAGATCGCGATCCCGGGCCCGCACCTCGAGCGACCGCCAGCCCGGTGCCGACGATGCCTCGAAGGCGATCACGTACTGATGACGGAGCTCTTCGATGATCTGCCGCGCCGCGATGCTCGCCCGCGCCGGCGCGCTGACCACGAAATACTCGCCGCCGGTCCAGTGCGCCAGATTCGGCAGCGGGCCCTGCGCCTCGCCGCGCGCCCCGTCGCCCTCCGGATCATCGACCGACGACATCACCGCAACGATGTAGACCGGGACGTCGATCTCGCTGGCGATGCCCGAGACCTGCTCCGGCGTCAGCCGGCTGTGGGTATCGACGCCGTCGGTGAGCACGACCACGGCGCTGCGCTCCGCCAGGTGCCCGGTTCCGGCCGCGGCGCCCGCCACCGCCCGCGCCGTCTGCGCGACGGCGTCGTACATCGATGTCTGCCCGAACGGCGGCTCGACGTGATCGAGCGCCGCCTCGAGGACATGCATGTCGGAGGTGAAGTCGGTCACCCGGTCGAGCCGGGTGTCGAACGAGAACACCGCCGCCTGATCCGTGCCGCGCAGCGCCCCCAGCAGGTAGAGCGCCGCCTGCCGCGCGTCGACCGCCTTCGTCCCGACGCGCATGCTGCCGCTGATGTCGAACAGCACCGCGACCTTGACCGGTCCGTCGGCCTGCGCCTTGAAATCGAGGATCGGCCGGGGCCGCCCCCCTTCGGCGATGATGAAATCCTTCTGCTCCATGTTCGAGACGAACCGGCCCTTGCGGTCCCGAACCACCGCGCTCACGGAAACCACGTCAACCGACGACTTGAAGGTCGACGGCGCCCGTTGCGGCTCGGCCGTGGCAGGCCGTCCCGCCTCCTGCGCCGAAGCCGTCTGGCCGGCAAGGGCACAGACGAGAAAGGCGCCGGACAAGGCCATCCGCTTGGTCATGCTGGCTTGTATTCCAAGAGCCTGCCAAACGGCTAAGCCTCTGCCGCAAGAGGACTTATCTGATGAGCTGTGCTCTGGAAGCTGCGGTTAATGAGTGCAGTTGCGTAAGAAATACCCGATCGGCCGCCGGTCCGGCGGTTTTTCTACACGCCTTCGGCCGTTTCCTACATGACGGCGCCGGAGCCCCCCGGATTTTCAGGATTCTGGCCATCGGCGGCGTAACTCCGCGGCGCTCGCGATAAGATTCGTCGATGCCCTCGAGGAGAACCGCGGCGGCCATTCGGGTCAACCCCCGCATCAGCGGTTTCGTGTACGCCATCCGCAACATCGTCGCCGAGGCTCGGAAAGTCGAGGCCTCCGGCCGGCAGGTCCGCTACCTCAACATTGGCGACCCGATCACGTTCGGCTTCAAGACTCCGCCGCACATGATCGAAGCGGTCGAACGCGCGATGCGCGACGGCGACAATGGCTACGCGCCGTCCGTCGGCATCCCCGCCGCCCGCGAAGCGGTCGCGGCCGAATGCGTGCAGCGCGGCATGCCGATGCCGGCCGACCGCGTCGTCATCACGTCCGGCACGTCCGAGGGCATCGAGCTGGCGCTGACCGCGATGGCCGGCCCCGGCGACGACGTCCTGATTCCGGTGCCGACCTATCCGCTGTACACGGCGGTGCTGGCGAAGATCGGCGCGCGGCCGGTGTTCTACCGCACCGATCCGGCGCGGGGCTGGCAGCCGGATCTCGATCACGTCCGCAGCCTGGTGACCCCGGCGACCCGCGCGCTGGTTGTGATCGATCCGAACAACCCAACCGGCGCCATCTACTCGGCCGAGGCCCGGCAGGCGCTCGTCGATCTCGCCGACGCGCATAATTTTCCGCTGCTCGCCGACGAGGTTTATGCCGACCTCGCGTTCGACGGACCGGTCGGGGCGCTCGCGGCGCTCAACCCCGAAGCGCCGGTCATTACGTTCTCGTCCCTGTCGAAGGCGTATCTCGCCCCGGGCTGGCGCGCCGGCTGGATGGCGGTCGCCGGAACGCCGCGGCTCGACGATCTGCTTGCCGCCATCAAGAAGCTCGCCGACGGGCGCCTCTGCAGCACCGGCCCGATGGAACACGCGATCGTCGCCGCCCTGAACGGCGACCGCAGCCACCAGCAGGTGTTCCGCGATGCCCTCCGCGAGCGCGCCACCATCACGCACGAGCGGCTGAACGCCATCGACGGCATCAGCGTCGTCGCACCGCGCGCCGCGTTCTACGCGATGCCGCGCGTGGCGCTGCCGCCCGGCAAGACGGATCAGGACTTCGTCCTCGGCCTGCTGCGCGCCACCGGCGTGCTGTGCGTCTACGGATCGGGCTTCGGCGCCGCGCCGTCGGACGGCTTCTTTCGAGTCGTGTTCCTGGCCTCGCCGACGGAGCTGACCGAGATCTACGACTTGATTGCCGGCTTCACGCGCGATTTCCTGTCCCAGCGGAGCGTGTGAAGTGAGCAGCGACCGTTCGCAACAAAAGTACATGGTGCGGTACGCCATCGCGGCGGTGGCACTGACCGCGATGCTGCTGTGGGCGGCATTTCTCGTCAGGGACGTTCTGCTGCTGCTCTACGTCAGCGGGCTGCTGGCGATTGGCTTCAGCCCGATCGTCCGACTCATCGAGCGGCAGACGGCGCTGCCGATCGGCACCCGCCTGCCGCGGTGGCTCGCCATCCTCGTCCTCTATCTGTTCATCCTCGGCACGCTGACCGGCATCGGCTTCATGATTTTCCCGCCGCTCGTCAAGCAGGCGCACCAGTTCTGGGACGCGCTGCCGCGGATGTTCGACAAGGCGCAGGACTTCCTGATGGCGAAGGGGCTCCTCACAGAGCACCTGACGCTGCGTGAGGCGGTCGAGCGGGCGCCGGCGAGCCGCGGCGGCGAAGCCGTCGGCACGGTGATGGGAGCGGTCGCCGGCGTGGTCGGCGGAATCTTCGGACTGCTGACGATTCTGATCCTGACCTTCTACCTGCTGGTCGACGCCGACAGCCTGCGGGACGGGATGCTGCGGCTGTTCCCCGGAGACAGCCGCGACAGGGTCGCGGCCGCCAGCCGCGACATCACCGTGAAAGTCAGCGCCTGGCTCGGCGGCCAGCTGCTCCTCGGCGCGGTCATCGGCGGCTCATCTGCCATCGGCTTGTGGTTGCTGGGCATCCCCTTTTTCTACGTTCTGGCGCTGATTTCCGGCATCGGCGAGCTGATTCCGGTGGTCGGGCCGATCCTGGCGGCGATTCCGGCGGTCCTGGTCGCGGCCACCGTATCGGTCAACAAAGTTCTGCTCGTGGTGGGCTTTTTCGTCGTGCAGCAGCAGCTCGAAAACCACATCCTCGTGCCGAAAATCATGTCGCGGCAGGTCGGCGTCAGCGCCGTGACCGTCATCGTCGCGCTGCTCATCGGCGGCAACCTGCTCGGCATTGTGGGGGCCATCCTGGCCATTCCCACCGCGGCCATCCTCCAGGTGCTGGTCTCGGAATTCACCAACTCGCACGACCAGGAATGACGACCCGCCTCATCCGCCGGGGTGGCATCAGCATTGATCTGTCAGCTCAGGTGGGCCTCTCCCTGGCGCCAAATCGGCAGCCCGGGGGACTTCGCGGAACGCCAGAGGACGAAATGAGCACCGGCGGTGGTACTCGGCGGAACATCTTCGGCGACGTTGCGCTCATTATCTTCCTGGTCGCTCAGGCGTCGGATGGGGTCCTGACCTACGTCGGGGTCAGCACCTACGGCACCCACGTCGAAGGCAATCCGCTGATCGAATGGCTGATGTCGTCGATGGGCCAGGGGGCGGCGCTCGCCACCGTCAAGCTGGCTGCCGCCGTCTTCGGAATTGCCCTGCACCTCTCAGCCGTCCACCGGGCCGTCGCCCTGCTCGCGGTCTTCTACCTCGCCGTCGCCGTCGTCCCGTGGATGGCGATCCTCTTTTACTGGAGCTGACGCGCGGGGCCGCGCGGCCCAGGGAGCGCCGCGGCGGGGGGTATACTCGCCTCCTATGCGACGAGATCCGCTGGCCTACCTCGGGGAAGAGCTGCGCGCGCTGAAGGACCAGAACCTCTACCGGAACCTCAGGGTCCTGGAGGACGAGCAGAAGGCCCACGCGACCTTCGACCATCGCTCGGTCGTCAACCTTTCGTCCAACAACTATCTTGGCCTGACGACCCACCCCCGGCTGCGCGCGGCGGCGCTCGCGGCGCTCGAGAAGTACGGCGTCGGCTCGGGCTCGGTCCGGACGATCGCCGGGACGATGGCGCTGCACGTCGAGCTCGAGCGGAAGCTGGCCGAGTTCAAGAAGGTCGAGGCGGTAGTCGTGTTCCAGAGCGGCTTCACCGCAAACGCCGGCACGGTCTCGGCGATCCTGACCAAAGCGGACGTCGTCATTTCCGACGAGCTGAATCACGCCAGCATCATCGACGGCTGCCGGCTCAGCCGCGCCACCATCAAGGTCTTTCCCCACAAGGACGTCGAAGCGGCCCGCAGGATCGTCCGCGACCTGCCCGCCGGGCAGCGCCGGCTGCTCATTACCGACGGCGTCTTCAGCATGGACGGCGACCTCGGCCCGCTCCCGGGCCTGTGCGCGCTGGCCGAGGAGACCGGCTGCATCATGATGGTCGACGATGCGCATGCGAGCGGGGTGTTCGGGGCGAACGGCCGCGGCACGGTGGATCATTTCGGCGTCCATGGCCGCGTCGACGTCCAGGTCGGCACGCTGTCGAAGGCGGTCGGCGCGCTCGGCGGCTATGTCGCCGGCAGCCGCGACCTGATCGAATTCCTTCAGCAGCGTGCCCGTCCGTTTCTGTTCTCCACGTCCCACCCGCCGTCGGTGACCGCCGCGTGCATCGCCGCAATCGACGTCCTGATCGAGGAGCCGGAAATCATCGAGCGGCTGTGGACCAACACGCGCTTCTTCAAGGCCGGGCTCGAGTCGCTGGGCTTCGACACCGGCCTCAGCGAAAGCCCGATCACGCCGGTGATTGCCGGTGACAGCGCCGTCGCCAACACGCTGTCCGAGCGGCTGTTCGAAGAGGGCGTCTTCGCACAGGCGATTGGCTTTCCGACCGTGGCGAAGGATAAGGCGCGGGTCCGGACGATCGTCACGGCGACCCACACCCGCGAGGACCTGCAGTACGCGCTCGACCGCTTCGGCGCGGTCGGCCGGGAGCTCGGGCTGATCGCCTGAGGCGCCGTGAAGCGTTCACGATCCGATCGCGCGCGGGAGCTGTTCGACACCTACACCCGGGACCTGTCGCGCGAGGACCTGCAGCGCCTCTTCACCCACGACACTCCGGACGCCTACCGCTTCTTCGCGCGCGGCCTGGCCGAGGACCAGCTCGCCGGGCTGCCGCCGTGGAAGCGGATCCCGCTGCGGGTGCGGCAGATCTTCGTCGCTTTCACCCTGAAGCTGCCGCCGGCGCGGCGGGCGCTCTACATCACGGCGCTGCTGGTCGCGCTGCTCGGCGTGGTCGAGCTGTTCCGGGGCTTCAGCCAGGTGCAGATCCCGGTCGGCCTGCCGTTCATCCGCGTCGCGGTGCTGACGCCGGTGTGGGCCGACGGCACGTTTGCCCTGCTCCTCAGCCTGCTGCTCGTCAACCTGCTGGTGCTGCTCGAGGTTGCCGATCGGTTGTCGCTCAAGGGTGAGCTCGAGATCGCGCGCGAGATTCAGCTCGCGATGCTGCCGGCTGGAACCTACAAGGCGGCCGACGTTCAGATCTGCGGCGTCACCCGGCCGGCCAACACCGTCGGCGGGGATTTCTACGACGTCCTGACGCTGCGCGACGGCCGCGTCATCATCGCCCTCGGCGACGTCGCCGGCAAGGGCAGCCCGGCGGCGCTGCTGATGGCGCTGCTGCTGGCGGTGCTGCGGACGCTCGTCGACGAGGAGCTCGAGCCGCCGGCGCTGGCGGCCCGCCTCAACACCCAGATCTGCCGCCACAGCCCGTCGTCTCGATTCATCACGCTGTTCTACGGCGTCTACTCGCCGTCGAGCGGCGCGCTGACCTACGTCAACGCTGGCCAGACGCCGCCGCTGCTGCGGCGCCGTGACGGGCGCTACGAGCGGCTCGGCAGCACCGGCGTCGCGCTCGGGATGTTCGAGGGATCGCAGTTTGGCGCCGCCGAGTCTCGCATCGGCCCCGGTGAGATGCTGGTGATGTACAGCGACGGCATCACCGAAGCGGAAGACCCGGCCGGCCGGCCGTTCGAGGAGACCGGTCTGGAAGCGGTGCTCGAGCGCTACCCGGATGCCGACGCCGCCGAAACCGGCACGCGCCTGCTGGCGGCGGTCGCGGCGCACGCGAAGGACTCGCGATTCGTCGACGACCTCACGGTTCTGGTTCTCAAGCGCGCGGCCGGACCGGCTGCGGCTGCCGCTCCGGCCTGAGCCCCCCCCGGGCCGTCAGGCGGCCCGAACCGCCCGGGCCGTCGTCTAATAGATATCGGGTCATGTTGTGGTTCAGAGTCGCCGCCGCGTTCTTCTCGATTGCCCTGTGCGTCGGGGCCGGGGCAGAGGCGCGGCCGCAGGCGCCGGCACCGGACGGGGTCGGCGCCTTGCTGCAGCGGCTCGAACAGGCGGCCAGCAGGGGCGATACCGCCGGCGTCGTCGCGCTCGGCGACCCGGCGATCAGCCGGCCCAGCTTCGAGGACTTCGCCGCGACCCTGACGACGCCGGCGCCGAGCCGCGTCGTTATCAGCGAGCGGGACCGCGCCGCGCTCGACGGCGGCGGCCTGCGGCTGATCGTCGAGGTCTTTGCCGAGCGCGGCATCGAAGCCAGCCTCGGGACGTGGCGCGTCGATGTCCGCCCTGCGGCGACCGTCGCCGAGCCGTGGCGCATCGCCGCGGTCGGGAGACTGTCGATCGTCACCGGGCTGTATCGGCTGTCGCTCAGCGCCGACCGTCAGTACGACGTCCATGACCTGACCGTCAGCGCCGAGGATCTCACCATCGAGATGCCGAGCGGCCGCGCCTTCGTCGCGGAGGTGCCAGGGGGCGCTACTGCGATCGTCCTGATCGGCGCGGGCCGCATCCGCTTCACGCCGCCTGATCCCGCTGAACGGACGCAGGTCCGGATCTTCTCCGGCGACGAGGCGCTCTCGGCCGACATCGACGTCGCCTTCCTGCGGCTGAATCCCGCGGAATTCGCCGACCGCGTCGACAGCAAGGCGCTCCGCCCGCGCTCGGTGGCCGCCGACGACCTCCGCGCCGCCACGGCGCTCTTCAACGACTACGTCGGACGGACGCTGCAGGTCGATCTTGCCGACCTCAGCAAGGACCGCTGGTCGCTGCTGCCGTCGCCGGGCGATTTCGTCGGCGAGCTGCGAACCCGGAAGTTCGGCACGCTGACCTACACCCGCTCGTCGAGCGAGGCGGAGGACGTCACGCTGTTCGACCGCAAGGGGCGGCACAACATCTCGGTCTATGCGTCCGCGGCCAAGCTGGCGGCGCGCGGCCGGTTCTACAGCGAAGACGACGGCCGCGACTACGACATCGAGCACTACCAGATTGAGGCCGAGTTCGTCCCCGAGCGCGGCACCATCGCCGGCAACGCCCGCATCACGCTGCGCATCGCCGCCGACGGGGTGTCGTCGCTGCCGTTCCGGCTGGCCGACTCTCTGGTCGTGCGCGGGGTCTACTCGCAGGAATACGGCCGCCTCCTCCACCTCCGCGTCGTCGGGCAGAACAGCTTCCTCGTGAACCTGCCGGTCGTTCTGGCGAAGGGGGCCGAACTGATCGTGAATGTGGTCTACGGCGGCCGGATCGCGCCGCAGATTTTCGATCGCGAGGCGATCGGGCTGGCGCAGGAGTTTCCCGAGCCGATCTTCATTCCGATCGCACAGCGCTGGCTCTACAGTAACCGCAGCTACTGGTATCCCCAGGCGACCGTGACCGACTACGCAACCGCGCGGCTGCGCCTGACGATTCCGGCCGAGCTCGACGCGGTCGCCACCGGCGATCCGGTCGCGGCGCCGGCGCCGCTCGCGCCGGGCGACGGCACCCGGCGGCGCAAGGTCGTGGAATTCGATGCGTCCGCTCCAGCGCGGTATC
The DNA here is from genome assembly GCA_031393955.1 of Acidobacteriota bacterium. Classification (GTDB taxonomy): domain Bacteria; phylum Acidobacteriota; class Vicinamibacteria; order Vicinamibacterales; family 2-12-FULL-66-21; genus JALZOC01. The sequence goes on from JANMWI010000010.1 coordinate 43,423, forward strand.
TGGCGGTGATTCTCAGCCGCTTCGATCCGGTCGGCAGCGCCCGCGTCGCCGCCGGCGGACGGACCGTGCCGATCGACGTCCAGGGTAGCCCGCGGCAGGCGGGCCGGCTGCGCGACCTCACCGGCAACGCCGCCGACGTGTTCCAGTTCTACGCGTCACTCGTCGGCGATGCGCCGTACCCGAGCTTCACGCTCGCCGCCATCGAAAGCGACCGGCCGGGCGGCCACAGCCCGCCGTATTTCGCGCTGCTCAACCAGGTGGTGCTGGGATCGACGTTCGTGTGGCAGAGCGACCCGGTGAGCTTCGACGACTATCCGTCGTTCTTTCTCGCGCACGAGATCGCCCACCAGTGGTGGGGACATGCGATCGGCTGGAAGAACTATCACGAGCAGTGGATCAGCGAAGGCTTCGCGCAGTACTTCGCGCTGCTCTACGCCGAGAAGGATCGCAGCCGGTCGGTCGTCTCCGGCATCGTCCGCCAGATGCGCCAGACCGCGATCGCCGCGTCGGACCAGGGGCCGGTTTACCTCGGCTACCGCCTCGGACACATCCGCGGCGACGAGCGTGTGTTCCGGTCGGTCATCTACAACAAGGCCGCGATGGTGCTCCACATGCTGCGGCGGCTGGTCGGCGATCGGGCGTTCTTCGACGGGATCCGGTCGTTCTACGGCGAGTGGAAATTCCGGAAGGCCGGGACGGACGACTTCCGGCAGGCGATGGAACGGGCCGGCGGCCGGGACCTGAGCGGTTTCTTCGACGCCTGGATTTACGGCTCATCCGTGCCGCGGATCCGGTTCACCTCGCGCGCCGGCGCCGGCGAGGCGACGGTCCGGTTCGAGCAGCACGGGGACCCGGTCGATGTGGCCATTACGGTGACGGTCACCTACCGGAACGGCGATTCGCAGGAAACGGTCGTCGCGCTCACGAACCAGGTCACTGAGCGCACCATCCCCCTCACTGATCAGGTCCGATCGATCACCGCCAACGCCGACAACGCGGCACTGGTCGAGATCGTCAAGTGAGGCGCTGACCCGGAAAAGCGCGCGAAAAGCAGGATCGCCAAGGCCGGCCGCGACGGAACCGCGAACTGATTGTAGAATTGAGAGCTTATGGATACCGTCACGCTGACGATAGACGGCCGGCAGGTCACGGCCGACAAGGGTAAGACCGTTCTTCAGGCCGCGATCGAGAGCGGCGTCAAGATTCCCTATTACTGCTATCACCCCGGGCTTGGCATCGACGGCTCGTGCCGCGTCTGCATCGTCAAGATCGAGAAGATGCCGAAGCTGCAGACGTCGTGCTCGACGCCGGTCGCCGAGGGGATGGTGGTGGCGACGTCGACCCCTGAGGTCGTCGAGGCGCGCGCCAGCGTGTTCGAGTTCCTGCTCATCAACCATCCGCTCGACTGCCCGGTCTGCGACAAGGGCGGCGAGTGCCCGCTCCAGGATTTCTCCTACAGCTACGGGCCGAACGAAAGCCGGATGGAGTTTCCGCGCCGGGTGTTCGACGGCGAAGGGGTGCGCGCCGACGTCGACTTCGGTCCGACGCTGATGCTGAACCGCAACCGCTGCATCCTCTGCACGCGATGCGTCCGGTTCATGCGCGACATCGACACCGACGCCCAGATCAACATTGTCGACCGCGGCTACGGCAGCGAGATCGCGACCTTTCAGGAGGAGGGCGTGCACTCGCTGCTCTCCGGTAATCTGATGGACGTCTGCCCGGTCGGGGCGATCACGACCCGCGACTACCGGTTCAAGTCCCGCCCGTGGGACAACCCGGAAGCCGTCGACACGGTCTGCACGCTCTGCGAGAAAGGCTGCAACACGACGGCGTGGATCAAGGCGAAACCCGAGTGGGCCAAGGGCGCCCAGCTGATCCGGACGACACCGCGCTTCAATCCGGAGGTCAACGGTTACTGGATGTGCGACATCGGGCGGTTCGATTACCGCTGGATCGAGGGGGAGGACCGGCTCCAGCGCCCGCTGCTGCGCTCGGCGGCGGGATCGCTCGAGCCCGCCGACTGGAACGCCGCGCTGGCGGCGCTCGGCGACAAGGTCAGGGGCGCCGGTGGCCGTGCCGGGCTGCGGTTCCTCGTCTCGGCCCACGCGTCGCTCGAAGAGCTGTATCTGATCGGCCGGCTGGGTGGGGCATTCGGCCTGCCCGAGACCGGCGTCGCGGTCACGTGGCGCCACCGCGAGAAGCCGCAGCGGCCGAACGCCAAATTCCAGATTCCGGCGGTCGATGCCCCGAACGTCAATGGCGCGAAGGACCTTGGCTTCCCGGTCGAGGCCACGGCCGAGGGCGCGGCCGACATCGCCGCCTTCCGCGCCGAAGTCGAACAGGGACGGGTACAGGCGCTGTACGTCTTCGATCCGGGTCCCGACGGCTACATGGGAGATGTCTCCTGGGTCATCGAGGCGCGGCAGAGCGGCAAGCTGCCGCTGCTGATCGTCCAGGGGGTGCTGATGACGGCGCTGACGGGGGCGGCCGACGTCGTCCTGCCGGGTGCCGCGTGGGTGGAAAAGGACGGCTCCTACGTCAACGGGCAGGGGCGCCTGCAGGGCGCGGCGCGCGCGATCACTCCCCCCGGCGAAGCGCGCGAGGACTGGCAGATTTTCGTCGACGTCGGCCAGGCGCTAGGCGCGGCTCTTCCCCACACCAGCAGCGCCGCCATCCGCGGCGAGCTGGCCGCGGCGCTCGAAGGCAACGAGCGCTATGCGAACCTCGGCGGCCTGGCGTTCGCGCGCCCGGTGCCGGCGAAGACCTGGCTCCAGGCCTCCAACCCGTCCGAGCGCTGGAAGTGGGACGTGATGTTCCAGGACCTCCCGCCGGTCAAGTTCGCCGGCTCGCCGGTGCCCCTGACGCTGGTCAACAGCTTGAGGGAGCGGACAGAGAAGTAGGGTTCCGCATCACTCTCTGACATTGATCAAATCGACGATCTCGTTGTGCCCGCGGGCCACCGCGCGCGAGAGCGGCGTGCGCTCCTCGACGTCGACCGCATGGGCGTCCGCGCCGCGCGCGAGCAGGGCACGGACAATCGGCACATAGCCGGCTTCGGCGGCCAGATGAAACGGCGTGTGGCCGCCGGCATCGGCGGCATTGACGTCGGCGCCCGCCTCGATGAGCAGCAGCGAGACGTCGACATGCCCGCCGGCGACCGCCGCATGAAGCGGCGTGTTGCGGAGATCGTTGGTCGAGCGGGCATCGAGATCAGCGCCGGCGGCGACCAGCCGCGCCGCCGCTTCGCGACCGCCAAAGAACGCCGCCAGGTGCAGCGGGGTCCAGCCGTCATAGGACCTCGCCGCCAGCGCGCCGGGGGCCGCGAGCAGCGGCTCGAGTCGATCGACCCGCCCGAGCGCCGCCGCCGCGAACAGATCAATTGGCGCGCCGCGATCCACCAGCCATTCCGCGGCCGCCGTCTTTCGGTTGTAGAGCGCCGCCATCAGCGCGCTCTCCCCCGACGCCGCCCGTATCGTCAGCAGCTGCGGCTCCGCCGCGCTCAGCTGCCCCATCACCGCCGTGTCGCCCGCCTTCGCGGCCTGAATGAACTGGTCGACCTGCATCGCTCGCCCTCCTATAGCGCCGCCCGGACGTGCAGGGCACGCGGAAGAATGGTGACGTCGATCCGCCCGGTGGCGACGCCGGGTTCGCCGTCAACGTGAAATTCCATCGCATGGGGCGCCTCGACCGACGCCGTCGTGACGCGGGCCGTCAGGACGCGCGGCGCGAGGTGCATGGTGCCCATCACCAGGTGGCGTGCGTGCCACAACCGGGCCAGGACCGGCCGCTCCTCGATAATCGTCAGGTCGAGCAGGCCGTCATCCAGCTCGGCCGCCGGCGAGATGCGGGCGCCCATGCCGTACTCCCGGCCGTTGGCGAAGGCGATGACCAGCGCCCGCACCAGGCGCGGCGCGCCGTCGAGCTCGACGCGGTATTCGGCGGCGCTGTAGCGCCAGCCCTCGACCGCGCCGAGCGCGAGGTAGGGCCACGGGCCGCGGCGGCCGGCCGTGCGCAGGTTGAAGTGCCGGGCGACGCGCGCGTCGAAGCCGATGCCGGCGATATTGAAGAACGCCCGCCCCGCCATCATGCCGGCGTCAATCGTCCGCGTCCGGCCGTCGAACGCGATCGCCAGCGCCGCGTACGGGTCGTGCGGCACGCCAAGCGCCGCCGCCAGCCCGTTGCCCGATCCCGCCGGCACCAGTCCGATCGCGGCGTCCGATCCGAGCAGGCCGGTACCGGCTTCGTTGAGCGTGCCGTCGCCGCCCCAGACAATCACCAGCGACGCACCGGCCTGCGCGCTCGCCGACGCCAGCGCCTGCGCGTGTCCCGTTCCCGTCGTGATGTGGATGTCGGCGCGCAGCCCGCGGCGCGCCGCCTCGCTGCGGACGAGCGCCGCGCGTCGCGCCGCGGCCTCACCGGGAGCGCCGGCGCCGGAGATCGGGTTGATGATGGCGACGATCGACATGAAGTTTGAAGGTCTCCGGCGCGCGAACCTTGCTATAGTAGCGTCCGAGCATGCCGTTCCCGGAGGTTGCATGAAAAGCCTGGCGTTGCGCCTGACGCTGTTGGGTGTCTTCGTTGCGGCAGCAGGCGCCGCGGCGTACTTTTCCTGGACGTCGAAACGACTTGCCCATCAAGGCGCGGCCGCGGCGGCGCACTTCGATGAAGCGGCGGTCGCCGCCGAGCGGGATCTCCTCGAACTGCGGTCGGCCCAGGAAGGTTATGTCGCCGCCGGACAGGGCGAACAGTTCTGGACCGCAAAGGTCGATGCCGCGTTCGGCCGCCTGCGCGAAACACTGACGACGCTGCGGACCGAGGCGGCGGCGCCCGGCGCACAATCCGCGATCGACAATGCCGCCAGCGCGCTCCAGGACTTCGAACAGCTGGATCGCCGCGCCCGCAATCACGTCTCGAGCGGCCAGAAGCTGCTCGCCTCCGATTTGATTTTCACCGATGGATTCGAGCTGGCGGGCGCCGCGGCCGGTTCGCTCGAGGAGGCCCGCCTCGCCGAGCGCAACCGGCGGACTGAGGTCCTTGCGGGTCTCGAGCGCCGGGAGATCGCGGCCGCCGGCGCCGCGCTGGCAATCGGGCTGATCACACTGGGACTGCTGGTGCCGCGCACCGGGGACCCGGCGGCGATTCCGGACCTCGCGGCGCGGATCGCGCCGCGCACCGATCGCCCGTCCGCGCGGCTCGACGGCGCGTCGATAGACGAGGGCTGGTCCGCGGCGAAGGTCGTTCCGCGCGCCAAGTCGGCGACCGCCACCGCCGCGCCGGCGTCCGGCACAGCCGCCCGGCCGGCCGCGCGGGCGGTTCCGGCTCAGGCCTCCGCGAGGGCCGCAGCGTCGTCCGCACCCTCCGCGGCGTCCACTGCCGCGAAAACGCCACCAGCAGCAGCCGCCGCGGCGACGCCGGCGGTATCCGAGCCGCGCCCCGCGCCGGCGCCAGCGGTCGATCTCTCAGGCGTCGCCTCACTCTGCTCGGACCTCGCCCGCGTCATCGACACGCAGGCGCTGCCGGCGCTGCTCGAACGCGCCGCCGGCGTCCTCGATGCCCCCGGCATCGTCCTGTGGATTGCCGATCCGGACGGCCGGGAGCTGAGCCCGGTCGTGACGCACGGCTATCCGCCGCAGGTCACCTCCCGGTTGGGCACGATTCCGCGCGACGCCGAGAACGCCACCGCGTCCGCGTTCCGCACCGCGCTGCTGCAGACCGTCAATGCCGACACCACCTCGAACGGCGCCATCGCCGCGCCGCTCGTGACGCCGGCCGGCTGCGTCGGGGTGATGGCGGCCGAGGTGCGGAATGCAGGTGAAGGGGATGCCGGCAAGCTGGCAGTCGCGGCCATCGTCGCGGCGCAGCTGGCCACCCTCGTCGGGCCGCCGTCCAGCCGGGCGCAGGCCCAGCCGCGCATGGAAGCCGCCGGCGCCTGAAAGCCCCGGCGTCCCGATGGGGACACTCACCTTTAGGCTAAGTCGTTGATTCTAAAGATCGGTTTTCCAGACTGGTCATGAAGAGACTCGCGTCACGCGCCGCGCGGTCGCGGGACGCTGGATCTTGCCCTTAAGCGGCATCGACTTGCGATCGCGCGTCACCGAGGCGGTGAACTCCGCGCCGTCCGCCAGCCGCTCCGTTCGCGCCCTGAGATCCCCCGGATCGGCCACCGCACCGCCGTTGAATGCCGTCACCACGTCGCCAGCCCTGAATCCGGCACCGGCCGCCGCCGATCCCTCTTTGACGTTCGTGACCAGGACCCCGCTCGTGACGCCGAAGTAGTCGGCCAGCTGGCTGGACATCGAGGTCACGCTGATGCCCAACGCGCCGTCGCTCCGGTAGATGAAGCGATCAAAATCCGGCATCTCGGGAACGGGCGGGACCGGCGGCGGGGCCGGTGCGCCGGGCGCGTGCGGCGCGTCTGGCGGCACCGGAGGCGTGGGCGGCAGCGCACCGCGGAACTCCCGGCCGAGGTCGCGTCGCATGTCCCGCATAATCCGCGCGGCATCGAGCTCGCCATCAAGGTTGAAGCTGAACCCGTTACTCGCCGACGGCTCGACCGTCAGGGTGACGCGCTGACCGTCGCGCGTTACCGCCGCCGGCACTTTCCGCCCCGCCGGCGTTTCCTCTACCAGCCGCGCGAGCTGGCGCGCGCTCCGGACGCGCTCGCCGTCGAACTCGACGATGACATCGTTTTTCATAATGCCGGCCCTGGCCGCCGGACCATTGGCAGTGACATCGTCTATTACGACGCCGGCTGATTCGCCCGGTTTGGCACCCGCGCCAGGCTCGACGTCCCGGATCGACACGCCGATTTCGCTGCCGCCGCGTCCCGCGATCATGGCGCGGACCGCCGGCCGGTCGTCGCGGCCCTGGCCGCGCACCGACACCGCCATCGCGCCGCCCGCCAATACCAACGCCACCGCCGCGGCGGCTATTCTCCCTGCAGTCATTGCGAACCTCCTGCGGTGCTCCTGCGCACCGTCTCGGGGTGCCGGGCACGCCATACCGATCTGACGGAGGCGGCCGGCCAAAGGTTGAGCCGCGTCACGACGCGAGGTCACCGGTCGTCCACTCGGACGGACGGCCGCGCCGTCAGGCAGGAGATTTGCTGGTAAATCGGCCGCCATGCTGCGGGCACGGCGTTTGATATGGATGACGCTGTCGCGCGGAATCAACGGGGTGCGTAACTCAGGCAGGCGCTGGCATCGCCGCATCCCGTCTCACTATCTCCGATTCCGCGCGGCGCTTTGCTTTTGAGGGAGGGTGTCATGGCAGGATCGATGTCGCGTCGTCTCGCACCGCTCGCGCTCGCCGCGGCGCTTTCCGGCTGCGCGCTGACCACCGGGCACCCGAGTGTCGCCGAGCTCAAGTACAACCCCGGCCGGTATGAAAACCGGACGGTGTCGATCGACGGCGTGGTCACGAGTTCGTGGGGTGTGCCGCTGATGCCGTTCAAGCTCTACAAGGTGGATGACGGCACCGGTGAGATGACGGTGCTGGCCCAGCACGGCCGTGTGCCGACACGCGGCGCGCACGTCCGCGTCAAGGGACGGGTCAACGACGTCGCGACGTTTGGCGGCACCTCGGTCGGGCTCCATCTCGAGCAGACCGGGATCGACTTCAAGCGGCGCTGACCTACGACGTGATCCGCACCGCGACCGCCGTCATGTCGTCGTTGGGCGGCGTGTCGCCGCGCCAGGCGTGGACCGCGTCGAAAATCGCCTCGACGATCTTCGCCGGCGCGAGATCGCGGACCTTGCCGACGACCTCGAGCAGCCGCGTCGACGTGAACTCCTGCCCGAGCGCATCCATCGCCTCGTACACCCCGTCGCTGCAGATCACGAACAGATCGCCGGCGTGCAGCGCGAAGCTGACCTCGTCGTAGGTCGAGCCCAGGAACGCGCCGAGCGGGACCCCGGGCAGCTCGATCTGGGCGCAGCTGTCTCCGGTGCAGCGGATCGGGTACGGCAGCCCTGAATTGGCCATCGTCATCACCCGGCGCTTCAAGTCGAAGACGGCGTAGCAGAGCGTGCAGTAATACTCTTCGAGCTGCCGCTGCTGGAGGATGGTGTTGACCGACGACAGCACGCCGGCCGGACTCGACCGATCGGGCAGGTAGCGGCGCCGGAAGGTGCGGCCGCGGATCAACTCGGCGGCAAAGACGCTGTAGAGCGCCGCCGGCACCCCCTTGCCCGAGACGTCGCCAACCGCAACGACCAGCGTGTTGGAGTCGGGCGACAGGTAATCGTGAAAGTCTCCGCCGAGCTCGCGCGCCGGCGCGAACGCGGCCGCGACGTCGATGCCCTTGGGCCGCTTCGGCGGCCCCGCCGGCAGCAGCGCCGTCTGGACGCGCTGCGCGAACCGCAGCTCCTTCTCCAAGCGCTCCTCGTTCGAGCGGACTTCCTCGTAGAGCCGGGCGTTCTCGATTGCCACCGCGGCCTGGCTGGCGAGCAGCGTCAGGATCTCGACGTCCCGCTTGGTGAAAGCGTCGAGCTCCGGGCTCTCGAGATCGACCACGCCGATGCAGCGGTCCTTGAGCAGCAGCGGGATGGCGAGCTCGGAGCGGACGTCGGGTACCAGCTTGATGTAGCGCGGGTCCTGCGAGACGTCCGAGACGAGCACCGGCTCGCGGTGAAGCGCCGCGTAGCCGACCAGTCCTTCACCGAGCCGCAGCGGCGGGACCTCGACGCGCTCGCCGTATTGGACCGCGAGCTTCATCTCGAGCTCGCCGCGCTCCTCGTTGAGGAGCAGGATGCCGAACGTCCGATAGTCGATCAGCCGCTTGGCGAGCTGGGCGATGCGGGCGAATAGCTCGTCGAGCGCCAGCACCGAGGCGACTTCGTGGGCGATCTCGGCGAGCGTCTCGAACGCTTCGGTGTCGCTGCGGCTGCGTTCGAACAGCCTGGCGTTGATCAGCGCGACCGAGACGTGGGCGCCGAACTGGCGGACGATCTCGACGTCGCGCGGGGTGAAGTGGGCGGGCTGGCGGCTGAGGATGTTGAGGGCACCGATCGGCCGCGACTTGTGGAGCAGCGGCACGATCACTTCGGAGTTCATTCCGGGAACGACTTCGATGTAGCGCGAGTCGGCGCGCAGGTTGTTGACGAGCAGCGGCTGTTCGCTCGCCACCGCCGCGCCGATCAGTCCGGTGCCGAGCTTCATCCGCAGCGGCTTGTCGGCGTCCGGATAGCCGACCGAATAGGCGGCGCGGAGCTCGCCGCGGCGGTCGTCGAGGAGGTAGACCGCGAACGCCTCGAACGAGATCAGCCGGCCGATCAGCCGCGGGATCTGGTGCAGCAGCTCGTCGAGGTCGAGCACGCTGGTCACCTGCCGGCCCAAATCGAACAGGGTGGTGAGGAGATCGTGCTCCGCCGGGGTGGCGCCCGGCGCCTCAACGGCCGGCGCGTTGTCCGAAGGAATGCCCTGGCTCACTGAGAGGTGTTGTCCTTCCGCTGGAGGCGATTAGATTATACTGCTCCCTTGGGCCCGAAGTTCCGCCCGCCACAGCCAGATGGACATCACGCTCCCCCTCGACTACAGCGCCATTGAGCGGATCCTGCCGCATCGCTATCCGTTTCTGCTGGTCGACCGGATTACCGAGTTCGAGGCGGACAAGCGGATTGTCGGCATCAAGAACGTCACGCTCAACGAGCGCTACCTCGCCCACCGGCCGGGTGAGGCGCCGGTGCTGCCGCCGACGATCCTGACCGAAGCGGTGGCGCAGGTCGGCGCGATCATGATCCTGGCGAAGCCGGAAAACCGCGAGAAGCTGATCTACTTCATGGGCATCGAACGGGTCCGCTACCGCCGGCCGGTGCATCCCGGCGACGTCGTCATCATCGAGGCGCACGTCCGCCGCCTCCGCAGCCGGATGGGCCTGCTCCGCGGCGTCGCGCGCGTCGACGGCGAGGTCGTCGTCGAAGGCACGATGACCTTCGCGCTGGGCCCCCGCAACGACGCCGCCCAGCCGGCGGACGCGCGCTAGCTAGCGCGCGATCATCACCACCATCCCGATCTTCACACCGCGCGACGTCCAGGCCGCCCAGCGCGCGCCGGGATGATAGAACCGCCACGCGTCGAGCAGCGCCGGCGCGAGCACCAGCGCGCCGATGACGCGCTCGTCGACGCGCGCCGACGCCGCCATTCCGCGCGTGTCGCGCTCCTCAGGGCCGGTGCGCGCGAAGGCCGCGCCGGCGTAGGCGACCGACGTAATCACGTTGAACGCCAGCAGCCCGCGCGCGAACGGCGCGCGCGGCTGGCCGGGCTCACGGCGGCCGCGCAGCAGCCACTCGTTCTCCGCATGCTGGGCCCAGAATCCGGCCGACGAGATCGCGAACTCGCGCCGCGGCGGCAGCCCCGCGGAGTGCGTGATGGCAAAAAACGGCAGGCCGTGGAAGTCCACCTTGCGCAGCCCCGGCTTCTCCCCGAGCGCCAGATCGACGACCACGTGGCCCGCTTCGTGCGCCGCAAGGCCTGTGACGGCCCCTGCCAGAAAAGATGCAATCCGCTTCCCTGATGACTCAGCCGGCTGCGGCGGGGGAGCCGATTCGGCCTGCGCGGCCACCCTTCGTCCTCCCGCAAGTATCACAATCAGCAGGACTAAGGCCCAGCTGATGAGTCGACGCCGGGATCCCGGGGGGACGGCACAGCCGTTGCTCTGCTGTAGGGGTAGTCGGTAACGCGCCGGGCGGTCGGCGCCAAGGAGAAGACCCATGCTCGAAACGATTGCGATCATCCTGATTGTGCTCTGGCTGCTCGGGATGGTCAGCGGCTACACGCTTGGCAACTTCATCTACGTCCTGCTGGTCATCGCCATCGTTCTGTTCCTCGTGCGGCTGATCAGCGGTCGGCGGGTTTGAGCAGCACGCGGCCAAGCCGGGGATAGTACGACGTCAGCGGCCCCGCGCCGCGGTCGTCCGCGATGTGACGCCGCACCTGGTGCAGCGTCGCATCGAGGTCGTCGAGCGCCGAGAAGATGAAGGCTTCGACGCTCATCGGCTCAACCGGCGACCCGTGATCCCGCGCGCCGTGGTGTGACACGATCAGATGCTCGATGCGGAGCAGCAGGTCGTCCGGGAACCCGTCGATCGCGCGCGCCGCGTCGCGCACCATCATCACCCCCAGGGTGATGTGTCCCACCAGGTTGCCGCTGACCGAATAGCGGGTGGCGCCGTCGTAGTCGAGTTCCTCGAGTTTGCCGAGGTCGTGGAGCACGGCGCCAGCCAGGATCAGATCCGGGTCCGCGTCGTAGGCGTTCGCCAGCAGCGCTCCGACCTCGGCCAGCTTCAGCACGTGCTCGAGCAGCCCGCCGCGATAGGCATGGTGGACCGTCAGCGCCGCCGGCCACACCTTGAGCCGCGCTTCGTGGCGGGCGAGCAGTCCTGACAGGAGCTGCCGGATCCATGGGCTGGCCACGCCGCCGACGCGCCCTTCGAGCTCCGCCCACATCTCGTCGGACGGCCGCGGCGCGCTCGGAATGCAGCCCTCCTCGGTAAAGCCTTCGCGCCGATCCTGATCGGGATTGACGCGGCGGATCCGCTCGACCATCAGCTCCAGCCGGTCGCGGTGGAGCGCCGCGCGCGCCTGGACCTTGACGAATTCCCCTTCGTCGAACTCCTCCCCCACCTTCGCGGCGTCGTCGAACACCTTGGCCGGAATCTGACCGGACGCGTCCTGCAGGACCAGCGACAGGAACACGCCGCCGCCGCGGCCGGTGCGCAGCTCCTTCCGCGCGCAGAGGTAGAACGACCATCCCTCGGATGAGTCGTTCAGCTCGGTGATCGAGGGCAGCCGGGACATACGGGGATCGTAGCAGGTTCAGCGGTTGCGGTCAGGGGCGGTCGGCTGGCGGTCGGGCGTGCGATCGGCCGGCTCGAACTGCACGGAGAGATTGGGCTGCTCCGACAGCGGCGCCGGGCGCGGCCGGGTCGAGCGGACCACTGCAACGCCGGCGAAGACGAGCGCGGCGGCGCCAGCCATCCGGCGGTTGAACGGCTCGCCGAGAAAGAAGACGCCGAGCGTCACCGCGATGACCGGATTGATGTACGCGTAGAGCGAGACGAACGAGACCGGCAGGTGGCGCAGCGCGTAGGTGTAGGCGACGAATCCGCCGATCGCGCCCACCGTCGCCAGGTAGACGAGCGCCGTCGCGGTCCTCGTCGTGAAATACAGATGCGACCACTCGCCGCGCAGCGTGCCGGCCGCGACCATCATCAGCCCTCCGGCCAGCATCTGCGCCGCGGTGGTGCCGAGTACGTTGTCGCTGCGGCCGTGGCGGCGTGAGTAGGCGGAGCCCAGCGACCAGCCGAGCGCCGCGACCTGCAGCGCGATTACGCCCATCACGAAGCCGCGGCTCGATCCGGTGCTCAGGTCCAGATCCGGCCAGACCAGCAGGAGGATCCCGCCGAAGCCGATGACCAGGCCGACGACGACGTTCGGCCGCAGCGGCTCGCCGTCGGGGAGGCAGGCCTCGACCGCCGCCATCCAGAACGGCGAACACGCGACCAGCACCGCCGCCAGGCCGCTCGGCACCCATTGCTCCGCCATCACGACTCCCCCGTTGCCGAGGCCGAGCAGCAGGAATCCCAGCAGCAGGATGCCCGGCCATCGCGACAGCGGCGGCAGCCGGTGGCCGCGGACGGTCACAAAGGTGGCCAGCAGGCCGCCCGCGATTGTCCAGCGCAGCCCGCCCATCAGCGCCGGCGGCATCGTCTCGAGGCTGACCCTGATCCCGAAGTACGTCGTCCCCCAGATCAGGCAGACCATGCCCCACGCGATATACGCCAGCCGCCGCTGCCGATGGGACGTGTCGGTCACGAGCGCGCCCCGGGGGCGCGCTGCGGCCGGCCCGGTGGGCGCACGGTCGGAACGGCGATCATCGCTTGAGAAACCCGAACGGCCCGCGGCCCATCCAGGCGCCGCCGTCCACCGTCAACGTCTCGCCGGTGATGAAGCCGGCGTGGTCGGAAACCATGAAGGCGACCGCGTCGGCCACTTCGCCGGGGGTGCCGAAGCGTCCGAGCGGCACCGTCTCGGCGACGCGCGCGGCAGCGGCCGGGGAGTTCCACAGCTGGCGGGCGGCGCCGTCCGACTCGATCGGGCCGGGAGCGACGGCGTTGACGCGGATGCGGTGGCGCGCCCACTCGACGGCGAGCGTCTGCGTCATCGACATCACGCCGGCCTTGGCGGCCGCCGAGTGGACGGTGCCGGCGCTGCCAGTCCAGACGTAGTTGGCGAGGATCGAGACGATCGATCCACCGTCGCCCCGGGCGATCATGTGGCGGCCGACGGCCCGCGCGCAGTAGAAGCTGCCGTTCAGGACGCTGCCGACGACGGCGTTCCAGCCGTTCGGTGACAGCTCCTCCGCCGGACAGACGAAGTTGCCGGCGGCGTTGTTGATCAGGATGTCGATCCGGCCGAAGTGGCGGACGACGCGGGTCACCATCTCGTCGACCTGCTCGGGCTTGCGGACGTCAATCTGAATCGCCTGGGGATCGAGGCCGGCATGGCGGAGCGCGGCCGTGCCGCTCTCGAGGTGCGCGGCGTTGCGGCTGCCGATCGCGACCAGCGCGCCGAGCTCTCCGAGCCTCGCGGCAATCGCCAGGCCGAGGCCGGTGCCGCCGCCGGTGACGATCGCGACGCGGTTGGCGAGGAGCGCCGGGGCAAACATCACCTCAGATTACCGGGCATGCCGCACGATGTCCACGCCGGAACGCGCGGCCCGACGGGAAGACGTCTATAATTCCGCGAGTTGGCAGACCTCCCCATTGCCGCGGCCGCTGCTCCGCCCCCCGAGGCGTTCGCCCGACTGTTCGAGTCGGTCCACGAGGGGGTCTACATCGGCACGCTGTCGAGCGACACCGCGCGGACGCTGTCGGCCAATCCCTACCTGAAGCTGATGTTCGGCCACGCCGCCGAAACGCCCCAGGACGAAGTCCGCCCGTTCGACGCCGATCGCTTCGTCGATCCGCAGGCCCGCGATGGCTTCCTCGAGCGCCTCGGCCGCGACGGCGCCCTCACCGACTACCTGCTGCGGCTGCGCCGCGCCGACCGCTCGCCGATCTGGGTCGAGGTCACCGCCCACGCCGAGCCGGCGGGCGCCGGCGTGCGCATCGAAGCGCTGATGCGCGACGTCAGCGAGCGCAAGCGCCTCGAGGATCAGGCCCGCGACCTTTACCATCAGCTGCTCCAGGCGGAAAAGCTCGCCGCCCTCGGCCAGACCATCTCGGGCGTCGCCCACGAGCTGAACAACCCGCTGGCGACGATCCTGACCTGGGCCGAGCGGCTCGCGCAGCGGCCGGTCGACGACCAGACCCGCCGCGGGCTCGAGACCATCCTCAGCGAGTCGGAGCGCGCCGCCAAGATCGTCCGCAACCTGCTGACCTTCGCGCGCAAGCGCCACACGACGCGCGCAATGGTCGACCTCAATCAGGTCGTCCGCGAAACGCTGGCGCTGCGCTCCTACGAGCAGCGCCTCAGCAACGTCAACACCATCGAGGCGCTCGCCTCGGGCCTGCCGCAGGTATTCTCGGACCCGCACCAGCTGCAGCAGGTGCTGCTCAACCTGATCATCAACGCCGAGCAGGCGATGATTGGCGCGAACGGACGCGGCACCCTGATCCTCCGCTCGTGGCACGACGCCGACCGCGACGCCGTCATCCTCGAAGTCAGCGACGACGGGCCGGGCGTGCCGGACGATGTGCAGCCGCGCATTTTCGATCCGTTCTTCACGACCAAGGAGGTCGGCAAAGGGACCGGGCTGGGTTTGACGGTCGCATACGCGATCGTCCAGGAACATGGCGGGCGGATCGCGCTCAAGTCCGAGCCAGGGCGGGGGGCGTCGTTTCACATCGAGCTCCCGGTCGGCGCCGGTCCGCTCAAGCCGGCCCTGCCGCGGGCGCCGGATCAGCAGTCGCTCTCGGACGATGTCGGGGCCGGGGCGGTCGTGCTGGTCGTCGAAGACGAAGCCGCGCTGGGCGCGGCGGTGGCCGAGGCGCTGGTCGACGCCGGATTTCTGGTCGATCGGGCGGGGGACGGGATCGAGGCGCTCGAGCGAGTGCGCGGCCGCACCTATGATTTGATCGTCTGCGATCTCAAGATGCCGCGGCTCGACGGGACGGCGTTCTACCGCGAGCTCGAGACGATGGACCCGGCGATGACCGGACGGGTCCTGTTCGTGACCGGCGACGTCGCCGGGACCGAAGCCGAGCGGTTCCTCGAGGAAACGGCCTGCCGATGGCTCGCCAAGCCGTTTCGCCTCAAGGACCTGCTGCGCGTCGCGCGCGAAATGCTGATCTGACGGCGCTCAGCGCGCCGCCGCGACCGCCGCCGCCGGCGCGGCGCTCCGCGACGCCGCCGCCACCCGCCGCCGGACCGGTGCCGGGACCGTCGGGGCGCGATACTGGAGGACGACGCCCGGGCCCTGCGGCATTTCCGCCTTGGCCATGCGGCGGCGGCGGATCGTCTGCTGAAACGAGAGAATCGCCGGGCTCACCGGCGTGTCGGCGAAGCACTCGGCGCCGAGCGCCTTCTTCAGCCGCTGCACCGCGCGCGCATGGAGCTGCGAGACGCGCGATTCGTTGACGCCAATCTCCGCGCCAATCTCCTTCATCGTCGCTTCGCCGTAGTAGTAGAGCGAGATGACCCGCCGTTCGCGCGGCGGGAGCGAGGCGATCGCGGCGCGCATCCGGTCGCGCACTTCCTGCTGCTCGTAGGCCTTGTCGGGTGTCGGCGGCTCGCACGGCACGAGCACCGCCGGCAGCGACGCGTTGTCGATGTTCTCTCCGGCCGACAGCGGCGAGGTCGATTCGATCGTGTGGATGCGGACAATCGTGCGGCCGAGCCGCGCTTCGTCCGAGCCGACGCGCGCGGCGAGGTCGGCCAGCGACGGCTCCGCGCCGAGCTCGCGGCGCAGCGCCTCGCGGGCGGCTTCGAGCTCACGCCGCTGGCGGCGGACGCCGCGCGGCCAGGCATCGCGGCGCAGCGCGTCGATCATCGCGCCGCGGACGCGCCGCTCGGCAAACGTCGCGAACTTGATGCCGCGCCCCTCGTCGAAGCGGCAGGCCGCGTCGATCAGGCCGATCATGCCGTCCTGCACCAGATCCCCGAGCTCGATGGAATGCGGCATCGACGCGGCCACCCGCCGCGCCAGCGACTCGACGAACGGCAGTCCGGCGGCGATGCGGTCCTGATGGTGGGCGGCGAGGGGCTGACGCTGCATGTCTCGGTTCCTCCGGGGTTATGGCTGCCACAACGGCAGGCCGCAACCCCAACCGCAACCGGGATACCAACTAAAAAGCGAGACAAAAGCGAAACTGCGCAGGAATCGCGATGTAATCGTAAATAGTTACAGATGAATGGGTTACAGCGTGAAGTGGTGTGAAGGGTTGCGCAGTAGCGGGCGGAAGCGTGCGACTTGCGATGTCATACGATTGACGACAAATCGTGCTTATGCCAATATTTTGACGCTACGGGTGAGTCTTCGACGAGTGCAGCCGAACCTCACGCGCGGTCGCCATCGCGTCGAGCACGCTCGACACGACCTGCGAGGCCCGCGCCCGTGTCATCTGGTCGGCGGCCTTCGCCTCGAGCAGCTCTGCGTTGGCCAGGATGATGCCGAGCTGGTTGTTGAGCCTGTGAAACAGCAGGCCGAGATCCGGTGGTTCGGTCACGGGCAACCTCGCGTTGTGGGCATCAATCGCGGCGCTCATGACGCTTCTTTGCCGGTGAGTTCGCCGTCCCGGCCCGGCTCCCTCCACAGCGTGTCGACGAAGATGCGAACCGAGCCCCCGGCCGTGCGGACGTACTCGACCTTGCCGCCGGCGATCCAGTTGTAGATCGTGCGGCGGCTCACTCCGACCATCTCGCAGGCCTTCATGATCGAAATCGTCTTGCGATCGTTGATCATCGCTCTCATCGCCGGGCCCGGCAGCACCGGACCGGAACGGGTTACCGTAATTGAAGTTCGAGAATGTTATCGGACGGGCGGGCGCGCCGCTGTAGCCTGCCGGCACGCCGATGATCGCGGCAATTGCCGCGTCTCGGATCGCCGGCGTTGACCCCTGCCGCGGGGGGTGTCAAAATACCGGCCACCGGCCTGCATGGCTGAAGATCCCAAGCATCTCTTGATCGTGGACGACGAGGCGGCGCTGCGCGAGGCGATTGCCGAGCGGCTGTCGGACCACGGCTTCGTCGTCGAACAGGCCGGCAGCGGTGAGGCCGCGCTCGAGCGGCTGGCCGAGTTCGCCTTCGACATCCTCATCACCGACCTGCGCCTGCCCGGCATCGACGGCCGCAAGGTCGTCGATGCGGCGCTCGAGCGCTATCCCGAGATCATCCCGATCGTCATCACCGGCTACGGCACCGTCAAGGACGCGGTCGAGGCCATCAAGCAGGGCGCCGCCGACTTCATCACCAAGCCGTTCCAGTTCGATGCGCTGCTGCACGTCCTCGGGTCGGCGCTCGAGCAGCGGCGCCTCAAGTCGGAGAATGCATACCTGCGGTCGCAGCTCGAGGAGCGCTACCGGCTCGAAGGGCTGGTCGGACAGAGTGCGCCGATGCGCAATCTGTTCCAGCTGCTGCAAACGGTGGCGGCGACGTCGAGCACCGTGCTGATCACCGGCGAGACCGGCACCGGGAAGGAGCTTGCCGCCCGCGCGCTGCACCACAACAGCCCGAGACGGGCCAACCGGTTCGTCGCCATCAACTGCAGCGCGATCCCGGAGACGCTCCTCGAAGCGGAGCTGTTCGGCCACGTCCGCGGCGCGTTCACCGGCGCGGTCGCCACCCGGCCGGGGCGGCTCGAGCAGGCCCACAAGGGGACGTTGTTTCTCGACGAAGTGGGTACGATGAGTCCGGCGCTCCAGGCCAAGATGCTGCGGGTCCTCCAGGAGCGCGAGTTCGAACGGGTCGGCGACTCGCACACCGTCAAGATCGACGTGCGGGTGATCGCCGCGACCCACTCCGACCTCTCGCGGATGGTCGCCGACGGCACGTTCCGCGAGGATCTCTTCTACCGCCTGAACGTCATCCCGGTGCAGCTGCCGGCGCTGCGCGAGCGGCGTGAAGACGTGCCGCTGCTTGTCCAGCATTTCCTGCAGAAGCTCGCGGGCGACGCGGGGCGCGGGGCGGTGACGGTCTCGCAGGAGGCGCTCCGCCGGCTGATGGCGTATCACTGGCCCGGCAACGTCCGCCAGCTCGAGAACATCGTCGAGCGCGCGCTGGCGTTCAACCATGGACGGGCGCAGCTCGACGTCGGAGATCTGCCGCCGGAGATCCAGGCCCAGGCGCCGCCGGTCGACTCGTCGGCGGTGTGGTTTCCGGAGGAGGGGCTCGACTTCGCAAGCTATATCGAGGGGGTCGAGCTGTCGCTCATCCGCCGTTCGCTCGAGCGGACCCAGGGAAACAAGCGCCAGGCCGCCAAGCTGCTGCACCTGAAGCGCACCACGCTGATCGAAAAACTGAAGCGACTCGGGCCGGCGGCCGCCACCATAAAGCTGCCATAATCGTCCATATGCCTCCCCGGCACAATTACTGGACGATCCTCGTCGACGACAAGCCCACGGCGTTTCGCGCGGCGGAGCAGGAGGAGCTGCTGCCGACGCTGCGGCAGCTGCAGGCCCGCCATCCGGACGCGGTGATGAAGTGGTTCGCGCGAGGAAGAATCTGGGAGTCTCAGGATGCGGAGCGCGCCGAGGCCGAGACCCGGCGGCGCCCGCCGATCGGCGACCGGCGGCCTCCCTCCGGCGATCGCCGCGGCCGCGACTGGCGGCCAGGCGGTGAGCACAAGGACCCGCGCGACCGCTTCAAGATCCCGCGCGACGAAAAGCGGCGGCGGTTCGCCGAGAACCTGTTTCGCGACCGGGCCGCGACGCCGCCAGACGCGGATCCCTCAAAGCCGGACACCCCGCCGCCGGCGTCGAGCGACACACCGCGGCCCGAGGGGACCGCGAAGCCGCCGTGGCAGCGCGACGGCGCACGCGGCGGCAAGCCTGCCTGGCAGCGTGACAGCGACCGCGGGCCGAAGCCGGCGTGGAAGCGGGACGCCGATCGCGGCGCGAAGCCGGCTTGGCGGCGCGACGACACCCGCGGTGACCGGCCGCCGGCTGGCCGTGATGAAAGCGCTGCGAGAGCGCCGCGGCCCGAAGGGGACGCGAAGCCACCGTGGCAGCGCGACGATGCGCGCGGCGGCAAACCGCCGTGGCAGCGCGACGCAGACCGCGGCGGCACGAAGCCGCCGTGGAAACGGGATGCCGATCGCGGCGCAAAACCGGCATGGAAGAGTGACGCCGATCGCGGCGCGAAGCCGGCGTGGCGGCGCGACGACACCCGCGGTGGCCGGCCGCCGGCAGCGCGTGATGACAGCGCTGCGAAATCGCCGCGGCCCGAGGGGGGCGCGAAGCCGCCGTGGCAGCGGGACGCGGACCGCGGCGCGAAGCCCGCCTGGCAGCGCGACAGCAGCCGCGGCGGCGCGAAGCCGCCGTGGAAACGCGACGGTGAGCGTCCCGGCAAGCCCCGCGAGGGTGAAGCGGGCGGCAAGCCCTCCTGGCCGCGCGAAGGGGAGCGCAAGCCGTGGAGCCGGCCGACCGGCGCAGGCTCGGACCGGCCGCCCGCCAGCGGCGCTCGCAAGCCATGGACGCGGCCGCCCGGGGCCCCTCCTCCCGGAAGTTCGTCCGACAGCTCCTCATCTGGCGACCGGGGCGCGGGCCGGCCGCCGCGCTCGGGTCCGTGGACCAAGGATCGCATCAGTGCGCCGCGGCCGTGGTCGAAGGATCGTCCGGCCGGCGCCGACCGACCGCGCAGCGATCGACCGCCGTCAGGCCGGCCGCCGGCGGGGAAGGGACGATTCGCGCCGCGCCCGCCACGCGGCGGCAAGCCGGGCGGTGGCCGCGGCGGCGGCGCGCGGTGATCGCGCACGTCATCCTGTTCAGCCCGCGGCCGGAGCTCACCGCTGAGGACCGGCGCCAGCTGCTGGCGTCGCTGACGGCCGCAGCGGCGGAGATTCCCGCGATCAGGCGTTTCAGGGTGGGACGGCGCGTCAGGCACGGACGGCCCGGCTACGAACAGATGATGCGCGAGGACTACGAGTTCGCCGCGGTCATCGAGTTCGACGACCTCGACGGTCTGACGGCCTACCTCGCGCATCCGTCGCACGAATCGCTCGGCCGGCATTTCACCGAGTCGGCCGCCCGCGCGCTGGCCTACGACTACGCGATGGTCGACGCCGCCGATGCGGGCGCGCTCATCGACTGATCGCGCAGCGCGGCCTCCGGGGAGAGAAAGAAGTCCTCGACGATGGCGCGGAGGTGGGGGAGCGACTCCGCCGCGTTGATGGCGACCCGCAGGTGCGAACCGTTGTCGAGCCCCTTGGTGTACCAGGAATTGAGCGCGCGCAGTTTGTTGATCACCCAGCGGTCGTGGCCGCGCGCCGGCTGCGCCGGATCCGGGACCACCGGCTGGCCCGGCGCGACGTGGCGGAAGCCTTCGGCCTCCCACAGCCGCTCCTGCATCAGCATCTCGATGTAATCGAGGAGAAAGCGTCCGCGCTCGGCCGACGACACCGGCCGCGGCACGCGGCCGGCCGCCAGATCGGCGGCCTGCTGGAAGATCCACGGATTGCGCAGCGCGCCGCGGCCGACCAGCACGCCGCCGACGCTCGCGCCGCGCATCCGTTCGACGACATGGGCCGGCTCGGTGCAGTCGCCGCTGCCGAAGACGGGGATCGAGATCCCTTCCGCGACCCGGCCGATCAGGTTCCAGTCGGATAACCCGGAATAGGACTGCGCCGCGGTGCGGCCGTGCACCGCCACGGCGGACGCGCCCGCCTCTTCGAGCCGCCGCGCCAGATCCGGCGCGTTGATCGCCCCTTCATCCCAGCCGGCGCGCATCTTCACCGTCACCGGAATCTTCACGGCGCGGGTCATCGCGCGGACGACCTCGGCGGCATGCGCCGGCTCGCGCATCAGGCTGCAGCCGGCGCTGTGCTTGGCAATCTTGTGGACCGGGCAGCCCATGTTGACGTCGACGATGTCGGCGCCCATGCCCTCGACGATCTGCGCCGCCGCCGCCATCTTCGCCGGATCACCGCCGAAGATCTGGATCGAGACCGGCCGCTCCTCTTCGGTGTACTCGGCGTACTCGAGCGTGCGGTCGATGCCGCGCACCAGCCCCTCGGAGCTGACCATCTCGGTCACCACCAGCCCGCAGCCCCCCTTCCGCTTGACCAGCCGCCGGAAGGCGGTGTCGGTCATCCCGGCCATCGGCGCGAGCGCGTAGGGCGGCGACAGCTCGATTTTGCCAATCTTCATCAGTACACCCGGATGTCCGCCGCATCGACCTCGACGCTGACCGCCTGGCCGATCAGATCGACCGCCAGCATCAGCCGCGCGTGGGCGCCCTTGCGGATCAACCGCCCGACGACCCCCTTGAGCGGCCCGTGCACCACTTCGACCATCGCCCCTTCGCGGATGAGCGGGCACGGATCGAACTGCAGGTCGCTCTCGACGACCCGGCGCACGGCATCGATTTCCGCGTCCGGGATCGGCACCACCTCGTTGTCGAACGACACGATGCTGACCACACCGGTGCACTTCAGGATCGGCAGCCGCTCGCGGCCGTCGAACCGCACGAAGCAGTAGCCGGGGAAGAGCGGCC
Source organism: Acidobacteriota bacterium (assembly GCA_031393955.1). GTDB lineage: Bacteria > Acidobacteriota > Vicinamibacteria > Vicinamibacterales > 2-12-FULL-66-21 > JALZOC01. The sequence goes on from JANMWI010000010.1 coordinate 65,074, forward strand.
AGTCGACCTTCTTCTTGCGATCCTTCCAGCGGCTCCACTTGGTGATGGTCGGCAGGAAGGTCTCGTAGCCCTTCGTCTGGAGCTGCTCGCGGACCACCTGCTCGTGGCGCGACCGCGTCCAGATCGCATACCAGGGATCGCCGGGAAGGTCGGTCATGGATGTTGGTGCCGTCGGCGCGGCTCGGTCTGCGCCAGGGTCAGTTGCCGGCCGGACCAGCCGCCGGCGCCTGCGCGACCTGCTTCTCGTAGAGTCGCCGCAGCTCGTCGTTCTTCCACTCGATGATCGCCTGGCCGCGGACCCGCGACAGGAACTTGCGGACCTCGACCTGCTGGCGTGCGTCGTGGACCTTGTCGGCGACGAGGTCGCGGACCGCCTCGAACGGCTGCGGCGCCGCCGGCTTGAGCGACTCGAGCTTGAGAATCTGGAAGCCGCGCGGCACGCGCAGCGGCTCGGTGACGTCGCCGACCTTCATCTTGGCGATGGTCTGCTGCAGCGCCGGCGCCACCTCCGCCAGGTTGATCGGCCCGATCAGGCCGCCGTTCGCCTTGGAGGAGGACGCCGAGATCTCCGCCGCGACACGCGCGAAGTCCTCGCCGCCGGCGACCCGGGCGCGCACCGCCTCCGCCTGCTTCGCGATCTCATCATCCTTGCCGACGTTGACCACCGCCTGCCCGCCCTTCACCGTCGTCGGCACCTCGAGCAGGATCTCGCGGAGCGTGACGGTGGCCGGCTGGACGAACTCGTCCTTGTGGGTCAGGTAGTACTGGCGCGCTTCCTCTTCGGTGATCGACAGCTTCGATCCGACCTCGTCGCGCTGCACCTGGCCGACCAGAAACTGCTTTTCGACGTTCTTGCGGAGGTCGTCGATGCTCATGCCCTCCTGCTTGAGCGCCGCATAGAACTTCTGGTCGTCCTGGAGGTTCTGTTCCTTGCGCAGGTTCTCGAGCCAGCTCTTGAACTGGTCGTCGCTCAGGTGATAGCCCTTTTCCTTGCCCATCTGGAGGAGCAGCAGCTCATCGATCGAATCGACGAGGATCTGCGGGGTGACTTGGTCCATCGCCTTCTTGAGCGCGTCAGGATCGCCGGCGATGTCCGGCTTCAGCTCGCCGCCGCCGATGCGCTGGCGGATCATCGCGGTCTGCTTTTCCTCGAGCTCGGTCTGCGTGATGATGTCGCCGTTGACCTTCACCAGCACCCGCTCGATGATCTGCGCGCGCGCGGGGGCCGCGAGGGCGACCGCGAGGAGTCCGCCGGCGATCAGCTTCAGCTTCATTGCATGTACCCTAAGTGACTGTAGCAGAGTATTTTAACCGATTACCGGCCGCCGCTCAACTCGCGCAGCAGGCCCGCCACCCTGGCGAACACGCCGTCGTCCGCCCGCGGGTTTTCGGCCGCGGGCCGCATGATTTCGTCCTTCGAGAAGCCCGAGGTCACCTCACCGGCCTGCGCGCGCGCCGCCCACCACGATCCGCCGGCGACCGGGTCCCCGCCCTTCCGCCGCCCCTTCGGCGGCGTCGGCATCGGCGCCGGCTTCGTCACGGCCGGGCTGACCGGCGCGGCCGCCGGACCGGCCGCTGCGGCCTTCTTGAGGTCGAGTTTCACGGTCGCGGGCGGAACCAGCGTCACGTCCCCGCGGCGCTGGACGACGCGGTAGAGCCAGCCCGGATCGAGCTTGGCGTCGGGTCTGAACTTTAAGACGACAACCGAGCCCTCGCGGTCGAGCGACTCGACCCCGAGGCGGTCCGCGAGCAGCCGGATGGCGGCGTACTCGGCGAGGTTCTGCACCGACTCGGGCGGCGCGCCGTACCGGTCCCTGACCTCGGCGGCGAGCTTCTGGAGCTCGTCGTCGGTGCGCACCGCCGCCATCCGCCGGTAGACGGTCAGCCGCTGGTTCATGTCGGGGATGTAATCGTCGTCGATGCGCAGGTCGACGCGCAGGTTGACGTTGGCGCGGAGCTCGTCCTCGAGCTCCTCCCCCTTGAGCTCCTTGATCGTCTGCTCGAGCAGCTTCATGTACATGTCGAAGCCGACCGCTTCGATATGGCCGCTCTGTTCGCCGCCGAGCAGGTTGCCGGCGCCGCGGATCTCGAGGTCGAGCGCCGCGACGCGGAAGCCGCTGCCGAGGTCGCTGAACTCGCGGATCGCCGCCAGCCGCTTCTTGGCGACGCCCGACAGCGAGTCCTCCGGCGGAATCAGCAGGTAGGCGTAGGCGCGCCGGTCCGACCGGCCGACCCGGCCGCGCAGCTGATAGAGCTGCGACAGGCCGTAGCGGTCGGCGCGGTTGATGATGATGGTGTTGGCGTTCGAGATGTCGAGCCCGTTCTCGATGATCGTCGTCGCCAGCAGGACGTCGTATTTGTGGGCGACGAAGTCGACCATCGCCTTCTCGAGCTCTTCCTCGCCCATCTGGCCGTGGCCGATCGCGACGCGCGCCTCGGGCACCAGCCGGGTGATCAGCTCGCCGATCGAGAAGATCGACTCGACGAAGTTGTGGACGAAGTAGACCTGGCCGCCGCGCTCGATCTCGGTGCGGATCGCCGACGAGATCACCGCCTGGTCGAACTTGACGACGTTGGTCTGGATCGAGAGGCGGTCTTTCGGCGGCGTCTCGATGATCGACATGTCGCGGATGCCGGCGAGCGACATGTTCAGGGTCCGCGGGATCGGCGTCGCGCTCATCGTCAGGACGTCGACGCGCTTGCGCATCTGCTTGATGCGCTCCTTGTGGGCGACGCCGAAGCGCTGCTCCTCGTCGACGACCAGCAGGCCGAGGTCGCGGAACTCGACGTCCTTCGAGAGCAGACGGTGGGTGCCGACGATGATCTCGACCTTGCCGGCCTTGAGATCCTCGAGCGTGACCTTCTGCTCCGCCTTGGTCCGGAAGCGGCTGACCATGTCGACGCGGACCGGGAACGCGGCGAAGCGGTCCTTGAGCGTCTTGAGATGCTGGAAGGCCAGCACCGTCGTCGGGGCGAGGAAGGCGACCTGCTTGCCGTCCATGACCGCCTTGAACGCGGCGCGCATCGCCACTTCGGTCTTGCCGTAGCCGACGTCGCCGCAGAGCAGCCGGTCCATCGTTGTCGGCGACTCCATGTCCCCCTTGATGTCGGCGATGGCGGACTTCTGGTCGACGGTCAGGTCCCACTCGAAAGCGTCTTCGAATTCCTGCTGCCAGTGCGAGTCCGGGCTGAAGGCGTGGCCGGAGACGGCCTTGCGCGCGGCGTAGAGCTTGAGCAGCTCCTCGGCCATGTCGCGCATCGCCTTCTTGACGCGGGTCTTGGCCTTTTCCCAGGTCGTGCCGCCGAGCTTGTCGAGCGCCGGGCGCGTCGCGCCGGTGTACTTCTGGACGAGGTCGAGCCGCTCGACCGGGACGAACAGCTTGTCCTCGCCGAAGTAGCGGAGCTCCATGAACTCCTGCGGCGTGACGCCGACGTCGATGCGCTTGAGGCCGACGAAGACGCCGATGCCGTGGTCGACATGGACGACGAGATCGCCGACCTTGAGGTCGCGGAAGTCGGACAGGAAGGTGCGCGTCGCGGAGCGGCGGCGCTCGTGCGTCTTGCGCTCCTCCTCGAAGACGTCGGTCTCGGTCCAGAGCTGCAGGCCGGCCTCCGGCAGCCGGAAGCCGCGCGACAGGTGGCCGGTGCCGACCAGCACCGAAGCGGTGCGGACATCCTCCGCCTGCTCGATCGGCGCCGCGAAGATCTGGTAGTCGGCGAGCAGCTCGATGGTCCGCTCGGCGAGGCCCGGGGAGTTGGCGACGAAGACGATCGTGTCGCTGGCCTGGCGGCTGGTTTTGACGTCGGCGGCCCAGTCGGCGACGCGGCCGGAGAACTGGAGGGCCGGCTGGCAGGCGATGTGCGCCGCTTCGTCGAGAGCGAGCGTCTCGAGGAGGGTGGCCCCGTCCAGCCAGGAGGCGGCGTCCGGCCACGGCAGCACCAGCGCTTCGGGGGCCTCGACCCGGTTGCCTTTGGCGACCGCTTCGGCGTGGCTGGCGATGATCTGCTGCGTCAGCTTGTCACCGTGCGCCGCGACATCCTCGGGTTCCGAGACCATCACATGCGGCTTGCCGTTCGACCAGAGGTAGTCGAACACCGTCGCCGGTCGCTCGGGCCGGTCGTCGTCGCCGACCAGCTCCTGCAGCGGCGCGATCGCGGCCTGGCCGAGGCCGGCGGTCGAACGCTGCGTTGCCGGGTCGTAGCCGCGGATCGATTCGATCGTGTCGCCGATGAACTCGAGCCGGATCGGCTCGGCGGCGCCGGCGGGATAGAAGTCGACGACCCCGCCGCGGACGCAGAATTCGCCGGGCTCGTCAACCGGGTCCTGCCGGCTGTAGCCGGCGCCCGTCAGCAGGTCGCCAAGGTCGGTCGGGGAAATGTCCTGCCCCGGCTTCAGCGACATGGCGGTCGCGGCCAGCGCCTCGGGGGCGCTGAGCCGCGGCAGCAGCGCCGCGGCGGAGGCGACGACGAGACGGCAGCGGGACTGGGTCAGGCCGTGGAGCACGCGGGCGCGCGCCGAGGCGATGTCGAAGTGCGGCGCCAGGCCGCGGTAGGGATCGACTTCGTGCGAGGGAAACGGCAGCACGCTGCGCTCGATCTCGGCGTCCGACAGCCCTTCGAGCGCCGAGAAGAAAAACCGCGCGTCGGCGGTCATCGTCTCGACGTCGGCGTCACTGGGGACCACGAGCAGGGTCAACCCGCGTTCGGCCGAGACCGCCGCATATAAGGCTTTGGCCGGGCCGGTCAGCCCGGAGACCCGCCGTGCGGGCAGCCCAAGGCGGAGACGGCCGGCGGCCGACTTGAGGAGCGACCGAAGCGTCAGCGAGCTGGAGGTATATGAGGACATCGTCGCGGCGTGCAACCTTCTATTTTACCGGATTCCGGTTCTGCATACCGGCTGAGCGATTACAGGAAAGGGTTGAGCCGGCCGACCTGGATTGTAAAGTGCGTCTCGGCCAGTTTGACCGGATGAGTCAGATGTGAATACTGGGCCGTGACGCTGCCGCGGCCCCGGCCATTGTTGAGATCAGATCTATGACCGACGACCGGTGGACGGCCCACGTCGATGACATCCGCGTCACCTGGCGCGCCGTCCGCGGGGCGCTGACCCGGCCGTACCTCGTCACGCTCCCGATGATCCTGCTCGTCTCGCTCGTCCCGTTTTACCTGGTCATCGCGGAACGAGCGCAGGCTGGTGCGGCCCATGTACCAGAAGTGACACTCGACAGGCTCCTGCCTCTGATCGCGGGCTGGGCACCGGTATACGGCGCGCTGTACGCTTTTCTCATCGTGCTGCCGGTTCTGGTGGTGCGGCAGCAGGAGATGATCCGGCGCACGGTATGGGCGTACATCACGGTGTGGGGGGTGTCGTACGCCTGCTTCCTCGCCTATCCGACCGTCGCACCGCGCCCGGTCGAAGCGGTGGGACATGGCTTTGCCGCTTGGGGCCTGCGATTCCTTTATGACGCCGACCCTCCGTACAACTGCTTCCCTTCCATCCACGTCGCGCACTCGTTTGTGTCAGCTCTGGCCTGCTACCGGGTGCACCGCGGCCTTGGACTCGTGGCCATCGCGTGCGGCCTGCTTGTCGCGATGTCGACGCTGTTGACCAAGCAGCACTATGTGGCTGACGTGATCGCCGGGATTCTCCTGGCGTCGGCGGCCGACGCCATCTTCCTGCGCCGCTACTCCCGCGCGAACGTTCCCGAGAGCGACCGCCGCCTGGCACCGGCCCTCGCGATCGGCGCGGGCGTGATCGTCGGACTCGGCGTCGCCGGTTTCTGGGTGGCCTTCCGCCTGACAACGGCCGGCTAGGGGGAAAGCGGCTGGGCGACGACGCGGGAGGCAGCATTGTGGAGTCCACAAACATGCGCCATGCCCCTGCCGCCTCCGCGGAGGCGACCGCAGGCACACGCGAATTGCTGGGATCGGCCGCGCTCGTCATTGCCACGGTCGTTGTCTCGTTGGGGATGTTCCGGGCCTTCTGGCACCGTGACGCGCTCGCGGATCTGACCAGACAGCCCGGCGGATGGCTCGGCGCGATCGCCATCGTCGCCTGCAGCGCGGTCGCCCACGAACTCCTTCATGCCATCACCTGGTACACGGCCGCTCGTCTGCCGTGGCGGGCGATCGCCTTCAGACCAGGCTGGCGCACCATGGGCTTCGTCGCCAGTCCTGACGTACCCATTCCGGCGAGAGCATATCGGGCCGGGTTGGCGGCCCCCGCCCTGGTTCTGGCGGCCGTTCCGATCGTGGTGGGTCTCGCGGGCAACCTTGGCCTGCTGGTTCTGTGGGGTCTGTTCGCGCTCCTGGAGTGCTTCAGCGACGTCGCCACACTCCTGGCCACGAGGAGCGTGCCGGGCAATGCAGCGGTGCGCAGTCATCCCGAAAAGCTCGGATGCATTACAGTGGCACTCTGACGACGTGGCGCTCGGGCACCGACGGTCGCCGCGTGCGTTCGGTGGCGAGCAGCGCGGCCCGTGTCAGGGAAAGGCTGGCCTGTGGAACGACCGCCGAAATGGTTCCTGCCGGTGTCGGTGGCGGCGCTGCTCTGGAACCTCCTGGGCTGTGCGGCCTACCTCGCCGACGTCACCCTGACCGCCGCCGACGTCGCGAACATGCCGGCCGCGCAGCAAGCGCTTTATCATGCCCGCCCGGCGTGGTCCGTCGCGGCCACTGCCTTTGCGGTCTGGTTCGGCGCTGCAGGATCACTGGGCCTGATCCTGCGCCGGCGCTGGGCCTTGCCGCTGCTCATCGCCTCACTCGCCGGGGTCATCGGACAGGACCTGTGGCTCTTCGTCCTGAGCGGCGCCGCCAGGGCCGCAGGCGCTGTGGCGCCGCTGCTCCAGAGCCTCGTGCTGATCGTCGCGATCGTGTTGGTCGCACTGGCGCGCCGGGCGGCGGCATCGGGATGGCTGCGCTGACGATGCCACCGGCTTCGATGTACTCTCCATCGCAGCGTCCACCTCTGGAGTAAGGAGCTGAGATGGTAATCAAGCGCATCGGACCGCTCTCGCTGGCGAAGATTTCGGGAACGCTCTATGCGCTCCTCGGGCTGTTCGCTGGCGCCATCTTCTCGATGATTGCCATGGTTGGAGGCTTCGGCGCGGACTCGTCTGAAAGATCCGGCTTCGGCGTCCTGATTGGCGCGGGGGCGATTGTGCTGTTCCCGATCCTCTACGGTGCGGTCGGATTCGTGGTGTCCCTGCTCGCCGCACTTCTCTATAACGCCCTCGCGGGGTTCGTCGGCGGTATCGAGATCGACGTGAGCGAGCGCTGAGAGCTGTGAGCTGAGAGCTGAGAGCCGACAGCTGAGAACTGAGACGGAGGGGTCGATGACGGACTGGCGGCTGAGCGGTCAGGTTCTGATTGCGTGCAACTGCGACTTCGGCTGCCCGTGCAACTTCAATGCGCTGCCAAGCCGCGGGCACTGCGAGGGGGGCTGGGTCTGGGTCATCGCCGACGGGCGCGTCGACGACGTCCGGCTCGACGGCCTGGGCGTCGCCTTGTTCGCCGCCTGGCCGGCGGCGATCCACGAGGGGGGCGGTCGCGCCGCCTGCTATCTGGACGAACGCGCCGATACGCGGCAGCGCGCCGCGCTGACCCGCGTCCTGCGGGGAGAAGTCGGCGGTCCGTGGGGTCTCTTTGCCGGGACCTACACGCTCGCCGAGCCCGAGATCGCTCACTTCGACGTCAACGTCGCGGCCCACGAGTCGCGGGCGGTCATTGGCGACGCGATCGAGCTCGAGCTGCGGGAGATCCGAAATCCGGTGACGCAGGCGGCCGTCCACCCCGAGGTCCTGCTGCCCGAGGGGCTCGTCGTGAAGCGGGGCGGCATGGCGGCGTCGAAAATCTTCCAGGTCCGGGGCGCGGTCGAGTACGACCACTCCGGGCAATATGCGGCCTTTGGCGCCTTCGACTACTCCTGAGCGCCTCGTTCATTGAGTAAGCGCCCGACAGCTGAGCGCGGCTAAGCCGCCCCGGCGGGCGTGCCGAACGGATCCTCGGCAGATCACCGTCGTCGAATCGCCCCGCTCGCCGCCATGCTCACGATACGCGCGCCGCGACGGTTTATCGATCGTTCGAGACAACCACGAGCAGCCCCCAGCGCTGCTTGCGCAGGCCCCTGCCGGTCGTGCCGACGACCGCGCGATGCGACGTCAGCAGCCGCAGCGGAATATGCTGGCGGAGCTCGACATAGTCGCGGCGCAACATGACGACATAGGCCGGCTGCGGCCCGGAGAGGAACTCGCGCACTCCGTCGGCGGTCTCGAGCCGCTCGACCGGCCGGTTCAGGTAATAGCGGAGGCTGCCGCGCCACCGTTCGAGACGGTAGAGTCCGACCGGTGCCGTTGGCGCGGTGATCCGCGCCAACCGCCGCGCCACGACGGCGGTCGGCCGCACCTGCTCCAGCGCCGGATACCCTACGGCGACGACCGTCGCGTAGCTTACCAGCAACATCGCGACGACGACCCCGATGCCGTGCGGCACGCGCCAGCCCCGACGCTCCGACTGGAACAGCAGACCCGCGCCTCCAGCGAAGATGGCGGCCGGTAGCAACAGCGCCGATGGCGGGAGTTCCAGCCCCAGCTTCATGAGATAGACGGCGCCAAAGCTTCCCCCGACAATCATCAGGCCGGCAATCGCGAACACGCTCCACTTCGTCGCCACCAGACGACCGTCCGCATCCTGCGAGGCCTCGCGCCAGGCGTTGGCGGCGAGCAGGCAGCAGGCCGGAGCGGCGGGAAAAATGTAGTGATCGAGCTTGAAGCGCGCGATGCTGAACAGACCGATGACGACGAGCACCCACAACCACAGCAGCCGTTCGCCGCTCGAGAGTGTCGGGCCGGTCCGGACGCCCCGGATCACGTCGATGCCGCGGCCGACCACCAGGCCGCTCCACGGGAAGAAGGCGCCGGCAAAGGCGCGGATGTAGAACGTGTGGTTGACGGCACGCGCGGAGAATTCGGCCGGCTGTGTGAAGTAGAACAGGTTGCCGGCGAGCAGATAGCCTTGGACGAAGTCAGCGCCGAACCGCCACTGCATCCACAGGAACCAGGGGGAAGCGGCGACCAGCACGGCGCAGAGCCCGGTCTTCCAATGGAGGCCGGCCACCAGGGCACGCGTTTCGCGCGACGCGACAAGGGCGGCCATGATGAACGCCCCCGTCAGGACCAGGGCGACCGGCCCCTTCGTCATCACCGCCAGGGTCAGGAGACCGTATCCGGTCAGTTCAGCGCGGCGGCCGGGGCGGTGCGCGGCGACGAGCAGCGCGCCGACACCCCCGAACAGGAACAGTCCGAACACCATGTCGAAAATCGCGATGCTCGAGAGCGCAAACGTCGCCGGAATGGTCGCGAACATGACCGCCCCGAGAGAGCCAACCTCGGCGCCGAAGAGCGCCGCGCCGACCCAGCGCGTCACGGCGAAGAGGCCAATGGCCGACAGGGCGGTCGGCAGCCGGGCGGCAAACTCCGTCTCCCCCAGCAACAACACCGACGCTCCCTGCAGCCAGTGGAACAGCACCGGCTTGTCGATGAGCGGCTTGCCATCGAGCAGCGGCACCAGCCAGTTGCCCGACTGCAGCATCTCGCGCGTCAGTTCGGCGTAGTGCGCCTCGTCCGGGTCAAGGAGACTGGGGTAGCCCAGGCGCCAGAACACCACCACCCACGCGATCAGCCCCCAGCCAATCGCGGATTTCCAGCGTGCGGACAGGCGTCGCCACGGCACGCGCGGCGTAACCAACGGTGCTCATCGCAAAACCCTGGACTCAGGCATGGCGGGCACACTTTACCCGAATGGGAGCCGCTTTGAACAGCTGACAGCTGTGAGCTGTGAGCTGAGAGCTGAGAGCTGAGAGCCGAGAGCTGACAGCTATCCGCCCGTCGAGCCAGTCGACTTGATCTTCTCGACAATCGCCGTCGTCGAATAGCCCTGCTCGACCGGCACGCGCACGACGCGCCCGCCGCGCGCCTCGACGGTGTCGCGGCCGACGATCGCGTCGGCGGCCCAGTCGGCTCCTTTGACGAGGACGTCGGGCTGGACGACGCGGACGATCCGGTCGGGCGTGTCTTCACCAAAGATCACGACCGCGTCGACACAGGCGAGCGCCAGCAGCACCTCGGCGCGCTCCGCCTCGGGGTTGATGGGGCGGGCCAGGCCTTTGTTCCGGCGAACGGAAACGTCGGCGTTGAGGCCGACGATCAGCGCCTCGCCGAGCCGGCGGGCCTCCTGCAGGTAGCGGACGTGGCCGGGATGGAGCAGGTCGAAGACGCCGTTGGTGAACACCACCGTCCGGCCGGCGGCGCGGTAGCGCTCGACGAACGCGCGGATCCCGTCATCGTCCAGCAGCCCCCCGGCGGCCGGGTCGCGCGTCATTCGCCGGTCCGCTCGAAGGTGAGGCTGTCGGAGAACCGCCAGTTGTGCCTGGGACGGTAGATGCCGACGTCCTTCGTCCGCGACTTCACTCTGAACGTGTAGAGCAGGCGGTGATAGTCGTACGGATAGCCGTCGACCTTGTGGATCGCGACGTCGAGCTTGTAGGTGCCTTCGACGAGATCGAGGCTGTCGATCGTGAACCGCGCCTCGGCGTCGCCGAAGATGCGGACCCCCTTGAGCTCCTCGAGGCTGGTGTTGGTGCCGTAGCAGCAGACCCCTTCGGCATTGAACAGCCCGATGCCGACTACGAAGTCGTCGATCGCGATCGGCGCGCGCAGCGCGATGTGGATCGCCAGCGGCTCGCCGGAATGGAAGACGTGGGCGGCGGCGCCATCGGGGCCGTGCAGCTCGACCCCGGTGATCTCGACCTCGCGCGAGCCCCAGCGCCCCTCGGTCGCCCGGAACATGTCCGCCGGCGCGTCGGCGGTCTCGATCGGATGATCCGGCAGCACCGCGCTGGCCGGCTCTTCGGGAGAGACGACCGCGGCCGATTCCTGCGCCCGCTGATCGCTGACCGCGAGCTGGTGCTCTTCGCTGACCTCGACGTCGGTGATGTAGGCGCCGACGATCCGCTTCGGGTCGCCCATCCCCTTGAGCTCACCGCTGTCCATCCACAGCGCGTCGTCGCAGAACCGCTCGACCAGACCGAGCGAATGGGTGACGAGCAGGATGGTCTTGCCGCGGCGCTTGAATTCGGCGAACTTGTCGAGGCACTTGTGGGTGAAGCCCTCGTCGCCGACCGCGAGGACTTCGTCGACGAGCAGGACGTCGGGATCGACGTGAATCGCGACCGCGAACCCAAGCCGCATGTACATCCCGGACGAATAGGTCTTGACCGGCGCGTCGATGAAGTCCTCCATCTCGGCAAACTCGATGATCTCGTCGAAGCGCCGCGTGATCTCCCGCTTCGAGAGGCCGAGCATGATGCCGTTGATGAAGACGTTCTCGCGGCCGGAGATCTCGGGGTGGAAGCCGGCGCCGAGCTCGATCAGCGCCGAGATCCGCCCCTCGACGGTGACCGTCCCGCTCGACGGCTTGGTGATACCGGCGACCAGCTTGAGCAGCGTGCTCTTGCCCGAGCCGTTCCGGCCGATCACCCCCAGCGTCCGGCCGCGCGGCACGTTAAAGGTCACATTCCGCACCGCGGCGAACGTCTCGTCAGGCTTGAGGTTGCCGATCAGGCTGCGCGACAGCAGCGCGCTCTTGAGCGTCGAGAACTGTCGCCGCCGGCTGTAGCGGCGGTAGACCTTCGAGGCGTGCGTGACGGTGATGGCGTTCATCACAGCTGCTCGCTGCCCGCTGCCAGCTTCCCGCTACCCGCCTCGGGTTCTCCGCTACCCGCTACCCGCTGGCCGCTGCCGGGCGCTGAGTCGCCTGGCACTTGGCCCTTCGCGGGAAGCGGGAAGCGGGAAGCAGGAAGCGGGCAGCGCTGTCTCATACTTCCTCCGCGAACGTGTCGCGCAGCCGGTCGAAGATGAAGTAGCCGAAGAGAAAGAACGCGACCGAGATCGCGGCGAGCAGCAGCAGCCAGCGGAGGTGGCCGAACTCGCCGCGGAAGAACAGGATCTCCTGGTAGGAAACGGCGAGGTGCGTGAACGGGTTGAGATTGAGGAACTGCTTCGCCAACGGCGGCGCCTGGAACCACGGATAGATGATCGGCGTGGCGAAGAACCAGAACGTCAGCAGGTTCGACAGGATGTCGCGGATATCGCGGAAGTGTACGGTCAGCGCCGACAGGATCAGCGCAAAGGCGGCCGTCAGCACCAGCTGCACGGCGACCACCACCGGCAGCCACAACAGGGTCAGCGTCGGCGGCAGGCGGTACCAGGCGAGGAACGCCGCCAGGATCGTCAGGCCGAGGAAGAAATGGATCATGTTCGCCAGGACGGTGACGATTGGCAGGATCTCGGCGGGGAAGAGCACCTTCTTGATCAGGTTGCCGCCCGAGATCAGCACATTGGACGACTCGGCCAGCGACGACGAGAACCACGTCCAGGGGAGGATGCCGCAGAACATGAACACCGCGTAGGGCTCGACGCCGGTGTGGGTGCCCGGCATCACGTACTTGAAGACCAGCGTATAGATGGTCAGCAGCAGCAGCGGGTTGATGAACGACCAGAAGAAGCCGAGCACCGATCCGCGGTAGCGGGCCTTCAGCTCGCGCGCCACCAGGCTCTGGATCAGGCCGCGGTAGCGGAACAGCCGCGCGAGATTATGAAGCATCGATGGCGAGCACGAGCGCCGTGATGTTGTCCGGCCCGCCCGCCTCGTTGGCGGCGTCGACGAGGTCGCGGCAGATCGTCTCGAGCGGCGTGCCGCTCCGGCCGAGAATCGCCGCGATGCGGTCGTCGGCGACGACCCCGAACAGGCCGTCGGAGCAGAGCAGATAGCGCTCGCCGGGAGCCGGGCTGACCTCGACGACGTCGACTTCGGGATCCTCGCCGCCCGACAGCGCGCGCGTTACGACGTTGCGCCACGGATGCTGCCGCGCCGCGGTCGGCGTCAGCGTGCCGGCGCGGACCTGTTCCTCGACCCACGAGTGATCGTCGGTGATCTGCGACAGCCGGCCGTCCTTGAGGACGTAGACGCGGCTGTCGCCGACGTGGGCGACGCTCGCCGTGGTCTTGCCGATCAGGACGGCGGACGCGGTCGTCGCCATCCCGCGGAGATCCTGCGAGTCGGCAATCGCGGACGCGATGCGGCGGTTGGCAAGGCGAAAGGCGGCCTTCAGCCGGTTGGCCTCGAGGCTGAGCGACGGATCGAACGGGAACGGCCAGGTGCGGTTCTTGTCGGCAATCGCGGTATCGACGATGAACGCCTCAATCGCCTCGACCGCGACTCGCGACGCCACCTCGCCGGCGACGTGGCCGCCCATGCCGTCGGCAACGACGAACAGGCCGAGCTCGGCGCGCGTCGCGAAGCTGTCTTCGTTGCTGGTCCGCCTGAGACCCGGATCCGTGCTGACCGCCCACGACAGCGAGTGCGCCGGGTTCATGACTGAAGCCTAGCCCTTCACAGCCTCACGCAGGCGCCGGCCGCTGCCCGGGATCCGCGCCGAGACGTCCAGCCTGGCGACCGCCTTCATCAGCGCCAGCCGGGCGCGCTCGTAGTCGATATCCGACGTCGCCTTCGCCAGCCGCTCCTCGGCGCGCTTGCGCGCCGCTTCGGCACGCTCGGGGCTGATCTCCTCCGCCCGCTCGGCAATCCGGGCGAGGATGGTGACCCGGTCGGGCAGCACCTCGGCAAAGCCGAAGGCGATCGACAGGTAGAACTTCTCCTGGCCCTTGCGGTACCAGAGCTCGCCGACCGCCAGCGCCGCGAGCAGCGGAGTGTGCCCGGGCAGGACGCCGAAGTAGCCCTCGGCCCCCGGGATCTCGACCTCGTCGACCTGATCCTGGACGATGCGCCGCTCGGGCGTGACGATTTGCAGCTCGATGTGGGTCGGCAGGGCCATCGCCGGCTACGCGCCTTTCATCTTCTCGGCCTTCTCGACCGCCTCTTCAATCGTCCCGACCATGTAGAACGCCTGCTCAGGCAGATGATCCCACTTTCCGGCGACGATTTCCTTGAAACTCCGCACCGTGTCGGCGACCGGCACGTACTTGCCCGGCAGCCCGGTGAATTGCTCGCCGACGAAGAACGGCTGCGACATGAAGCGCTGGATGCGGCGGGCGCGGCCAACCGTCAGCTTGTCCTCTTCGGAGAGTTCGTCGATGCCGAGGATCGCGATGATGTCCTGGAGATCCTTGTAGCGCTGGAGGATCTGCTTCACCTGGCGGGCGACGTTGTAGTGCTCGTCGCCGATGATCCGCGCGTCGAGGATCCGCGACGTCGACGCCAGCGGGTCGACCGCCGGATAGATGCCGAGCTCGACGATCGCCCGCGACAGGTTGGTGGTCGCGTCGAGATGCGCGAAGGTCGTCGCCGGCGCCGGGTCGGTGTAGTCGTCGGCCGGGACGTAGATCGCCTGCACCGACGTGATCGAGCCCTTCTTGGTCGAGGTGATCCGCTCCTGCAGCTCGCCCATCTCGGTCAGCAGGGTTGGCTGATAGCCGACCGCCGACGGCATCCGGCCGAGCAGCGCCGAGACCTCGGAGCCGGCCTGGGTGAAGCGGAAGATGTTGTCGATGAACAGCAGGACGTCCTTGTTCTCGGCGTCGCGGAAATACTCCGCCACCGTCAGGCCGCTGAGCGCGACCCGCAGCCGGGCGCCGGGCGGCTCGGTCATCTGGCCGTAGACCAGTGCGGCGCGCGACTTCGAGAGATCCTCGGTGTTGATGACGCCGCTCTCCTGGAACTCCAACCAGAGGTCGTTGCCCTCGCGCGTCCGCTCGCCGACGCCGGCGAACACCGACACGCCGCCGTGCTTCATCGCGACGTTGTGGATCAGCTCCTGGATGATGACGGTCTTGCCGACGCCGGCACCGCCGAACAGGCCGATCTTGCCGCCGCGGACGTACGGCTCGAGCAGGTCGATGACCTTGATGCCGGTCTCGAACATCTGCAGTTCGGTCGACTGCTCCTCGAGCGACGGCGCCTTGCGGTGGATCGACCAGCGCTCGGCCGACTCGACCGGACGATCCGGGTAGTCGACCGGTTCGCCGAGGACGTTCATGACGCGGCCGAGCGTCGCGGCGCCGACCGGCATCGTGATCGGCGAGCCGGTGTCGATCGCCTCCATACCGCGCTGCATGCCGTCGGTCGGCTTCATCGCGACCGTCCGCACCCGGTTCTCGCCGAGGTGCTGCTCGACTTCGACGATGACGTCGATCGCCTGCCCGCCCTGGCCATCGGACTTGATCCGGACGGCGTTGTAAATCTCGGGCAAGTGGCCCCCCTCGAACTCGATGTCAACCACCGGTCCGATGACCTGGACGACCCGGCCGACTTTCTGCGCTGCTGCGACTGGCATAAATGACTGATCCTTGTAGTTGCCCGCTTCCCGCTTCCCGCCCGCGTTACCGCCAGTTGATTACAACCGGTCCGCTGGAAGCGGGCAGCGGGTAGCGGAAAGCGGCTAGAGCGCCTGCGCGCCCGAGACGACTTCGATGATTTCCCTGGTAATCGCCGCCTGGCGCACCTTGTTCATGTAGAGCGTCAGCGCCTCGATCATCTCGCCCGAGTTGCGGGTCGCGGCGTCCATCGCGGTCATCTGCGCGGCGAAGAACGCCGCGTTCGATTCGAGTAGCGCGCGGAACACCTGGACTTCGACGTAGCTCGGCAGGAGGTGGGCGAACAGCTCCGCCGGCTCCGGCTCGTAGAGATAGTCGACGACCGGCGCGCCGGCCGGCGGCTCGGCGGCGGCGCCGAACGCGCCGCGCGCAATCGGCAGCAGCTGCTCGACGACGACCTGCTGCACCATCACCGACCTGAACTCGTTGAACGCGAGGTGGACGCTGTCGACCTCGCCGCTGACGAACGCGTCGATCGCGGTCCGCGCAATCTCCTGGGCGTGGTCGAACTTGAGGCTCGCGAACAGGTTGACCTGCTCGTAGCGGACCTCGAGCCCGCGCCGCGCGAAGAAGTCGCGGCCGCGCCGGCCGATCAAGCCGAGCGCAACCTGCCGGGCGCTCTGCCCGGTGATGAACGCCCCGGCCGCCTTGATCACGTTGGTGTTGAAGCTGCCGCACAGCCCGCGGTCGGCGGTGACGACAATCAGCAGCGCCCGCCCGCCGGCGCGCGGCGCGGCGCGCTCGTCGAGCAGCGGATGCGCGGCCGGGTCGACGCGGCCGGCCAGGCTGGTCAGAACGCGGCGCATCTCCGACGCGAACGGCCGGGCCTGCTGGACCCGCTCCTGCGCCCGCCGCAGCCGCGACGCCGCCACCATCTTCATCGCCTTGGTGATCTGCTGCGTCGACTTGACCGCGCGGACCCGGCGCCGGATGTCGATCAGGGACGGCATCTTAGGCGACCGCCGCCTTGGGCCCGGCCGCGAACGTCTCGCCGTACTCCTTGAGCGCCTGGGTCAGATCCGCCTTGATCGCATCGTCGATCTGCTTCTTCTCGGCCAGCGACGACAGCAGCTGCGCGCGGCGCGTGTCGAGGAACTGGTAGAGTCCGGTCTCGTAGTCGCGCACGTCCTCGACCGCGACCGGATCGAGGAAGCCGTTGGTCGCGGCGTAGATGATAATGACCTGCTTTTCGACCGCGAGCGGCTGGTACTGCGGCTGCTTGAGGACCTCGACCAGCCGCCGGCCGCGATTGAGCTGGCTGAGCGTTGCCTTGTCGAGGTCGCTGCCGAACTGCGCGAACGCGGCCAGCTCGCGGTACTGCGCCAGGTCGAGGCGCAGCGATCCGGCGACCTGGCGCATCGCCTTGACCTGCGCCGAGCCGCCGACCCGCGACACCGAGTTGCCGACGTTGATCGCCGGGCGGACACCCTGGTGGAACAGGTCGCTCTCGAGAAAAATCTGGCCGTCGGTGATCGAAATGACGTTGGTCGGGATGTAGGCCGAGAGGTCGCCGGCCTGGGTCTCGATGATCGGCAGCGCGGTCAGCGATCCGCCGCCCTTCTCCTTATTGAGCTTCGCGGCGCGCTCGAGCAGTCGGGAATGCAGATAGAAGACGTCGCCGGGGTAGGCCTCGCGGCCGGGCGGACGGCGCAGCAGCAGCGAGATTTCCCGGTAGGCCTGGGCGTGCTTCGACAGGTCGTCGTAGACGCACAGCGCGTGGCGGCCGCTGTCGCGGAAGTACTCGCCCATTGCGCACGCCGCGTACGGGCTGATGTAGAGCAGCGGCGCCGGGTCCGACGCCCCGGCCGCGACGACGATGCTGTACTCCATCGCCCCGGCTTCCTCGAGAATCCGCACCACCTGGGCGATCGTCGACTGCTTCTGGCCGATCGCGTTGTAGATGCAGATGACGTCCTTCCCCTTCTGGTTGATGATTGCGTCGACCGCCACCGCGGTCTTGCCGGTCTGCCGGTCGCCGATGATCAACTCGCGCTGGCCGCGGCCGATCGGCACCATCGAGTCGATCGCCTTGAGCCCGGTCTGGAGCGGCTCCTTGACCGGGCTGCGGTCGACGACGCCTGGGGCGATCCGCTCGATCTCCATGAAGGTCTGCGTGACGATCGGGCCCTTGCCGTCGATCGGCTGGCCGAGCGCGTTGACGACGCGGCCGACCAGCTCCTCGCCGACCGGCACCGAGATGATCCGCCCGGTCCGCTTGACGGTGTCCCCTTCGCCGATCTTCTGATACTCGCCGAGCAGCACCGCGCCGACGCTCTCCTCCTCGAGGTTCAGCGCGATGCCGAACACCCCGTGCGGAAACTCGAGCATCTCGCCGGCCATCGTGTTCTCGACGCCGTGGACGCGCGCGATGCCGTCGCCAATCGAGACGATGGTGCCGACTTCGGCGACATCGACGTCGGCGGCGTAGCTGCCGATCTGGTCGCGGATGATCTTGGAGATTTCTTCTGCTTTGATGTCCATTCGTTCTCTCGTTCGGTGCGGCCCGGTCGGGGCCGCGGCCGGCGCCTAGACGGCGCTGGCGGCCAGAGTCTCTTTCATCTTCGCGAGCTGCCGGGTGACGCTGCCGTCGTAGACGGTGCTGCCGATCTTGGTGATCGCGCCGCCGATGATCGCCGGGTCGACGCGCGCCTCGACGTGGACGTCTTCGGGCCGCCGGCCGGTCGCCTCGGCGAGCCGCTGGCGGAGCGCCGCGACCCGGTCGGCCGGCAGCGCGACCGCGGTGACGACCTCGACGCGGACGACCTTGTCGTGCTCGCGCAGCCGCGCCCGGTAGGCCTCGGCCAGCTCCGGCAGCAGCGCCAGCCGATCGCGGTCGGCGAGCAGCCCGAGCACCTTCGCGACCACCGCCGAGGCCGTGCCGAGCGCCTTCAGCAGGCCGTCGACGACGCCGCGCTTCTGCGCCGCCGGAATCGCCGGATTCGACAGCACCCGCGCCAGCGTCTCGTTGCCGGCGACCAGGCGCGCGAACTCGTCGAGATCGCGTCCGGCCTGCCGGATGTCGGCTTCACGAAGCGCGACGTCGAAGAGCGCGCGCGCGTAGCGGGTCGCCGCCGCACGGCTCGTCATCGCGCCTCCTTCAACTGGCTGGTGAAGCGGTCGACCAGCCGCAGCTGATCGTCCGGCGTGATCGTCCGGCGGATCCGCGCCTCGGCGACCGTCACCGCCAGATCGGCGGCGTGCGCGGTCAGGTCGCGGCGCGCGATCCGCAGCCTGGTCGCAATCTCGCGGTGCGTCTGCTCGAGGAGCCGGGCGCGCTCGGCCTCGGCGGCGGCGGCAATCCGCTGCTGCTCGGCGGCGACGTCGGCTGCACCCTGCGCGCGCAGCGCGTCCAGTTCGGCGGGCAGCGACGCCAGCCGGCGCTCGATGTCGGTCATCTGCGCGGTCGCGGCGGCCCGCATCTCCGCCGCCGTCACCAGGTCCTGGCGAATCTGCGCGGCGCGCGAGGTCAGGTGCGCCGCCACGGGACTGCGCAGGAAATAGACCAGCACCCCGGCGAGCAGCGCGAAGTTGGCGAGCTTGGCGACCGTCTGCATGGCCGTCTGCTCGTGCGGCCCCTCGGCCTCGGCGGCGGTCCCGGCCGGCGCGGCCGAACCGTGCGCCGTCGCGGCCGCGTCGTGCGGCTGCGCGGCCGAGACTGCGCTGCCCCACGAGGCCGCGAGCAGGGCGGTGGCGAGCGCGGCCGCGCGGGCGGTGCGGCAGACTCGATGGCGGGCGTCGGGTGTCATGGGCAAACGGATTGTCAGGGGAACGGAGAAATTCAGGACGCTTTTCGACCCAGCACGCGTTCCGCGACGGCCGCACCGAGCGCATCGGCGTCGGCGTCGAGCGTTCGCCGCGCCTGCTCGACCTCGGCTGCCAGCCGGGCGGACGCGGCCGTAATCTCGGCCTCGGCCTCCGCCCGCGTCGCCGTTACGATGCCGGCGCGCTCCGCCATCGCGGTCCGGCGCATCTCGTCCATCTGGCGGTAGAGATCGCCGCGCGCCTCGGCCGTGCGGCGCTCGAACTCCTCGGAGGCCTGCCGCGCTTCGGCCGCCGACCGCTCGGCCAGCTCGCGCGCCGACTGGATCGCCCGCTCGCGCGCCGCCATGACCGCCAGGACCGGCTTGAACAGCAGCCGGTTCAGCAGGAACGTCAGCAGCAGCACGAAAAAGATGACCCAGAAGACTGACAGATCCGGGAGCAAGCTACCTCCGAAGACAGGACAGGCTCACGCCGCGCACTTGCGCAGCGGAACAAACATTCATTTATACCATCCGGGCTCCGGCCAGCGCAACGGAGACGGGCGCGGCGGGGCCGGAGGTCAGATGAGCCTGATGCGCGGGGCCGGCGCCGCCACGCAGCGTCCGACGACGACCGCCGGCACCCCGGCGGCCGCCAGCAAGCCGGTAATCTCATCCGCGCGGGAGGCTTCAACCGCGGCCAGCAGGCCGCCGGAGGTCTGCGGATCGAACAGCAGCTCCACGACATCGGGGTCGAGACCGGCGGCGACGTCCACCTTGCCGCCGAAAAACTCGCGATTGCTCTTGCCGCCGCCCGGCACGTTGCCGAGGACCAGCGCCCGGGCACCCTCCAGCAGCGGCACCAGCCGGACGTCGATCTCGAGCTCGCAGCCACTCGCGGTCGCCATCTCGGCGGCGTGGCCAATCAATCCGAAGCCGGTCACGTCGGTGCAGGCATGGACCGCCGGGGCCGATCGGCCCAGCACCTCGGCCGCCCGCTGGTTCAACGTCGTCATCGACCGGACGGCGGCGTCGATGGCGGCCTGGGGGGCGCGGCTGAACTTCAGCGCGGTGGCGATGATCCCGGTCCCGAGCGCCTTGGTCAGGACGAGCAGATCGCCGGGCCGGGCGCCGCCGTTGGCCAGCACGCGCGCCGGGTCGACTTGGCCGGTCACCGCGTAGCCGAACTTGACCTCGGCATCCTGCACGGTGTGGCCGCCAAGCAGCGCCACGCCTGCTTCACGCAGCTTGTCGAGCCCGCCCGAGAAGATCTCGCGCAGCACGGCGCGGTCGAGATCTTTGGGGAAGGCGGCGATCGCGAGGGCGGTCAGCGGCCGCGCGCCCATCGCGTAGACATCGCTCAGCGCATTGGCGGCGGCAATCTGGCCGTAGACGAACGGGTCGTCGACAATCGGCGTGAAGAAGTCGACCGTCTGGACCAGGGCGGTGCGGGTGTCCAGCCGGTACACACCGGCATCGTCCGAGGTCCGATAGTCAATCAGGACCCGGTCGTCTCCGCTGACGGGCAAATCGCCCAGTACCTGGGCGAGCTCACCGGCGGCGAGCTTGCTCGCTCAACCGGCGCAGGCGGAATAGTCGGTCAGTCGCTTCATCGGGTCTCTGTCAGGAACTCGAACAACCGGTTCAGTTCGTCCTCGGAGGTGAATTCGATCTCGATCGTACCGCCGTTGCGGCGCCGCGCGATGCTGACGCGGGTGCCAAGCGCGAATCGCAGCCGCTCCTCGGCGGCGCGGGTGTGGACGTCCTTCTCGGCGGCAACCGGTGCCGCGGCCGGCTGCGCCGCCTTCTTGACGAGCGCTTCGGTCTCCCGGACCGAGAGGTTCTTCGCCACAATATCGCGGCCGACGCGGAGCTGGGCCGCTTCGTCCGGCAGCGCGAGCAGCGCGCGGGCATGGCCCATCGACAGCGCGCCGCCACTGACGCTGGCGCGGATTTCCTGCGGCAGCCTGAGGAGGCGCAGGAAGTTGGCGATCGACGACCGATCCTTGCCGACCGCGTCGGCAATCTGCTCCTGCGTCAGGTGATAGTCGTCCGCCAGCCGGCGGTACGCAACCGCCTCCTCGATCGGGTTGAGGTCCTCCCGCTGGATGTTCTCGATCAGCGCGACCGCCAGCAGCCGGTCCTCGGAAATCTCCCTGACGACCACCGGCACTTTGAGCAGGCCGATGGTCTGCGCGGCACGCCAGCGCCGCTCGCCAGCGATGATCTCGTAGCCGTTGTCGACCTTGCGGACGACGATCGGCTGAATGATGCCGTTCGAGCGGATCGAGCGGGCGAGCTCCTCGACCTTGCTCTCGTCGATCGTCGTGCGCGGCTGGAACCGGTTCGGCCGCAGCAGATCGATGTCGACCTCGAGGCTGGCGTCCCGGGCGGCCGGCGCCTCGCGCGGGCTGTCGGGAATCAGGGCGGACAGGCCGCGCCCGAGCGCGGGTCGCTTTTCAACCATGGTGTGGCTCCGTATTCGAGGCGAGCGGCGCGCCGTCGCGGGCGAGGACCTCGCGCGCCAGCGCGAGATAGGCTTCGGCGCCTCGGGATTTGACGTCGTAGACAATCGCCGGCAGGCCGTGGCTTGGCGCTTCACCGAGGCGGATGTTCCTGGGAATGACGACGGTGAAGACGCGGTCGGCGAAGAAGGCGCGGATGTCGCGGGCGACCTGCTGGCCGAGGTTCGTGCGCTCGTCGTGCATTGTCATCAGCACGCCGGCGATGTCGAGGTCCGGATTGAAGGCGGCGCGGACGCGGCGGAGCGTCGCGACGAGATCGGCCAGGCCTTCGAGCGCGAAGTATTCGCAGTTGAGCGGGATCAGGACGGCGTCGGCGGCGACGAGCGCGTTGAGCGTCAGCAGGCCGAGCGACGGCGGCGTGTCGATGAAGATGTAGTCGAACTTCGGGCGCAGGCGATCGAGGACGGCGCGAAGGCGCCGCTCGCGTGCCGGCATCGGCACGAGATCGATTTCGGCGCCCGTGAGATCGCGGTCGGCGGGGATCAGCGAGAGCCCGGCAATGCTGGTCGGCAGCAGGAACGCTTCCGGGTCGGGGGCATCGCCGGTGAGTGCGTGATAAATGGTGCCGCCAGGCGCGGTCTGGCCCTTGAGGCCGACGCCGCTCGTCAGGTTGGCCTGGGGGTCCATGTCGACGAGCAGGACGCGCTGGTCGGCCATCGCCAGCGACGCAGAGAGATTGATGGCCGTCGTGGTTTTACCGACGCCCCCTTTCTGGTTGGCGACCGCGCGGATGCGGGCATTCATTAGGTTGTATGACCAATAAACATGACTGACGCGAGAAGGAGGAGATTAGTGCGTTGCGGTCGGCCGAGTCAATGCGAACTGTTTCACGTGGAACGTTCTGAAGCCCCGCAAGTAGCGTTCCACGTGGAACACCGGACTCAGGTGCTCTTTTGAAAAATGCTCAGCCGGCTCTGGAGAGTCTCCACGAGTGGATGGGTGTTCACCCAGCGCAGCACCGGCACCGTTTGAGGCTCAACCGGGCCGCTGGGCCCGCGAAACATGAAAATAACGCCGCCCGGCTTGATGAACGCCTGGAGTGTCATCAGCGTGCGGAGCTCGACCCGGACGGCGCGAATGGATAGCACATCACTGCTTTCGTGAAGATCGGGGCGGGTCAGCAGTTCCTCGTAACGGCTGGTCTCGACTGCGGTATCCGTCAACTCGAGGACGCGCACCGCTTCGCGCAGGAACGCTGACTTGCGAGCTTTGACTTCGACCATGGTCAGCGCCGATGCCGGAGACGAGAGCTTCAGAGGAATCGCTGGGGAGCCGCCCCCGGAACCGATATCAAGGATTCGTCCGACGTGGGAAGGAAAGTACCGGGCCGCCAGGACAGGCTCGAGGAGCAGCCGATCCACCGCGGCATCCGGGTTCTCCAGCGCCGTCAGGTTGATCTTGCGGTTCCAGCGCTCGAGGAGTTCGTAATAGGTGACGAGGCGCGAGCACAGGTCGTCCGGCAGAAAGATGCCCGCCTTGACCGCGCGGCGGGTGAGCCTCGTCCGGAGGTCGCGTGGCGCCACCCCGAGAGATTATCAGACCCGCGTCAGATCGAGCGATGGATGCGGCTGGCGACGAGCGATAGTGCCGCGGGGGTGATGCCAGGGATGCGCTCGGCCTGACCGAGCGTGGCGGGACGCAACTGGCTCAGCCGCTCGACCATTTCGCGGGACAGCCCGGGAATTCCCGCAAAGACGAAATCCGCCGGAATCGCCAGGCCTCCCTGGCGGCGCTGGCGCTCAACCATCCGCTCCTGCCGGCGCAGATAGCCCTCGTATTTGAACTCGGTTTCGACGCTGGCCATGTCGATCGCCTGGTCGGCGGGGGCGGTCCTGAGTGCCAGCTGGCCGGTGGCGCAGAGGTCGAGCAGGCGGACGTCGGCCTGCTGGAGCGCCCGGGCCGCCGGCATCCGGCCAGCGGGAGAATTGACGAGGGCGGCGCGAATAGACGCGCAGTTCGCCGCGAAGCGATCCTTGCGGCTCCTGAACCGCTCCCAATGGTCGTCTGTGACCAGGCCCGCCGCCCGTCCGCGCGGGGTGAGCCGGAGATCGGCGTTGTCGACCCGAAGCAGCAGGCGATGCTCGGCGCGGGAGGTGAACATCCGATACGGCTCGAGGCACCCTCTCGCCGTCAGGTCGTCGACCAGGATGCCGATGTAGGCTTCGTCGCGCCGCAGCGTGAACGGCTCCGCGGGCCGCGCGGCGTTGATGCCGGCGACCAGGCCCTGCGCCGCCGCCTCCTCGTAGCCGGAGGTGCCGTTGATCTGGCCGGCGAGAAACAGGCCGGGCACGCGATGGGATTCGAGCGTGGCGCGAAGCTCCGTCGGCTGGATAAAGTCGTACTCGACGGCATAGCCTGGCCGGAGCATGACCGCCGCCTCCAGTCCGGGCAGCGCCCGAACCAGCGACTGCTGGAGAGCGGCGGGAAGGCTCATCGAAAAGCCGTTAACGTAGATTTCCCGGCTTTCCAGCCCCTCGGGCTCGAGAAAAATCTGGTGGCGTTCGCGATCGGGAAACCGCATCACCTTGTCTTCGAGCGACGGGCAATACCGCGGCCCGATGCCGCGGATCTGGCCGTTGAAGAGCGGCGACTGCGAAATGTTGTCGCGGACCATGGCGTGCACCGCGTCCGTGGTGTGGAGCAGGTGACAGGCGATGCAGGGCCGATCGAGCGTCGTGGTCTGAAACGAGAAGGGGACGGGCTGCTCGTCGCCGTACTCGGCGGTGAAGCGCGAGAAATCGATGCTGGCCCGATCGAGCCGAGGGGGGGTGCCGGTCTTGAGGCGCCCCCAGGCGAAGCCGAAACTCTTGAGCGACTCGGCGAGGTCCCTGGTCGGCGGCTCGCCGGCGCGCCCGGAGGGGCGCGTCTCCGGACCGATGTGAATGAGACCGTTCAGGAAGGTTCCGGTCGTGACCACCACCGAGCGGCAGGCGAACCTCCGACCGTCCTCGAGCTCGAGGCCGGCGACGCCGGCGCTGTCGGTGAGAATCCGCCCCGCCCGGCCAATGACCCAGTGGATGTTCGGTTCGGCCTCGAGCGTCCTGCGGACCCAGTCGCTGTAGAGCCGCTTGTCGGCCTGGGCGCGGGGGGACCACACCGCCGGACCGCGGCTGCGGTTGAGCATTTTGAACTGGATACCGGTGGCGTCGATCGCGCGTCCCATCAGGCCGCCGAGCGCGTCGATCTCCCGGACCAGATGCCCCTTGGCGGTCCCGCCAATCGCCGGGTTGCACGGCATGTGCGCCACCGTCCCGTCCGACAGCGTGCACACGCCGACCGTCCGGCCGAGCCGCGCCGCCGCCCACGCCGCCTCGACCCCGGCGTGGCCGGCGCCAACCACGATCACGTCCAATACACTTTGCATTACAAACTACTTCCCAATGCAGAAGCGAGCGAAGATGGCGTGCAGCACGTCGTCGGCGGTGCGCCCGCCGGTGACCGCCTCGAGCCGGGCGCGCGCCTCGTGGACGTCGGCGGCGACGAACTCCTCCGGCGTGCCGGCCGCCGCCGCCCGCGCCGCGCGGTCGAGCGCCGCCGCCGCCTCGGCGAGCAGCGCGACGTGGCGGAGGTTGGTCACCGCCGGGACGTCCCGCAGCCGCTCGCGTCCGGTCAGCGCCGCGACCGCCGCGACCCGCAGCCGGTCGACGCCGGCGCCGGTCTCCGCCGACACCGCAATCAGCCCCGGCACCGCCGTGCCGTCCCAGGCCGGCGCGAGGTCGGACTTGTTGCCGGCCACGACGCGCGGCGTCGCCGCGGTCGCGGCCAGTAGTGCGTGGTCGTCGGCGGTCAGCGGCCGCGATCGATCGAGCACGATGATCGACAGATCGGCGACGCGGCGCGCGGCGTGCGCCCGGCTCATGCCTTCGGCCTCGACCGCGTCGGCCGCCTCGGCGCGCAGCCCGGCGGTGTCGACAATCGTCACCGCCAGCCCCTCGAGATCGATCGCCTCGGTCACCAGATCGCGGGTCGTCCCAGGGATGTCGGTGACAATCGACCGGCCGGCGCCGGCCAGCCGGTTGAAGAGGCTCGATTTCCCGGCATTGGGCCGCCCGACGATCGCCAACTGCACGCCGTCCCGGATCAGCGTGCCGCGCGAGGCGTCGGCCAGCAGCGCCGCGATCGCCGCCGCGATCCCTTCAATCTCCACCGCCGCGCCGGCCGCGTCGACGAAGTGGTAGCCCTCTTCGGCGAAGTCCAGCGACGCTTCGAGCCGCGCCGCCAGGTCGAACAACTGCCGGTCGATGTCGCCGATCCGGGCCGTCAGCGTCCCTTCGAGCTGATCGAACGCGGCCCGTACCTGGAGCGGCGTCACGGCATCGACCAGGTCGGCAACCGCCTCGGCCTGCACGAGATCGATGCGGCCTCTGAGATAGGCGCGGAAGGTAAACTCGCCCGGCTCGGCCAGCCGCGCCCCCGCCGCCATGCAGCCAGAGACGATCGCGCGCAGCAGCACCGGGCTGCCGTGGGCGCTGATCTCGATCACGTCCTCGCCGGTATACGAATGGGGGGCGGGAAAGAACGTCAGCACGGCGCGATCGACCGCCGCATCGTCCACGAAGATCCGGGCGAGCGTCGCCCGCCGCGGCTCGAGCGGCACCGTCCGCCGGGTCACCGCCGCCGCGACCGGCGCCGCCGCCGGGCCGCTGACCCGGACGACGCCGATGCCGCCGCGTCCGGCCGGGGTCGCAATCGCGACGATGGTGTCGTCCGCGGAATACATCGCCGAAGCTGGCTGCTGGCCGGCGGCCGGACTCTGCCCCCTGGCTACTTCACCGAGATGATGACCGTCTTCATCAGCGCGTCGCCGATGCTCTCGGACGACATGCCGGAATCCTCCGCGACCGTCAGGTGCACGAGCCGCCGCGCGTACGGGTTGAGCGGCCCCATCTCCTGCGGCGCGCCGGACAGCTTGGCCTTCTCCATCATGAACCGGGCCAGCTGGCGCAGCTCGGCGTCCTTGCCCTTGCGGTAATCCTGGCAGTCGACGACGAACGACCGGTCGTCGTCGAGCTCGCGGCGGAACGCGGTGTTGACGATCTGCTGCAGCGCGTCGAGCGCCTCGGCGCGCTTGCGCAGCAGCGCTTCGCTGCCGTCGCCGCTGATCTCGACCCGGACGCTGTCGGCGGTCTCGACGATCGCGACCTCCGAGGGGATCCCCATCGCCGCGACCGTCTGGCGCGTGAACTCGCGGACGCGTTCCTGCAGTTCCATCTACTTCTGCTCCTTCGCCGCCTGGTCGGTCCGGCCGCCGCCGACTTTCTTGACGCGGCGCTCGGCCGGCGGACGCGAGCCGACCGGCTTGGACGGGCCGATCAGCCGGTTGGTCAGCGCCTGCTGGCCGATCGCCCACAGGTTGCTCGTCGTCCAGTACAGGACCAGCCCGCTCGGCGCCCAGATGAACATGAACATGAAGATGATCGGCATGAACATCATCATCTTCTGCTGCATCGGGTCGGCGGTCGAGGGCGTCATCCGCGTCTGCACGAACTGGGTGAGGCCCATCAGGACGGGGGTGATGAACAGCGGATCGTGAATCGAGAGGTCGTGGATCCAGCCGATGAACGGCGCGCCGCGGAGCTCGATCGCCACCGACAGCATCGAGTAGAACGCCAGCAGGACCGGGAAGGTGAGCAGCATCGGCACGCAGCCGCTCGCCGGATTGACGCCGCGCTCGCGGTAGAGACTCATCATCTCCGTGTTCATCTTCTGCCGCGCCGGGTCGGTCATCTTGAGGTTGGCGTAGCGCTCCTGGATCGCCTTGACCTGGGGCTGGATCTCCTGCATCCGCCGCATCGAGACGACGCTCTTGTGGCGCAGCGGAAACATCGCCAGGTTGATGAGAATCGTCAGCAGGATGATCGAGAAGCCGTAGTTACCGACGTAGCCATTCAGCCACTTGAGCGCGCGCAGCAGCGGCACGACCAGGAACGCGAACATGCCGAAGTCGATCGAGCGGACCAGGTCGCGGTCGACGGCGGCCAGAACATCGAAGTCCTTGGGTCCGGCGAAGAAGCGGGTGTTCTTCGGCGCCCCCTGGAAGCGGGCGTCCCAGTCGACGAAGTGCGCGATGGTGTCGGCCGTGCCGGCGACCGGGACCGCCACCGGGCGGTAGTCGAGGTGGAGCGGCTGACCGGGAGCAACCGCAGCGGTCAGGAAGTAGTGGTCGTCCGCGCCGGCGAAGCCGAAGACGCCATCCTGCGAGGCGTTGGCGGCAATCTTTCCGGTCGCGATTCGACTGACCTTGCCGTCGCGATAGAAGATCGGCTGCGGCGGCGGATTGTAGCTGCGTGAACTCGGCACCACGCCGCTGCCGAGCGACGGCCCCCACTGGACCACCGGCAGGAGGTCCTGGCCGCCCTTCGTGACGGTCGCCGAAAAAGTGATGACGTAGGGGGACGCTGGGGAGAAGACGAAAACCTTATGGGCGGTCAGGCCGCTGGCGTCCTGATAGTCGAACGTCAGCGTCACCGGCTCGGTGCCGACGCGGACCTCGGTCGAGCTCGGCTTGTAGAGCGCGTGCGCGAGCGTCGCGGTCGCGGCCGGATCCGGCAGCAGCAGGGAGAACGGGCGGGTCGATCCGGCGGGAACGGACGGCGGCACCAGTTCGAGCGGCTGCCGCTCGGCGTTCTGGTATTTCTTCAGCCGCCAGCTTTTCAGTACGGCGCCCCGTGACAAGAACACGGCGCTGACCGATTCGTTCTCGAACGTGATGTCGTGCTCCTCGGCGTCGGCGACGACCGCCGCCGCCGCCGGGGTGGTGGCCTCAGGCGCCGCCGCCACCGGCGCCGCCGGCTGGTTGGCAGACGCAGGATTGGTCGCCGCTGTTTTAGGCTGCGGCTTCGGCGGCGGGAACATCGCCTGGTAGCCGTAGAGGACGACGAACGACAAGACGACCGCGAGCAGGACGCGTTTTTCCATTAAGTGTGACTATCTGGACGAGCCGCGTCCGTCAGGGACCGGGTCGAGCCCGTGCGGGCCGAATGGGTTGCAGCGCCCGAGCCGGCGCGCCGCCAGCAGGGAGCCTCGAACGACGCCGAACCGTGCCACGGACTCCGCTGCGTAGTCGGAGCAGGAGGGCAGGAACCGGCAGGAGCCCGAGTAGAAATGCGAGAACAGCAGCTTGTAGCCGCGGAGCAGTGCCAGGGCGACGCGCTGAGCGACGCCGAGATCAGCTGGCGGCATGGACGGAGGGAGGCAGCCGGGCGGCACCGCGCTTGAGCGCCAGGTGAAAATCGGCCTCGAGGCTCGAAAACTCAGCATCGAACAGCTCTCGTCGCGGAATCACCACGACATCGAACCCCAGCCCTGACCCGGCGTGTTTGGTGCGCCGAAAAAGCTCTCGAATCAATCGTTTAGCGCGATTCCTACGAACCGCGTCGCCAAGCTTCCTGGAAGCCACGAGACCCAGGCGGATGGCCCCGGCGCGGTTGGGAGCCACGAGAAGCGTCAGATATCGCCCTTTGGCCCTGATGGACAGGTCGAAGACGCGCTTGAATTCACCCCGGCGCCGGACGCGGCTGGCCTTCGGGAAGCGCTCGGAAGGCATGGTCATCCTCGCGGACGGGTCCGCGGCGGTGCTAGGTGGTGGAGACGGTCAGACGCTTGCGGCCCTTCGCGCGGCGGCGCTTGAGGACCAGGCGGCCGTTCTTCGTGGCCATGCGCACGAGGAAACCGTGGGTGCGCTTGCGGCGCCTTACGTTGGGCTGGAACGTCACGCTCATGGTCGGATCCCTTACAGCGGAAAAATAACGGCAGAGAAACTTAAATACTACCGATCTCGGCGCCGCTTTGTCAATAAATCGTCCGCCCGAATCGCCGCTCCCGGGAGGTTTGTCGGTGGCCCGAGCCCTGTGCTAAAGTCGCGGTCCTCCCGTGCCGTAGGGTCTCCCCCCGAAGTTTTCCACAACTGTGGAAAAGATTGTGGAAAAGCGAGGACTTTCAAAAACCCTTCGCTCTGAGCGGTCCCCCGGCCCGCCGGCGGACCGACGCTGAAATCGTCAAATTACCGCCTGTTTTTGCAGTTTGTCTACTGGGCACGCGGGAAAGTAGCAGCGATCATGACCGGCACCACCATCTGGGATCAGGTTCTCTCCCGCATCGAGACGAAGGTCAATCGTCACATTTTCTACACCTGGTTCAAGCCGACGACGTTCGTCGCCGACGCCTCCGGTACCCTGCGGATCCGGGTCCCCAACACCCTCTTCCGCGACTGGCTGACGAAGCACTACGCCGCGGTCCTCGACGAGGCCCTCTCGGAGGTCGGGCGGGGGGGTGCGGTCATCGCGTTTCTCACCGATGACGAGCCGGTCCCGGAGACCGCCCGCCCGGGCATCGACCCTGTTACTGCCGAGTTGCCGATCTCACCCGGACTGGCTGACGTGACGGACGAGCCGGACCTCGAACCAGCCGACACCGCCCCCGGCAGCCTCGCCCCCCGCTACTCCTTCGACACCTTCATCGTCGGCTCGTCGAACCAGTTTGCGCATGCCGCCTGCCGTGCGGTTGCCGAAGCGCCGTCGCGGTCCTACAATCCGCTGTTCATTTACGGCGGCGTCGGGCTCGGCAAGACGCATCTGATGCACGCGATCGGCCACTACGTGCTGAACCATCTGAAGTCGCTCAAGCTGACCTACATCTCCTCCGAGCGCTTCATGAACGAGATGATCAACGGCGTCCGCTACGACCGCGTCCTCGACTTCCGCGAGCGGTATCGCAGCGTCGACGTCCTGCTCGTCGACGACATCCAGTTCCTGGCCGGCAAGGAAGGCACGCAGACCGAGTTTTTCCACACCTTCAACGCGCTCTACGACTCGCAAAAGCAGATCGTCATCAGCAGCGACCGTCCGCCTCACGAGATTCCGCAGCTCGAGGAACGGCTGCGCTCGCGCTTCGAGTGGGGGCTGATTGCCGACATCCAGCCGCCCGACCTCGAGACCAAGGTCGCGATCCTCAAGCGGAAGGCGGAAACCGAGGGTGTGCCGCTGCCCGACGACGTCGCGCTCTATATCGCGGGGAAGATCAAATCGAACATCCGCGAGCTGGAAGGGTCGCTGATCCGCCTGGTCGCGTATGCATCGCTGACCGGGCGCGAAATCTCGCTGGCGCTCGCCCAGGACGTGTTGCGCAACGTCCTTCAGCACGACGAGCGGGCGGTCACGATCGAGGGGATCCAGAAATACGTGTCGGACTACTACCAGCTCAAACACGGCGAGCTGAAGTCGCGCAACAACTCGAAGTCGATTGCGATGCCGCGGCAGATCGCGATGTATCTCTGCAAGTCGCTGACGAACGCGTCACTGCCGGAGATAGGCCGGAGCTTCGGCGGCAAGCACCATTCGACGGTGATTCATTCGATCAAAAAGATCGAAGCGCTCCGCCAGCGCGACGGGAATTTCAACACACTTATCCACACCTTCCTCGAGTCGTTTCGATAGGGAGCGGGGCGGTGCGGAGCGGTTTTGCACAGGCGGCCGCCGGCCGGGATGCGGATGGATTGTTGAGCCGGATGGGGAACCGGGTTATCCACTGGCGGCGGTCCTGAAACCCGCCGCGATCCGCTGAGCGGATGCACAGCGTAAGTTACAGAACGGCAAGGGTTAATCGGCGCGTTTTGTGTTTTCAACAGCACCTCTTTACTGTTATAATTCTTTGTTCTCTGGATCTCCCTATTTCATACAAGGGATAAGAGCGCCGCGCACCCGTCGGCCGTTTCCCCGGCCCGGGTCCGGCGCGCTTTGCTCGTGAGGTCATCACCGACATGGAGCTGGTTGTCCGCAAGACGGATCTGCTGCGCGAACTTCAACTGTTCCAGGGCATCGTCGAGCGCAAGAACACGATCCCGATTCTTGCCAACGTCCTGATCGAGGCTGATGGCGACAAGGTCAGGCTGCTCGCGACCGATCTCGAGGTCGGGCTGCGCAGCACCTGCGCGGCGGCGGTGTCGAAGAGCGGCTCGCTGACGCTGCCTGCGAAGAAGCTCTACGAGATCATCAAGGCGCTCCCCGACACCGACATCCGGATCGAGGAGGACAAGAGCGGCGTCAAGGTCGCGGCCGATCGCTTCGACTCGCGCATGCAGACGCTGCCGCGGGAGGACTTCCCGTCGCTGCCCGACGGCACCGGCGTCTACAGCGCGTCGCTGCCGCGCGACGTCCTGAAGCACATGGTCGCGAAGACGCAGTTCGCGATCACCGGCGAGGACACCCGCTATTTCCTCAACGGCACGCTGTTTATCCTCAAACCCGACGAGATGAGCCTGGTCTCGACCGATGGCCACCGCCTGGCGCTGATCACCGTGCCACGCGATCAGGACAAGGCCAAGGCGGCCAAGGGGAAGGACAAGCCGGACGACGAAGTCCGCGTCATCCTGCCGCGCAAGACGCTGATGGAGCTCGGCCGCCTGCTGTCGGAAGGGGAAGGCGACATCCAGTATGAGCGCGGCGAGAACCATCTGTTCTTCGAGATTGGCGGCCGGCTGCTGATCTCGCGGATGATTGACGGCCAGTTCCCGGCCTTCGAGCGCGTCATCCCGAAGGGCAACGACAAGCGGATCGATTTTGATCGCGACCGGCTGACGAGCGCGGTCAAGCGCGTCGCGCTGCTCTCGAACGAGCGGTCGCGGGCGGTGAAGTTCCTGATCGACAAGGGCAAGGTCGAGATCACGTCGAGCAGCCCCGAGTTCGGCGAGGCGAAGGAAGTGCTGATGGTCGAGTACGCCGGCACGCCGGTGACGATCTGCTTCAACGCCCAGTACGTCCTCGATTTCCTCGCCGTCGTCGAGACGGATGCGGTCGGGCTCGAATTCAAGGACGAAATGAGCCAGGCTGTGATGAAGCCGATCGGCGCGGACGGCTACGACTACACCTACGTCATCATGCCGATGCGCGTCTGACTGGACCGGCCGGCGCCCGGTTCACCGCGGCGTCCGGCCTCCCCGATTTCCGTGTGACTGGATAATCCCGGATAGACCCATCAACCGAATGTCAGAAATAGACCACCAGCACGACGAACCGCAGCCTGTGGACGCGGCTGCGGACGGCCAGGGCGTCCCGCCGGATCGCCGCGCGCCGGCGGCCCACGCGGCCGGCGGCAACGGCAACGGCAGCGGCGCCTCGGACGACTACGGCGCGGACAAAATCAAGGTTCTCGAGGGGCTCGAAGCGGTCCGCAAGCGGCCGGCGATGTATATCGGCTCGACCGGTCCGGCGGGGCTGCACCATCTCGTCTACGAGATCGTCGACAACTCGATAGACGAGGCGCTCGCCGGCCACTGCGACCAGGTCAACGTCACCATCCACATCGACCACTCCGTCACGGTCGTCGACAACGGCCGCGGCATTCCGACCGATCAGCACACCAGCGGCCGCTCGGCGGCCGAGGTCGTCCTGACCGTGCTCCACGCCGGCGGCAAGTTCGACAACGACAGCTACAAGGTCTCGGGCGGCCTCCACGGCGTCGGCGTCTCGGTCGTCAACGCGCTCTCCGAGCAGCTCGACCTCGAGATCTGGCGCAACGGCGAGGTCTATCAGCAGAGCTACGGCCGCGGCGCGCCGCAGGGGGATCTCGCGGTCACCGGCACCACCAAGAAGCGCGGCACCAAGATCACCTTCAAGCCGGACGCGCAGATCTTCGAGACCACCGAATTCAGCTTCGACACGCTCGCCCAGCGGCTGCGCGAGCTCGCCTTCCTCAACGGCGGCGTCACAATCACCCTGGACGACGAGCGCGACGGCAAGGGGCACCGCTTCCTCTACGAGGGCGGCATCATCTCGTTCGTCGAGTACCTGAACCAGAACAAGACGATCGTCAACGACAAGCCGATCTACATGCACGGCGAGAAGGACGGCATCGACGTCGAGATCGCGCTGCAGTGGAACGACGGCTACGCCGAGACGGTCTATTCGTTCGCGAACAACATCAACACCCACGAGGGCGGCACCCACCTCTCGGGCTTCCGCTCGGCGCTGACCCGGACCATCAACTACTACGCCGGCCGGAACAATCTCGCCAAGGATCTCAAGGACGCCAGCATCGGCGGCGACGACATCCGCGAGGGGCTGATCGCCGTCGTTAGCGTCAAGATTCCGCGGCCGCAGTTCGAAGGCCAGACCAAGACCAAGCTCGGCAACACCGAGGTCAAGGGCATCGTCGAGGCGATCCTCAACGACAAGCTCGGCGCCTACCTCGAGGAAAACCCGTCGGTCGCGAAGAAGGTCGTCCTCAAGGCGGTCGATGCGGCGCGTGCCCGCGAGGCGGCGCGCAAGGCCCGCGATCTCGTCCGCCGCAAGGGCGCGCTCGACAACAGCACGCTGCCCGGCAAGCTCGCCGACTGCCAGGAGCGCGACCCGGCGCTGAGCGAGATCTACATCGTCGAGGGCGAGTCGGCCGGCGGCTCGGCCAAGCAGGGGCGCGACCGGCGCTTCCAGGCGATCCTGCCGATCAAGGGGAAGATCCTCAACGTCGAGAAGGCGCGCTTTGACCGGATGCTCGGCAGCGACGAGATCAAGACGATGATCGCGGCGCTCGGCTGCGGCATCGGCGCCGAGGACTTCGACGCCGAGAAGACGCGCTACCACCGCATCATCATCATGACCGACGCCGACGTCGACGGCTCCCACATCCGGACGCTGCTGCTGACGTTCTTCTACCGGCAGATGCGGCCGCTGGTCGAGAAGGGCTACATCTACATCGCCCAGCCGCCGCTGTTCCGCGCCAAGCGCGGCCGCAGCGAGGTCTTCATCCGCGACGAGCGCGCCCTCGAGACCTATCTGATCAAGCGGGCGATCGAGTCGCGCGTCGTGGTCCTGCCGGACGGCACCGAAATGAGCGGCGAGACGCTCGAGCACAGCCTCGAGAAGCTGATCGCGTTCCGCAAGTTCCTGCAGATCGTCGAGCGCCGCGGGCCGTCACGCGATGTCGTCCAGGCGCTGCTCGATCGCGACGGCCGGGAGAAGGGCTTCTTCGCCGACCGCGCCCGGGTCGAGGCGCTGGCGGCGGCGCTGACGACGGCGAAGCGGACGGTGACGGTCGAAGACGACGAGGAGCATCAGGCGTTCGCGATCGCCATCGAGGACCGCGCCGGCGGCTATCCCCGCCATCACCGCGTCGATCAGGACTTCGTCACGACCGGCGAGTTCAGGACGCTGGCGTCGAGTTACCAGGAGGTCCGCGGCATCCGTTCGCCGATGATCGTCAAGACGACGGCGGCGGGCGCCGCCGCCGCCGAAGCCGAGGAAGCGGAGGCCGCCGCGGCGGCGGCGGCCGGCCTGGCGGCGGCCAACGAGACGGGTATTGGCGGCGCGCCGATCGACGAGGCGACCCGCCTCGCCGCCGAGCCCAAGCCGCTCGACGCGTCGTCCGCGCCGAAGCCGGCCGGCGTCCAGCGCGACGCCGAGGTCCGGATCGACTCGCTCGACGACCTGGTCGAGTTCTTCACCGCCGCCGGCAAGAAGGGCGTCGCGATCAACCGCTACAAGGGTCTCGGCGAGATGAACCCCGACACGCTGTGGGCGACGACGATGAATCCCGAGTCGCGCAGCCTGGCTCAGGTCCGCGCCGAGGACCATCTCGAGGCCGACCTGATGTTCACGACGCTGATGGGCGACCAGGTCGAACCGCGGCGCAAGTTCATCGAGGACAACGCGCTCGACGTCAAGAATCTCGACATCTGACCCGCGGTAGAACCCGGTAAGCACCGAACCCTGCAGGCACCGCGCGCACCGCGCCGCCCTGCGGCACCCCGAAGAACCCAGCTGCCATGACAGACATCTCCCTCAACCGGTTCCCCGTCAACATTGAAGACGAGATGAAGCGCTCGTACATGGATTACGCGATGAGCGTGATCATCGGGCGCGCCCTGCCGGACGTCCGCGACGGCCTGAAGCCGGCCCACCGCCGGGTGCTCTACGCGATGCGGACGATGGGGCTGTCGTCGGGCCGCCCCTATCGCAAGTGCGCCAAGATCGTCGGCGAGGTCATCGGCAACTTCCATCCGCACGGCGACGCGCCGGCCTACGACACGCTGGTCCGCCTCGCCCAGGACTTCAACATGCGCTATCTCCTGGTCGACGGCCAGGGGAACTTCGGCTCGGTCGACGGCGATCCGCCGGCCGCCTACCGCTACACCGAGGCGCGCCTGAAGAAGCTCGCCGAAGAGATGATGGGGGACCTCGACAAGGAGACCGTCGACTACGTCCCGAACTTCGACGAGACCACCGAAGAGCCGACCGTCCTGCCGACGACGTTCCCGAACCTGCTCGTCAACGGCTCGACCGGCATCGCGGTCGGGATGGCGACCAACATTCCGCCGCACAACATGCGGGAGGTCATCGACGGCGTCATCGCGCTGATCGAGAACCGCGGCCAGTCGCGCGAGGCGCGGCTCAAGGCGGCGCTGACCGCGATTCCCGGGCCCGACTTCCCGACCGGCGGCTTCATCGTCGGCCGCCAGGGCATCTTCTCGGCCTACACCACCGGTCGCGGCTCGCTGACGGTGCGGGCGAAGGCGGCCACCGAGGAGTCGAAGAAGGGCGACAAGCTGTCGATTGTCATCACCGAGATTCCCTTCCAGGTCAACAAGAAGCGCCTGCTCGAGAACATCGCCGACCTGGTCCGCGAGAAGACGATTGAAGGCATTTCCGATCTCCGCGACGAGTCCGACCGCGACGGCATGCGGATCGTCATCGAGCTGAAGCGCGGCGAGGTTCCGGAGGTGATCCTCAACAACCTCTACAAGCACACCCAGCTGCAGACGACCTTCGGCATCATCATGCTGGCGATCGTCGGCGGCCGCCCGAAGGTGTTGCCGCTCGTCGACATCATCGACCACTTCATCGAGTTCCGCCGCGAGATCGTCCGCCGCCGCACCGAGTTCGAGCTGCGCAAGGCCGAGGCGCGCGCCCACATCCTCGAAGGGCTGAAGATCGCGCTCGATCACCTCGACGAAGTGATCAAGCTGATTCGCGGCTCGAAGAGCCCCGGCGAGGCCCGCGAAGGGCTGATGACGCGGTTCGCGCTGTCGCTGCTCCAGTCGCAGGCGATTCTCGACATGCAGCTGCAGCGCCTGACCGGTCTCGAGCGCCAGAAGATCCTCGACGAGCTGGCCGAGCTGCTGAAGGTCATCGAACGCCTCCGCGCGATCCTGTCGAGCGAGGCGCTGCTGATTGGCGTCGTCCTGACCGAGCTCAAGGCGATTCGCGACGGCTACTCCGACGAGCGCCGGACGGTGATTGTCGACGACAGCGGCGAGTTCCGGATCGAGGACCTGATCGCCGACGAGGACATGGCGATCACGGTCACCAACACCGGCTACGTCAAGCGGACCGCGATCAGCACCTACCGGATGCAGCGCCGCGGCGGCAAGGGGCGGATCGGCATGCGCACCCGCGCGGAGGCCTTCGTCAGCCACCTCTTCGTCGCCTCGACGCACGCCGACCCGATGATCTTCTCGGACCGCGGCCGCGCCTCCGGGCTGAAGGTCCACGAGAGTCCGGA
>JANMWI010000014.1:0-1819 GCA_031393955.1 Acidobacteriota bacterium
CGGCACTTATTCCGGCGGCATGACGCAGCGCCTCGCGCTCGCCGTGGCGATGTTGCCCGAATCGCAGGTGCTGCTGCTCGACGAGCCGACGGCCGCGCTCGACCCGACCGGACTGAGCGCGTTCTACGACCTCATCGAGGCGCGGCGCGCGCACCGGCAGACCGTGCTGTTCAGCTCCCATCAGATGGGCGACGCCGAACGGCTGGCCGATCGATTCGTCGTGTTGATCGACGGTTGTCTGGCGGCGTCGTTCACCGCCCGCGAGCTCGCGAGCCACCTGGCGGAACGGGGCGTGATGACGGTGACGCTCGATCGCCAGCCTGCTGGTCTGCTCGATGCCGTGCGCCGGATCGCGCCCAAGGCCGGGTGGGCCGGCGGCGAGCTCCGCGTGCCGGCCCCGCCGGCCGCCAGGGCGGCGGTGCTCGATCTCATCCGATCCTCCGGCGCCGGAATTCGAGGACTGACGGCCGAGGAGGGCCGGCTCGACATGTTTTATCGGGAGCTGGTGGGAGCACGAACGTGATCGGGAAGCGCGATGTCATCCCTCGGACGACGGCCGCGTGGCTGCTGTTGTCAGCGATGGCCTGCCGATCCGCCGCGCCCGGTCCCGCCGCGCTCGATCCGGCGCACGACGCCTGCGGCTACTGCCGCATGGTCGTCTCCGACCAGCGATTTGCGTCGCAGGTGGTCGCCCCCTACGAAGAGCCTCGCTTCTTCGATGACATGGGCTGCCTCCGCAACTACCTGGCGGGCACACCGACACGGCCGGCGCAGGCCCGCGTGTACGTGGCCGATCACCGCACCAACGTGTGGATTCCGGCGGAGCGGGCCGTCTACACGAGGGTTGACACGCTGACGGCCGCCATGGGGTCCCACATCATCGCGCATGACTCGACGGCCTCGCGGGACGCCGATCCCGACGCTGCGATCGGCGTGCCCGTTGACACGCGGACGGTCTTTGGCAGCCGGCCGCCGGCCGGTGATCGGCCATGACCACGGCGTCAGCGCTCTGGCTGTGCGCGCGTCAGGAACTCGTGCTTGCGGTCCGATCGCGATCGACGCAGACATTCGCGGTCGTGTTTGCGGTCTTCGCCCTTGCGGTCGCCGCGTCGGGCTACATCCTGAGCGGTGGCAGCGGCCTGCAGGATTTCGCGCGCACGGCTGCGTCACTCGTCCAACTCGTTCTCCTGCTGGTCCCGCTGACCTCGCTAGTGTTCGGCATCATGGCGCTGACGCCGGACGCGGGCGCGGCCGAGCTGCTGTTTTCACAGCCGATCCCACGGCGCACCATACTCGCCGGCAAGTTGTTGGGCCTGCTGGCCGCGCTTCTGGCTTCTCAGGCGGTTGGATTCGGCATCGCCGGCCTGACGCTGTTCGCGCGGACCGGGCCAGACGGGTTGAGCAGCTTTGTCAGCGTGGCCGCAGGTTCGGCGGCACTGACGGCCGTTTTCCTCAGCCTGGCGGCGGCGATCGCCGCGGGCGAAACGAGCACGCGCCGCGCGCGGAATCTGGCCGTGGGCCTCGTCGTCTGGTTTGTCGCCGTCGTGCTGTTCGACGTAACGGCGTTGGCGGTCGCG
This sequence comes from Acidobacteriota bacterium, assembly GCA_031393955.1. Classification (GTDB taxonomy): domain Bacteria; phylum Acidobacteriota; class Vicinamibacteria; order Vicinamibacterales; family 2-12-FULL-66-21; genus JALZOC01. The sequence goes on from JANMWI010000014.1 coordinate 1,578, forward strand.
TCGCTGCTGCCGTCAGGCCCGGCTTCGCGAGTGCTGATGATGGCCGCCATTCTCAATCCGGTCGACGCCGTGAGGACGGGGACGCTGCTGGCCGTCGAAGGCACGACGGCATTCGGGTCCGCGTCACTCGCCTTCTTGCGATTCACGGGCGGCGTCGCGGGAGCCGCTCTGTGGCTCTGCGCGTCGATCGGCGCGTGGATCATCGGGCCGTACATCGCTGCGGGAGTACGGCTCACGCGGGC
>JANMWI010000035.1:0-15872 GCA_031393955.1 Acidobacteriota bacterium
AGCGCGACCAGCGCCGCGGTGCCGAGCCAGAGCGAACGTGTCAGAGGCATCATGCTGTCGGACTCCTTCTTAGTACCGGCGCTTCTGCTGCCGGACCAGATCGAATTTGGCGGTGTCGGCAATCGCCATCACCGCCATCACGCCCGCCTGGATCGGGTCGGTGACGACGAGATCGGCGGCATCCGGCACGCTGCCGGCCATGTTCAACGAGATGACGTAGAGCCCGTTCTTGCGGACGTCCTCGACCGCGCGGGTGATTTCCCCCCCCATCAGCGAGCCGGCCAGGACCAGCAGCCGGACGCGCGGCAGCCGGACAACGGCGCGGACCGCGGCCGCCAGTTCCATTTCTCCGACCAGCGGAATCGTATCAACCGAGATCCGCTCGCCGCGGATGTTGTGCCGATCGGCTTCGGCGATCGCGCCAAGCGCGACCTGCCCGACCTGCGCGCCGCCGCCCATGACGACGATCCGCTTGCCGTAGATGCGGTTGAGCGACGGCGTCTCCTCGAGGCTGAGGACGCCGGCGACCGCGCGGAGATGCTGCGCGACCGGGCCCGCGGTGTCCCCCGACGGCGTGAACTCGAAGTAGATGTCGGACTCCTGCCCGTGGCTGTGCATGTCGACGTAGGTGATGTTGGCGTCGTGATCCGCGAACACCCGCGTCAGCGCCGACAGCATGCCGGGCCGGTCGGAGACGGTGACCCGGATCGCGTGCACCTGCGCGGCCGCCATCAGGCCTCCGCCGAGACGGCGGCAATCAGCGCCTGGATGTAGCCGAAGGCATGGGCGAACGCCTGGGCGCCGTGCGCGTCGCCCGGAATCGAGGGGACATGGTCGGGCATCATCATTCCGTCGTAGCCGACGTCGCGATAGACCCGCATCGCCGCGAGCATGTCGACGTCGCCGTTGTCGATGAACGTTTCCTGGAAGCGCAGGAAGCGGCCGCGGATGTTGCGGAAGTGAACGTTGAAGATCTTCTGTCGCGAGCCGAAGTAGCGGATGACGTCGACGATCTGCTCGCCGGGTGCGTCGAGCATCTCGGCGACGGTGCCCTGGCAGAAGTTCAGGCCGTGCCACGGACTCTCGGCGATGGTGACGAAGCGCTTCAGCCCGTCGACGCGGCCGAGGACGGTGTCGACGCCGCGGTAGCCCTTGCCGGGCGGCATGCCGGGATCCTGCGGATGGCACGCCATCCTGACCTTGTGTTCGGCCGCCACCGGGATGACGCGCTCGAGAAAATACGTGATCCGCTCCCAGTAGGCGTCCGCGCCGACCGGACCCGCCTCGGTCAGCGCCGGCTCCTGCCTCGCGTCGTCATAGACGAACGTGCTGTAGGTCGAGCCGCCGCGGCCGGGGCTGTTCGCGGTCCGGACGACACCGAGCAGCGTCAGGTTGTATTTGAGCGCCGGGATACCGGCGGCGGCGGCGTTGCGGATCATCTGGCAGATGTCGTCGATCTCGCGCTCGCGCGCGCCGGCGCGGCCGAGCAGGATGCCGGGATGCTCGGCGCGCTCGATCGGGAATGAGCTCATCGGCAGCGGCACCATGTCGAGCGCGACCCCGAACGACTCGACCCGCTCGCGCAGACGCGTGAGGCCATCGACCGACCATGCCTGATCGAGGCGCGGCGACGGCAGGCGGCTGCAGATGTGGGTGACGCCCAGCGCCGCGAGCACGCCGAGGACCTCGTCCGACGAGTCGTGCTGCGTGCCGACCTTCATCAGCGCCTTCGGCCGCCGCAGCGGCGGCCGGCCCGGCTGGGAGACGGCGGCGGACGGCTGAACCGATGCGGACGCCGCCGTGACGCCGGCGAGGCGGAGGAAGCCGCGCCGGTCGAGCGGCGCCGTCATCGCGCCGCCTGCTGCCACAGCGGCGCGAGCCCCCGCAGCTCGGCCCGCTCGTCCGCGGTCAGCGGCACGAGCGGCGGCCGCACCGTCCCTCCGGTCAGGCCGATCATGGTCATCAGCTCCTTCATGACGGTGACCTCGTGCCCCTTCCGGCGAGCCCGCAGGGCATACAGCGGCACGACATAGTCGCGCATCAGCGCGTCGAGCGCAGCTGCATCGCCGGCCGCGCCGGCGGCGTCGAGTTGCAGCGCAATGCCCGGGGCGACGTTGGCGACGCTCGACGTGAAGGTCCGGATGCCGATCGCATAGTAGGCCGGCACGAGGTCGTCGCCGGCCCCGCCGATCCAGTGCAGGCGTTCGCCGACGCGGCGCCGGATCATCTGCAGCCGCCGGATGTCCCCCTGCCCGTCCTTCCATGCCATCAGCGTCGGAATCTCCGCCAGCCGCTCGACCAGCGCCGCCCCCGGGTGGAACCAGTCGCGGCTGTAGATCAGCAGCCCGAGCGGCGTCGCGGCGCCAATCGCCCGGTAGTAGGCGGCGACCCCGTCGTCTTCCGGCGACGGATAGTACGGAGGAAATGCGAGGATGCCATCGGCGCCGGACGCCGCCGCCTGACGCGCCAGATCGGCGCCGAGGGCGGCGTTGAAGCCGGTGCCGGCAATCACCGGCACCCGCCCGCCGGTTTCGCGGACGACCGCGCGCACGACCTCGAGGTGCTCCGCGGGGGTCAGCGAATAGAGCTCGCCGGTGCCCCCCGCCGCCACGACAGCGGCAAGGGGCTGCCGGAGCATCGCCCGGAGATTGCGCGTCAGCCCGTCGAGGTCGAGCGACAGGTCGTCGCGAAACGGCGTGACCGGGAATCCGATCACCCCGGTGAGCGCGGCCCGGAGCTCGCCGGGTGACATGGGCATCAGCTCTCTGCTCCCAGCTCTCAGCTGTCAGCTATCAGCTATCAGCTAGCTATCAGCTGTCAGCTGTCCGCTACTTCTTTCCTGTGTAGGTGACGCGCCACAGGGTATTGGCGGCGTCGTCGCTGACGAACAGCGCGCCGTCGGCGGCGACGGCGACGCCGACCGGCCGGCCCCACACCTGACCCTCCGGGGTGACGAAGCCGGTCAGGAAGTCCTGGTACTCGCCTGTCGGCACGCCGTCCTTGAGCGGCGTCCGGATCACCTTGTAGCCGGTCCGGGCCGCCTTGTTCCAGGAGCCGTGCGACGCCGAGAAGATGCTGTCGCGGTGCTCGGCGGGGAACATCTGGCCGGTGTAGAACACCATCTCGAGCGAGCCGGAGTGGGGCTGCAGGAGGACGTCCGGCACCTTCACCGTCGACTTGAGCTCGGGATGCTTGCCGGCGTGGCGGGGGTCCTGGTTGCCGCCGATGTAGTACCACGGCCAGCCGTAGAAGCCGCCGTCCTCGATATGGGTGAGGTAGTCGGGCACGAGGTTGTCGCCGAGATTGTCGCGCTCGTTGACCGACACCCAGAGCTGGCCGGTCGTGGGGGAAATCGCGAGCCCGACCGCGTTCCGGACGCCGGTCGCATAGACCCGCCGGCCGGTCCCGTCCGGATTGAACTCGAGGATCGTCGCGCGATCCTTCTCCTCCGGCGTGGTGTCGGGATCGTCGACATTCGATCGCGAGCCGACGCCGAGCAGCATCTTGCGGCCGTCCTTCGTAAAGACGACGTCGCGGGTCGAGTGGCCGCCGCCCGGAAACTGCCCGGTGACGATGACCTGCTGCGGTCCGCGGGCCTTGAGGTCACCGGGCTGATACGGAAAGCGGACGACCGAGTCGGTGTTGCCGACGTAGACGTATTCCGGCTTCGGTCCGAGCGGGTAGAAGGCGATGCCGAACGGCTTGTTCAGGCCGGCCGCGAACACCTCGATCTCCTGGGCCTTGCCGGTGCCGTCGACGCCGCGCAGCACGCGGACGCGGTTCTTGTTGGTCTCGGCGACGAACAGGTCGCCGTTCGGCGCCGTCCGGATCAGCCGCGGCCCTTCAAGCTCGGTCGAGTAGAGCGAGACCGAATACCCCGGCAGCGTCTGCGGCATCGCCCCGGCCGGACGCGCAACGGGCTTGGGCGCGTTGCCGACCGCCGCCGTCGCGAACGGCGCCGGCAGGTCCGCCGGCGTGATCTTGTGAACCGTCCCGACCTTCTCGGTCCGGTAGTCGGAGAACGGCGCGGGGGTCGGCGGCAGCTCCTGCGGGGCGCGCCCCGACACGGAAACGGAAAGGAGCGCGGCAGCGGTCAGGCCGCCGCCGAGGATCGCCGCCTGGAAGCGGGAACGTGAGGAATTAAGCATGTCACATCATCCTGTTGAGGCCCGCGCAGGGCAAGAGGTTTCAGCGTGGCTGGTCGCGCATGTGGGCTTCGATGATCCGGTCGAAGCTGCGATCGCCCGGAAAGCCGAGGACTTCGGCGCGGGTCGTGTCCCACCCGCCCGGCCAGCCGGCGACCATGCGCGAAATCCGGGCGTCGGGCTCCCACCGCACGCGCGCCGCCACGTCGCGGCCGGCGACACGCTCCAGGGCTGCCACCATCTCGCCGGCCGACACCGACAACCCCGGCAGGTTCACCGCGCGGCTGGCACCGAGCGCCTCGGCCGGCAGCTGGTGGCCGGCGATCAGACAGTCGATCACCGTCGACGGCGACAGCACCCAGATCCGCGCCTCCGGCGGCACCGGGCACACCGCGGCCTGTCCGTTCAGCGGCTCCCGGATGATGCCGCTGGCGAACGACGACGCCGCCGCGTTGGGGCGTCCGGGACGAACGGTGATGGTCGGCAGCCGCAGCGCCCGGCCGTCGAGGAACCCCTTGCGCGAATAGTCGGCGAGCAGCAGCTCGCCGATCGCTTTCTGGGTCCCGTAGGACGTCTGCGGATTGAGCGCCGTGCTGTCCAGCACCAGCGCCGGGAAGGCGCCCCCATAGACCGCCACCGAACTGGTAAAGACGACGCGCGGACGCGCCCCGGCGCCGCGGCAGGCTTCGAACAACAGGCGCGTGGCCTCGACGTTGATGCGCATCCCGAGGTCGAACTCCGCCTCCGCCATGCCGCTGACGACCGCCGCCAGATGGAAGACGGCGCGCGTCCCGGCGCTGATCACCTGGCGCAGCAGCGCCGGGTCGCTGATGTCGCCGGTGACCGCCAGCACCCGCGGATCATCCGACAGCGGCGGCGGCACCACGTCGACAAGGGTGAGCTGTTCAATCGGCTGCTCGCGGCCATCCTCGCCGGCCAGCGTCCCGCGCTCGAGGAGACGCGCCGCCAGGCGCTGGCCGAGAAACCCCGAGCCGCCGGTGATGACGATCCGCATCGGCCGATTATGTGCCGGGAACGGCGCATCGGATAGACTGGCTCCCTTGATGCCTGCCCAGCCGGCGACCCGCTCGTCCGCCGAGGTCGCCGCCTACCGCAAAGTGACCTGGCGGCTGCTGCCGTTCCTGATGCTCTGCTACGTCGCCGCCTATCTCGATCGCGTCAACGTCGGCTTCGCGCGGCTCCAGATGGTCGGCGACCTCGGCTTCAGCGAGACGGTCTACGGCCTCGGCGCCGGGATGTTCTTCATCGGCTACTTCTTCTTCGAAGTCCCCAGCAATCTGATCCTGCACCGCGTCGGCGCCCGCATCTGGATCGGCCGGATCATGATTTCATGGGGCATCGTCTCGGCGCTGTTCATGTTCACGAAGACCCCGTTCATGTTCTACGCGCTGCGCTTCGCGCTCGGCGCCGCGGAGGCGGGATTCTTCCCCGGCATCATTCTCTACCTGACCTACTGGTACCCCGCCGAGCGGCGCGCCCGGATGATGGCGCTGTTCATGACGGCGATTCCGATTGCCGGGATCTGCGGCGGCCCGCTGTCGGGGTGGATCATGCAGTCGGCCGAGGGGTTGAACGGCTGGCGCGGCTGGCAGTGGCTGTTCCTGCTCGAAGCGCTGCCGGCCGTCGTGATCGGCCTCGCCGCGATGATCTATCTCGACAACGGCATCCGCTCCGCGGCCTGGCTGAGCGCCGAAGAGAAGGCGATCATCGAGCACGGCCTCGAACGTGACCGCGTCCATCTGGTCGAGCACGCATCGCTCGCCCGGGTGTTCGCCGATCGGCGGCTGTGGCGGATGTGCGCGATCTATTTCTGCTGCGTGATGGGTCAGTACGGCCTGACGTTCTGGATGCCGACGCTGGTCCAGGCCGCCGGCGTGCGCGGCGCGCTGCACATCGGGCTGGTCACTGCCCTCCCCTACACCGGCGCCGTCGTCGTCATGCTGCTGGTCGGCCGGAGCGCGGACCGGCAGCGCGAGCGGCGCTGGCACACCGCGGTGCCGATGGTCGTCGGCGCGGCCGGGCTGACGCTGAGCGCCATCGCCGGCACCCACACGATCGCGGCGATGATCTGCCTGACGATTGCCGCTGCCGGGGTGCTGACCTGCGCGCCGCTGTTCTGGAGCCTGCCGACCGCGCTCCTCGGCGGCACCGCCGCGGCGGCCGGGATCGCCGCGATCAACTCGGTCGGCAATCTCGCCGGCTTCCTCAGCCCCTACGTCGTCGGCTGGCTCAAGGACCTGACCGACAGCACCGACGCCGGCATGTACGCGGTATCAGCCGCGCTCGTCATCGGCGCTGTCGTCGTCATCAGGATCCCGGCGGAGCTGGTGGATCGGTAGCTGTCAGCTGACAGCATCAGCTGTTAGCTGTCAGCGGGAAGCGGGCAGCGGGCAGCAGGTAGCGGGAAGCTGAGAGCTGATAGCTGTCAGCTGAGAGCTATGCGTACAGCGTAATCCCCCCGTCGACCCGCAGCACCTGGCCGTGAATCATCTCCGCCGCCGGCGTGCACAGGAACGCGACGGCGTTGGCCTGGTCGCGCGGCGCGCTGTAGCGCATCAGCGTGCCTTCGGACACCATCATTGCCGGATCGACCGTGCGGGTGTTCTGGAACCGGGCGGTCGAGGTCGGCCCCGGGCTGACGCAGTTGACGCGCACGTGATGCTCGCGCATCTCGAACGCCAGACACCGCGTGTAGTGGACAATCGCCGCCTTGATCGTCGAATACGCGACCTCCGGCGAGGTGCCGAAATGGCCGGCCGCCGAGGCGATGTTCACGACCGACCCGCTCCGCCGCGCCACCATGCCGGGCACCACCGCCTGGCACATCAGCATCGTCCCGATCAGGTTGCGATCGAGCAGCGCGCGCACGTCCTCCATCGAGATATGCAGCGCGTCGTTGGGATTCGGCTTGCCCCCCTTCGCGCCGATATCGCCGCCGGCGGCGTTGACGAGGATCGTCAGCGGCCCAATCTTCGCCTCGATCTCGGCGACCATCGCCTTGACGCGTCCTTCGTCGGCGATGTTGCCGATGACAGCGCAGGTCTTGGCGCCGTGGCGGGCGAGATCCGCTTCGGATGCCGTCAGGTCGGCGAACTCGCCGTACTGCGCCGGCGCCGTCTCGCTCTGGTCGTGGATCGCGACCGCGGCGCCGAGCTCCGCGAGCCGCAGCGCCATGGCATGCCCGAGCCCGCGGCCGGAGCCGGTGACGAGCGCTACCTGCCCCTCGAGTGACAATTCCCTATCGGCCATGCCCGGTGCACCTGTCCTTTTCGAATCCGTGTCGTTGCGTCACATCCACCCCATCGCGCGCAGGTTGGCGACGCTGCGCTCGAGCTGCGCGGCCTCGTAGGCGACCAGCTCCTGATGCGCGGCGCCTCGTTCCCAGGGCGTGCGGCAGTCGTCGTCTTCTGCGAGAGCACGCTGGCGCAGCCGCCCGAGCGCGACGCCCAGCTCACGCCCGTCCCGTGGACCGTAGCCCTCCCACCAGCCGGGCGTGAACAGCCGGATGTGGCGCGACTCGAGCGCGCCCGGCTCGATCGATGCGGTCAGCGGCGGGTCGCGGCCGTCGAGAATCGTGGCAATCTCCGCGAACGGGACGCAGCCGTCACCGAGCGCACAGCGGACCAGCCGATAACCCTCGGTGGTCCATTGCGCGACGTAGTCCTTGAGATGGACGTGGCGGACGCGGTGCGCGGCGCGCCGCGCGAACGCGCTCGGGTCCTCGCCGACGGAAAACGGGTTGCCGGTGTCGAAGACCACGCCGACGTTCTCGCCGGCCGCCTCGGCCAGCGCGACCAGCTCTTCGCTGCCGAGGTCCTGGTGATCCTCGATTGCCAGATCGAGCCCGGCGTCGCGGCCGCGTGACGCCTCGCGAATCAGCGTCTGACGGGCGTGCGCCAGCATCACCGCCCATTGGCCGCCCCACGCGGCGCGCGCCCCCTCGAGGACCGGGGTCAGGTGCAGCCGGAGCAGCCGCGACCCGATCAGGCCGGCCCGTCGCATCGGTTCAGCGAGCGTCTCCCCCGCCTGGTGCGAGAGCCAGTAGCTGCAGATGACCGTCTCGCCGGCGAGTTCCCGGCCAAGCCCGGCGAGGTCGGCGGCCGTCATGTCCGCCAGCCAGCGTCCGTCGAGCTCGATGCAGCGTGCGCCAATCGCCCGCGCGATGTCGATGAAGCCGCGCAGCCCGACACCGGCCGGGTTCGCCCGGGGAGTGCCGAGCGCCTGCAGCCCGACCGTGCAGGTGAGCCCGTAGGGATTCAGGCCGACGCGAAACATGGGCGGAGACGCAGCATCGGCGGGGACATCCGGCAACCGGTCACCGCGGTACCAGCTGGTAGCTGACGAACGCGAGGTACTGGCTGTTCGGCGACCAGGATGAAACGTTGATCGTGCCCTGGCCGCCGAACAGGCGCGCCAGCGTGTCGATCCTCTTCGTCGCCAGATCCATCACCCTGAGGGCGACGTCCTTGTTCTCGGGATGGTCGCCGACGCCCTGCTCGTAGGTCAGGAAGACCATCAACAGGCCGTTCGGCGCGATGTGCGGAAACCAGTTCTCGGCGCTGTCGCTGGTAAGCTGTTCCTGCGCCGAGCCGTCCGCCTTCATCCGCCAGACCTGCATGGTGCCGGTCCGCGCGGAGTTGAAATAGATGTACTGCCCGTCCGGGGAGTACTCAGGGCCGTCGTCTTTGCCCTCGGCCGTCGTCAGCCGCGTCTCGGCGCCGCCGTCGGCGGCCACGGTATAGACGTCGAAGTTGCCGTTGCGCTCGGCGCAGTAGGCCAGCCGGGTGCCGTCCGGGGACCATCCGTGAAAGTACGAAGGCCCCTTGTCGGTCACCAGCCGCGGCGCCCCGCCGGTCGCGGGCACGACGTAGATGCGCGACGTGCGGCGGCCGTCGAGCGGCTGCGACGAATCGCTGATCGCCCACCGCCGGCCGTCAGCCGTGATGCCATGGTCGTTGTTGATCCGGGTCAGAGTGCCGAGGTCGAGCGGCTCGGGAACCCGCAGACGATTGGGGTTGGGCTTCGTCCCGGGCGGCTCCGCCTGCACCTTGTACAGCCGGCCGCCAGTGTTGAAGTACAGCGTATTGCTGGCGTCGGGAAACCAGTTCGGCGCCTCGATGCGATCGGGCTGCGTGGCGACGTAGGCGACCCGCCGGTCCTTCGAACGCAGGCTGATGGTCTCGAGGGTATTGACCAGCGCCGGCGTGCCGGTGATGGCTGCCGGGATGCCGAGGGCGACGTTCGAGAACGCCGCGGTTTCGAGGCGCGCGGCGTTGTGCGCCGACACGCCGACGCCGACATAGAACTCGCCTGCCAGATCGACGCGGGCCGCGCCGCCGGCAGGATGGAGATCCTCGCCGGCGCCGGCAACCGACATCGACACGTAAGCGCCGCGCTTCTCGAGACGAAGCCGCGCCGGGCCGACGACGTTGGACTGCACTTCGTGGGTGACGGCGCCCTTCGCGTCCCGCCACTGGAGCGAGGTCAGGCCGTCGCCGTGAAGCGCGGCATCCGCATAGACCGCGTCGGCGTCGAGCGTCTGACGGATGATCAGCGCCGCCTTGCGGTGCGGGTCCGGCGTGCCGGTCCCCGGCTGGGTGCCGACGAACGCAATCGTCGCCTCGAGCGTGACGTCGCCCGAGACCTTCTTCCAGACATAGTGGAAGTGGTCGGCGGCCGCCCACATGTTTTCACCGCCGCCGGTGACGGTGTAGACGCCGGTGCCATAGGTGGCCGTGCCGGCGCCGGTCGTCGACGGCGTGCCGATGTCGCTGTCGGACGCGAACACGCCCAGCGCCGGCGCCGCGCCGAGCGATGCCTCGGCGGAAGCGCTGGCGAGCAGCGCGGCGCAGGCGGCGACGCAGATAAACCGGCGCATCATCACTCGGTCATCCTCATTATTCGCTGACACGCGTGGCCGCGATCGCGGCGTCCCGAGGCCCGCTGCCGCGGTCCGGTCGCCGGCACCGTTGATGGCGCCGCGCCTCACCGCGGAGCGGGCGTCGGAGCAGCGGCGCGTCCGGCCGGGGCCGCCGGAGCCGCCTGGCCGCCGTTATACATGACGAAGTCGTACAACCGTTCGCGGCTCGCCACCAGCAGGTGCTGGCGGCCGTCGAGCAGGTAGGTCTGCGGCGGATTGGTGACGTCGCCAATCCGCGAATGCCAGAGCGCCTTCCCCGTATAGGCATCGTGCGCGACGATACTGCCGCCGCCGTCGCCCGCGAACACCAGCTTGCCGGCCGTCGCGAGCACGCCGCCGCCGCCGCCCGCGCCCCCTTCGTACGGGTAGCGCCACGCCGCCTTGCCGGTCTTGTAGTCGATCGCCGTCAGGAAGCTCCCGCCGGAGCCGACCCGCGACTCGAGCTTGCCGCCGAGCCCCATCGAGCCGCGCGGATCGGTGTCGAGCAGGTAGAAAATCGAGTACGTGTTGTTCTCCGAGACGTAGAAGTAGCCGGTCTCTGGCGAATACGCCGGCGGCTCCCAGTTGACCGTCCCGCCCGCCGATGGCGACACCAGCGATCCGCCGACCGACGGATCCTTGTCGGGATTGCGCCGCGGCCGCCCCTGCGCGTCGATTTCCTTGACCCAGTTCGTCGCCGATCCGTAGCGACTCGTCAGGATGTGCTCGCCGGTCACCCGATCGACGACGAAGAAGTAGCCGTTGCGGGCGGCGGTCATCACCAGCTTGCGCATCCGTCCCTTGATCGGCGCGTCGACGAGCACCGGCGTCTGCGCCGAGTCCCAGTCGTGCATGTCGTGCGGCGCCGTCTGGTAGTGCCACGCCATCTTGCCGGTATCGACGTGCACCGCCACCAGCGACCCGGTGTAGAGGTTGTCCCCCTCGCCGCGGCCGAGCGTGTACGCCGGCGTCGGATTGCCGGTGCCGAAGATATACAGCTTCGTCTCGGGATCGTAGGCGCCCGGCAGCCACGGCTGCGCGCCGCCGTGGCGGGCGGCGTCGAGGCTCGGCCAGGTGTCGAGGCCGGGATCGCCGGGGTTCATCGGCACCGTATAGAGCTTCCACTGCAGCTCGCCGGTTTCGGGATCGAACGACTGCAGGAAGCCCGGCATGTCGAGGTCGTTGCCGGTGCCGGCAATGACGTGGTTGCCGACGACGATCGGCGCCATCGTCGAGAAATACTGCTGGTTGAAGTCGGAGATGACCTTGTGCCACCGCTCCTTGCCGGTCTTCGCGTCGAGCGAGACCAGGTAGTTGTCGGGGGTCTCCATGTAGAGGTAGTCCTTCCACATGCCGAAGCCGCGGGTCGCGATGTGCGTGCCGCCGCGCGTCTTCCAGAAGTAGTGCCAGAGCTCGCGGCCGTCGCGCGCGTCGATCGCCCAGCCATTGTCCGGCGAGGTCAGGTAGATCGTGCCGTCGACCATCAGCGCCGATGCCTTGATCGTCACCCCGCCGCCGGTGTCGAACTCGCCGGTGCCCTCGCCGCCGATGGTCAGCGGCACGCCGCCGCCGCCGCGCCCGGCGCCGAACCCGCCCATCCCGCTGTTCGCGTTGGCGGAGCCGGCGGTCAGCTCGGACGTCCAGGCGAGCGTCAGATTGGCGACGTTGGCGCGGTTCACCTGGGTGAGGGTGCTGTAGCGCTTGGCGGTGTAGTCACCGCTGTAGGTCGGCCAGATGTCGGCCAGCGGCTTGAGCAGCTCGGCGGGGTCGAGCCCACGGCCCTGGGCAGCGAGCAGTGCCGGTGCGAGCACCAGCGGCATCGTGAGGAGCAGCTTTTTAAAGGTCATTTCAATGTGGCCAGATAGGCGGTGACGTCGCGCATGTCTTTTTCGTTGAGCGTCGGCAGCATCGCCTTGTGCGGCGCGAGCGGATCCTTCACCACGATCTTCGGGCGATCGCCGCTGCGCGCGATCGAGCGCTGGCTGCCGTCGGGCATGCGCAGCGTGATCAGGAAGTTGTCGATCCGCACGATCGGGCCTTCGACTTTCTCGCCCGACGGCAGCGTCACGACGGCGGTCACGGTTTTCCCGTTGGCCGCCGCAGCACCGCCGCGCCGGCCGCCGCGGCCGCCGGACTCGCCGCCGCTGACCCACAGGTTCTGCAGTTCCTTGCCCTCGGGCACCCTGGTCGCGAGCCCCTGCAGATCGCCGGTCGGCGAGTGGCACGCACTGCACGTCGCCGCGAAGAACTGCTGGCCCGCCGCGGCGTCGCCAACGATCGGATCGGGCGGCGGCGCGTCGCTCTCCGGCGGCGCCCCCTGTCCGCGCGACAGGCTCAGGACACTGTGAATGAATTCAGCCACCGCCCGAACGTCGTCGTCCTGCAGGGGAATCGGCGGCATGCCGCGCTCCTTGCGGGCGCCGCGGACGATCGGCAGAATCAGCTCACCGGCCTGATCCATCAGCACCACCGGCGAGCGGAGCAGATTGGGCCCGCCCATGCCGCCGCCGCGAAGGTCGGCGCCGTGGCAGGCCGAGCAGTTGACGCTGAACAGCGCCTTGCCGCGCTCGATCAGCGCCGGATCGCCCGGCGGGCGCTGCTGGGCCGGAAACACCGCCGGACCACGGCCGCCGCCGCGGCCGGAGGGAGCGGCGGGTGTCTGCGGTGCGGGCGCCGGTGCCGCCGGAGCGCCGGCCGCCGGAGCGCCCTGCGGAGCCGGTGTCCCCTGCGCCGCGACATGAGCGCCGACGACGGTAAGAGCCACCAGCGCGCCAGCGGCAAGGGTTCTGTAGATAAACATTGCACGCTGAGTATTTTGCCGGGCGGCCAGTGGAGTCAACTACTACCAACGGCGCGGCAGGGGTCCCGATCGCGGACCAGGTCGGTGGTCGCCAGCCTCCCGTGTCCGGACGAGCCGTGAAACTGTATATTGAGACGCCGTTGCAACGAACCAGGGAGGCACAGATGGGAACGGACGGACGCTCGCCGGATCATGAGGTTTCACGCCGGCAGTTCATCGGCCGCGCCGCCGGCGCGCCGGTGGCCGCGGCGCTCTGGCAGGCGCAGCCGGCTGGCGGAGGGAAGATGCCGACGCGCGCACGCAAGGGAGCGCCGACCAGGGCGAAGCTGCTGGAATGCCTCGGCGGCCCATGGCCCGACTACGGCCCGCTGCAGCCGGTGGTCGAGCAGACGACCCAGAAAGACGGCTACCGGCTGGAACGCGTCACCTATCTCGTCGAGCCTGGCGAGCGCATTGCCGCCTACCTGCTCGTCCCCGACAAAGCGGCGGCGGGCCCGAGGCCGGGAATCTGCGTCTGGCACCAGCACAACGGCGCGTACCCGATCGGCAAGGCCGAACCAGCCGGTCTCGAGGGCGCGGCAATGCACCAGACCGGCGTCGCCCTGGCGCGTGAAGGCTACGTCGTCCTCTGTCCGGACGCGGCCGGCTTCGGCGAGCGCAATCATCGCGGCGCGCTGAACGGCCGGAACCTCGAGCACTATCTTTTCGCGATGTATGTCGTCGCCGGACAATCGCTGGCCTGGAAGAACATCGCGGACATGCGGCGCGCGGTCGACTACCTGGCGAGCCGGCCGGAAGTGGACGGCGGCCGCCTCGGCTGCTACGGACATTCGATGGGGTCGACCAACACCTGGATGGTCGGGCCGTGGGAGCCGCGGCTGAAGGCGCTGGTCGCGAACTGCTGCCTGCCGACCTATGCCGCCATGGAGCGAACCGACCTGATCCACTGCTTCCCGAACTACGTGCCTGGATGGCGGGCGGTCGGTGATACTCCAGACATCGCGGCCATGATCGCGCCCCGCGCGCTGCACCTCAACTTCGGCGAGACCGACAGCGGCAGCCCGATTGAAGAAGTGCACCAGGCGGTCGCCTCGATCGAGCGGACCTATGCCGGGCGCGGCGCGCGTGATCGCTTCTCGTACTACATCGAGCCGGGGGCGGGGCACGTCCTGAGCGACGAGATGTCCCGCCGCATGATGGCGCACTTCGCCCGCTATCTCGCCTAGGCGCCGGCCAGCCAGCCGCGGAGCATCTTCAGGTCCGCCTTGAAGTGCCGGAGATGCTCCGCCGGCGTCTTGCCCATGTCGTATTCATTGTGCTGGCAGATCGGCCCTTTGTAGCCGGCCTGCGTCAGCATGCGGAAGAACGCCGGATCGACCATCCCGTCGCCGAGCGCGCACCACTCCGGCTCCCAGCGGCCATCCTTCTTCTCCCAGTGGAAGTCCTTGACGTAGACGACGCCGAAGCGGGGCGCGGCGAGCTGGACCTGGATCGGCCACGACAGACCGCCTTCGAGCGTCGCGTGCCCGATGTCGAAGGCGAAGCCGATGTCCTCGGCCGGCAGCGCCCGGATCGCCTCGAAGGCGTCCCAGACCGGCGCCGCGAAGTAGTTCTTGCCGGAGTGATTCTGGACGACCCCCTGGATCTTGATCGCCCGATTGAGCTGCGCCAGGTCGCGCAGCCGCGCCGCGAATTCGTCCAGCTGCGGCGGGATCGGCTTGTCGGCGGCGTAGTAGAGGGGGCCGAGCCGGTAGCGGCGGATGCCGAGCCGCGCCGCGGCGCGCAGGATTCGCTCGGCGTCGGGCGTCGGACCCGTGATGTCGGTCGTAATCATCGAGACGTCGCGGCCGCGTTTGGCGAGCGCCTCGACCATCTTCGGGAGCTGCTCGTCGACGCGGTCGGGATCGATGTGCGTGAAGGTCTTGCGGACGGGGCACTCGATGCCGTCCCAGCCGACATCAGCGACGAGGTCGGCGGTGTTCTCGTAGTTGAGATGAATGAACGGCTTGCTGAAGGTGATGATCTTCCACCGCTGCGGCGCGTTGACGCCGCCCGCAGCGGGCGTCTGCGCATGAAGCGGCCGAGCCGCGGCCGCCGCGGCCACCCCGAGCGACGCGGTCTGCAGGAACTGCCGGCGGTTCAGACGTCCAGCCTTCATCGTCATCTCCCTTCGATACGAGCGGCGCCCGCCGGCGGCGCGCCGCGCGGCGGCACGGCGCCCAGCCCCGGCCCGGTGAGCTGCCCGGTCGCCATCATGCCATCGCGGATCGTGAACAGGCCCGGAAAGCCAGGCTCCCACGCCTGATTCGCGGCCGGGACGAACTGGCGCGCGTTGGCTTCGATGCCGGCGTTGCCCGGCACCCGCGCCGCGATGCCGGCGGAATGGATCAATGACGCGCCGGGGCAGGTCAGGTCCTGCACGCAGACGAACATCCCGTACTTCCGGGCCGCGGCGGCCATCAGCATCGCCTGCGTCTGCCCCTTGCACGCCTTGAGCGCCACGCCGGTGTAGCCCATCTCGCGCGCCAGCAGCAGCGCGTCGAGATCGGTCAGCGATTCGTCGATCACCACCGGGCGGAGCCGTGCGGCCTTGTGCATCAGGTTCGCGCGATCGCTGCGCAGATCGCGGGCGGTCGGCTGCTCGATGTAGAGAATTCGTTCGAAGCCGGCCGGCGTTGCCTCGCGGATCCGCGCCAGGCACTCGAGCAGATAGTCGACGTTGGGACAGCCCTCGTTGAAGTCGAGCGAGTATTTCCAGTCGGTGACGCCGCGCGCCGCCTGCCCCCGGGTGACGACCCGATCGATGTGAACGACGCGCTCGACGTCGGCCGCCAGATTGCCACCGTTCAGCTTGATCTTGAAGCGAATCAGCCCGTCGCGCGGAATCCATGCCTCGAGCGTGTTGGGCAGGCCGTCGTCGACGCGGACCTTGACGTCGCCGGCCTCGAGCGCGTCGCTGGCGCCGACCGAGTGGAACACCGGCAGCCGCGCCCGCGGCGCCGCCGGC
>JANMWI010000038.1:0-12924 GCA_031393955.1 Acidobacteriota bacterium
GGATGGGACTGCTGCGTGCGGTACGCCTGCAGGATCGCGAACTCGTACGACGACATGCCGCCGGTGGCTGACCCGGCGCGTTCGCCGTGGAACCGCCCGTCGATGGCGACCGCCACGAAGCCGTCCGCGGCGAGGGCCCGCAGCCGCGCCGCGACCCCGTCCTTCGATCCGCCGGTGCCGTGCAGCACGATGACCACCGGCCGCCGGCCGGCGGCGTGCTCCCGCTTCAGCAGCAGCGCCGGGACGCGCTCCCCGGCCTCGGTGGCGAACGACAGGGTTTCCGTCAGGATGCCGTCGGCGGCGGCGCGAGACTTGATCGCCGGGTCGAGCTTAACGCGCCGGCGGTCGATGAGGCGGAGGAACGCGGCACGCGTCGCGGCCGGCGGGCCTTCCTGGATCCGGCCGGCGCCGGGGCCGGCGGGGAAGAGCGAGAGCGACAGGCAGGTGAGCAACAGGAGGCGGCGCGTCATCGGGCCGCATTGTACGCCCCGCGGCGGCAGCGCCGGGCGGTTAGTTGCCGGGTGCGGGGATGTAGTCCTCGGCCGCGACGATCAGCATGACCATGCACCCGTGCTCGGAGTAGCTCTCGTCATGGTCCGATCCCGGCGTGGCCACCTGGAAGTCTCCCGGGCCGAGGCGAACGCCGCCGGCGTGAAGGTCGCCCTCGAGAACGAAACACTGCTCGGCGCCCGAGTGGTGGTGCGGCGGGAACCGGGTCGCCGGCGCGAGCCGGAAGAGCAGCGTTGCCTGGCCGGTCACCGCGTCGACCCGCAGTTCCTTGAACGACACGCCGGGGACCGGATGGCGGTGCCAGCCTTCGTGTGCCCGCATTACCGAAAAGTCGGCCATCCCGGTGCGCACGACGAGGGCCGCGCGGACGCCTGGCGGCGGCGGCACCGGATCAACGGCGGCGGCCAGTTCAGCGGCCGCGTCCTGCATCGCCGCGCAGCGGTGGCGGTCGGGCGCCGAAGCCGCGGCGATCGCGTTTAGCAGCGTTCCGCGCGCTTCGGCCTCGAGGGTGCCGGTGGCGTATTGAATCGCCAGATCATCGAGCGCTGCAAAGCTCATGATTCCCGCCGCGTTCCCGGACTGAGCTTCGCAAGCATCTCGATCAGCATGTGCATGCCGTGACGCAGCCGCGCCTTGACGGTGTCGACCGGCAGGCCGAAGTGCTCGGCAAGCTGGCCGTGTGAGAGACCGCGGAAAAAGGCGTACTCGATCAGGGTGCGTTCCTCTGTTGCCAGTGAATGAAGTACCGCTGCCGCGCGGCGCTCCCCGGCCGCCTCCGGCCAGTCCTGCAGGCCGGCGCGGTCGCCGGCGTCGCCGTGCGAGCGGAGCCAGTCGAACGCATGGTGGCGCGCCAGCCCGACCAGCCAGGCGCGGGGCGATCCCAGCGCCGCGTCGTAGACGTCCGCGCGATCCCATATCCGCGCGAACACCTTCTCGAGCAAACCTTCGGCGGCGGCGCGGCCGGCGATGTGAATCAGCAATCCGAAGAGGAGCGCGGCGTGGCGGTCGTAGAGCGACGTGAGCCCGCCGGCGTCGCGGGCGGTGATCCGCGCGAGGTCCCGGAGGTCCGCCTCCTTCTGCTCGTCCGCCCGGCGCGCCAGTTCTTCGGGAGCAGGCGGACTGCTCACGCCGACGCCTCGCGCGCCTGACCGGTTGCGATCACGACGTTCGCCCCGCAAGCGCGGTCTGCATCCTCGACAACACCTGTAATAAGTGAGACGGAATCATACCTGCTGGGGCGCGGGATCCGCAATCCTCCGGGACGCGGCCTCGCCCGCTGGCTCGGCCGTATCCGGTCGCGGACGCGGCCCGTCTCATGCGCTTCGCGGGTTCCTGCCGGCCGGAGCCGCGGCCCTGGTCTTGAGACGCTCCATGTCCTCGAGCGTCTTGGGCCAGTCGTCGCGGAGCAGCCGCGCCAGCGCGCGATCCGACAGCAGCCGTCCGCCGGTCTGGCAGACCGCACAGTAGTTGGCTTCGTTGCGCGCATAGACGATGCGCTGGACCGGTGCGCCGCACGTCGGGCAGGGCTGGCCGTAGCGTCCGTGGACCGCCATGCCGTCGCGAAACGCCGTTACCTTCTCGGGAAACCGGTCGCCGGCGCCGGCGCGCAGGCGATCGATCCATGTCGTCAGCGTGGCGACTGTTGCGCCGCGCAGGCGCGCGATCTCTTCAGCGGCCAGGCTGGCGGTCAGCTTCATCGGAGACAGCCGCGCCGCGTGCAGGATCTCGTCCGAGTAGGCGTTGCCGATGCCGCTGAAAATATGCGGATCGGTCAGGGCCCGCTTGACGGTGTGGTTCTCGCGGGTGAGCCGCTCGGCGAAAGCGGGCAGATCGGACTCGAGGACCTCGAGACCGCCGGGGTCGAGCGCCGCCACCCCGGCCGCGCCGGAAACGATGTGAAGGGAGGCCTGGCGCCGCGATCCGGCCTCGGTGAGAATCGCGCAGCCGGCCGGAAAGTCGAACGCCGCCAGACCGACCTTGCCCGGAATGGCGGCGCCACGATCGCGCCACCGCAGACGTCCCGCGATCATCAGGTGGAGGACGAGGAAGAGATCGTCGTCGAGCGCGAAGACAATCCGTTTGCCGACGCGGCGCAGGCCCGCCACCCGGCGCCCTTCGACGGCGGCGATCGGCGGCTCGACGGTCCGGACGAGAAACGGGCTGGCAACGCGCAGCCGCTCGATCGGCTGGCCGAGCACGCGCGGCTCGAGCGCGTGCAGATAGAGCGCGATGTCCGGAAGCTCGGGCACGTTAGCGCCTCCCCGCGGCCGTCACAATCATCGGTCCCCGAGCCGGCTCGCCTGCCGGCGTCAGACGCGGAATGTCGACGAGCGACCCATCCAGGGACTCGCCGATCGCGCGAACCGTCATGGTCTCGCCGTCGATGGTGACGAGCAGGAAGTGGCACTCGCCGGCCCAGCTGCGGGTATGCGCGGCGGCGAAGTTCCCCGGGACGCGGCGCCGCACCTTGCTGCCGGCGCCCGAGACGAAGTAATCGACGCCGTTCCAGTGCGAGTGCTGGAAGTTGTGCTCGTGGCCACTGAAGCAGGACCGCACCCCGCCAGCCTCGAAGAGCTCGACCAGTGGCTGCATGTGATCGGTGTTGCCGTGCTGGGGCCCGGCGCAGAACGGCGGATGATGGCCGAACGGGATGCGCCAGCGGATGCGCCCCTCAGGATGCGGCGGCAGCGACCGCTGCATGAAGTCCCAGTGCTTCGGGTACTCGAACAGCCGCCCGCGCCGGAAGAAGTCCTCCTTCGAGGTGTCGAAGCAGACGAACTCGACGTCAGACGACACGCGAAACCGGTAGAACAGACCCGGCCCGACCGACGCGCGGCCGGCCGCTTCCTCTCCGGCGAGCCGTTCCCGCAGGTAGAAGTTGTCCATCACCTGCTCGCGATCGTCGTGCTCCTCGGTCTCGCGCGTGTCGTGGTTGCCGATCGAAGGACACCACGGCACCCGATTGAGGACGTAGCGGTACGGCTGGAAGTAGGTGAAGAACCAGTCGTCGTCTTCATCGCCGCTGTCGGCGGTCCACAGCAGGAAGCGCTTCGCGGCGTAGATGTTGTCGCCGGTCGTCAGGACCAGCCGGACGTCGTGCTCGTCGACCGCCCGCTCGAGCGCCTGCGCCAGCTCGCGCTGGCGGCGGCGCTCGGTCGAGGGCTTGCGAATCCCGGTCCCGAAGTCGCCGAGGACGAGGAAGGAGAACGGGGCGGTGAGGGGCGCCTGCGGATCGGGCAGGGTGCGGAAGACGTGACGATAGACGCGGTCCTGCTGGACGAGCCCCTGCACCGCCGGGTCCCAGTCCCAGCGGACTCCGGCTCCCCAGACCTCATGCTTGACGGTGACGGTGTAGGTATACCGCGTGTCCGGCTTCAACCCGGACACGGCGCAGTGGTTGCAGCTGTTGGTCTGGGCCTGCGCGGCCAGCGCGCCGCTGTCGTCGCGGACTTCGACGCGCGCCGGCCCGTACGGCGTCGAGCGGCTGCCGATCGATTCGCACCGCGGCGGATGCACCCACTGCAGGTCTTCGTCGTCGACGAGCTTGGCGCCGCCGTTCAAGCGCGCCTTGAAGTAGAACGCCCCCCAGGCAATCAGCGCGGACTTGTGCGACAGCCCGGCGAGGTAGACGTAGGGTTCGGCGTGAAATTCCGGCACCCCTCATTCTGGATCGGGACTCCCCGGCTGGCATTCGGCGCCGGGATCCCGCATCCTTATCGCCGAACGGTTTCTCCGCGAGGTGCCAATGCCGGTCAGCAGGTTCGTGGCCGCCACGCCGATTCCGGCGCCGGCCGAGGCGGTGTTCGACTGGCACGAAGCGCCAGGCGCCTTCGAGCGCCTGACGCCGCCGTGGGAGCGGGTCCGGGTGCTCAATCACGTGGGCGGCATTCGCGACGGCGCCCGCGTCTCGCTGCTCGTCGGCCCCTGGCCCTTCTCGCTCCGCTGGGAGCTCGAGCACCGCGACTACCAGTCAGGAAGGTCGTTCACGGACGTCCAGCTGACAGGCCCGTTCCGGCAGTGGCGGCACGTCCACCGGATGCTGCCGCAGGGACCGGACACGTGCGTGCTGGAAGACACCATCGAGTACGAGCTGCCGCTTGGCGCGATCGGCCGGCTCGTGGGCGGCCCGTTCGTCAGGAGGAAACTGCAACGGCTGTTCGCCTATCGCCACGACGTGACTCGCCAGGCGTTCAGCGATCCGCGGCGAGCTTCGGCTGGACGGGAATGACTACCGCCACGCGGGTATAGCATGCTGGTGCTCCGTGACCGCTCGGCGTCACCTTCGCGGAGACATGCGGAAACCGTGATGAGTCATTCGAGATGACATGCGGAGCCCATCCTCGCGGCTGACCGCAGGCATTGCCGTCGCCCTCGCGATCAGCGCCGCCATCACCGGCGCGCTCTACGTTGTGTCGTCGGCCGGCGTTGAGACGGTCTGGTTCCATGACGGCCGCCTGCTCCGCCTGATCCAGGGCGCCGACTCGTGGAAGCCGATGGAGCTGGCGCGCGCTTACGCACGGACGCATGCCACCGGGCTGTATCAGCAGGTCTTCTTCACAGATCACGTCAAGTTCCAGTACCCGCCGACTGCGCTGCTCGCTTTTGGTTCCCTCGAGCGTCCTTCGCTTAACCTGATCTCGTGGCTGGCGACCGTCTTCACCGCCGGCCTCGCGGTTCCGATCCTGCGCCGGTCGTTGGCCGCCGAGCGAATCGCTCGAGTCCCCGGCCCGGCGTCCCTCCTCGCGCTCGACGCCGTGGTCGTCATTGCCGCGCTGACCTTCTATCCGCTGCTCAAGGCCTACAGCCTCGGCCAGCTCCAGGCGTGGATCAACCTGCTGTTCGCGCTGCTGATGCTGGCCTGGCTGGCAGGGGCCAGGGCCGCGGCCGGCGTGATGCTCGGCGCGATGTGTCTGCTCAAGCCGACCTATGCGCTGCTGTTCATATGGGCCGGCGCCCGCCGGCAATGGCGATTCGTGGCTGCGGGCGGCGCCGTTCTCGCCGCCGGCGTCGCCGTGTCGCTGTGGCGCTACGGCCTGGCCGATCACCTCGACTACCTCCGCGTGCTCGCCTACATCGGCCGGCGCGGCGAGGCGTTCTACGCCAACCAGTCGTTCAATGGCGCCCTCAATCGGCTGTTCTCGAACGGCGCCAGCCTGGACTGGCACTACGAAGCGTTTGCACCGGTCCATCCCTGGGTCTCGACAGGGACGACGGCGGCCTTTCTCGGCCTGGGGGCGGCGGCGCTGCGCCGTCCGCGCCAGGACGCCGGCTCGGCGCTCGATCTCTCGATTGCCGCGCTCGCGCTGACGATGACCTCGCCGCTCGGGTGGGAGCACACCTACGGCATCCTCGTGCCGGTGTATGCGGCGGTGCTCCCCGTCGTGATCCGCCGCCGTCCGCTCGGCCGCTGGACCGCCGCGGCGCTCGCGGCCAGCTATATCGTCTCGGCCGGCTACTTTCAGTTCACCAACCGCTTCGCGGCGACGCCGCTCAATCCGCTCCAGTCGTACCTGCTGGCCGCGGCGCTGCTGCTCTGGCTGCTGCTGTGGCGCACGGCGCATCAATCCCCAAACCCCCAAGCCCAACGCGGCCCCGAGCCGCCGCTATAATCCGGCCATGGGATCTCTCGTCGTCCTGCCGTTGGTCGCGCTCCTTGCCGCCGTCCCCGCGGCCGCCGCCCAGCGCGGCGCGAAGCCGAGCCGGGCCGCGCACACTCCCTACACGACCACGCTTACGCTCGAGGAGATGACCGGCAAGCAGGCGGTCGTCACGACTTCGGCGGGAGTGTTCGTGATCGGGCTGCGGCCCGATCTGGCGCCGAACCATGTCGGCTACTTCATCAAGCTCGCCCGCGAGGGGGCTTACACCGGCACCACCTTTCATCGCGTCATCCGCCTGGCGATCGTCCAGGGCGGCGATCCCCTTTCGAAAGACCCGGCGAAGGCCGCGCTCTACGGGACGGGTGGTCTCGGCGTGCTGGCGCCGGAGTTCAGCGCCGCCCACGCCGTGCGGGGTGCGGTCGCGGCGGTATTGCAGCCGAACCGCCCGGATAGCGGCGGCGCGCAGTTCTTCGTCTGCGTCACCGACCAGCCGGCGCTCGACGGCAAATACACGATTTTCGGCACCGTCGCCTCGGGCATGGACGTGGTGCAGAAGATCTCCGAGACGCCGGCGACGCCCGACGGCGTGCCGGCCGCGCGGATTGTGATCGAGTCGGTGGTCATCCGCGACACCCCGCCGCCGGAGCCCGAGCCGTTCGCGGCGGCGCCGGTCGACGAACTGTCACGCTACCGCGCCGTGCTCGACACCAGCCTCGGGCCGATCACAATCGAGTTCTTCCCGGACCGCGCGCCCGGACACGTCCGCAACTTCCTGCGCCTGGCGCAGACCGGCGTCTACGACGGCACGGCGTTCCACCGCGTCGTCCGCGGCTTCGTCGTCCAGGGCGGCGCGCTGAACACCCGCGGCCCGCTAACCGAGACCCAGCAGCAGTACGTCCGCTCGCTGCCGCCGGAGTTCAACCCGACGAAGCACGACAAGGGCATCGTCTCGATGGCGCGCGGCGATGATCCGGCGAGCGCGTCGACCTCGTTTTTCATCGTCACCGGCAACGCCAGCTCGCTCGACGACAAGTACACCGTCTTCGGCCGCGTCGTCGACGGCCTGGCGGTGGTCGAGGCGATGGACCAGGCGCCGGTCAACGGCGAGACGCCGGCGACGCGGATTGAGCTGAAGAGCGTGCGGATCGCTCCGCTTGCAATCCTTCCCGGCGGCCATTAAGGTTTCAGCGATTCCCCCGGGACCTTAACCTGGAGACGCCCTGATGGCTCAGGCCGCGTGGCCACTCGTCGAGACCGAGCGCCGGTTCGGCCGCACCGCACGGCGCGATGCCTGGTGGGTGCAGCCGCTGCTGACCTTCCTCGGCCTGTCAGCGTTCGTCGTCTATTCGACGTGGGCGGCGTTCCAGGGGGCCCATTACGAGTCGGGCCCGTACCTGTCGCCGTTCTACGCGCCGCTGCTGTTCGGTGACGGCCCGCACGCGTGGTTCGGTCCCAAGCCCGGCTGGTGGCCGGGCAGCGTGCCGTTCTCCGCGGCGCTGCTGATCCTCTGGGCGCCGGGCGGCTTCCGCTTCACGTGCTACTACTACCGCGGCGCCTACTACAAGGCGTTCTGGGCGGATCCGCCGGCCTGCACCGTCGGCGAGCCGCGACAGCGCTACCTCGGCGAGCGAGCGTTTCCGCTGATCCTCCAGAACGTCCACCGCTACTTCCTCTACCTCGCGCTCATCTTCCTCGCGCTGCTGGCGTACGACGTCTGGAAGGCGTTGTGGTTCACCGATCCGGCGAGCGGGGGGGTGCGTTTCGGCATCGGTCTCGGCACCATCATTCTGGCCGTCAACGTCGTGCTGCTCGGCAGCTACACTCTCGGCTGCCACTCGTTGCGGCATCTCGTCGGCGGCCGCCGCGATGCGATCTCGACCTCGCCGCTCTGCGCCCACAGCTACGCCTGCACCAGCGCGCTCAACCGGCGGCACCTGCTGTTTGCGTGGATGAGCCTGTTCTCGGTCGGCTTCTCCGATCTGTTCGTGCGCCTCTGCTCGATGGGCATCTGGCACGACATCAGGATTTTCTGAACCCCTTTCGAATGGCCAGCTGCCCGGTCCGCTGAAACGATGGATTACGAAACCCACGAACACGATGTCCTGGTGATCGGCGCGGGGGGCGCCGGCCTGCGCGCCGCGATCGAGGCCTCCGCCGGCGGCGTCAAGGTCGGCCTGCTCTGCAAGTCGCTGCTCGGCAAGGCGCACACCGTCATGGCAGAGGGGGGCATCGCGGCGGCGCTGGCCAATGTCGACGATCGCGACAACTGGAAGGTCCATTTCGCCGACACGATGCGCGGCGGCCAGTACGTCAACAACTGGCGGATGGCCGAGCTCCACGCCAGGGAGGCGCCCGATCGCGTTCGCGAGCTCGAGGCCTGGGGCGCGGTCTTCGACCGGACCCCGGACGGCCGGATCCTCCAGCGCAATTTCGGCGGCCATCGCTACCCGCGCCTCGCCCATGTCGGCGACCGCACCGGGCTCGAGATGATCCGCACGCTCCAGGACCACGGCATCCATCGCGGCATCGACGTCCACATGGAGTTCACCGTCCTGGCGCTGCTCACCGACGGCGGCCGCGTCGCCGGCGTGCTCGGCTACGAGCGCGAGCGCGGCCGGTTCAAGGTCTACCGCGCGGCGGCGGTGGTCCTGGCGACGGGCGGCATCGGACGGGCGTTCAAGATCACGAGCAACAGCTGGGAGTACACCGGCGACGGGCATTCGCTGGCCTATCGTGCCGGCGCCGAGCTCGTCGACATGGAATTCGTCCAGTTCCATCCGACCGGCATGATCTGGCCGCCGAGCGTGCAGGGCATTCTCGTCACGGAAGGCGTCCGCGGTGAAGGCGGCATCCTGCTCAACAGCCAGGGACGCCGCTTCATGTTCGACGACATTCCCGACGCCTACAAGGGGCAGACCGCCGACAACGAAGAGGAAGGCTGGCGCTACACCCAGGGCGACAAGGCGGCACGGCGCCCGCCCGAGCTGCTGACCCGCGACCACGTCGCGCGCTGCATCAACCGCGAAGTCAAGGCCGGGCGGGGCAGCCCGCACGGCGGCGTCTACCTCGACATCTCGTGGATCGCCAAGCGGATGTCGAACGCGCCGGAACACATCAAGCGCAAGCTGCCGTCGATGTACCACCAGTTCAAGCAGCTCGCTGACATCGACATCACCAAGGAGCCGATGGAAATCGGCCCGACGACGCATTACGTGATGGGCGGCGTCCGGGTCGAGGCCGACACCCAGATGTCGACCGTGCCCGGCCTGTTCGCGGCCGGCGAGTGCGCGGCGGGGATCAACGGCGCCAACCGGCTCGGCGGCAACTCGCTGTCCGACCTGCTGGTGTTCGGCAAGCGCGCCGGCGAGCACGCGGCGGCGTTCGCCAGGGCCAACCCGCGCGGCGCGATCGACGACGCGCAGGCGGATGCGGCGGTGCGCCTCGCGCTGGCGCCGTTCGAGCCGGGGCGTTCGGAGAATCCGTACGCGATCCAGCAGGATCTGCAGGAGGCGATGCAGCGGCTGGTCGGGATCGTCCGCGTCGACGAGGAAATGCGCGAGGCGCTGGTCGAGATCGAGCGCCTGCGCGCGCGCGCCGCGGCGGTGTCGGTGTCGGGTCACCGCGAGTACAACCCGGGCTGGCATACCGCCGTCGACCTGACCAACCTCCTGACCGTCTCGGAAGCGGTGACGCGCTGTGCGCTCGAGCGGAGGGAGAGCCGCGGCGGTCACTTCCGCGACGATTTTCCGGACAAGGCGGCGGAGTTCGGGACCATCAATTTCGTCGTCCGCCAGGGGAGCGACGGCTCGATGCAGGTCAGCCGCGTCCCGATCCCGGAGATGCCGGCGGCGCTCCGGCAGGTGATCGAAGAGAACCGGTAACGGCGAGGTCCACATGCCACAGGCGACGTTCAGAATCTGGCGCGGCGACGCCGGCGGCGGCCGGTTCGAGGACTACGCGACCGAGGTCGTCCCCGGGATGGTGGTGCTCGACGCCGTCCACCGCATCCAGGCCACCCAGGCGGGCGACCTCGCCGTGCGGTGGAACTGCAAGGCGGGCAAGTGCGGCTCGTGCTCCGCCGAGGTCAACGGCCAGCCGCGCCTGATGTGCATGACCCGGCTCAACGAGCTGCCGCTCGACGAGCCGGTGACAATCCAGCCGATGCAGGCGTTCCCGCTGCTCCGCGATCTCGTCACCGACGTCTCCTGGAACTACGAGGTCAAGAAGCGCATCAAGCCGTTCAAGGCGCGCCCGCCCGACGCGCCGGACGGCACCTGGCGGGTCGCCCAGGCGGACGTCGACCGCGTCCAGGAATTCCGCAAGTGCATCGAGTGCTTCCTGTGCCAGGATGTCTGCCACGTGCTGCGCGATCACCAGCTGCACGACCGGTTCATCGGTCCGCGCTTCCTGGTCTACGCGGCGGCGCTCGAGATGCATCCGCTTGACGACGAGGATCGCCTCGAGGCGCTCAAGGACGCCCACGGCATCGGCTACTGCAACATCACGCGCTGCTGTACGAAGGTGTGCCCGGAGCACATCACGATCACGGAAAACGCGATCATTCCGCTCAAGGAGCGGGTCGTGGATCGGTTCTACGATCCGGTGCGGCGGTTGTTCCGGATCTTCACCGGCAACTAGACCGCGTCCGGCCGGTATCTGCAGACGCTCCGGTCAGGAGGTCCCCGTGTTCACGCTGAAGCCCCTGTCGAGAATGGCCATTCCATCCGCGCTGGCCAAGGCCGAACGCTACCGGCTGCTGAACGAACCCGGCGAGGCCGAGAGCATCTGCCGCGACGTCCTGGCGATCGATCCCGGCAACCAGGAGGCGGCGGTCACGCTGGTGCTGTCGCTCACCGACCAGTTCCCCGGGGAGAGCGCGGTCAAGGCCGGCGCCGCCGCGCGCGAGGCGCTCAGCCTGGTGACCGACGAGTACGCGCGGCTCTACTACGGCGGGATCGTGCACGAGCGCCGCGCCAAGGCCGAGCTGGCGCTCGGCCGGCCCGGGTCGAACGCGGCCGTCCAGGACGGGCTGCGGGCGGCGATGTCCTGCTTCGAGCGCGCCGAAGCGCTGCGCCCGGAAGGCAACGACGATGCGATCCTGCGCTGGAACGCCTGCGCGCGACTCGCCGGCGACCTGCCGTCGTCCGAGCCCGACATTCCCGGCGTCAGCGCCGTCCAGAACGAGTGAGCCCGGGGCCAAGCCCGGAGTGTGCCATTGGAGGTCCGGGACCGGAACCGCGAACCCCGGAACCGCTCCGAAACCCCGAACCCGGAACCCTGAACCACGAACCCTTATTCGGGGGATAATACTCCGACGGCCATGTATGGCCGGGCTGCGACAGACGCGGCTGTACGGAAGGGAAGACAGAACGTTTTGGCAGACACACGACTGAAGATTGCGGTATTCATCGACTTCGACAACATCGAAATAGGGGTCAAGAGCACGCTCGGCGTGCAGTTCGATATCGGGGTTGTCCTCGAGGCGCTCAAGGAGCGCGGCGACGTCGTTTCGAAGATCGCGTATGGGGACTGGACGCGCGCGGGGGACTACAGCCGGTCGCTCACGCAGCATGCGACGAAGCTGGTCCAGCGCAACCTGACGCCCGGCGGCGACAAGAACGGCGCCGACATCAACCTCGCGCTCGACGCGCTCGAGATGGCCTTCACCCACGGCCACATCAACGCCTACGTGATCGTCGGCGGCGACAGCGACTTCATCACGCTCGTCGAGAAACTCAAGCAGTACGACAAGCAGATTTTCGTCGTCGGCGGCCGCGCCTTCACCAGCATGGTGATGCAGCGGAACTGCCACGAGTTCATCGCCTACGAGAACCTCGTCGGCTCGCGCCGCTCGCCGGCCGACCGCGGCCGCCAGAGTGGACCGGTCGCCCAGACGTCGATCGAGGTGGCCGTGCCACTGGTCCGCCGCGCGCTGAAGGTGCTGACCGACCGCGAGGTCTCGCCGCAGCTGGGGCTGCTCAAGAGCACCCTGCTGCAGCTCGATTCGACCTTCTCCGAGCGGACCTACGGCGCCGGCAGCTTCCGCGACTTCGCGCAGAAGCTGGCCGCGGCCGGCCACGTCGTGCTGAAGGAATCGGGCCGCAACGTCCTCGTCGAGCTCGCCGAGGGCGGCGGCGCGGCGCCGGCCGAAGAGGTCCGCGAGCCGCGCGACACGCGTCCGCCGCAGTACTCGCAGCCGGCGCCCCAGGCGCCGCATCAGCCGCACGCCCGTCGCGAAACGCCCGAAGCGGCGCCGGCCGAGGTGGCGGCCGACAGCAACGGCGGCGAGCCGGAGCCGCGGACCGCGGACGGCATCCGCGAGGTCCGGCGGCTGTTCCAGGCGGCGCAGAATCCGCCGCGCTGGCCGATGTACATCCGCCAGGCCAAGCAGTTCCTCCGCAACGTCGACGCCGCGTTCGACGAGCGGAAGTTCGGTTTCGCCAGCCTGGTCGATCTGCTGCGCGCCTGTCAGCGTGACGGGCTGTTCCGGATCGAGCGAGACCGCCAGGGGGTGATGCGCGTATTTCCGGGAAACATCATGCAGTCGGCGTCGGTCGCGCCCGGCGCTGCCGACCAGGGCGGGCACGACGACGACAACCGCGGCAATGTCGCCGAGCCCGTGCCGGTGGACGACGAGGCCGGCGAAGAGGACTGGTCGGCGCCGGCCGCTGCCGAATCCGATATCGTCGAGGGGGATGTCGTCCAGGAGATGAATGTCTCGGCGGTGGTTGACGGCGAAGCGTCACCGGAGACCGAGGCCAGCGAGCCTGAGGCGGCGCCCGAAGCGCCCAAGGCGCGCGGCCGCGGCCGCGCC
>JANMWI010000118.1:0-12364 GCA_031393955.1 Acidobacteriota bacterium
TCTTCGGCCATCAGGTCGCCGGTCATCCCGTAGGCCCGGGCGCGGCAGCCGCCGCAGTGGCCGTTCATCTCGCACTCGCCGCAGCGGCCGCCGAGCGCGCTGCGGCGGCGGATGTCGGCAAACAGCGCCGAGGACGTCCACAGGTCGGCAAGGCTCGAGCTGCGCAGCGTCCCCGCGAAGACCGGCAGGTACGGGCACGGGGTGACGTCTCCGTTCGGCCGGATCCCCATGTAATGGGTCCCCGCCGGGCAGCCGCCGGCCCCGCCGGAGTAGGTGCGGATCTGCGGCAGACCGGCTGTCGCCGGCCAATCGGCATCCGCCGGCATCGCACCGATCCCGGCGCCGGCCGCCTCCGGCCCGTCGCGCCGGCTGGCGGCTTGTTCGAGGACGGTCTTGATGTAATGCGGCGCGCACTTCGCGTTGACGAGCATCCTGCGGTCGTACTTTCGCTGGATCCGGTAGAGCGCGGCGAGCACGTCGTCGTACTGCGGCGGGGTGATGTCGGAGACGAACTGGCCGCGCCCGGTCGGCACCAGGAAGTAAAGGTTCCAGACCTTGGCAGCCAGACGATCGTGCGCGAAGTCGGCGATCGCGTCGAGCTCGTCGAGATTATGCGCTCCCGCGGTCGTCTGCACGATGAACGGGAGTCCGGTCCGGTTGAGGATCGCCGCCCCCTCGACCGTGTTCCGCCAGGCGCCCCGCACCTTCCTGAAGCGATCGTGCCGATCGGGATCGAGCGCGTCGAGAGACAGCGACAGCCCCCGCGCGCCCGCCTCGGCGAGACGCGCCGCGACGTTCTCGGTGATCCGCACGCCGTTGGTGCCGACGACCACCCACAAGCCCCGCTCCGCCGCCCGCCGGACGATGTCGAGAATGTCGCGCCGCAGCAGCGGCTCGCCGCCGGTGAGAATCGTTACGCATTCAGGCGCGAAGGCGGCGATGTCGTCAATTACCCGGAAACACTCCTCGGTGCCGAGCTCGCTCCGGTCCGCGAAGTTCTCGGTGCCGACCTGCGGCGCGCCGCCGGCATCGAGATAGCAGTGCTCGCAGGCAAGGTTGCAGCGGTAGGTCAGGTTCCAGGAGATGACATACGGCCGTGCGAACGGGCTGGCGTCCATTTGCTGTGTCTGATCCGTGGCGATCCGTGTGAATCCGTGTTGAACCGCGGATTGAGCGGATGTTCAGTGGAACATCCGCGGCCATCCGCGGCCTACATGCCGAAGAAGTCGCGGGCCGCGTCGAGGATCGTCTCGTCCACTTCGAGAGTGCCGCGCTCCCGAGCGTATCGCTCGATCCCGGTGCGCGCCATTGGCCGGACGAAGGCGGGAATGTTGGCGAGCCGCGCCTCGGCGGCGTCGGTCCATCTCACGGGAGGCGGCTCGCCGGGCTGCCCGCCGCGCACCCCTTCCGTCGGCGCGCCAGAGGCAATCATCCCCGGGAACGGACACTTGCCGGGCTCGACCGAACTGGCCGCCCCGGACGACGCCCCGCCGCCGATGTCGGGTCCGATCCGCACGCCGAGTGACTGGACCAGCTGGGTCTCGTAGGCATTGGTCAGCATCGCCATTTCATAGCCGCACTCCGGACAGGAGTAGACGACCGACAGCGATCCGCCCTCGGGCGGCCCGAGGGTCTGCAGCTTCATGGGACTGTCGCACGGGACGCACAGAAACTTCATCGCGGCTCCTTGCCGCGCCGCAGCTCACGCGAAGCGTGAGCAGAGGCGGGCTTGTCTGGTCGTCGCTCCGGTGAATCAGAAGCGTGAGCGGAGGCTGGCTCACTTGGCCGTAGCGCTGGAGAACCGGCGGCCTCAAGGCTCTCCAGCAGCTGCCCCGCCACCTGACCCAGGGCCCGGCCGACGCGGGTGTCGGGCAGCTCCGCGAGCGGCAGCCCCTGATCGCAGTGACGCGCCAGCTCGGGGTCGAAGGGAACGGCGCCGAGGCACGGAATGTCCAGCCCCGGTGAATCGGCCGCGCCGCCCGGTGATCCAGGTACGGCGAACAGCGGCTTGATGGCGTCGCACTCGCGGCAGTAGTAGCCGCTCATGTTCTCGACATAGCCGAGGACGCGGTG
Source organism: Acidobacteriota bacterium (assembly GCA_031393955.1). GTDB lineage: Bacteria > Acidobacteriota > Vicinamibacteria > Vicinamibacterales > 2-12-FULL-66-21 > JALZOC01. The sequence continues at coordinate 2,074 of JANMWI010000118.1, forward strand.
TCCCCCCTTCGACAGCGCCGCCACCGAGCGCGCGACGACGCCGCGTGACACCTCGGAGGGGATCGTGACGAGCACGAACGAGGTCCGCGGTCCGAGGAAGTCGGCGTACTGCACGGTCCGCTCGGCCCCCGGCGGCAGGTCGAACAGCAGCAGGTCGAGCGTTCCCCACTCGAAGGCCCTGAGGATCTCGCCGAGGAGCGCGAACTCCCTGGTGGCGCGCCAGGTCTGGGACTCCCCGGGCGCCGTACTCTCGAATTCGAGCGCCTCCGACTCCGGGATCAGCGAGCCCATCGAGAACACGCCGATGCCGTTCGCGGTCCGCGGCAGGGCGACCTTGTCGCGGCCGGGGACGAACAGGGCCCCCTGGACGCCGGCCATCCGCGCTTGTGAGGGACCGTTGAAGTCCGCGTCCAGGATACCCACCCGCAGCCCACGCGCGCGCAGCGCGCCGGCAAGGTGCAGCGTCAGCGTGCTCTTCCCGACCCCCCCCTTGCCGGAGCCGACGGCGACGAGATGGCGCACCGCGGCAAGCCCGTCGGTGATGCGGGCGCGCTGGTCGGCCACCTGCTCGAGCACTCTGGATCCGCCGTCGCCGACGATGTCGCCGTACGTTTTCATGGCCTGCCTGGCGCGGTTGCTGGCGCGACCCTACGCATGGTCCGATCGCGCTGTCGTTGCGTAAAGCCGATGCCCGCCGGCGGGACGGAAGCCGAGCGTCGCGAGGGCCTCTTCAGAGATCTCCGGCGGACGGACTTTCGGGAAGCGGAACGTCCCGATGCCCTGCGCGCGAAGTCGCGCGAGCAGATGTTTCACACGAGCTCCGTCGTCTTCGATGAAGGAACGGAGCGACACCACCTCCGCTGCCGCGCCGTGCGTCACGTACAGCAGACAGGCCTCGATGCGCTCCTCCGAGGCGACCGCCAGTCCGGCAATCTCCGCCTTCCGCGCCGCGAGCGTGTCGGCGGCGCGCTCCCAGCAGACCTCGGCGTCCGCCTCGGTGGAGAGACCATTGGCGGCAAGATCGTCGATGGTCACCGGGATGACGAACCGTCCGGCGGGTATTCCGGCGTCCCTCTCATCGCCAATCTCGTCCGTCAGCACGTAGTCGGTCAGCAGCGCCTCCTGGACGTATCCGCTGGCGCTCAACAGTCCGCCGCAGGCGGGCGCGAGCGCCTCCGGCACTTCGGCGACGATGCGCGGCGGGCCGAGAATCGCGAGCTTCGATGCCAGCGATTCGAGCAAATGCCGGCCATGGCCCTGGCGTTGATGGTCGGGATGGACGGCAATCTTGTGGACGAGGGTCCCGGACGGCCGCTTGGCGCCAATCAGGACCCCGATCGGGTCGGCGCCCGAGAAGGCGACCATGCAGCTGCTGCACCAGACCTGGAGGTCGCGAATCGACCGCTTGAACGCAGCCGGTGTCATCGCCGGCTCGTCTGGAAAAGACGGCGACCAGCAGCGATTGAGCGCGTCGACGAGCAGCCCGATGTCGTCCGAGCGGCAGAACCGGTATGCAGTCATCTCTCACCGGGGGGCTTCGCCCCGCCGGACCCCCCATCGCCGTCGCTCGCGGGGACCCCGACGCCCCGGATGGCCCGCCCCATCAATCGACCCGCCGTGCCGACAGCGCGCTCACTTCATTGAGGTAGCCGGTTCCATTGACCGCCGGCGCTTCCTGGGTTCGCGTGTCCGAAGAGCCGGTGCCTGGCGCGGCCGCGGCGTGCGCGGTCGTCTCGGCACCGTTGCCATGCGGCTGCCCCTTGGTCGCTGCCGGGTAGTTCGCGATCATCTCGGCCATCATCTGCTTGCCAATCTCGATGCCCGCTTCGACGAGCGCCAGATCGATGACCACCCCGCCTCCGCCAGAGGCGTCGGCGCGGCCAGCCGCGACGCGCTCCCGCGCCAGCGCTTCGATCCGCTCCTGGGTCTGGCTCCGCATGAAGCCGGCCGGGACGCGGAAGACGCGCTGCACGGCCTCGCTCGTCCAGTCGAAGGTCGAGATCAACGGGTTCTTCCGGTCGTCGCGGGCGATCAGCTTGACGCCGTCGCCCGAGGGAGCCTCTTCCGCGCGCGACGCTTCGGCGGGCTTCGCCGACGCTTCAGCAGCGGCGGTCGAAACCAGCGCCGCCGGCTGCGCCTGAATGTCCAGCGGCGTCCCGGTCTCCTCCTCGATCACCTCGCGGGCGAAATCGAGCGTGATCGCATCGAGCTTCTTCATGCGGGCGCGCTTCTCGACCCGCGCCTTGGTGCGGCGGCGCTGGTAGGCGTTCTTCATGGTCCAGAGGCCCTTCCTGGCATCCTCCGACCATCGCAGCTTGCGCCCGTCGTAAGTCGTCTCCTCCTGGAGCCCGCCCTCGACCTCGGCGATCTTCTCGATCATCTCCCGCGAGATGACCTCGAAATCTGTCGCGCCGCAGACGATGCACTTCACCGGGCCGCTCTGGGTGGCGGTAACGCCGCAGGCCCGGCACATCGACACCGGGCCCGACTTCGCCCGCTCGAGCGCCACTGCTTCGGCGAGCGCCTGGGTCGCGGCCGACGCGCTCTTCGGCATGAACCGATCCATTGCTTCATCGATGACGGCGCTCGTCACCACCGAATGCCCCTTCTCGAGCGCCAACCGCAGGACCCCGGTGCGCGCGATGCCCTTGACCTGCTCGGGGACGTGCGTCATCCGCTCCTCGGCTTCGGGCGTCCACCGGACGGTCTCCTCGGCGCGCACGTCGAGGCGCGGTACCTCGAGGCGCGTCGACAGCAGGACGTCGCAGGGCGCGGCGCGCAGGATGTTCTCGGTGTTGCTGCCCATGCCGGTCTCGTCCTTCGGGCTGTGCACGCCGATGCGCCCGACGACGATCAGCCACGGATTGGTCTTGCGGGCGTGGTCGAGAATCTTCTGGAAGGGCTTGCCGTCGAGCAGCGTCTTCTTGATCTCGATGCCCTCCTCGCTGGCCATCCGCTCGCCCACTTCCAGGTGCGACTGATAGATCTGCGCCAGCCCGGTGTCGATGATTTCCTCGTGGAGCTGATTCTGCTCCTCGAAGCGGAACACCTTCGCCGCCTTCTCGGTCAGGACCCCGACGATGCCGTTGAAGACCGAGTAGTGCAGATAGGGGTCGTAGACCGCGATCGCCTCGACCTTCTTGCCGAAGGTGCGCGCCAGATCGAAGGCGGTCATCAGCGCGCCGAACGACTGCGGGCTGCCGTCGACGCCGACCAGGATCGTGTCCCGCTCCGCCTCGCCCGGTTCAGGGACGTGCTTGACGACCCAGAGGTCGCGGTCGGACTGGCGGGCGACCCGCTCGCAGACCGAGCCGATGACGCTGTCCCGCGCGCGCCCGATCCCGAGCGCGCCAATCACGACCAGGTCGGGCTTCGAGCCGGCGAGATCCTTGAGGATCTCGATGTGATGCTTGCCGTCCATCATCCGCGGCTCGAACGCCAGCCCGGATTCGCCGCACAGCCGCGACATGCCGTCGAGATAGCTGTCGGAGATCAGCTTGAGGCCCATCGTGATCAGGCTGTCGTGAATCTTCCGCTGCCGCTCCAGTTCGACCTCGTCGATGTACTCCTCGGGCAGCGTGTATTCCATCTGCCTGAAGCGATAGTCGTGCAGTTTGGCGGCGTAGACATGGCAGCCGACCAGCTTCGCCGAGTACGCCTTGCCCAGCGTCAGCGCGCAGGCGACCGCGCGGTTGGAGTAGTCGGAGTTATCGACCGGAACGTAAACGCTCTTGTACATCGGATCCCCTTTTTCCATCGGGGGACTTCGTCCCCCGAACCCGTACTCGGTTCCTTCACGCTCCGGTCGCGGCCGGGTGACTCGGTTCGCCGCCGAGCTTGCCGTGGTCGCGGACCCCGTGACGCCGCCGCACCCAGCCGACCACGGCCAGTTCGAGCACCAGAATCAGCAGCGCCGTCTTCACCATTGGACCGGCCGCCGAGGGCACGACCGCCGGCTCGACATAGAGGGAATACCAGACCGTCAGCCCCCGCCGGTTGCCGCGCTCGCGCGAGAACCCGTCCCAGACCGAAAAGGCGATTGGCACGAAGTCCCCGGGGGTGAACGGAACTCCCGAGGCGGCGTGCAGCGGCCGCTTGAAGATGACCGACCATTCCCCCTGGTCGTAGCTGGCAACGCCGGTGATCTCCTCCTGACCGGCCGCGACGTCGCCGCTGCCCCGGCCGGTGAACTGCTGCGGCTTGGACTGAGCCAGATCGAAGAACCACAGATCGACCGGGTTTTCGGCGTCACCGAACAGGAAGTAGGGCTTACGCGCGCCGGTCGAGGCCTGCGACGGAATCTGAACCGAGACCGCGTCGGCAAACTCCGACGGTTGGTCGGCTGACGCCGGCTGCGCCTCGGCAAACGGATCGACCGGCGCCTGACCGGCCGGCGGCGCGGCGACTTCGGCATCGCCGAACGGGCTGCCGGTCGAACCGCCGGGCGCCCCCCCCGCAACCGCGGCCGGCTCCTCCTCCTCTTCCGCCGGCACGGGCAGTGAGGGGCCGTTCTTCCCGGTCTTCTGCGGACTCATGTCGTGCCAGCGCACGAGCAGGGCGACAGCGTCGGCATCGTAAATCGCCTGCACGGTGACGCTCGTCGCCGGCGGATGGAACGATCGACCTGGCTCCATGATCTGCCCGACGACCGGGAAGCGCGCGGCCGGGGCGGCGGCGAAGCTGGCCGCTCCCTTGGCCAGATCGATCGGCTCCTGGACGTGCCTGGCGACGACGAGGTTGGCATAGCCGGGGGCGCTGGTCCCCGACAGCGAGACGATGAAATCGGTAATCGCCCAGCGCTGCTCCGCCGACAGCGCGTCGAGGAACGACGGCATCGGCGTCCCGTTGAACCCCGTGCTCATCGTCCGGAAGACGTCCTCGCGCGACGACCCGGCGCGAAGCGTCCAGATCTGGGCGAGATCCGCCGGCCGGATCGGATGGCCCCAGTCGTCGGCCAGCGTCGGCGCCGACGGACCGTCGCCGCGGCCGAGCGTGCCGTGGCACTTGACGCAGCCATTCTCCTCGTAGAGCTTCTTTCCGAGCGCGATTGACTCCTTCGTCATTTTCGGCGCGCTCGGCAGCGGCACCGGCGTGGGGAGATTCTCGCCGCTCGAAAAGTCGGCGGAGAAGGTCGTCAGGAAATACGCGAGGTCCGACACTTCCTGGTCCGCGAGGGTCGGCCACGCCGGCATCGACGTATACGGCATGCCGTGCCTGATGATGTTGACCAGGTCCTGGTGCGTCGGCAGCGCGCCATTGGGCGTCGTCCGCACCTTGAACTTGCCGGTGGTGAAGTTGCGCGGCCGGGGGCGCAGGTGCGTGGCGGCGTATCCCTCCCCGTCCCCCTTGTCGCCGTGGCACTGCGAACAGTATTTGGAATAGAGCTGTTTGCCCGATTCCCGCTGGGCGTCCGTGCCGATGTCCGGCGCCGCCGCGCGCACCGGCCCCGCCGGCGCGGCACTCCACGCGACGACCAGGACGGCGAGACCGGCTCGCGATATCGCGTTCATGGCTTCGCAGCCTCCTCGCCGGCGCGCGGCCGCTGGCCAGTGTAGTCGTAGAGAAAGAGGATTGCGTCCCAGATCTCGTCTTCCTTCAGGGACTTCTCCCACGCCGGCATCGCCGACGCCCAGGGCCCCCCTTCCTCGGGAAGACCGGGGCCGCCCTTGGCGATCCGCCAGAACAGGTACGTCTCGCGCAGCATCGCGATCGTTCCCTTGTCGGTGAAGTTGGTCGGGATCGGGTCCAGCCCGTGGACGAACATGCCGTTGCCCGACAGGGTGTCGCCGTGGCAGAAGACGCAGTTCCTGTAGAACACTTTGCGCCCGTTCTCAATGTGCTGACGGAACTCTGCTGGATTCGACCTCTCGAGGTGCCGGAACGGGTTCTCGGCGGTGTCGAGCGCGATCTTCCTGTCGTGCACCGTGATCTCCGACGGTGACGCCGGGTGCACCGTCCGCGAGAAGAGCGGCGGCTGCAGCGGGACGTTCATCTGCACATAGACGTTCGCGGCGGCGAGCGCCGGGATGGCGACGATCGCTGCGCCGAGCAGCGCCGAGTAGCGCTTCTCCGTCATGAACCTGACCAGCGGACCGGAGATCTCTTCGCGGCGTTCGTCGCTCGAGGACACGTAGGCGAGGATCGCGATCGAGACGATGCCCATGTAGAGCGACACCACCGAGGAGGGAATCGGCGCCGTGAAGCCGAAGCGGAGCAGCACGTAGATCCCCACCCACCACGCGCCGGCCCACATCAGCAGGCTGGCGCGGCGGACGCGCAGCAGCACGAACACAACAACGACGACGGCCAGGACGGGAAGCTTCATTGCGGCGCCCCCTTCGGCGGTGCCGCGGCGGCGCCCGGGGCCGGACCCGCCGCCGGCGCCGGTGCGGCGGCGCCGCTGTTGTAGTGATGCTTCGTCTGGAGCGTCACCGTCGGCGTGCCGCCGAGCGTCTGCAGGTAGGCGATCACGCTGAGGATCTCGTTATCGGTCAGGCCGATCGGGGGCTTGTTGATCGGCGGCATCGCCGGAGGAAAGCCTTCGACGATGTAGGCGGTCGGCTCGTACAGCGACTGGGCGAAATACTCGATGTCGCTCAATCCCGGAACGCGGGTCTTGGCGCGGACATCGACATTCGCCAGGTCGGGGAAGCGGAGCGCGCCGGTCTTGCCAATCGTGTGGCAGGTCAGGCAGAAGCCCTTGGTCTCCATGATCTGGCGGCCAATCTTGGCCATCGCGGCCGGCGTCAGATCGCCGCCCATCGCGGTCTCCTGCGGCGGCTGCACTTCCTTCTGCGGCACCATCTGACCGACGTAGCCATAGAAGGCGGTCGTCGCGATGACCAGAGCGCCGATGCGGACGATGTGCGGAACCTGCATGTCTCCCTAGTCCACCTGTGGCTGCGGGGCTGCCGGCGCGAAGTTCGGCGGGCCCTTCTCGGGGTCTGGCCGGAAGCGCGCCCCCCGCTCGAAATCCGGCCGGTCGTGCAGGCTGGCAATCCAGAAGACGACGCCGATCAGGGCGAAGAACAGCAGCACCGTGACCGACACGACTTTCGTCGCGAAGCCCAGGGTCGGCGTGAACGCGTCGACCGACTGGTCGCGGATGACGCCGTAGACGTGCCAGTGCTGGCGGAGGCCGGAGCGGACGTAGCCCATCAACCCCATCAGCCAGGTGAACGTCACGGCAATGAAGATCAGGACGTACTGCGAGATCGGCGGAATCTTGCCCCAGCGGACCTCCCCGGTCTTGGTCGCGCCGCGGAACAGGAAGAGGTCGATGACGGTGATCGAGACCATCGCGAACAGCACGGAAAGCACCTGCGGCACCGACAGCTTGATCCGCACCGTCGCCTCGACGAAGTAGCCGTAGACGCCGAGAAACACGACAAAGATGGCGACGGCCGCGAAGATCGTCAGCTGCGCGGCGTGCCCTTTCTTCGCCCACGCCACCGCCGCGATCTTTCCCGTCCGCCGGTAGAGCAGGAAGCTCATGAAGGTGGTCAGGATCAGGATGTTGACCGCGGTGTTCTTCGCCGACATGACGCCGAGGTAGCCGAGCACCGGGTGCGACGATCCGCCCATCGCGCGCAGTTCCGAGACCGTCGCGATGATCGACCGCGGCGTCGCCCAGACCATGAAGCAGAGCGTGATGCCGATCAGCAGGTACTTGATGAACCGCTGCAGCGGCTGCCGTCCCTCGACCCGTCCCATCCCGAGCCACAGGTAGTAGTTGGCGGCGAGGAACAGATTCCCGATCAGCACCGCCTGGATGATGAACAGCCACGAAAACGCCCCGCCCATCATCGTCAGGCCGAGCGTCTGGGAGTAGGCGTAGATCTCCTTGGCCAGCCAGTAGCCGGCGAACGGCAGCGGCAGGAAGGCGCTGATCGCGACGAAGTTGCCGATGTAGCCCATCCAGTCGTAATGGGCGCGCTCTTCATCGGAGGTGGCATTCAGGAACTTGAAGGCGGCGTAGGCGGCGGCAATCGACCCGCCGAACGCGACATTGGCGATGATCCGGTGGACGTTGATCGGCATCCACGTGTAGTTGTAGATCGCGTCCTTGACCGAGAGCACCGCCCCGGTACTCGACACCCCGCGCGGCGACATCATGAACGTCAGCCAGGCGTTGGCAATCAGCATGATGCCGGTGCCGACGATATTGAGGCCGAGGCCGAGGCCGAGATGCACCAGCGGATGGAATTTCCCCCAGCCGTAGTAATAGGTGTAGAGGAAGAAGGCTTCGAAGAAGAACAGCAGCACGTAGGGAAGGAAGGTCGGCGAGAACACGCTCATCAGGTAGTTCGTGAACTTCGGATACAGGATGATCAGCATGAACGTCAGGGCGGCGCCGAAGGTTGCGGTCAGGGAGAACGACACCGACAGCAGCTTCGTGAACTCGTGCGCGAGCCGGTCGTATCGGAGATCGCCGGTCTTGTAGCCGATCGCTTCGACGATGAACGCGAAGATCGGGACGGCCAGGACGAAGGCCGCGAACAGCAGGTGCAGCTGCGCGACCATCCAGATGGCGACGCGGCTGCCGATGACCGGAAACTGCCGGTATTGCGCTTCGACGTAGGGCTTGTCCTGATCCTGTTTGGCTTTGGCGGCCGCGTCGGCGGCCGCCGCCGCGGCAGGGGGCGGCTGGCTGGCGGCAGCGGACGGCGCCTGGGCAGGCTCAGCAGCTGGCGGCTGCGACGCCGCACTGGCCGTTCCGGCGACGATCACGAGGGCGGCGACGGGACCGAGCAGGACCAGCAGTCTGCGGTTCATCTAGTGGGGTTCCTCTCCTGGGGGAAGGAGCGGCGGGCCGACGACGGAGGATCGGGAGGAGCGGAGCGACGGTGGCCGAACCGCGGACCGCTCCACCCGCGCGGACAGATCTGTCCCGCTGGCGAGGGCCACGCGACAGTGCCGGACTGTCGCAGGGGCCGGGAGTCCGCGATGGAACAGTGACGCCACATCCTCGCCTCTCCAAACCATTTGGCGCAGGGGACGATCGAAAATCCGCGGGGTGCGGGCGCGATATAACCACGAACTCGAATGACCGTCAAGCACACGGCGAAGTTCTTGACAGCGGCAGTCGCTCGGCGTATGAAGGGACCCTCATCGTTCGTCTCCGCGCGGCCACACCGTCCGGACGTCTACGGCGCCGTCAATTTCGCGAACCGTTGAAACAGGTCACGGCCATGAAAGCAGCGAGCACCGATCGAAGGGATTTCGTCACCACCAATCGCGTCGTCGGCACCGTCGGCGATGCCGACAAGGCGCGCGCCGCGGTCGACGCGCTGCTCCGGGCCGGTTTCGAGCAGGAGCACATCGACATCCTGCACGGCGAAGAGGATCTCCGGCGGCTCGATTTGACCGGCGCCGACCATGGCTTTCTGGCGCAGTTCCAACGGACGCTGATCCGGAAGTTCGAGCTCGACGAGTTCAAGCACCTGACCCATCACGCCGAGGACCTGCGCGCCGGCCGGTTCGTCATCACCGTCCTGACCAGGAAGCGGCCGCTGCGCCTCATCGCCGCCGACATCCTGCACGAGCACGGCGCCGAGTTCGTGGCGTTCTACGGCCGGTGGGCGTGGGAGGATCTGCCGGCGACGCCGCACACCACGCCGGAGGACGTGCCGGCGCTGTTCGCCCGGGCATGGAACGAACGCAATGCCGGAGCGCTCGCCTCATTGTTCGAGGAGAATGCCGAGTTCGTAAACGGCGACGGGGTCTGCTGGCACGACCGCGACTCGATCCGCAAGGGTCATGTCTCCCGCTTTGCCCAGGCGGTCGGGACCGCGACGATGGCGGCGAACGACACGAAGGTCAGGCTGCTCTCGCCGGAGGTTGCCGTCGTCCATGCCCGGATGGCGCTGTCGGAGGGCGACTCGCCGGACGGCGGCAGATCGTCCGGCCCGCGCACGACGCTGGTCTCGTTCGTGGTCCACCGCGCCGGCGACCGCTGGCTGTGCGCCTCCGCGCACCACACCGACCTCGCTGCGGCGGCGAGCGTCGTCCGTGAAGCCAACGGGCTTGGTGCGGCGAACTATCCGAGCAATCAGGTGATCTGAGGTCGCTCGCGTCTCGGGCCCGGAATCAGCCGTCCGAGGTGGGCCCGGCGGACGTTCTCCCTCGAACCCGCGCGATGGTCGAGTGTGCCGACGCTCAGCCTCCGAGCACTTCGGCGATGGTGACCGGCCGCCGCTCGGCGAGCGACCTCAACGTGGCGGCAATCATTGCTGTCACCATGACGCCGTCGCGGCCCCCCGCCTCCGGCGTCACATCATCGGCGACGCAG
>JANMWI010000036.1:0-2357 GCA_031393955.1 Acidobacteriota bacterium
CCGAGTTGCACCTGGGTGGCGATGCTGAGCGCCTTCGGCACCGCCGGGAAGCCCGCTTCCTCGGTCCGCTTGATCGTCGTGCCCGCCTCGGCGCTGCCTTCGACCGCGACGAACAACGCGCCAATCGACCCCGAGATGGCCGTGCCGCGGGTATAGCTCATCTCGTATTCGCGCGGCTTGAGCTTGAGCGGGAATTGCGCCCAGCTGCCGTCGTACGACGGTGAGCTCTGGCCGTCAATCTTGGTGATCTTCACCGTGAAGTCGGTGCCGGCCAATTGCGGAATGTCGAAGCCGACCGTCATGCCTTCCTCGTTCGGCGCCACGATCAGGCCCTTGGCGTCGGTCGTGAAGGAGAAGTTGTACAGACCGTTCGCGCCGGTCGCTTCGACCGCCACCGGCAGATTGGGCACCGGCGAATGATCGCGGGTCCGCACCACCCGGTAATAGCGCAGCGCCCGCCCGCCGACCATCACTTCCGATGTCTCGGGGTTCGGATCGCTGGCAAATGGCACCACCGTGTAGAGCGGCTTGCTGGCGATGACCCGCAGCGGCGCGGCGGTGACGATGCCGGTTGCCCCGGAGTAGGCGGTCGCGGTCGCGTCGGCGACGAAACCGGTCTGCGGCACGGTGAACGCAATCCTTTTCGTGACGCGCCCACCGGGCGCGAGCGTGCCGACGTTGTAGCAGAGATTGGTGATGGTGCTGCAGACGGTGACGTCGTTCTGCGCGTCGCCCGACAGGTTCTCGACCGTGAGGACGATGTTGACGGTCTCGCCGAAACCGAGCAGCGCCTCCCCTTCCAGAACTTGCCCGCCGGCGTCGATGCTCTGAACGATCTTCAGCGCCGGCGAGGTATTGCACTCCGCGTCCGGATCGAGAAGCCCGGACCCCGACAGCGGCGGCAGCGGCGGCTGAACCGGCGTCGCCGGCACCGACGGGCTGGCGACGTTGAGGGTGTAGTAGAAGAAGCCGCCGACGTTGTTCTGGCGGTTCGACTCACGCATCTTCTTTTCGGGCAGATCGAAGACGAAGGCGACGTGGGCCGGCACCCCGAGATTGGCCTGCTGATCGACCGGACCGATGAAGAACTTCGGCTTGGCGCTGCCGCTGGTGTCAAGCACCAGCGTGCCGTCGGCATTCCGCTCGTAGCGGACGTAGACGCTGTCGCCGCCGGCGAGCGTCTGCCGCGACTCGATCGCCTTCGCCGACGCCTGCGCCCCGGCCGGAGCGTGCCACATGTCGAGCTGGACGTCGATCGCGTTGTGGAAGCCGCGGTTGAAGAGGTGCGGCGTGATGACGATCTTGGCGTTGGCCAGCGCCTCAGTCGTCTTCTGCGACGCCGTCGCGATGTTCTGCTGGCGCTGCGCCGCGTTCGGATCGGACCCGATGTTGCCGGTGAACGCCGGCAGGGTCGAAGTCTGCGCATCACTGATGAAACGCGCCACCCGCGCGATGAACTGATCGGCGGCGGCATCCGTCGGCAACACCTCGAGGTCGGCCTTGACGCGGTAGAAGCGGTTGATGTCGAGCACTTCGGCGCGCGTGAACAGGCTCTGCGGGGTAATGCCGCGGATGGTCCGGGCCGCCGCCGACGCGACGTAGTCCTCGAACGAGTCGCACGGCCCCTCGCGCCAGCGGTTCGGATCCAAAACCTCGGGCAGGATCTCCAGGCACGCGCTCTGCTCGAACCTCAGCCGGGTCACGTCCAGCACCTGGGCCCTCGTCGCGTCGTTGGCCACCATCCGGGCGAGCGCCGTCCGGATCCCGCTCTTACCCGCGTCGTGGACCTGCTTGACGAACAGATCCCGAAACGCCGAGTCCGGCCGCGACGACCCCTTGATTCGCAGCCGGGCCTTGCTTTTGGCCAGGTTGAAGCCCTGCAGGATCGACCACTCGTAGCCTTCGACCGGAGAGATCTTCGTCGCGGTGCGCAGCAGCGTCAGAATCGACTCGAGCGGCGCCGGGTTCGGCGACAGCTGCGGCACCCTGACGTACTGCCCCTCGAGCAGCCACTTGAGGAGCAGCTGCTGCCGGCCGAGGCCGGCGTCGCCGATGGCATCCGACCCGGACGCCGGCGAGGGCGGCAGGATGTCGAGCCGCGCCGACTCGAACGCGTCCTTCGAGACCGGGAAGAACGTGATGTCCTCGAACGAGACCTTGGCGCCGTTGAGGTCGATCGGCCTGGGCTCTTTCGTCACCGGATCGGTGAACTGTTCGAGCAGCTTGTCGATGACACACTGCTGCGGCGCGGCGGCGACCGCGGCCGGGAAGAAGACTTCGAAGTCGTGGTCGCTGACGCCCGGCTGGTAGTTGGCGCTGCAGCTGGTGCCCGGGTTGTCGCTCCACAGACAGGCGCC
>JANMWI010000024.1:0-11708 GCA_031393955.1 Acidobacteriota bacterium
AGGTTATGCCGTCCCGCGAAACGAGAAGATCCAGCCGCGCGCCGCGCGCGGGCCTGTCCGCTGCGGCTGGAGGACCACCCGCACCGGGATTCTTCGGCCGCTGGCGACAATCTCGAAGTCGTAGTCCCCGGTATACCCGACACCAGGCTGCCAGTAGAGAATGCCGCGCGCGGCATCGAACGACGCTCCGGCCGGCAGTGGCTCCAGCCGCCCGCCAACCGACCGGTAGGCCTGATAGCTGGACGCCCCCGCGGCTGACGCGTCGACGATCACCCGCTCCATCTGGCGGCCGAGCACGAGCCGCCGGCCGGAGGCGCCCGCTGGCGCGGCGACCGGCGTGCCGTCGAAGCCATGTCGCGACGCGACTCCGGCCAGCCGATCGACGGCGCCGGCCTCGGCTGCATCCCGCCCGAGATCCGGACCGGAAAATTGACTGCCCGACGAGGACAGTGCCCCGGGCGCGCGCAGGCCCGCAGCCGTCGACGACCCCGATGTCGCGTTCGCGACGCTGAAGTACCGGCTGCCGATGCCGTCCGACTGGCCGTCGTTGGTCGTCACCGCCCACGCGATCGTGTGGAGGCCCTCGGCATAGACGGTCGTGTCGAAGGTGAAGACACCGAGCGCCTTTGTGATGCCGGGATAGGTTGCCGCCGGGAACAGCGCATCCAGGTCGGACCGGTTTCCCCAGCTGCCGGGCGCGCCGACAGCGACGCCGTCGATGACCACGCTGACGGTGCCGCCGAAGACCGGCGTCGCCATCGCGGGTCCGCGCGCCAGCACCCAGCCGAAGTTGTTGTAGGCGGTACCGGCGATGGTCTCCCCCTGCCCTGGTGTATCGATGGCACCGAACGGCCGCGTCGCACTCGAGTTGCTGGCGACGATGGTCCTGGCGCCGAGGAAGGCTTCGTGCCCGTCGCGGTCGGTCGCATAGGCGCGCAGAATGAAGGTGCCGTTGCCGCCGGACGGAAGAAAATTCGTCAGCATCAAGTAGCCCCAGCCGCCTCGATAGTTGCGCGGGATCGTCGCAAACGCCGCCTCGATGTCCGCGCGCGCATCGTCCACGCGCACCGCGTCGCCGACGAAGATGCGGCCGAGCCCGTCGCCTGTTTCACCCGCCACCGCGTCGCGATAAATCTTCACCGACGCGAGGTCGATGTCATCGACAGCCCAGCCAGTCACCGCAATCGAGCCCGAGACCACCGCTCCTTCGAGTGGCGTATCGACGGCGCCGACCGGCGCCGCGCCCTGGGAGGCAATCCGGTAGGTCGCGGTCACCTGCTGCCCGGGGTTGAGGATGGTGTTGGGCGTGCACTCGGTGACGGTGATCGTCCCCTGCCCGGTGCCGGCGCCGGGAAAGACCTGCGGCACCAGCGACACGGTGAACGAGCCGTTGCCGGTGCCGGTCGGGTTGGCGATCGCGAAATTGCCGTTCGAGCTGCTCGCCGTCCAGCACGGCGGCGCGCCGGCACCCGCAAAGGTGACCCGCACCGTCTGCGCGCCGCTCGTCACGGTGCCGCCGGTGATCCCGAAGTTGAGCACCGAACGATTGAGCACCATCCGCGGCCGCGGCACGTAGGTGCTGTCGAGCACGATCGGCTGCGCGGCGTAGACCTGGTTGACGTTGATGCCGTCGCTGACCTTCGCGTAGAGGTAGTACGGCGTGGCTGGCGAGGTCGGCAGGTTGCCGGGGATGGACCACGCATACTGCCCCGCCGCGGCGCTGACGACGGTAATCAGCGTGCCGCTGTTGAAGTCGTTCGCCACGGTCGTGTAGTAGAGCTCCACGGTGCCTGGGCCGCCGCTGTAGGTCCAGCGGATCGTGTAGCTCGTCTTCGCCTGTTCGAACGTCGCCAGCTTGACGCGCCTGATGAAGAACGGCGTCGCCGGCGTGAACTCGTGCGGGTCGAACCGGAAGATGTCGATACCGCCGCCGGGGCCGTTCGTCCAGTTCGGCCCACCCGCCCCCGTCCCCTGCTCGACCAGCAGGCTCTTCATGTCGACCGTGAACTTGTCGAGGACGTTGGCGCCGGCGCGGCTGGTGAAGATGATGTCGTCGCTGACGCTGCCCGGGCCGAGATCCCCCTTCGCCCGCCAGACGACGCGGGCGATCGATCCGCAATTGACGTCGCGCGCCTTGGCCGGCAGGCCGAATTCGACCGTCAGCAGGCGGTAGCGGTCGGCGTCGATCTGCCGCGTCTTGCCGCGCTTGTTGTTCTCGAGCAGCTCGACGATCGGGTCGCCGACGGTGCCGGAGGTCGCCGGACACGGTGCCGTGCCGGCGGCGCTGGTCCCGTAGAACACGCGCTGCGCCGGCAGCGGTGTCCCATCCGGCGCCTCGAGGTCGAGCGACGTGATCTGCGGGCTGTTGACGCCGGACAGGAAGTCGACGTCGGTCACCGCGTTCATGTCCCACGCGTTGCCCAGCTGCGTCGTCGCGAAATCGTCGTCGCTCCCCTCCTCCGACGGAGAGGTGAAGGTCAGCGTCGGGATGGTGTTGACCACCCACGAACCGCTGGCGTATTTCGCGCTCGTCGTCGTCACCGGCGTGCCCGCGGTGACGGCAAAGACCTTGTAGGTGCCGGCTGGCAGCGCCCCCGCGTAGAAGTTGTAGGCCCCGCCGACGGCGGAGCAGCCGGGCGATGCCTGGCCGGCGTTCGCGGTCAGGGCGATCGGACCGAGATTGGACCCGGGCGCCGTGTCGGTGTCGAGATAGATGTCGACCGCGCCGCCTCCCGTCCAGGTGATGGTCCGGCACAGGCTCGAGTCGACGCTGACGAGTCGGGCCCAGTCGAGTTGCACCGCCTCGTTCGTCCGCCCCTCGGCGGGGTCCAGACGCAGCGCCCTTTTGAGCCCGGTCCAGCTCGCCGACGCCGCGAGATTGACCAGATAGATCCGCGAACCCGCCGCCGTCGCCGGACTCGCGATCAGCGTCGGCGACGAGTTGTAGATGGTGTTCTGCCAGGCGTAGACGAACATCTGCGCCGGTGTCTGGACACTCATCCGGAGCGCCAGGATCTGGTACGTGGCGGCGTCGATTGGATAGTTCGTCCCGATGCGGCCAATCGGCGCCGCGTTGGGATTGCCGGTATCGAGCAGCCAGAGGTTCGCGTCCGACGCGGTGGTCGTGCCGGCGAACACCCCCGACGCGAACGAGATGTTCGTGAAGCCAGAGGCCGGTTGATCAGCTGACCCCAGCAGCGGCCCGAGATCGGTTCGCTGACTCATGTCCCAGGGATCCTGGAAGGCGCGGGTCGCGAAGTCGTCCGCAGCCCTCACGCTCGAGGAGCCGCCCAGGCTCACCGGTGCCTGAGCCTGCGCGGCGGCCGGGCAGAGCACCGCGACGCCAAGAAACAGCGAAAGCAATCTCATATAGGCAGTCGGATAGCCGAAATGGGGGGAGGGAGAGCTGCCGGGGGGAGGCTCTGAGTATAGCGCGTCGTTTACACCTCCGCAACCGTGCGGTACTCTTACCCCCGACACGATGCGCTATTCCCTGCTTTCGCTGGTGGCCTGTCCGGTTTGCGCCTCCAGCCTGTCCTGCCTCGTTCTCGAGGAACGCCCCGAAACCACTCCTGAAGGGCTGTTCGGCGGCGGGGACAGGGTCAGCGCCGGGCCTGGGGTCGGTCCCGCCGCTCCTGGGGAGGCGGGCGCTCCTCTTTCACCGGTCGGCGCATTGCTGCGCCGCCACGCCACGCCGGCGGCACCCGAGGCGCGTGGACTGCAGGTCGGCGTCGAGACGGGTCTGCTGGCCTGCGGCGGCTGCGGACGCTGGTTCCCGATCGAGCAGGGCATTCCGGAGCTGCTGCCCGATCACCTCCGCGACGCGGCCCGCGAAGCGTCGCTCTTCGAGGTCGCCACGCAGGCGCTGCCAACCGACCTTCGCGACGCGCTGGCCGCCTTTCAACCATCGGGCGACGCCGGCTCCGATCCCGGGGCGCACCACAAGCACGCCGAGATCACGCTCAAGGACAGGGTCGACGAGCCCGGCTTCTTCGGCCCCGGCTATTCGTCGCCGTTCAACCCCTGGAACCCGTCGTTCACCTTCTACCTGATCACGCTGCTCGGCAACGTCCTCCCGCTGCTCGACCTGAAGCGCGGCGAGCTGCTCGTCGACAGCGGCTGTGGCTACGCGTGGACCAGCGAGTGGTTCTACCGCAGCGGGATCGACACCATCGGGTTCGACATCTGCCGGACCTACCTCGACATCGGCGTTCAGCGCATGGGCGCCTCCCGGCCTCACCTGGTCGTCGCCGACGTCGAGAACCTGCCAATTCGCCCCGGCTCCGCCGACGCCGTGCTCGCCTACGAATCGTTCCACCACCTGCCGGATCGTCCGGCCGCGATGCGCAGCTACGACCGGGCGCTCAAGGCCAACGGCCGGGTCGTCCTCGCCGAGCCCGGCGCGGCCCACGAAGACGCCCAGGTCTCGGTCGACGTGATGAAGAAGTACGGCATCCTCGAGAAGGGCATGGAGCTCGACGATGTGATCGGCTATGCGGCCGGCACCGCCCTCGGTGCGGCCGAGCAGCACTACGTCGTCCGGGCCCGCGGCGCCGAGCTGCACCGTCCGCTCGATCCCGCCTTCGTGCACGCCAACGCCGTCGTCACCAACAACCTCTTCACGCTGTTCAAGGGGGGCGCGGCGGGCGCGGCCGGCGCCCCGGTGGCGCGGCGTCGCATCTGGCCGAAGATCAAGCGTCGTATCAAGACGGCGCTCCTGCGGATCGGGCTGGACTGATGGCCGACTACCGCCCGGACGCCTCGACGTTTGGCGCCGAGTACTACGCGACCTCGTGCGGCCGGCCGTACTGCCGGAACGAGGAGTGGCTCGCCTTCTTCGGCCGCATCGCCGACCGCATCGTCCAGGACATCGGCCCGCGGCGCGTCCTCGACGCGGGCTGCGCGCTCGGGCTGCTCGTCGAGACGCTCCGCGACCGCGGCGTCGAGGCGCGCGGCGTCGATCTGTCCGCGTTCGCCATTTCGAGCGCGGCGCCGGCCGTCGCGCCGCATCTGACCCAGGGTTCGGTCGCCGACGAGCTCGACGGCACCTACGACCTGATCGTCTCGATCGAGGTGCTCGAGCACGTGCCGGCGAGCGACGCAGAGGCCGCCGTCGCCAACTTCTGCCGGCATACCGGCGACGTCCTGTTCTCGTCGTCCCCGCTCGACTACCGCGAAACCACCCACGTCAACGTCCGGTCGCCCGAGTACTGGGCGGAGCAGTTCGCGCGGCACGGCTTCGTCCGCGACGTCGACTTCGACGCCTCGTTCATTACGCCATGGGCGGTGCGTTTCCGCCGGACCGCCGAGCCCCTGCACCGGATTGTCGCCGGCTACGAACGGATCCACGCGCCGTTGATCCGCGAGCGCGCCGGACTGCGCGCCGGCCTCGCCGAGATGGAGGCGGCCCTCAAACGCACCCAGCAGGAGCTGACCGCTGCGCAGGGGTCGATCGCGGCACATGCCGACACCATCGGCCACATGGAGCGAAGCGCGTTCTGGAAGCTGCGGCGGCTGACGGTCGCGGCCAGGTCGCTCCTCGGCGGCACGCGCGGCGCAAAGCCATGATCAGTCAGCGACAGCCCTGGTATACGCTGGCGGTCCGCCGATGATCGCGCAGGTAGACGCAGCCGTGTCAGACGAGCCGATGGACGATCGCGCGGCGGTCCGGCCGGAGCTGGCGCGGACGCTGCGCGGCCTGATCCACTACCGCCATCTGCTCAGAAACCTGGTCATTAAGGACCTCAAGCTCAAATACCGCGGATCGGTCCTCGGCTTCGTCTGGTCGCTCGCCAACCCGCTGCTGATGATTGCCGTCTATACGATTGCCTTTACCTACATCCTCGGCATCCGGACGCCTGGCTTCGTCTTCTACCTGATGCTCGGCATTCTCGCCTGGACCTTCTTCGCCAATGCCACCGCGATGTCGACCGGCTCGATCGTCGACAACGGCGGGCTGGCCCGGAGCGTCTGGTTCCCGCGGGCAATCCTGCCGATGGCGAGCGTGCTGTTCAATTTCGCGCAGTATCTGCTGACCGCGGCGGTCTTCCTGCCGGTGCTGATGCTGCTCTATCACGTCCCACCGGCGGCGCCGATGCTCGCCTACCCGGTGTTCATCCTCCTGCAGCTGCTGTTCACGATCGGCGTCGCGCTGCTGCTTGCCGTCGGTACCGCCTTTTTCCGCGACGTCCGTCATCTCGTCGACGTCGCGCTCGCGGTCCTCTTCTGGGCGACGCCGGTCGTCTACGAGACGACCCAGATTCCCGCGCGGCTGCGCTCGCTGATCCTGCTGACCCCGCTATCGCCGTATGTGACGGCCTATCACGACATCTTTTACTACCGCCGCTGGCCGTCGGCCGAAGTCTGGGCACTGGCGGTCGCCTATGCCGGCGTCACGCTGGCGGCGGGGCTGTGGCTGATGACGCGCAGCGAAGATCAGCTGACCGAGCGAATCTGACGCGATGGGCGCACTGACGGAAGGCCTGGCGTTCCTCACCGCCGCGATCGCGAGCTTCGCGATTGGCGGCGTCGTGCGGCGCACCGCCCTCCGGATCGGCGCGGTGGTCGCGCCGCGTCCCGATCGCTGGCATCGCCGGCCGACCCCAACCTTCGGCGGCATCGGCATCGTCGCCGGCCTTGCCGTCGGCACCGCCGTCGGCGGCGCGTGGACCGCCGCGGCGGCGCCGATCCTCGCCGCGGTGGCGGCGCTGTTCGTGATCGGGTATTACGACGACCTCGCGCCGCTGTCGGCGCTGGCGAAGATGGTCAACTCGCTGGCGGTGGCGGCGTTCTTTGTCCTCGCGCTGGCGACCGCGCGGAGTACGCCGGCCCAGGCGGCACTGGCGATTGCCGCGATCGTGTGGTTCGGCGGGCTGGACAACGCGGTCAACCTGCTCGACAACATGGACGGCCTGGCCGGCGGCGTCACCGCCATCGCCGCGGCCGCGCTGGCTCTCACCTTCGCCGCCGAGCTCGGACCGCACGTCGTCATCGTCCCGGTCGCGCTGGCCGGGGCACTCGTCGGCTTTCTCGGCTGGAACCGCCAGCCGGCGAAGCTCTTCATGGGAAACTGCGGCAGCCTGGCGATCGGCGGGCTCGTCGCCGCCACCAGCCTGACCGCGGTCGCCCGCGCCGGGACCGTGACCGCGGCGGCCGCCGCCGCGCTGATCTTCATCGTGCCGATCGTCGATACGACCTTCGTGGTGCTGCTGCGGCGGCTGGCCGGGCGGAGCACGACGCGCGGCAACGTCGACCACATGTCGCACCGGCTGGTGGCGGCCGGCTTTTCGGAGGCGGGCGCCGTCGGACTGCTCTGCGCCGTCGGCGCGCTCGGCGCGGGCGCCGGCTACAGCCTGCACATCTACGGCGTCTCGGCATGGCCGCTCGCAGCGGCGGTCGCGATTGGCGTGCTGATGATGGCGCTGTATCTGGCGCGGCTGCCAGCCTACGCGGGACAGGACTTCCAGGCGCTGCAGTCGGCGCCGTTTGCCCCCCTGCTGGCGGACCTGACGTTCCGGTGGCACGCCGGCGAGGTGCTGCTCGACCTGGTGCTGATCGCCACTGCCTACTACGCCGCCTACCGGCTGCGGTTCGAGGGAGAGGCGCTCGCTACCTTCCTGCCCGGCTTCTCGATGTCGCTGCCGGCCATCCTCGGCTGCCAGCTGGCGGCGCTCTACGTCTCGGGGCTCTATTCGCGGATGTGGACGACGTTCGGGCTGCACGATGTCTCGACCGTGCTCCGCGGCGTCGCCTCCGGGGCCGTGCTGTCGGTCCTGGCGGTCACCTACCTGTTCAAGTTCGAGCGCTTCTCGCGCGGCGTGTTCCTGATCGATGCGGTGCTGCTCACTGCCGCGATCCTCGCGACCCGTTCGTCGTTCCGGATCATCGGCCGGATCGCCGCCAGGAGCAGCCCGCACAAATCGCGGGTCGCGATCTACGGCGCCGGCGCCCGCGGCCAGCTGCTGGTCCGCGAGATGATGGCCAACAGCGGCTGGGAACGCAATCCCGTCGCCTTCATAGACGACGATGCCGGGAAGCGGGCGCAGCGGATCCTCGGCGTGCCGGTCAAGGGAGCGCTCGGCGAGCTCGACGCGGTCGTGGCGCGGCTGCGGATTGAGGAGGTCGTGCTCAGCTCGCCGGCGATTGGCGCGGATGTCGAGGCGCGCGTCCGCGCGATCTGCGGCGCCCGCAACGTCGCGGTGCGCCGCCTCGTGCTGGACATCCAGTGACTGGCCGCGCGCTGCGGGTCGGCGTCGACGGCCGGGCGTTCACGTCGCCCGCCGGCGGCGTGCGGCGCTACGTCCACGAGCTGTATGGCGCCATCACGCGGTTTCACCCCGAGATCGAGGTGGTGGCAATCGGCGGACCGGCCGGCATGCCGGGGATGCAGCATCGCAGGGCGGTTCCGGTGCCGACCAATCTCGGCTGGATGGCAGTCTCGCTGCCGCTGGCGGCGCGCGGCGCCGGCCTCGACGTCTACCATGCGCCCGCCTACACGGCGCCGCTGTGGGGCGTCCACCCGCAGGTGGTGACGATCCACGACGTCAGCTACGAACGCCGGCCCGAGTGGAACGCCTACCGGAACGACCGGCTGCGGCGGCTGTTCTACAGGACGGCGGCGCTCGCCGCGGATCGGATCATCACCGACTCGTCGTTCAGCCGCGAGGAGATCACGGCCGCCTACCGAATCCCGGCCGGCAAGATCGATGTCGTGCCGCTCGCCGCCGGCACCGCGTTCGGCCCCGGACCGGCCGATGCGATTGCGGTGCCGCCGGCGGTGAGGCCGCCGTATGCGCTGCACGTCGGCGACCTGCACATCCGCCGGAATGTCGCCACCGCGCTCGCCGCCGTGCTGGCCGTCCGGCGAAGCCTCGCGGCCCCAACCCTGTCGCTGGTCTGCGCCGGCATCGATCGCGGCACCGCCAGCGAGCTCGTCAGCCAGGCGACCGCCGCCGGCGACGCCGCGGCGCTGCAGCTCCTCGGCCCGGTCGATGAAGCCACCCTCATCAGCCTCTACCGCGGCGCGGTGCTGCTGGTCTATCCGTCACGCTACGAAGGCTTCGGGCTGCCGGTCCTGGAAGCGATGCAGTGCGGCGTGCCGGTGGTGGCGGCGCGCGCGGCGTCGCTTCCGGAGGTCGTCGGCAGCGCGGGGCTGCTCGTCGACGAGCTCGACGCCGAGGCGTGGACGCGGGCGATTACTGACATCGTCTCCAGCCCGGTCCTGCGGCAGAGCCTCTCGGACAAGTCGATCGCATGGGCGAGGGAGTTCTCCTGGGAACGGACGGCACGGGAGACAGTGGCGGCGTTCCGGAAGGCCATCGACGGCCGGGGCACGCCGCGATGACCAGTGACGTCACCGTCATCATTGTCAACTTCAATGCCGGCGAGCACCTCCCTATCGCGGTCGAATCGGCGGCCGCCGACCTTGCCGCCATCCCCTCGTCCATCGTCGTCGTCGACAACGCCTCGACCGATGGCAGCGCGGCTGGCGTCGCAGCGCTGCCGGGCGTCTCGCTCGTCGCCAACGAATCAAACCGCGGCTTCGGCGCGGCGGTGAACCAGGCGGCGCGACAGAGCAATGCGCGATACCTGTGGCTGCTCAACCCCGACTGCCGCGTACGGCCGGGCGCGTACGCCAGCCTGGCGGGAACGCTGGCGCGGCACGACCAATGCGCCATCGCGGCGGCGCGGCTGCTCAATGCCGACGGCAGCGTGCAGGCCAGCGCCCGCGGCGAGCCCAGCGCGTGGACCGGTCTGTTCGGCCGGCACGGGCTGCTGACGAAGCTCTTTCCGAGTGCGGCGGCCGCCAGGAGGAATCTGCCAGCCGCCGATCTCGTTGACGCCGGCGTCGAAAGCGCGGTCGTGGACTGGGTGATGGGAGCGTGCATGCTGATCCGCCGCGACCGCTTCGTCGAGGTCGGCGGGTTCGACGAGCGGTACTTCCTCTACTGGGAGGACGCCGACCTCTGCCGCCGGCTGCGGAGCCGCGGCTACGAGACGCGCTACGTGCCGGCCGCGCAGGTCGTCCACGTCGGCGCCGTCTCCAGCGGAACCCGCTCGGCATTCGCGACCCGCGAATTCCACCGCAGCGCCTACCGCTACTACGCCACCCACATCGTGCCGACGCCGTGGCACCCGGCGCGCGGCTTCGCCCGCGTCGCGCTAGCGCTGCGATCGTGGTGGCGGAGCCGGTAGCGGCGCGATCGCTCATGCTTGAGCCCTGCCGGCGCACACGGCCACGGACTGCCGCGTTCGAGCCCGGCCACGGGCGTTGCACGTAGAATGTCTCAATGGCTGCGGTCATCGACGCGCGCGAGCTCTCGAAGCAGTTCGTCCTGCGCCACAACGCCGGTGAGCTCAAGGTTCGCGCGCTCGGGCTGCTCGGCTCCGGCGCGCGGGCGACGCGCGAGGAGTTCTGGGCTCTCCACAAGGTCTCGATCCGGATTGGCGACGGCGAGTCGGTCGCGCTGGTCGGCCGCAACGGCTCGGGCAAGAGCACCTTCCTCAAGCTCGTCGCCGGGATCCACCGCCCGACCGGCGGCCATCTGCTGATCCGCCGCGGCGTCAAGATTGCCAGCATGATCGAGCTCGGCACCGGCTTCCACCCGGAGCTGACCGGCCAGGAGAACGTGCTCCTCAACGCCTCGATTCACGGCCTGTCGCGCGACGAGGCGCTCTTGATGTACGACGGCGTGGTGTCATACTCCGGCCTCCAGCACTTCATGGACGTGCCGATCAAGCACTACTCCTCCGGCATGCACATGCGGCTCGGCTTCGCGATTGCCGCCAACCTCGATCCCGACATCCTCCTGCTCGACGAGATCTTCGCGGTTGGCGACGAGGAGTTCCAGCGCCAGTGCATGGCGACGCTGCAGGGCTTCCTCGCCTCGGGCCGGACGATCCTCTTCGTCTCGCATTCGGGCGCGGCGGTGCAGGCAATCTGCCGGCGGGTCTGTGTCCTCGACGCCGGCGAGCTCAAATACGACGGCGACGTCGACGGCGGGCTGACCGAATACCGCCGCCTCAACGCGCAGTCGCCGCATCAGGCGCTCGGCGCATCGCGGCACCAGGCCGAGACCGCGGCGGCGCCGCCGCAGGCGCCGACCGGACGATGGGCGGAGCACGGCGGCTGGGTCTTCGACTTCCTCCGCCGTCAGGGACTCGCGCCGTCGCAATACGTCCTCGAGATGGGCTGCGGCAGCCTCGCGTCGGCGATGCACCTGCTCCCCTTCATGGAGCAGAGCCACTACTGGGGTTTCGACCGGAACGTCGAACTGTTCGTCGCCGGCGTCCAGGTCGAATTGCCACGGGCGGGTGTTAAACCCGAGCGCGGTCACTTCGTCCTGAACGACGACTTCGACCTTTCTGAGATTCCCCACACCTTCGACCTCGCCATCTCGAGCCTGTTCCTGCGGCGGCTGTCGCTCAACAGCATCGCCCGCTGCTTCGCGGCGGTCGTCCGCAAGCTCTCGCCGGGCGGCCGCTTCTTCGTCTGCTGGACCGATGTCGAGGGACCCGATGCGCTGCTGCCCAGGCAATGGCCGGACGGTACGACGACGTGGCCGGATCGCGAGCCGTTTCACTACAGCTTCGACATGCTCGCCCATATGGCGGAACTGACCGGCGGCCGAGCCGAGCGGCTGTCCGATGACTCCCACCCGCGGGGCGAGCAGGTGCTGGTCATCACCCGCCAGCCGTGAGCGACGCCC
>JANMWI010000040.1:0-24155 GCA_031393955.1 Acidobacteriota bacterium
ACCGGCGAGGTCGTGATCGCCGGGATGGGCGAGCTGCACCTCGAGATCATCGTCGACCGTCTCAAGCGCGAGTTCGGGGTCGAGGCGACGGTCGGCCGTCCGCAGGTTGCCTACAAGGAAACGCTGACCCGTCCGGCCGACGGCGAGATGAAGTACGCCAAGCAGACCGGCGGCCGCGGCCAGTACGGCCACTGCAAGATCCATTTGTATCCCGGTGAGCCGGGCTCGGGCTACGTGTTCGAGAACGAGGTCACGCAGGGTTCGATCCCGAAGGAATTCATCAAGCCGATCGACGAAGGGATCAAGGAAGCGCTGACCCGCGGCGTGCTCGCCGGGTATCCGGTCGACGACGTGCGGATCGAGCTCTACGACGGTTCGTACCACGACGTCGACTCGTCGGAAATGGCCTTCAAGATCGCCGGCTCGATGGCGTTCCAGGACGCGGCGAAGAAGGCCAAGCCGGTGCTGCTCGAACCGGTGATGCGGGTCGAGGTGGTCGTCCCCAAGGAGCACATGGGCGACGTCATGGGCAACCTGTCGAGCCGGCGCGGCCAGATCCAGTCGCAGGAGGATCGCGGCGGCACGCAGATCATCAACGCGCGGGTGCCGCTGTCGGAGATGTTCGGCTACGCCACCGACCTGCGCTCGCGGACGCAGGGGCGCGCCACCTATTCGATGCACTTCGACCGCTACGAGCAGGCGCCGAACCACGTCAGCGAAGAGGTCGTGGCGCGGGTCCAGGGCAAGTAAGTCAGGGCGCCGGAGCGGGTTCCGGACCGAGAGAGACGATTATGGCAACAGCATTCAGCGACAAGATTCGCATCCGGCTCAAGGCCTACGACAGCCGGGTCCTGGATCAGTCGACGACCGAGATCGTCGACACCGCGCGCCGCACCGGCGCCCGGCTGGCCGGACCGATTCCGCTGCCGACCGACAAGAACAAGTGGACCGTGCTGCGCTCGCCGCACGTCGACAAGAAGTCGCGTGAGCAGTTCGAGCTGCGCACCCACAAGCGGCTGATCGACATCTTCGAGCCGACGCCGCAGACCGTCGACGCGCTGATGAAGCTCGATCTGCCGGCCGGCGTCGACGTCGAGATCAAGGCGTTCGGTAAAGAGCACAAATAACTCAAGCTCCCCGCTTCCGGCTTCCAGCTTTCCGCTGGAGGACGCGGCGGCCGAAGGGGCGTGAGAGTCGAGACAAATCGGACGCTGGCGGGCAGCGGGCAGCGGGAAGCAAATGGTCACAGGCATCATCGGCAAGAAAGTCGGCATGACGCAGATCTTCGGCAAGGACGGGGTGGTCTCCCCGGCCACCGTGATCAAGGCGGGGCCCTGCGTCGTCGTCCAGGCCAAGGGGGCGGCGATCGACGGCTACGAGGCGGTCCAGATCGGCCTCGTCGAGGACCGGCCGGCCCGCGTCCGCAAGCCGCTCGCCGGCCACTACAAGAAGGCCGGCGTGCCGCCGACGCGGATCCGCCGCGAAGTGAAGCTCGCCAAGGGGGCCGAGCCGCTCAAGGCCGGCGACCAGGTGCTGGTCACCGGGCTGTTCGCCGACGGCGACCGCGTCGACGTCATCGGCACGAGCCGCGGCAAGGGCTTCCAGGGCGTCATGAAGCGCCACAACTTCTCCGGCGGCGCCGCCACCCACGGCTCGATGTTCCATCGCGCCCCGGGCTCGATTGGCGCCTCGTCGTTCCCGTCGCGCGTCGTCAAGGGCATGCGGGCGCCCGGACGGATGGGCGGCGACCGGGTGACGGTGCGCAACCTCAAGGTCGTGCAGATCGACGCCGAGAACAACCTGCTGGTCGTGCGCGGCGCGATTCCGGGCGCTCCCGGCAGCATCATCATCGTCCGCAAGGCGCTGACCGCGAAGAAGATCGCCGCGCCCCAGGTCGTGAAGCCGTCGAAGCAGGTCGCCAAGGCGCCGGCCAAGGGCAAGAAGTAGGCAGCTATCAGCCGTCAGCTGTCAGCCGCCGGGCTGGCGGCACGCTGAGCGCTGAAAGCTGAGAGCTGACAGTCATGAAACTCAACATCCAGAACGCGAAGAACGAGACCGTCGGCGCGGTCGAGCTGAACGACGACGTGTTCGGCGGCCGGATCAAGACGGATCTGATCTGGGCGTCGGTCGTCCAGCAGAACGCCGCCGAGCGGCGCGGCACGCACGCGACCAAGAACCGGGCGCTGGTCAGCGGCGGCGGCAAGAAGCCGTACAAGCAGAAGGGCACCGGCCGCCCGCAGGTCGGTTCGAGCCGGACGCCGCTATGGCGCAAGGGCGGCACGGTGTTCGGACCGCAGCCGCGCAGCTACGAGCACGACCTGCCGAAGAAGGTGCGGATCGGCGCGCTGCGCGCGGCGCTCGCCCAGAAGCTGCATGACGGCGCGGTGATCGTCGTCGATCGGCTCGACGCCGGCGACGGCAAAACTCGCGGCACCGCCGAGATGCTGCGCCGGCTCGGCGCGGTCGGCAAGACGCTGGTCATCGACGTCCACGCCGACGACAGCTTCACGCGCTCGGCGCGCAACATCGCCGGCGTGTCGCTGGTCACCTCGGGGCGGGTGACGCCGCGCGACCTGATCGACACCGCGCACGTCATCGCGACGCGCGAGGCCCTCGAGAAGCTGCAGGAGACGCTTGGATAGCTTCCCGCCGCCCGCTCCCAGCTGCCTGCTCAGCGAGCATGGAGGTGGGCGGGAAGCCGGAAGCGTGAAGCTGGAAGCTTTTTTATGAAACTCACAGACGTAATCAGGCGACCGCTCGTCACCGAGAAGACCACCCTCATCCGCGAGGACCATCGGACGCTGGTGTTCCAGGTCGCGACGGCGGCGACCAAGATCGACATCCGCCGCGCGGTCGAGAAGCTGCTCGGGACGAAGGTCGAGCTCGTGCGGACGGCGATTTCGCACGGCAAGGTCAAGCGCCAGGGGCGGTTCGCCGGCCGGCGCTCGGACTGGAAGAAGGCCTACGTCAAGCTGCGCGACGGGGAGAAGATTCCCGAGTTTCTGGAAGGGGCCTAAGACGTAGCTCTCAGCCATCAGCGATCAGCTCTCAGCCACCTTGCTGACAGCCGACCGCTGAACGCTGACAGCCGCCAAGGATCAGACGTTATGCCTATTCGCAAGTACAACCCGACATCGCCGGGCCGCCGGTTTCAGACCGTGCAGGTGTTCGACGAGATCACGACCCAGGAGCCGTACAAGCCGCTCGTCGAGCCGCTGCGGCGCTCGGGCGGCCGCAACAACCACGGCGAGCTGACCTCGTGGTGGCGCGGCGGCGGCCACAAGCGCAGCTACCGGATCATCGACTTCAAGCGCGACAAGCACGGCATCCCGGCGACGGTCGCGACGGTCGAGTACGACCCGAACCGGTCGTCGCGGATCGCCCTGGTGACGTATGCCGACGGCGAGAAGCGCTACATCCTGCAGCCGGCCGGGCTGAAGGTCGGCGACGCGATCGTCTCCGGCGACGCGGTCGACATCCTGCCGGGGAACGCGCTGCCGCTCAAGAACATCCCGCTCGGCACCCAGATCCACAACGTCGAGCTGCGCCCCGGCAAGGGCGGCCAGATTGCGCGCAGCGCCGGCTCGTCGGTGCAGCTGGTGGCGAAGGAGGGCGGCTACGCGTCGGTGAAGATGCCGTCGGGCGAAATCCGCAAGATCAACATCGAGTGCCTGGCGACGATCGGCCAGGTCGGCAACGTCGACCACGAGAACGTCTCGATCGGCAAGGCCGGGCGGAGCCGCTGGATGGGCAAGCGGCCGCACGTCCGCGGCGTCGCGATGAACCCGGTCGACCATCCGCTCGGCGGCGGCGAAGGCAAGACCTCGGGCGGCCGCCACCCGGTGTCGCCGTGGGGCCAGCCGGCGAAGGGCTACAAGACGCGCAACCGGAAGGCGACCGACAGGTTCATCGTGCAGCGGAGACAGAAATAGCCGTCAGAGGTCAGCGGTCAGCCGTCAGCACGCACGCTGCGGCCCGATTGCTGAACGCTGAAGGCTGACAGCTGAGAGCTTTTTGATATGTCCAGATCACTCAAGAAGGGCCCCTTCGTCGACGTTCCGCTGCTCGAGAAGGTGGAGATCATGAATCGCGGCGGCGACAAGAAGGTCATCAAGACCTGGTCGCGGCGGTCGACGGTGATCCCCGAGATGGTCGGCCACACCATTGCCGTGCACAACGGCCGGAAGTTCATCCCGGTCTACGTCACCGAGAACATGGTCGGCCACAAGCTCGGCGAGTTCGCGCCGACGCGGACCTTCAAGGGGCACACCACCAAGAGCGACAAGGCGGCGTCGGTGGCGCCGGCGGCGAAGGCGGGGGCGTGATGGCGGTGCAAGCACATGCGACGGCGAAGTACATCCGGACCTCGGCCCAGAAGGCCGGCCTGGTGCTCGATATGATCCGCGGCCGCGACGTCAATATCGCGCTGGCGACCCTCAAGTTCGCGCGCAAGGGCGTCGCCCGCGACATCGAGAAGGTGCTGCGCTCGGCGATTGCCAATGCGGCGCAGAAAGAGGGCTTCGGCGGCGACGTCGAGCGCCTCTACGTAACGGCCTGCTACGCCAACCAGGGGCCGTCGCAGAAGCGGATCCGCCCTGCCCCGATGGGCCGGGCGTTCCGGGTCGTCAAGCGCACCGCCCACCTGACGGTGCGGGTCGAGGAGCGGGCGGTCAAGGCGGTGGCGGCCGACGCCGGCGGCGAGGCGCCGAAGCGGGCGCGCGGCGCCCGGCCGAAGACGGTGCGGACCCCCGAGAGCGGGCGGGCCAGGACCGGCGGCGCGAAGAAAACCGCGGGCAGCCGTGCGAAGACGGCGGCGGGCAAGGAGTAGACGTGGGTCAGAAAGTACATCCGACTGGATTCCGCCTCGGCTTCAACAAGACGTGGCGCTCGCGCTGGTTCGCCGACAAGGACTACGCCAAGCTGCTGCACGAGGACCTCAAGCTGCGCGACACGCTCAAGACGCGCTTCCAGCATGCCGGCGTCTCGAAGATTGAGATCGAGCGCGCCGCCAACAAGCTGAAGATCGACATCTACACCTCGCGGCCCGGGATCATCATCGGCCGCAAGGGGACCGAGGTCGACAAGCTGAAGCAGGAGATCCAGAAGAAGACCAACCGCGAGGTCTTCATCAACATCCAGGAGATCCAGAAGCCGGAGCTCGACGCGCAGCTGATCGGCGAGTCGGTGGCGATGCAGCTCGAGAAGCGGGTCGCGTTCCGCCGCGCGATGCGCAAGGCGGTCGAGTCGGCGCTGCGCTTCGGCGCCCGCGGCATCAAGGTGCGCGTCTCCGGTCGCCTCAACGGCGCCGAGATCGCGCGCTCGGAGTGGTACCTGCACGGCCAGCTGCCGCTGCAGACGCTGCGCGCCGACATCGACTACGGCTTTGCCGAGGCGAGCACGACCTACGGCCAGATCGGCGTCAAGGTGTGGCTCTACAAGGGCGAGCGGCTGGTGCCGCGGATCGGCCGCGAAGAGGACTACCGGGCGCCGCGGCGGCCGGGCGGCCCCGGCGGCCCCGGCGACAGACGCTAACTGGCGGCTGAGAGCTGACAGCTAGAAGGATCAAGTCATTATGTTGATGCCGAAGAAGGTCAAGTACCGGAAGCAGCAGCGCGGCCGGATGACGGGGAAGGCGTGGCGCGGCTCGGACGTGTCGTTCGGCGACTACGGCCTGAAGGCGCTCGAGCCGTGCTGGATGACCGCCCGCCAGATCGAGGCGGCGCGGGTCGCGATGACCCGCGCGGTCAAGCGCGGCGGGAAGATCTGGATCCGCGTGTTCCCGGACAAGCCGATCACCAAGAAGCCGCAGGAAACGCGCATGGGCAAGGGCAAGGGCGCACCCGAGGAATGGGTCTGCGTCGTCCGGCCGGGGCGGATTCTGTTCGAGATGGAAGGGATCAGCGAGGTCGATGCCCGCGCCGCGATGCGCCTGGCCGCGGCGAAGCTGCCGATCAAGACCAAGTTCGCGACCCGGTTCGCGGAGGAGAAGGCGTCATGAAGGTGACGGAATGCCGTGACCTCGGGGTCGACGAGCTGCAGCAGCGCGAGAAGGACATGGACGATCAGCTGTTCCGGCTGCGCATCCAGAAATCGATGGGCCAGCTCGAAGCGGCTCACAAGCTGAAGGCCCTCCGCCGCGACCTCGCGCGCGTGAAGACGGTGCTGCGCGAGAAGGAGACGGCGTAATGGCCACGAAAGCGGAAGTTACCGGCGTTGTCGTCAGCGACAAGATGGATAAGAGCGTCGTCGTGTCCGTGCAGCGCCAGATTCGGGACGCGCTCTACGGCAAGATCCAGAAGCGGACGTCGAAGTTCCTCGCCCATAACGAGGCCAACGACGTCCGGATCGGCGACCGTGTCGCGATCGTCGAAGTGCGGCCGATGAGCCGCCGCAAGCGCTGGGTGGTGACGCGGGTCGTCGAGAAAGCGAAGGAGCTCTAGCCATGATCCAGATGCGATCGATTCTCGACGTCGCCGACAACTCCGGGGCGCGCAAGATTGCCGCGATCAACCCGATTGGCGGCTCGACCGGGCGCTACGCCCGGCTCGGTGACGTCATCACCGCGTCGGTCAAGGAAGCGACCCCCGACGGCACCGTCAAGAAGGGCCAGGTCGTCAAGGCGGTGATCGTCCGGACCCGCAAGGAGCAGCGCCGCCGCGACGGCAGCTACATCCGCTTCGACCGCAACGCGGCGGTGCTGATCAACGACCAGAACGAGCCGATCGGCACGCGCGTCTTCGGGCCGGTCGCCCGCGAGCTGCGCGAACGGCGGTTCATGAAGATCATTTCGCTCGCGCCGGAAGTGCTCTAAGCAGCTCCCCGCTGCCAGCTCCCAGCCGGAAACGACGGAGCGAACGGAAGGCGGGCAGCTGGAAGCGGGAAGCGGGAAGCTAACGAGATATGTCAAGACTAGCAACGCCGATACGGAAGAACGACAACGTCGTCGTCATCACCGGCAAGGACCGCGGCAAGCGCGGCCGGGTCCTCAAGGTCGTCGCCGACACCAACCGGCTCGTCATCGAGGGTGTGAACCTGATCAAGCGCCACACCAAGCCGAACCCGCAGAAGAGCATCAAGGGCGGGGTGGTCGAGCGCGAAGCGGCGCTGCACGCCTCGAACGTGCAGATCGTCTGTCCGGAGTGCGGCAAGCCGACCCGGGTCGGCCGCAAGATCCTCGGCGACGGCCGCAAGGTCCGGGTTTGCCGCAAGTGCGAGGGAGTGGTCGACAAATGAGCCGCCTCAAGGAACGCTACGACAAGGAAGTCGCACCGACGCTCAAGAAGGAGTTCGGCTACGCCAACGTGATGGCGGTGCCGAAGATCGAGAAGATCGTCGTCAACATGGGGCTCGGCGAGGCGACCCAGAACGCGAAGATCGTCGACACCGGCGCCGACGAGGTCGCCAAGATCACCGGCCAGAAGCCGGTCGCGACCCGCGCCAAGAAGTCGATCGCCCAGTTCAAGGTCCGCCAGGGGATGCCAATCGGGACGATGGTGACGCTCCGCGGCGAGCGGATGTGGGACTTCCTCGACCGGCTGATCTCGGTGGCGCTGCCGCGGGTCCGCGACTTCCGCGGCGTCTCGGCGAAGGGCTTCGACGGCCGCGGCAACTACACGCTCGGGCTGAAGGATCAGCTGCTGTTCCCGGAAATCGACTACATGAAGGTCGACAAGGCGCGCGGCATGAACATCTCGGTCGTGACGACGGCGAAATCGGACGAGGAGTCGCGCAAGCTGCTGCAGCTGCTCGGCATGCCGTTCAGGAACGCGTAAGGGACGGAACACGATGGCCACGACAGCAAAAATCGCGAAGGAAGCCAAGTCACCGAAGTTCAAGGTCCGCCTCCGGAACCGCTGCCACCGTTGCGGCCGGCCGCGCGCCTACATGCGGAAGTTCGCGCTCTGCCGGCTGTGCTTCCGCAAGCTGGCGCTCGACGGCGACGTCGCCGGTGTGACCAAGAGTTCGTGGTGAGCCGGCTTCCCGCTCCCTGCTCCCCGCTGCCAGCCTGGGCTGGCGGCTGGCGAAGCGGGCAGCTGGAAACTGGAAACTGGAAGCTATTGAGAGTCTAGGAATATGACAGATCCAATTGCAGACATGCTGACGCGGATCCGGAACGCGACCATCGCGCGCCACCCCCGGGTCGAGATGCCGTCGTCGGGCCTCAAGGTCGAGATCGCGCGCATCCTCGAGAGCGAGGGCTACATCCAGGGCTTCAAGGTGCTCGAGGCCGGGGACGGCGACCGCGTCCAGGCGCAGCTCCGTGTGCTGCTCAAGTACGGCCCGCGCGGCGAGCGCGTCATCACCAACATCCAGCGCGTCAGCCGACCCGGCCGGCGGGTCTACTTCGGCCGCGACGACGTCCCGGATGTGCTCGCCGGGCTCGGCGTCAGCATCCTGACGACGTCGCGCGGCGTGATGACCGGCCGCGAAGCGGTCAAGGCCGGCGTCGGCGGCGAAGTGCTCTGTAACGTGTGGTGAGGTGAGCCTCCCGCTCCCCGCTCCCAGCTTCCCGCTGGTGAGCGAGGGGATGTTCGCAAGGAGCTGCTGGAAGCCGGCAGCTGGAAGCTGGAAGCAAAATCATGTCGCGAATTGGCAAGAAGTTCATCCCCATTCCGAAGGGGGTCAAGATTGACGTCCAGCCCGGGGTCGTCGAGGTCCAGGGGCCCAAGGGCAAGCTGCGTCAGCCGCTCCCGGCCGGCATCGGCTTCGAGGTCGACGGCGACCATCTGCACGCCCGGACGCTGCGCGAGGACCCGGCGCTCGGCAAGTTCCACGGCCTCGCCCGCAGTCTGGTCGCGAATGCCGTCCGCGGCGTGACCGAGGGCTTCCGCAAGGATCTCGACATCGTCGGGGTCGGCTACCGCGCCGAGCTCAAGGGTAAGCAGATCGTCTTCGCGCTCGGCTACTCGCACGTCGTCGTGTTCGACATCCCGGCCGGGATCGACGTCGCGATCGACAAGCAGACCCACCTGACGGTGACCGGCATCGACCGGCAGGCGGTCGGCCAGGTGGCGGCGAACATCCGGCGGCTGCGCAAGCCCGACCCCTACAAGCAGAAGGGCGTCCGCTACACCGGTGAAGTGCTGAAGAAGAAGGCCGGCAAGACCGGGGCGAAGTAAGCAGTAGGCATCAGCGGCCAGCGATCAGCTCTCGAATGAGGGCGTGACGGCTGAGCGCTGAAAGCTGAGAGCTGAGAGCTGAGAGCTTGAGACTATGAAGATCAACACGACCAAGGATCGACGCCGGCGCATCGCGCTGCGCCAGCGGAAGCGGATTGCCGGAACCGGCGAGCGGCCGCGGCTGCGCGTCTTCCGCAGCGTCTCGCACATCTACGCGCAGGTCATCGACGACCAGTCGGGGACGACGATCGCGGCGGCGGCGAGCACCGAGCCGGGGCTGAAGAGCGCCTTCGAGGGGACGACCCGCGGCGGCAACGTCGCCGGCGCCAAGGCGCTCGGTAAGACGATTGCGGAACGGCTGCTCGCCAAGGGCATCACCCGCGTGGTGTTCGACCGCGGCGGCTTCCTGTATCACGGCCGCATCAAGGCGGTCGCCGAAGCGGCGCGCGAGGCGGGGCTGGAATTCTAGAGCTGACAGCGGTCAGCCGTCGGAAGCTGACAGCTGCGGGCTGAAAGCCGACAGTTGAGAGCTGAGAGCTGAGAGCGACAAGAAACCATGATTGAAACACGCGAAAAGATCGATGCGTCGCAGCTCGACCTCAAGGACACGGTCGTGAACATCAGCCGCGTCACGAAGGTCGTCAAGGGCGGCAAGAACCTCAGCTTCAGCGCCCTGGTGGTCGTTGGCGACGGCCAGGGCGTGGTCGGGTTCGGGGTCGGCAAGGCCAAGGAAGTCCCGTCGGCGATCAAGAAGGGGATCGAGGCGGCCAAGAAGTCGCTGATCCGGGTGCCGCTGACCGGCACCACCGTGCCGCATCCGGTGCTCGGCCGCTTCGGCGCCGGCCAGGTGCTGCTCAAGCCGGCGCCGGACGGCACCGGCATCATCGCCGGCGGCGCCGTCCGCGCCGTCGTCGAGGCCTGCGGCATCCAGAACGTGCTGACCAAGTCGCTCGGCTCGGCCAACTCGCACAACGTCGTGCGGGCGACGTTCACCGGCCTGATGGGCCTTCGCGATCCGGGCGCGGTCCGGAAGCTGCGCGGCAAGGAAGAGCAGCCCGGCGATCTCGCCGCGGCGACGCGGTAAGCCATGGCAAAGAGGAAAACGACACAGGCGGGGGGCGCGGCGCGGCCGATGGTCAAGATTACGCTGGTCAAGAGCCCGATCGGGTTCGACCGGACGCAGGCGGCGACCGTGCAGGGCATGGGGTTGCGGCGAATCGGCCACTCGGTCGAGCTCGTCGACACGCCGGCGACGCGCGGCATGATTCTCAAGGTCCGTCACCTCGTGACGGTCCAGGAGTAAGGATCAGGACATGGATCTTTCGAACCTCAAACCGCCCAAGGGGGCGAAGCACTCGAAGAAGCGCGTCGGCCGGGGCCAGGGCTCGGGCACCGGCGTCCAGGCCGGCCGCGGCCACAAGGGCGCGAAGTCGCGCTCGGGCTTCACCCACAAGCGCGGCTTCGAGGGCGGCCAGATGCCGCTCCACCGCCGCGTCCCGAAGCGCGGCTTCCACAACATCTTCCGCGAGGAGTACGAGGTCGTGAACCTCGACACCCTGGCGGAGCGGTTCGAGGCCGGCGTCGAGATTACCGTCGAGCTGCTCCGCGAGCGCGGCCTGGTGCGGCGCACCGGCCGGGTCAAGGTGCTCGGCCGCGGCGACATCACGAAGGCGCTGACCGTGCACGCGCACAAGTTCAGCGGTACGGCGGCTGAGAAGATCGCCGCCGCCGGCGGCACGGCCGAGGTACTGGCGTAACGCGGCGAAAGCCCGTTGCATAGGGGTGTCATGCTCGAAAGCCTCAAGAACATCTTCGCGGTCGCGGACCTCAGAAACCGCGTGCTGTTCACGCTCGGTCTGCTGGCCGTGTACCGTGTCGGCGGCCACATCCCGACTCCGGGGATCAATCCGGAAGCGCTGGCGGTGCTCGTCGACCAGGCCAAGAACACGATGTTCGGCCTGAACGACATGTTCTCGGGCAAGAACCTGTCGCAGATGACGATCTTCGCGCTCGGCATCATGCCGTATATCAGCGCGTCCATCATCCTGCAGCTGCTGACCGTGGTGTGGCCGTATCTCGAGCGGATCTCGAAGGAAGGGGAGCTCGGCCGGCGCAAGATCACCCAGTACACGCGCTACGGGACGATCCTGCTGAGCGTCGTCCAGTCGCTCGGCATCGCCTACTTCCTGGAGCGCAACACCGGCATCGCCGGCGGCCTGCCGCTGGTCTACAACCCCGGCTGGGCGTTCCGGCTGATGACGATCCTGACGCTGACGACCGGGACGACGTTCATCATGTGGCTCGGCGAGCAGATCACCGAGCGCGGCATCGGCAACGGTATGTCGCTCATCATCTTTGCCGGCATCGTCGTCAACCTGCCGCACGCGGTGATTTCGACCCTCGAGCAGCTCAAGACCGGGCAGATGGGGCTGGTCCGGCTGGTCGCGCTAGTCATCCTGATGTTCGGGGTCATCGCCGCGATCGTCTTCGTCGAGCGCGGACACCGGCGGGTGACGGTCCAATACGCGAAGCGGGTGGTCGGGCGGCGGATGTACGGCGGCTCGAGCACGCACATCCCGCTCAAGGTCAATACCGGCGGCGTCATCCCGGTGATCTTCGCGTCGTCGATTCTGGCGTTCCCGGCGACGCTGGCGCCGCTCGTCACCGAGGGCGGCCGGTTCGGCTGGCTGCGCTCGCCGATCGAGCAGATCGCCCCGGGGATGCCGCTTCACGACTTGCTCTACGTCGTCGGCATCATCTTCTTCTGCTACTTCTACACCGCGATCATCTTCAACCCGGATGACGTCGCCGAGAACATGCGGAAGTACGGCGGCTTCATTCCCGGGATCCGGCCCGGCAAGCGCACCGCCGAGTACATCGACACGATCCTGACGCGGATCACGCTGGTCGGGGCGATCTACCTCGCGATGGTCGCGATCCTGCCGACCTTCCTGATCAGCGGCTTCAAGGTCGCGCCGATTCCGTTCATCGGCGAGCGGCTCGACAGCGTGCTGCCGCGGTTCATCACCGAGGGGATGGGCGTGCAGTTCTTCTTCGGCGGCACGTCGCTGCTGATTATCGTCGGCGTCGCGATGGACACCGTGCAGCAGGTCGAATCGCAGCTGATCATGCGGCATTACGACGGCTTCATGAAGAAGACCCGGATCCGCGGGCGGCGGGGCCAGTAAGTGGCGGCCCAGGCGGGCGCCCGCCCCGGCGCCCTGAACGTCGTGCTGCTTGGCCCGCCGGGGGCGGGCAAAGGCACGCAGGCGGAGCGGCTGGCGCGGACGCGGCGGCTGCCGAAGATTTCGACCGGCGACATCCTGCGCGAGGCGGTCGCGGCGCGGACCGACGTCGGGGCGGCGGCGAAGGTGACGATGGAGGCCGGCAATCTGGTCAGCGACGACCTGATGATTTCGATCGTCGGTCACCGGCTCGCCCAGGACGACGCCCGCAGCGGCTTCGTGCTCGACGGCTTTCCGCGGACGGTCGTGCAGGCCGGGGCGCTCGACCGGATGGTCGACGGCCGCGGTCCGCTGGTGGTGCTCGACATCGTCGTCCCCGAGGACGTGCTGGTGCGGCGCCTGGCGACGCGGCGGATCTGCGGCCAGTGCGGCGCCAACGCCGCGCCGGAATGGACCGCGACCTGCGGCAAGTGCGGCGGCGCGCTGGTCACGCGGGTCGACGACGGCATCGAGATCGTCCGCGAGCGCCTGAAGGTCTACATGCGTCAGACGCGGCCGCTGGTCGAGTACTACGCGGGGCGGACCGCGTTCACGGCGCTCGATGGCAACCAGCCGCCGGATGCGGTGACCGCCGGGATCGACGCCGCGCTCGACCGTGCGCTCGAGGCGGATGCATCGGGAGCGGCGCGGTGATCGTCTGCAAGTCGCCGGCGGAGATCGAGCGGATGCGGGCGGCCAACGCGCTCGTCGCCAACGTCCTGGCGGAGCTCGAGGCGATGGTCGCGCCAGGCGTGACCACCGCCGAGCTCGACCGGGCGGCGGAGCGGCTGGTCCGGGCCGGCGGCGCGGAGCCGGCGTTCAAGGGCTATCGCGGCTATCCCGGGACGCTGTGCGCCTCGGTCAACGAGCAGGTCGTGCACGGGATTCCGTCGGCGCGGGCGCTGGTCGAGGGGGACATCATCTCGCTCGACATGGGCGTCAAGCTGAACGGCTTCTACGGCGACTCGGCGGTGACAGTGGCGGTCGGCCGGGTGTCGGCGGATGCGGAGAAGCTGCTGCGGGTGACGCGCGAGTCGCTCGAACAGGGCATCGCGCAGGTCCGGCTGGGCGGCCGGGTTTCGGATATCGGCCATGCGATTCAGCAGCACGTCGAGGCCCACGGGCTGTCGGTGGTGCGCGAGTTCGTCGGCCACGGCATCGGCGCGGCGCTGCACGAGGAGCCGCAGATTGCCAACTACGGCGAGCCCGGCCGCGGCCCGCGGCTGGCCGAAGGGATGACCCTGGCGATCGAGCCGATGGTCAATATCGGCCGGCCGGCGGTGAAGGTGCTCGCCGACGGCTGGACGGCGGTGACCAAGGACGGCAGCCTGTCGGCGCATTTCGAGCACACCGTGGCGGTCACCAAGGCTGGTCCGCTGGTGCTGACGCGGCGCGGCGTTCCGGCGCCGGCGCAGTGACGCGATGGACGACGGCGGGACGGGGCGCGACCGGACGGTCTCGGTCGAAGGGACGGTCCTCGAGGCGCTGCCGCATGGTTTGTATCGGGTCGGGATCGAGCACCAGCGCCAGGTTGTGGCCCACGCGCCCGGCGGCGCGGGACGGAATTTCATCCGCGTGCTGATTGGCGACCGTGTCCGGATGGAGCTCTCGCCGCGCGATCTGACGCGCGGCCGGATTGTCGCCGTCGTCAGCCCGCGGTGAACGACGAGGGAAGAGGAACGTTATGAAGGTCCGAGCGTCGGTGAAGAAGATTTGTGACAAGTGCAAGATCGTCCGCCGCCAGGGGGTGGTGCGGGTGATCTGCGCCAATCAGAAGCACAAGCAGAGACAGGGATAGCTACCAGCTTCCAGCTACCAGCTTCCAGCTGGCAGCCGGGAGCTGGCAGCTGGCAGCTACAAGGATCAAAAAGAAATGGCACGTATTGCTGGCGTCGACCTTCCGCGGGGCAAGCGCATCGAGATTGGCCTCACCTACATCTACGGCATCGGCCGGAAGCGCTCGGGCGACATCCTGACGGCCGCCGGGGTCAGCCCCGACATCCGCATCAAGGACCTGTCGGAAGACGATGTCCGGAAGATCAGCCGGGTGATCGAGGAGCAGGGCGGCGTCGAGGGAGACCTGCGCAAGGAGATCTCGCTCAACATCAAGCGGCTGATGGAGATCGGCAGCTATCGCGGGCTGCGCCACCGGCGCAACCTGCCGGTCCGCGGCCAGCGCACCAAGACCAACGCGCGGACGCGGAAGGGGCCGCGCAAGGGCGCGGTCGCGAAGAAGAAGACGGTCTAGTCGGCTGCCCGCTTCCCGCTTCCAGCTTCCAGCTGAGAACGGACGGCAGCAATCTGAGCGGATGAGCATTCCAGCTGGTAGCTGGGAGCGGGAAACTGGAAGCTGAGTTTATGGCAAAAATCGAAACGATCGACGCGTCAGTGCAGCCCGAAGGCGGCAAGAAGGCGGCCGGGCGGCCGGTCAAGAAGAAGGCGTTCAAGAAGCGCGGCGAGAAGCGGATCGTGCATCACGGCTATGCGCACATCCAGGCCTCGTTCAACAACACGATCATCACGATCACCGATGCCGAAGGGGCGGTCGTGGCGTGGTCGAGCGCCGGCGGGATCGGCTTCAAGGGCTCCCGCAAGGGGACGCCGTTCGCGGCGACCCAGGCGGCGATTGCCGCCGGCAACGCGGCCAAGGCGTTCGGGATGCGCAGCGTCGAGGTCAAGGTCAAGGGGCCGGGCGCCGGCCGCGAATCGGCGATCCGCGCGCTGCAGACGATCGGCATCGACGTGAAGTCGATCCGCGACGTCACGCCGATTCCGCACAACGGCTGCCGGCCGGCGAAGCGGCGGCGCGTTTAAGACCTCCGGCTTCCCGCTTCCGGCTGCCCGCTTCCTGCGCCCTTTGCGCAGGCCGCGGTGGCCGGAGAGGGACGGTCCGCTGGTGGAGTTGCGGTTGAGAACGGACAGCTGACGGCGGGAAGCTGGAAGCTGGAAACTGGAAGCGACAAGGAACAAGAATGGCACGTTATATCGGTCCCGTCTGCCGGCTGTGCCGGCGCGAAGGCATGAAGCTGTTCCTCAAGGGGGAGCGCTGCTACACGGAGAAGTGCGCGATCGAGAAGCGCAACCTGCCCCCCGGCCAGCACGGCAAGCTGCGCAAGGCGAAGCTGGTCGGCTACGGCCTGCAGCTGCGCGAGAAGCAGAAGGTCAAGCGCATCTACGGGGTGCTCGAGAACCAGTTCCGGCGCTACTTCGAGATGGCCGACCGGACCCGCGGCATCACCGGCGAGACGCTGCTGCAGCTGCTCGAGCGGCGCTTCGACAACGTCATCTACCGGCTTGGGCTGGCGACCTCGCGCGCCCAGGCGCGCCAGCTGGTCCGCCACGGCCACTTCCTGGTCAACGGCCGCAAGGTCGACGTGCCGTCGTACTCGCTCAAGGCCGGCGACGTCATCGCGGTCCGCGGCACCAGCGCCCAGAACACCGCCATCGTCCATGCGATGGAGGAAGTGAAGGGGCGCGGCATTCCGGAATGGCTGGTGTTCGACGCCGGGCAGCTGAGCGGCCGGGTCGCCTCGCTGCCGACGCGCGAGCAGATCAACCTGCCGGTGCAGGAACAGCTGATCGTCGAACTGTATAGCAAGTAGCTATCAGCTGACAGCTCGTTCGTGTCCCTCCGCCCGCAGCCCTTCCAGACCTGCGGTGGGAGGCGGGGGGCGTAACGGCAGGTCTGGCGGTCCCCGCATTTGGGGGCGCGATTGAAAGGACAGAAAGCAATGCTCTGGAAAGGTTTTCAGCGGCCCAAGCGGCTCGAACTCGAGCGCGAGACCCTCACCGAGCGGTTCGGGCGCTTCTACGCCCAGCCGTTCGAACGCGGCTTCGGCACCACGGTCGGCAACGCGCTGCGCCGCGTCCTGCTGTCGTCGATTGAAGGGGCGGCGGTGACGGCGGTCAAGATCGACGGCGTGCAGCACGAGTTCTCGCCGATCCCGGGCGTCACCGAGGATGCCACCGACATCATCCTCAACCTCAAGCAGGTGCCGCTGAAGATGCACGTCGACTCGACCAAGACGCTCTACCTGCGGATCGAGAAGGCCGGGGTCGTCAAGGCGCGCGACATCGAGACCGACGGCGACATCGAGATCC
Source organism: Acidobacteriota bacterium (assembly GCA_031393955.1). GTDB lineage: Bacteria > Acidobacteriota > Vicinamibacteria > Vicinamibacterales > 2-12-FULL-66-21 > JALZOC01. The sequence continues at coordinate 16,445 of JANMWI010000040.1, forward strand.
TCGAGCCGGACGCCCACATCGCGACCGTCTCCGAGGGCGGCAAGCTGCACATGGAGATGCGCGTCAAGCGCGGCCGCGGCTACGTCTCGGCCGACAAGAACTTCGACGAGGACCTCGGCATCGGCTGGATCCCGATCGACTCGGTGCACTCGCCGGTCAAGAAGGTGAACTACCTCGTCGAGGCGGCGCGGCTCGGTCAGACCACCGACTACGACAAGCTGACGGTCGACGTCTGGACCAACGGCTCGGTGACGCCGCGCGACGCCGTGTCGCTGTCGGCGAAGCTGATTCGCGATCACCTCAACATCTTCATCAACCTCGAGGAGATGGGCGATCTGCAGGCGGACGCGCTCGCCGACACGCCGCGGGCGGCGCTCAACGAGAATCTGGACAAGAGCGTCGAGGAGCTCGAGCTGTCGGTGCGCTCCTACAACTGCCTGAAGAACGCCAACATCCGGACGATCCGCGAGCTGGTGCAGAAGACCGAAGGGGAGATGCTGAAGACCAAGAACTTCGGCCGCAAGTCCCTCAACGAGATCAAGGAAATCCTCACCGGGATGGGCCTGAGCCTCGGCATGCGGCTGGACCAGCCGGCGGCCCAGTCACAGGAATAGCGCGGCGCGGCTGCAGCGAAGGCCAAGGATAGAACATCATGCGTCATAGAGTGAGTCACCGGAAGCTCGGCCGCGTCACCGAGCACCGCATCGCGATGCTCCGCAACCAGGCGGCGGCCCTGATCCTCCACGAGCGGATCGAGACGACCGTACCGAAGGCGAAAGAGCTGCGGCCGTTCGTCGAGCGCATCATCACCCTCGCCAAGCGCGGCCTGGCGGCGGGCGACGCCAACGGCAAGTCGCTGCACGCGCGGCGGCTGGTCCTGCGCGACATCCAGGACCGCGACGTCGTCGGCAAGCTGTTCGACACGATCGCGCCGCGCTTCGAAGGGCGGCCGGGCGGCTACACGCGGATCCTGCGGATCGGGTTCCGCCGCGGCGACAGCGCGGAAGTGGCGCAGATCGAGCTCGTCGGCAGCGAGTTCAACCCCAACGCCGAGACGGAGAATGCCGCGTCGACGGCCAAGGCCAAGCCGAAGGGGGTCGGCGGACGGCTCCGCGCCGCCGCGCAGCGCCTCCGCGGCAAGGCCGGCGAAGGGGAAGAGGCCGCCGACGAAGGCGGCGAGAACAAGGCCAAGCCGGCGCGCCAGCTGAAAAGCGACAAGGGCGGCCGCGCCACCACCAAGGGCAAAGCCTCGGCGCCGCGCGCGCCACGCAAGTCCGGCGGCGCCTAGTATCAACACTCCGCGGAAGGGAGACGACGCAGCCGCGTCACCCTTCCGCGGTCGCTTCGTGGCCTCCGCGAATCAACCCCACCCATCGACCGCACTCCCGAACTGCACGCTCGATCCGACTCAGGTCGATAGGCCCCTGGCCCTGATATCGGCGCAGCTCGGCGATCGCAGCCGGGGGGACTTCGTCCCGAATGCGCTGGCGACGGCGTATCTCGCGCCGAGCAAGGACTCTGGGGCTCTTGACGGCTCCGGCGGACTGGACTCAGTGCGGCGGAGGGAGCGTCCCGCTTGGCGCAATGTCGAGCCGCGCTCGCAGCCGGCAGGACGAATCGCCGAAAACCGTAGGCGCTACGACCGGCCGCGCGCCCGGCACGCCGCGCGTCACTCTTCCGCAGTGTGGTCGTGGCCGTGCTCGGCCCGGCCGGCGGCAATGATCTTGGCGTGCAGGTGGGACGGGACCTCTTCGTAGTGCGAGAACTCCATGTGATAGGAGCCGCGCCCGCCGGTAGCTGACGTCAGGTGCTGCTCGTAGGTCAGCATCTCGGCCATCGGCACCTTGGCGCGAATCGCCGTTGCGGTCCCCTTGGTATCCATTCCGCCGATTCGCCCGCGGCGGCTGTTCAGATCCCCCATCAGATCGCCGGCGTAGTCGCTCGGCGCCTGGACCTCGACATCCATCACCGGCTCGAGCAGCGTCGGCCGCGCCCGCGACATGCCGTCCTTGAAGGCGATCGAGCCCGCCATCTTGAACGACAGCTCGTTCGAGTCGACGGCGTGGAACGATCCATCGAAGACGGTGGCGCGGAAATCGACCATCGGGTATCCGGCCAGGAAGCCGCGCAGCCGCGCGTCCTGGATCCCTTTTTCGACCGCGGGGATGTACTGGCGCGGGATCGAGCCGCCGAAGATGTCGTCGACGAACTCGAAATCGGCGCCGCGCGGCAGCGGATCGAACCTGACCTTGCAGTCCCCGAACTGACCGTGACCGCCGGTCTGCTTCTTGTGGCGGCCGTGCGCCTCGGTCGAGGCGGTGATCGTCTCGCGGTAAGGGATCCGCGGCAGCTTGAGGTTGACCTCGACGCCGAACCGCCGCTTCAGCTTGGCGACCGTGACTTCGATGTGCGACTGCCCCTGGCCGGCGAGCAGCAGCTCCTTGGTCTGCGCGTCGCGCGTGTAGGTGACGGTCGGGTCCTCCTCCTGCAGCCGGTGCAGCGCGGTGCTGATCTTTTCCTCGTCGCCGCGGCTCTTCGGCTCGATCGCGTACGCCAGGACCGCCTCGGGAAATGTGATCGGCGCCAGCGTGAAGCCGACCCCCTTCTCGGCGAGGAGATCGTTGGTCTGGCTCTCCTTCAGCTTGGCGACTGCCCCCAGGTCTCCGGCCTTGATTTCGGCAACGGGCGTTTGCGTCTTGCCCTGCAGGAGGACGAGGTGGCCGAGGCGCTCGGGGATGTTTCTGGTGACATTCTGCACGGTCGAATCAGCGCGGATCGTTCCTTGGATGACCCGGAACATCGTGATCCGTCCGGCAAACGGATCCGCCACGGTCTTCCAGATGTAGGCTGCGCCGGGGGCGGAGTCGGCCGGCGCCACCGACAGCGCGTCGCCGCGCGCGTCGGCGGCGGTGAGTGGACGATCGGCGGGGGAGGGCACGAGAGTGACGAGCGCATCGAGGAGCGGCTGCATGCCGGCATTGGCGACCGCCGAGGCGCACACGACCGGGAAGATCCGCGCCGCCGCGACGCCGCGCTTCAGCCCGCCAATCAGCTCTTCCTGGGTCAGCGTCCCGGCATCGAAAAACCGTTCCATCAGCGCATCGTCCGCCTCGGCGACCATCTCGATCAGCGCCTCGCGCGCCGCCTGCGCCGGTTCGAGCAGCACGCCGGGAATGTCGCTCTGCGTCGGCTTGCCGCTCGCGTCCTCCGCAAAGGTCCACGCCTTCATCGCCACCAGATCGACGATGCCGCGGAAGCCGCGGTCCTCGCCGATCGGCAGCTGGATCGGCACGACGGTGCGGCCGAAGACGGCGCGCAGGGAGTCCAGCGAACGGTCGAGGCTGGCGCGCTCGCGGTCGAGCCGGTTGAGGACGATGATTCGCGGCAACCCCTGCTCCTCGGCGATCGCCCAGACTTTCTCGGTCGAGACCTCGGCGCCGTGCACGGCATCCACGACCACCACGGCGGCATCCGCGACGCGCAGCGCCGCCCGCGCGTCGCTCAGGAAGTTCGCCATCCCGGGCGTGTCGATGAAGTTGATCTTGTGGCGGCTCCACTCCGCCCAGGCCAGGCTGCAGGCGAGCGTATGTTTGCGGGCGATTTCTTCTTCGTCGTAATCGGTCGGCGTCGTCCCGTCGTCGACCCGCCCGAGCCGATTCACCGCGCCGGCATCGAACAGCAGCGCCGCGAGCAGCTGCGTCTTGCCGGCGCCGCTATGCCCGACGACCGCGACGTTCCTGATGCTGGCCGCATCGTAGATCTTCATGGCTGGAGGCTCCCCAAAGACCGCTTCCCGCTGCCGGCTGCCCGCTTCCCGCTAGCTCCCGATGTCCGCCGTTGTCTGCGCCCCCCTCAGGAGCGTGGACCGACCGCTGTCAGCCGCTGTACAAGTCCGCTCAGCATGCGCCGGACCTCTTCGATCCGCCCGGTGAGGGGCCGGTGCTGCGCCTGGGACAGGAACTGGAGGTCCCGGGCAAGGAGCAAATCATACTCAAGTTCGTTGCACGAGCCCAACGCGTGCCACAAGAATCGGCGGAAATCCGGATCAGTGCCCCGTCCCGCCCTTTCGGCGATGTTCGAGGGAATCGAAACCGCCGCCCTCAGAATCTGATCGCGAAGCGCCCACCCTCAGGCCTTTGCAGATATGCCGAAAGTGCGTACGTCTCGAGGGCGAGGCGGTGCGCCTTCTGCCATACTCGCAGATTTCGATAATCCTGCAACTCGACACCTCCCCAGCCGGACTCGCTCTGCAAGTCTGGTGCTGTACGCCGGCGGCCGGGGGAGGTGGCGGAAGCGGAGAGCCGGAACCGAGCAGCGTGAGCGGGGAGCGGGCAGCCGGAAGCGGGAAGCCGGAAGCTATTCGTATCTCAACGCCTCGATCGGATCGAGCCGCGACGCCTTGATGGCGGGGAAGAGTCCGAAGAAGATGCCGATCGTCGCCGAGAAGCCGATGCCGATCGCGAACGACCACCACGGCAGCGACACCGGGAAGCCGGACAGCCAGTGGACGAGCAGGCCGATGCTGCTGCCGAAGAGGATGCCGAGCAGGCCGCCGGCGGAGGTCAGGAAGACGGCTTCGATCAGGAACTGCCAGAGGATCTCGCGGCGGCGGGCGCCGAGCGCCTTGCGGACGCCGATCTCGCGGGTCCGTTCGGTCACCGAAATCATCATGATCGCCATCACGCCGATGCCGCCGACCATCAGCGCGATCGACGAGATCACAACCAGCGCCAGCACCGTCGCCTGGCTGATCTGATCCCAGATCTTGAGGATCGCGTCCGAGGTGACGAGGTCGAAGTCGTTCGGATCGTCGAGCTTGAGGTTGTGGCGGATCCGCATGATCTGCTCGACCTCGATCATCGTCTGCTCGCGCGAGGCCTCGGCCCTGGGAATGATGGCGATCATCCCCGAGCGCATCGCGCTGTTGAAGTTGCCGGTGCTGCCCTTGCCGGTCGGCACCTTGCCGAAGAACTTCTCGTGGGTCGAGTACGGGATGACCGCGAAATCGTCGGCGCCGGTGTTGAACCCGCCGGGGGTCGGGCGCTTGGCGACGACGCCGATGACGGTGAACTCGTTGCTGCCGATGCGCACCTTCTTGCCGATCGGATCGGTGTTGGGAAAGAGCGACTGGTAGGGGGTCTGGCCGAGGACCACGACCTGGCGGCGGTGGTCGACCTCGGTGGGTACGAAGAAGCGGCCGAAGACGAGCGGGGTGAAGCTGACGGCGGCAAAATTCTCGGTGGCGCCGAAGACGACGACCTGTTTGGTGCGCTCGCTCTTGTAGTAGAGGCGCGACCGGCTCGATCCGCCCATCACCCCGAGCCACACATCGATCAGCCCGACCGACGGTGAATTGCGCGCGATCGCCCGGGCATCCTCGATCGTCAGGTTCGGGCGCTTGATGACTTCCTGGAAGGTCTTGCCGGAGCCCCAGCTGACGGCTCCCATCTTCTGGACGTAGATGGTGTTCGGCCCGGCGGCGCTCAACGACTGGCGCAGCGACTCGTCGAAGCCGCGGATCAGCGACGTCATGCCGACGATCGACGTGATGCCGATGACCACGCCCAGCACCGTCAGCGCCGAGCGCATCTTGCTCGTCCGCAAGGTTTGGACCGACATCGTGACGATTTCCCGGAGGAGCCCGGCTCTGAGCGCGGCCATTCTATTGTGTGAACCTCAATCGGCTTCCCGCTTCCCGCTGCCCGCCACCTGCCGCCCGCTATCTGCGAACCGCTTCTCACTACCCGCGACCAAGCCGCGACCCAGCCAAGCGGGAAGCTGGAAGCTGGCAGCGGGGAGCGGGTAGCGTCCTACTCTCTCCTCAGCGCTTCAATCGGGTCGAGCGAGGCGGCGCGCATGGCCGGGTAGAGCCCGAAGAACAGCCCGACCAGCGCGGTGATGCCGATGCCGACCGCGACCGCCCACGGCTGCACTGACGCCGGCAGCGGCGATAGCTTGCTGATGAGCAGCGCCAGGCCGAAGCCGAGCAGCGTGCCGACCAGCCCGCCGAAAGTCGAAAGCGTCACCGACTCGGTCAGGATCTGCCAGACGATGTCGCGCCGCCGGGCGCCGAGCGCCTTGCGCAGGCCGATCTCGCGCGTCCGCTCGCTGACCACCATCAGCATGATGTTCATGATGACGATGCCGCCGACGACCAGCGACAGCGCGACGACGCCAATCAGCACCGCGAAGATGCCGCGCGTCGCCTGTTCGTAGATGCCGAGGATCGTATCGGAGGTGAACATCCCGAAGTTGTCGTTCGCCGCCGGCCGCAGCCGCCGCTGGATGCGCAGCGCCACGGTCGCATCGTCCATCGCCGGACGCAGCACCTCGGGGGAGCGCGGCTTGACGATAATCTCGAGGCCCGGCCGGGCGCCGAACATCTTCCGGAAGACGCCGAGCGGGATGATCGCGAACTCGTCCTGCGACTGTCCGAAAACCGCCCCCTTCTTCTCGCTGACGCCGACAACGCGGAAGTGAATCGAGCCGATCTTGATGACCTTGTCGAGCGGATCGGCCGGCCCGAACAGCCGGTCGGCGGTCTGCCAGCCGAGCACCACGAGCGGCCGGTCGCGGGCGATCTCGACCGGGTTGATCAGCCGGCCGCGCTCGGCGTTGAAGCGCGAGAAGCTGATGTAGTCGCGCGACACGCCCTGGACACCGACGCTGTCGATGACGACGTCCTTGTAGGTGACGCGGGTGCTGGCGCCAGCCTGCGCCGCCACCGCGGCGATGTGGTCGTTGTACTTGCGCACCGCGGCGGCGTCGTCAATCGTGATCCGCGGGTTGCTGCGGGCCTTCTCTTCGTCTTCCTGGCTGCGGACGATGCCGACGCGCTGGATCGTGAAATTGTCGGCGCCGACGTCCGAGATGATCGCGTCGCTGACGTAGGCGTTCATGCCCTGGACGAGCGACACGACCGCGATGATCGACGTGACGGCAACGATGTTGCCGAGGACGGTCAGGAACGAGCGGAGCTTGTTCGTCCAGATCGCGTTCAGGGCGATCGCCGCCGCTTCGAAGAACTGGTTCACGGCTTTTTGGCGGCCAGCGCGGCGCTGGTCGAGCCTTTGACAGCGGCGCCGTCGGTGAGCTCGCGGACCGATGAGAACGGGCCGGTGATGACCACGTCCCCATCCTTCACTCCGGAGAGGATTTCGAAGTACTTCTCGCCGGCGATGCCGCTTTTGATTTGCACGAACTGCGCCTTGTTGTCGCGGACGACGAACACGCCTTCGAGCTCCTTGCGGCTCTGGCCGGGCTTGAGCTCCGCCACGGGCGCGGCCGCCGCCGGCCGCTTCACCGCCTTGCCGGTCTCGGGCGGTCGGACGATCGCCCCCTTGTCGTCAACCACGAACTCGCGCACCGTCGTCGACTGGATCGGCACCGCGACGACGTTGGCGCGGACCGCGGTCGTGATCTCGGCGGTGCAGGTGAAGCCGGGCCGGACTTCCGCGATCTCCTTGTCGAGCGTCACGACGACCTTGAAGTTGGTGGCCTGTGAGGTCGACGTCCCGGTGATCTGAATCGGACTGTTGCCGATCTCGGTGACCTTGCCGGTGAAGCTCTGGCCGGGCATCGCGTCGATCGTGACCTTGGCCGGCTGGCCGATCCGCAGCGACGGGATGTCGGTCTCGTCGACCTCGACTTCCGCCTGGATGATCGACATGTCGGCGATGGTCAGCAGCACCGTGCCGGCGTTGTTCATCGT
>JANMWI010000058.1:0-21371 GCA_031393955.1 Acidobacteriota bacterium
GGTGACGACGCCGCGGCGGGCGTAGTGCAGCTGGGTGACCGCGCCGTCGCCGCGCAGCGCCGTCACCCCCGAGATGGAGTTCATCGCCGTCCGCGAGGGGTTCGAGCCGGAGTTCGTCCGCGCCGAAGTGGCGCGCGGACGCGCCATCATCCCCGCCAACATCAACCATCCGGAACTCGAGCCGATGATCATCGGCCGTCATTTCGCGGTGAAGATCAATGCCAACATCGGCAACTCGGCGGTGTCGTCGTCGATCGACGAGGAAGTCGAGAAGCTCCGCTGGGCGACGCTGTGGGGCGCCGACACGGTGATGGATCTCTCGACCGGACGCGACATCCACGAGACCCGCGAGTGGATTCTCCGCAACGCCGCGGTGCCGATCGGCACGGTGCCGATCTACCAGGCGCTCGAGAAAGTCGGCGGCCGGCCCGAGGACCTGACCTGGGAGGTCTACCGCGACACGCTCATCGAGCAGGCCGAACAGGGCGTCGACTATTTCACGGTCCACGCCGGCGTCCTGCTCCGCTACATTCCGATGACCGCGCGCCGCCTGACCGGCATCGTCTCGCGCGGCGGGTCGATCATGGCGCGCTGGTGCCTGGCCCACCACCAGGAGAATTTCACCTACACGCATTTCCGCGAGATCTGCGAGATCATGCGCGCCTACGACATCTCGTTCTCGCTCGGCGACGGGCTGCGACCCGGCTCGATCGCCGACGCCAACGACGAGCCGCAGTTCGCCGAGCTCAAGACCCAGGGCGAGCTGACCCGGATCGCCTGGGAGTACGACGTCCAGGTGATGAACGAGGGGCCCGGGCACGTCCCCATGCATCTCATCAAGGAGAACATGGAGAAGCAGCTCGAGTGGTGCGGCGAGGCGCCGTTCTACACCCTCGGCCCGCTCACCACCGACATCGCCCCCGGCTACGATCACATCACCTCGGCGATCGGCGCGGCGCAGATCGGCTGGTACGGGACGGCGATGCTCTGCTACGTGACCCCCAAGGAACACCTCGGCCTGCCGAATCGCGACGACGTCAAGGCGGGGGTGATCGCCTACAAGATTGCCGCGCACGCCGCCGACCTGGCGAAGGGGCATCCGCGCGCCCAGGCCTGGGACGACGCGCTGTCGAAGGCGCGGTTCGAGTTCCGCTGGGAGGATCAGTTCAACCTGTCGCTGGACCCGGTCACCGCGCGCGCCTACCACGACGCGACGCTGCCGGCCGACGGCGCCAAGGTCGCGCACTTCTGCTCGATGTGCGGCCCGAAGTTCTGCTCGATGGAACTGACCCAGCAGGTCCGCAGCATGGCGGCGGAAGAAGCGGCCCGCGGGATGGACGAGAAGTCGCGCGAGTTCCGCGACAAGGGCGGCGCGATCTACCTCAAGACCGAGTAGCCCCGCCTAACGCGCTCCGGCCGGCGCCACGACGATCTGGACGATCGTCTTGAAGCGCGCCGGCGATCCGTCGCGCTTCGGATTGAGGTAGCCCTGGGAGCCCCCCCAGGTGTAGTCCTTGACCGTCACGCTCGGCGGAAATCCCATCGACTCTTCGCGGAACTTCCCGGTCTCGAACATCTGGATCGGCGGCTCGTCGAAAATCAGTTCCCCTCGCTGGCGCAGCGCTGACTTGTAGAACCCGATAATCTGGGCGAAATCCGAGGCGCTGCCAAAGATGTGGAACCTCTGGCCGTGGCCGGCGTCATACGATTCAAGGTACTGCGCGTTGGGATAGAGCGGGACGCCGAGGGTCGCCTCGGTCGGCGCGTCGGACGGCTGGGCCGCCGGAGCGGCCGGCGGTGCGGGAGCGAGCGGCGGCGGCTGTGGGGCGGCGACCGGCGGCCGCGGTGCGGGCGCGGCCGGAGCCTGGCCGGCCGGCTGGCCAGGCCGGGGAAACGGCGCGGGCACCTGGGCATCGGCCGGCAGCGCGATGCCAAGTGCGAAAGCGGCGACGGAGCATCGGGCGACGTTGCGCAGCATCGGTCCAGTATAGAAGAAAGCGGCCGCCTGAGGCGGACCGTGAGGGCGGTAAAATCAAGCCATGAGCAACGGACTGAAGACGACGTTCCTGCTGGGGATTCTGAGCGCGCTGCTGCTCGGCCTCGGCGACCTGCTCGGCGGCGCCAGCGGCCTGGCGGTGGCGTTCGTGTTCGCCGCCGTGATGAATCTCGGGTCGTACTGGTTTTCGGACAAGATCGTCCTGCGGATGTACCGTGCCGCCGAAGTCGGTCCGGGGCACCGCCTCTACGGCATTGTCGAGCGCCTGACGAGCCGCGCCGCCATGCCGATGCCGAAGGTCTACGTGATTCCGGAGGCGTCGCCGAACGCATTCGCCACCGGCCGCAATCCCGAGCACGCGGCAGTCGCGGCGACCGAAGGCATCCTGCAGGTGCTGACCGACCCCGAACTCGAGGGAGTGGTCGCCCACGAGCTGGCGCACGTCCGCCACCGGGACATCCTTATCAGCTCCGTCGCCGCGACGATTGCCGCGGCGATCATGATGGTGGCGCGGATGGCGCACTTCGCGGCGCTGTTCGGCGGCTACGGCGGACGCGACGATCGCCAGGGGTCGAATCCGCTGGCGCTGCTCGCGACGATCATCTTCGCGCCGTTCGCCGCGATGCTGATCCAGATGGCGATCTCGCGATCGCGGGAATTCGCGGCGGATGCGGGTGGGGCCGCGCTTGCCGGCAACCCCTACGGTCTGGCCGACGCGTTGCGCAAGATTGACGCGGCGTCCAAGCGGCTGCCCCTCGACGCCAATCCGGCCACCGCGCACATGTTCATCGTCAAGCCGTTCACGGGCGCCGGGATCCTGTCGCTGTTCAGCAGCCATCCCCCCACCGAGGCGCGGATCGCGGCACTGCTCGGCGGCACCCGTTAAGGTGAAACGGCTGACCACAATGGGTCGGGCGGAGACTCCGTCACTGACGCCACCCGCCGCCTGACCGGCCGGGGCCGGCCGCCGCGCGCCCCGTTTGGCGCCCCTTTCGGCGGCTTCAGGCGCGAATCCGGCCTTCAACGGCTGGCCCTGCTTTTGCTGTTTTCACATGCAGAGGCGGCACCGGTCAGCCGGGGTGTCCGTCGGCAGGGAGGCCCCCGTGGAAGATTTCGACATCCCCCAGAACAAGCTGGCCGAGTCCGCAGATCGGGTCGTCGGGCGCGCGCTGGACGAAGCCAAGCGGCGGGAGCACGCGCTGCTGACCAACGAGCATGTCTGCCTGGCTTTTGCTCAGGTGGAATGGGACACGTTCGGCGACGTCATGCGCGACGTCGGCCTCAATCCCCACGAAATCCTGGTGGCGCTCGAAGAGCACCTGCGGCTGCTGCCCGGGGCCGCCGGCCGGGACCTTCGGGTCGCGCCATCGACCAAGCTCCTCTTCAAGCTGGCGCTGCTCCATGCCAGCCGATCGGGCCGCCACAGCATCGAGGCGACCGATCTGTTCTCGGCGATTTTCGAGGAGACCCAGGGCATCCCGGTGTCGATCATCAGGCGCCACGGGATCGAGCCGGACGCGCTGGTGACGCGCCTCGCCAACCGGATGCGCGACCACGAAGTGCGCGAGGAGCGGCTGCGCAAGCGGTTCGAGCTGCCGCCGTTTCTCAAGCACTTCGCCACCAACCTCAACCAGCTTGCCCGCCAGGACAAAGTGCCGCCGGTGTTTGGCCGCGACCACGAGATGGATCAGGTCCTCGAAGTGCTCTGCCATCGTGAGCGGGCGAACTCGGTCCTGCTGCTCGGTGAGCCCGGCGTCGGCAAGACCGCCATCGCCGAGGGGCTGGCGCGCCGCATCGAGTTCGAGCCCGACAAAGTGCCGGTCCGGCTCCGCGACTGCCAGATTGTCAATCTCCAGATGAACACCATCGTCGCCGGGACGATGCTGCGGGGGATGTTCGAGGACCGCATCCAGAACGTCATCCGCGAGATCAAGGAGCGGCCGAACCTGATCCTGTTCGTTGACGAAGTGCACACGATGATCGGCGCCGGTTCGGCGCTGGGTGCGCCCTCGGATGCCGCCAACGTGTTCAAGTCGGTGCTGGCGCGCGGCGAGGTCCGGATCATCGGCGCGACGACGCTGAGCGAGTACAAGGAGTTCATCCAGGAAGACGAAGCGCTGGCGCGGCGCTTCCGGACGGTCCAGGTAAACGAGCCCTCGATCGAGGAGACCCGACACATTTTGTATAGCCTCCGGCCGCGGCTCGAGCGGAACTACTCGGTCCGGATCAAGGACGAGGCGATCGAGACGGCGCTCGAGATGTCGCCGCGCTACATGCGCCACCTGCAGTTGCCCGATAAGGTGATCGGCTGGCTCGACACCGCCGCCGTCAAGGCGGAAATCGGCCGGCGCTGGGAGGTCACCGGCGGCGATGTCGTCAGCGTCATTTCGAAGATTGCGCAGATTCCCGAGGACATGGTCTTCAGGGACGTGACGACCCGGTTCAAGGACATGGAGGCGTCGCTCGGGCAGCGCGTCGTCGGCCAGCGCCAGGCGATCGACGCGGTGGCGCGGCGGCTGGTGCTCAACAAGGGGCCGCTCAAGGACGGCTTCGACCGCCCCGATGGCGTGCTGCTGTTCCTCGGACCGACCGGTGTCGGCAAGACCGAGCTGGCCAAGTCGGTGGCGGCGTTCCTGTTCGGCGACGAGAAGAAGATGGTGCGCGTCGACATGTCGGAATACCAGGACGGCGCGGTCGGCGTCGACAAGCTGATCGGCATGCCGCGCGGCATTGTCGGTTCGGAACGCGGCGGCGTGCTGACCAACCAGCTCAAGGACACGCCGTACTGCGTGGTGCTGCTCGACGAGGTGGAGAAGGCGAGCCCGAGCATGCTCAACGTCTTCCTCCAGGCGTTCGACGAGGGCTGGATCACCGACGGCCGCGGCAAACGCGTCTATCTCAGCGACGCGATCGTGATCATGACCTCGAACATCGGATCGGAATGCTTCAGGAAGTTGAGCAGCCCGCTCGGGTTCCTGTCCAAGCAGGTCGGCGTCGAGCAGGTGCAGGGGGAGATCACGAGGGAGCTGGAACGCCGCTTCTCGCCGGAGTTCCGCAACCGCATCGATGAGGTCGTGGTCTTCAGGCCGCTGGCGAAAGACGAAGTCCGGCAGATCACGGAGCAGCAGATCGCGAAGATCGGGAGGTCGCTGGCGAAGAGCGGCAAGACCCTGCGCGTCAGCCCGGACGCGCTCGAACAGCTGGTGACGGAAGGCTACAGCCTCGCCTACGGCGCCAGGTTCCTCAAGCGGGTGATCGAAACGCGGATCAAGCTGCCGATCAGCCAGCACTGGGCCGACGGTGACGGGTTCACGGCGGAGGTCAAGGACGGGCAGGTCGCGATCGAGGTCACCCCCGCCGGCAGCGGCTACTCGGCGCTGGCGGCGATTGCCTGAGCCGCCGCGGCTCAGGCACTAGCCGGTCCAGCTGAACGCGGCCTGATGGGCGCCGGATTCTTTGTCCGGCGCCTCGCCGCCGGCCGGCTCGGACGGCGCCCGGAAAGCCCGCCTCCCGACGGCGTAGCGTTGCTGCAGCCCGTCGATCACCGCTCCGACCGCTTTGACATAGTCGGCAGACGCGTGCGCGCCGGCATAGAGCCGTCCGTAGCGCTCCACCATCTCCGGAAACTGCCTGTCCAGGAACGCCATGAAGTGGTCCCGGGTGCCCTCCTTCAGATACATGACGTTGGCACCCATGAAGGCGGCGCCATGATCCGCGATCGCCTTGATCGTCGCCTCGAGCTTCGCGGGCTGCGTGGTAAAGCCCGGGACGACGGGTGACATCAGGACGCCGGCGTTGACGCCGGCGTCGCGCAGCCGGCGGACCGCGCGGAGGCGCTGCAGCGGATGCGCGGTCCCGGGTTCGAGCGCGCGCCAGGCCGCCTCGTCGACGGTCGGCACGCTCATGTAGACCGTGCACCCCGCCGTCCGGCCGAGCGCGCCGAGCAGATCGGCGTCGCGCACGACCATCGGGCCCTTGGTGACGAGGCCGACCGGCGTGCGCGCCGCCAGCAGCGCTTCGAGCGACCCCCTGGTCAGCTTGTAGTACCCCTCGATCGGCTGATACGGATCGGTGGCGGTGCCGACCGCAACCTGCTCGCGCACCCACGACGGCTTGTCGAGCTCACGGCGAAGTACCTCGAGCAGGTTGGTCTTGACGAAGATGATCGACGAGAAGTGGTCATCCGGCCCGAGCCCGAACTGCGTCTGGTAGCGGCGCGCGAAACAGTAGTGGCAGGCATGGGTGCAGCCGCGATAGGCGTTCAGCGTCCACTTGAACGGCATCCCCTGCACGGGGTTCAGCGCCGAGCGGCAGGTGATCTCCTGGTAGCGGGCCTCGTCGGCCCGCTTCAGTGACTCGTCGAGCGCCTGGTCCGCTCCTTCATTCACCACGCGCAGCGCAATCGCGCGGGCGGTTGGCGGCCGGCTGCCGAGATCGAAAATCAAGGGTTGCTCGGCCACAGGCCAAGTTTCGCCTTATGTTCGCCACAAGTCAACCCGCCGGGCGGCGGCTATTTGGCGAGGAGGATCGCCACCGCGGCGGCGATGCCGGTATTCAGGAAATTGAGGACATCGTTGTTCAGGACGCCCGGTCCCTCCAGCGCGGCCGCGAGTGCGCTCTCGGCGAACGCACCGGCGGTGGCGCCAGCGACGACGGGAACGAGCGCGCCGACTGGAATCAACCCGGTGATCGTGCCGATCGCCCCGAGCACCAGCGCGCCGACGATGCCGGCAGCGGTGCCGAGCAGGGAGATGCCGCCCGGCGTCCCGGGTGCGACGCGCCTGAATGTCGGGAACAGAAAAACACGCCCGCTCCAGGCCTTGCCAACTTCACTGGCCATCGTGTCGCTGCCGCCGGCGGCGAGCGCCGCAACGAAGCCGATCAGCGCCGGCGTCGTCGCATAACTGAGCGCCGCCAGGATCGCGGCGGCGGCCGCCACGCCGGTATTCGCGAAGGCGTTGCCCGCGGCCCGTCGTCCGCCCCGCTCTTCGGCGATGCCGAGGCGCGCCTTGTGGCGCAGCCCGAGGCGGGAGGTGACAACCGCCATCGCGAAAGTGGCCAGCAGCAGCAGCCAGCCGCTCCATCCCGCGCCGAGCAGCACGGCGGTGCCAAGCGCCGCACCGCACAGCGCGCCGCCGGGCGTCAGGGTCCGCGCCAGCAGCCCGCCGCCTCCTGCCGCCGCATTGACGGCGACGGCAACGGCGATCCGCAGGATCACTGTGCGATCGATCGGGGCGAACCCGTCCGCACTGACGAGCGACAGCCACCACAACACCGCCGCGGCGGTGGCTGGCACCGAAATGTCGTCGTCGAGGCGGATCGGGATCGTCTCGACCGCCGCCGCCGCCAGCGCGGCGAGGACCGGGCCGCCGATTGAGAACCACAGGTACGGCGGCGGCACGATCACCGGCCGGCACCACCAGCACAGCGCCGCGCCGGCGGCGCTGCCGGCGATCACGAATGCGGCCGACCCGGCGGCCGACTTCGCCCGGTTCCACGGAATGCGCCTGCCGCCCACCCGTCGCCCGACGATGGCTGCGGCGGTGTCCCCGAACGCGAGGATGCCCCACGCCGCCGCGACGATGTCGCGGCGATCCGGGAGGATGAAAATCAGCGCCAGGATGGCGAGCGGATGGAGCCCGGCGGCGGCCGCCAGCCGGTGCCGGTCCACTCCGTGACCGGCCATGCGCGGCACGACGTAGAGCGCGCACGCGGCGACCACGCCCAACAGGATCGCCGCTTCCCACCAGGCGGCGAACGGCAGCAGCAGTGCCAGCCCGCCCAGGGCCAGAGGGAGCAGCCGGTACTCCGCTCCGGGCGCCGTTGGCGGCATCAGACGCCGGGCGCCGTCCCGGTGCGCCCTCGCCAGTAGCTCAGGAGGTCGGCCAGCGTCCGGTCGATTGGGATGCGGGGCTGCCACCCGGTCTCGGCGGCGATCCGTTCGCGGCTGCCGTTGAGGGTGGGGATGTCGCTCGGCCGGAGCCGGGCCGGGTCGATCTCGATCCGGATCGCGATTGATGACATGCCGACCAGGGTGTGCAGGAGATCGCGCACGCAGTAGGCGTGTCCCGAGCAGACGTTGTAGGGGCGGCGCGGTCCGCCGCGCGCGACGATCAGCGGGTAGGCGCGGACGGTGTCGCGCACGTCGGTGATGTCGCGGCGCGCCTCGAGGTTGCCGACGCGCAGCACCGGTTCGCGCCGGCCGGCTTCGATTTCGGCGATCTGGCGGGCGAAGCTCGACGTGACGTAGGCATCCGACTGCCGTGGCCCGGCATGATTGAACGGCCGCGCGACGAACACCGGCACGTCAGCGGCGTGGACCGCCAGCGTCTCCTGCGCGAGCTTGCTGAACCCGTAGGGATCCGCCGGCGCCAGCGGACTGTCTTCGGCGATCGGCTCGGAAGACGGCCGATAGACCAGCGCGGAGCCGGTGACGAGCACCGGGCAGGTGAGTCCGGCGGCACGCACGGCGTCGATGACGTGATGCGTGCCGAGGACGTTGACCCGCAGCGGCTGAACCGGATCGGTCCACGAGTTGCCGACGTGGGCGACACCGCCGGTGTGGTAGATGACCGAGGGGCGCACCGCCGCGACGGCCTGCCGGACGGCGTCGCGATCGAGGAGGTCGACCGCCGACCATTGCGCCCCCGGCTGCCCGGCGGGCGCGGCGCGGCCGCCGGCATGCGACCACGCCGCCACCACCGGCTCGCGTTCGAGCAGGTGATCGATGAGATGACTGCCGGCGAACCCGGCACCGCCGGTCACCAGGGGAGGACCAGGCACGGCAGCGCTCAGGGCCGTTTGCCGTACTGGGCGTCGAGGTAGGCCCGGAACGTCGGGTCGGCCTCCTTGGTCGGCCGCCACCACCATTCGTTGTCGCGGAACCACTCGACGGTCTGCCGCAGACCGACCTCGAACGGCACCTTCGGCTCCCAGCCGACCTCGCGCAGCTTGGTGGTGTCGACGCAGTACCGGCGGTCGTGCCCGGGCCGGTCCGCGACCGGCCGGATCAGGCTGTGCGGCTTGTCGAGGAGGTCGAGAATCTGCCTCGTCAGGTCGGCGTTCCTGACGTGGTTGCCGCCGCCGACGTTGTAGACCTCGCCGTCGGTACCGCGTTCGATCAGCAGGTCGACGGCGCGGCAGTGGTCGCTGACGTGCAGCCAGTCGCGCTCCTGCTGGCCGTCGCCATAGAGCGGGACCGGGATGTCGTCGATCGCGTTGGTGATGAAGAGCGGGATGACCTTCTCGGGAAAGTGAAAGGGGCCGTAGTTGTTCGAGGCGCGGGTGATGATGACCGGCACGCCGTAGGTCGCCCAATAGCTGTAGGCGAGGCGGTCGGCGCCGGCCTTGCTGGCCGAGTACGGATTCCGCGGCCTGAGCTCGTCGGTCTCGCGGCTGGCCCCTTCCAGCACCGCGCCGTAGACCTCGTCGGTCGAAATCTGCACGAACCGCCGCAGGCCCGCCGCCTGGCGCGCCGCCTCGAGCAGGACGAAGGTGCCGAAGACGTCGGTGTTGATGAACTCGCCGGCGCTCATCAGCGATCGGTCGACATGGGTCTCGGCGGCGAAGTGGACGACGATCTGCGCGGCGCCGACGATCGGCGCGACCACCCCGGGGTCGGCGACGTCCCCCTGCACGAACGTGTGCCGCGGGTGGTTGAGGACGTCCTGCAGATTCTCCATCCGCCCGGCATAGGTCAGCTTGTCGAGCGTCGTGATCTGCCAGTCGGGATGGACCGCCAGCGCGTAGCGGACGAAGTTCGAGCCAATGAAGCCGGCGCCGCCGGTGACGACCACGTTAACCATCGTTGCGCGTCCAGTCGTAGGGCTGTCGGCCGTGCGGCGCGAGCCGGAAGGCGCACGGCGCGGCGTCAGTGCCGGGCCGGCGCGGGATAGGGACGACCGGCCACGGTGCTCGACCGCTGCCGTTTCGGGGTGCTGCCATCAGACGCACTCTATCAGCGTCGCCGCGTCCGCGTCCGTCATCGCCGCCCGCCCTGCTGCTGACCGCCGAACGCCCCGAACAGGTTCGAGAAGGTGCCGACCCCGGCGAGGGTGAACGACAGATTGAACCGCTTGTCCTGCTGCAGACCGTAGGCGGACAGGCTGCCGCCGTAATTGAAGGTCTGGTATTCGATCGCGATGCCGCAGCACTGCGAATTGAAATAGCCGGTATAGCGCTGCTGCAGAAACGTGTCTCGCTTCAAATCGTAGTTGAACGTGTAACTGCCGCCGACCCGCCCATCCGTGCGGTGGACGTTCGCGGCGGCGTTCAGGTAATTGGTCGCACCGGCGAGGTTGTTGAACCCCGGCAGGGTCGGGATGTAGCGGCGCTGGCTCCAGCCGGCGGTGGCCTGCA
The DNA here is from genome assembly GCA_031393955.1 of Acidobacteriota bacterium. GTDB lineage: Bacteria > Acidobacteriota > Vicinamibacteria > Vicinamibacterales > 2-12-FULL-66-21 > JALZOC01. The sequence goes on from JANMWI010000058.1 coordinate 10,355, forward strand.
GCCACTGCGACCAGCTGACCCCGCCATTGGCGGCGAGCGTCCGCAGCGTATGCGCGGTCGGATCCCACTCGGTGCGGAACTCTCCCGTGATCCGATCGGTCGGTGCGGCGCGGACCTGCAGCGCCACCGGCGAGAAGTGGGTCGGCGCGCTGCCGGTGGTGTAGCTGCTCTGATACTGGCGGTCGAACTGGGCGGCGCGCGTATTCGTGTAATAGCTCTGCGTCACGGTCGCCGTCACGATCTCCCGCGAGGTCTCCTTCTTGGCGTACAGCCGGTTCGCCAAACCGTAATTGACCCGCGTCGTCCCGCCGACGATGTAGTCGGGTCCCTCGAGCTGGACGATGTGGTTGAAGTTGTCGACCGCGGTGATGCGCTGGATCGCGAAGGTCGGCTCGACGACGTGCTTGAACTTCTGCGCGTAGCCGTTCCCGGGAGTGTTCCAGATGCGGTTGAAGACCGGGCCGGTGATCCGGGTCTGGAAGTCGAACAGCCGGCGGCCGATCCCGACCGGGACCTGGACGCCCTTGTTGTCGAGGCTCTCGGTCCAGTGGGTGGCGCGCCAGCTGACGGTCGAGTTCAGCGTCAGGAACGGCCAGCGGGTGAACGGAATCCGCAGCGTCGGGTTGACGTCGATGCGCGTCAGCCCCTGATCGGCCCTCCGGATGCTGTTGGTGGTGGTGCTGCGCGCCAGCGTCACGTATTCGGTGTTGACGCCGAAGTAGATCGGCGCCGCGCCAATCTTCCGCTCGCCGCGGCTGAACGAGATCCGCGGCACCGAGCCGGTGGTCGCATAGGTCGCGGTGCCCTGGAAATAGTCGTTCCGATCGGCGGTGGCGCTGAACGAATACGGGCCCCAGTTGCCGGCGACGTTGCCGCCGAAGCGGCGGGTCCGCCGGGTCGCATCGTAGATGTTCTGCTGGTAGCGCTGCTGCGAGACGATGCTCGAGTAGTAGTCGACGTTGGCGCGGGCGTGGAGGTTGAGCGGCAGCCGCTGGGTGAGGTCGCCGGCGATGGTGTAGCTGCGCTGCCCGGGGTAGACGCTGGCGGCGCCGCTCGGCTGCAGGAACGTCGTCTCGTGCTCGTTGAGCAGCGACAGCCGGCTGTTGCCGGCGGAGCCGGGGCCGCGGATGTAGCGGTATTCGCCGCCGACCCCCTGGCCGGTCTTGGAAAACCAGTCGTGGTAGAGGGTCGCGTCCTGGCTGCGCGAGATCGCCCAGAAGAAGGCGTTGCTGAGCGACTGGCCGCGGGCGGTCGTCGAGCCGTAGGTCGGGATCAGGAAGCCGGTGGCGCGGTCGTCCTTCTGGATCGGGTAGTAGAGGATCGGCAGGTACATCACCGGGACGTTCTTGACGCGGAACAGGCCATTCTTGAGCAGCGCGTGGTGCTCGAGGGTGATGGTGATCGTCCGCGACTGCATTTCCCAGCGCGGCGTCGGCTGGACGCAGGTCGTGAAGTTGCCGCGGACGAGGCGGTACTTCTTCGGCCCGATCTTGTGGATCTCGTCGCCGCGGAACAGCAGGTCCGGCTCCTGGGTGCCGAACAGGCCGGGCTGCGGCTTGTCGCGCAGCACCGCGGTGCCGCTGGCCATGTAGAACGTGCCGGTCCGGGTCCTGGTGTTGAAGTCCATCCGCTCGGCGTTGATCCGGTTGCCGCCGGTCACGAACAACACGTTGCCGGTGGCGATGACGCGCCCTTCGGTCTGGAAGAACTCCATGTGATCGGCGAAGAGCTGCATCTCGTCGCAGTCGATCTGCACCGGTGCGTCGGCCGTGCCCTCGAGGTAGTAGTGATTCTCGTGCTCGTCTTCGACCTTCTGCGCCGTCATGTTCTGCTGCTGATACAGGTGGCAGCCGGCCAGGCCCTGGGCACGGGCGGCAGCCGGGGCGAGGGCCCACTCGAACACGACGGACAGGATCAGGAGGATGCTGAGGCGAACCATGGAACCGGCGGTGAGAGGCGTGGAATCAGCGAAGAATATCACGCAGGGGGCCGATCAGAAAGATCGAACCGGCGGCGACAATCGGCCGGCCGCGCTGGCGCGCGCGGAGGAGCGCCGCGGCCGGATCCGGCACGGTCTCGACCGGCACGCGGCCGCCGGATGCGCCGAGCGCCAGCGCCGCCAGCTGGTCCGCCGCCAGCGCCCGCTCGCCCGGCGCGGTGGTGCAGACAATCGATCCCCAGCGATCGGTCGCGGCGCCGACCAGCGCGTCGAGCATGCCGGCGACGTCCTTGTCGCGCATCGCGCCGAAGACCAGCGTCAGGTCCCGCCCGCCGGCGTCTTCGAGATATGACGCCAACGCCGCGGCGCCGGCCGGATTGTGGGCCGCATCGAGCGTGACGCGGATCCCGTTCAGGTCGAAATGCTCGATCCGCGCCGGCCACCGCACCGTCGTCAGTCCGGCGCTGACGGCGTCGGCCGAAACCGCCACCCCGGCATGCGTCAGCGCCTCGAGCACTGCCACCGCCACCGCCGCGTTCTGCCGCTGGTGCGCGCCCTCGAGTCCGAGCGCCACCGCCGGCAGGGTCCAGTCCGTGGTCTGGATGTCGACAGCGGCGTCCGGCCGCGGCGTCACCGAGACGCGCTCGCTGGCGACGATCACCGGCGCCCCGACCCGCGCGGCGACGGCGCGGACGATCGCCGCGGCGGCCTCGGGCAGCGCGCCGCAGACGACCGGCACTCCGGGCTTGATGATGCCAGCCTTCTCGGCGGCGATGTCCGCAATCGACGACCCCAGCTGGGCCTGATGGTCGAAATCGATCGACGTGATGGCGCTGACCGCCGGCGTGACGATGTTGGTGGCGTCGAGGCGGCCGCCGAGACCGACTTCGAGGACGGCGAGATCGACGGCGCTGCGGCGGAAGAGCTCGAAGGCGACCGCCGTCGTGCACTCGAAGAACGTCGGCAGCGCCTCGAGCGTGCCGTCGGCGACGAGCCGTCCGGTCACGTCGCGAACCCGCGCCGCGGCCGAAGCCAGCGCCGGCGTCTCGACCTCACGGCCGAGGATCACGAAGCGCTCTTCAAGCCGGACGAGGTGCGGCGAGGTGTAGCGGGCGCTGCGATGACCGGCGGCGCCAAGCACGGCATCGACCATGGCGGTGACGGACCCCTTGCCGTTGGTGCCGGCAATGTGGATCGACTGGAAAGCGCGTTCGGGGTGGCCGAGCGCCGCGGCGAGCCTAGCGATCTGCTCCAGGCCGAACTTCATGCCCAGGCGCTCGAGGCTGAACAGCCACGCGATCGCGTCGTCCACGGGCTAGGCCGGTGCGGGAGGGGGCGCCGGCAGCGACGGCGCGGCCGGCTGCTGGCCGGCGCCGCCGAAGCGCAGCACCCGGGTGACGGCGTCCTTGAGCTCCCGGCGATCGACGACGAGATCGAGCATGCCGTGCTCGAGGAGGAACTCGCTGCGCTGGAACCCGTCCGGCAGCTTCTGGCGGATGGTCTGCTCGATGACGCGCGGGCCGGCGAAGCCGATGAGCGCCTTCGGCTCCGCGATGTTGACGTCGCCGAGCATCGCGAAGCTCGCCGTCACGCCGCCGGTCGTCGGATCGGTCAGGATCGAAATGTAGGGCAGGCGGGCGCGATCGAGGCGGGCGAGCGCGGCGCTGATCTTGGCCATCTGCATCAGCGACAGCGCCCCCTCCATCATCCGCGCCCCGCCCGAGCAGGAGACGATGATGACCGGGAGCCGCTCGGCGATCGCCCGCTCGATGCCGCGGGTGATCTTCTCGCCGACGACCACGCCCATGCTGCCGCCGATGAAGCCGTACTCCATCGCCGAAACCACCGCGCGGATGCTGTTGATCGTGCCGGTGGCGGTGATCACCGCATCCTTCAGGCCGGTGGCGGCGATGCTCTTCTCGAGCCGCGTCCGATAGGCCTTGGTATCGGTGAAGCTGAGCGGGTCGGTCGAGGTCAGGCCGGCGTCATGCTCGTCCCAGGCGCCGTCGAACAGCGTGCGCAGCCGTTCGGCGGCGGTCAGCCGGAAGTGATGCCCACACTTCGGGCAGACGCTGAGGCTGGCGGCGAGATCCTTGTTGTAGATGATCTCGGCGCACGACGGACACTTGACCCAGAGCCCTTCGGGGACGCGGCTCTTGTCCGCCGGCGACTCGATCGGCTTGCGGACCTTCTGAAACCAGGACATGACTGGAGCATATTACAGCCCCCCGCCTCAGGCGCGGGGGACGTAATACCGCGTGCCGCGCCCCATGCCGCGCAGCTGACGCTCGAGGTCGGCGATCGCGTCCTCCCCCCACGACAGGTCGAACTGCGAGGTTTCGACCACCAGCAGGGGGGTGGCGCTGTAGTGGAAAAAGTAGTGGTTGTAGGCCTCGTTCAGTTCGCGGACGTAGTCGTCGCCGAGCGGCGGCAGTTCCGGATTGGCGCGCTCGCGCTCGCGCAGCCGGCGGCGCAGCACGTCGGTCGGGGTCTGCAGATAGATCACGAGATCGGGCGAGGGCATGTCGCCGGCGAGCAGCTCGTAGAGGCGCTGGTAGATGAAGAGCTCGTTGTCGTCGAGGTTCAGGTAGGCGTAAATCTTATCGCGGTCGAACAGGTAGTCGCAAATCGTCAGCTGGCTGAACAGGTCGTTCTGGCGGAGCTGGGTCTGCTGGCGGTGGCGGGACAGCGTGTAGAACAGCTGCGCCTGGAACGCCGCCCCCGGCCGCTCGGCGTAGAAGTCGGGCAGAAACGGGTTCTCGGTCTCATCGAGAACGATCGTCGCATCGAGCCGCGAGCCGAGCCGATCGGCCAGCAGCGAGGTCCCGACGCCGGTCGGTCCTTCGATGGCAATGTAGCGGAAGTCCAGGGTTGCGGCCACCTGTGTGTCACCCGTGCAGGCGGGGCGGGCCCCGGCGCGGTCAGCGCAGTATAGCCAAGGGGGTCGGCGATTGCGATAGCGCGATTGCGATAGCATGGTCGCGTGCGACCCGACTTGCCACCGTATTGTGCGACGCCTTCGCGGCGCGCCCGCGCCCGCCGGCCGCTCCTGGCCCCCTTTCTCGCCGGCGTGATCGCGGCGGGCTGTGCCAGTGCGCCGGTGGCGGTCAACGGGCCGACCACGACGTTCGCTCAGAAGATGGCGTGGATCCTCCAGCTCGAGGATCGGCGGGTCATCCGACTCGAGCCGCCGGCGCCGCCGCCGGTCGTGCCGTCGCGGAAGGGCCGCGCCGCGCCGGCCGCGCCGGCCGCCGCCGTCCCCGACTTGACGACGCTGGCCGCCGATCCTGAAGCCCGCGTCCGCCGCCGGGCGGCAATGGCGCTCGGACGGGTCGGGCTCGCGGCCGGGGTCCCGCCGCTGACCACGGCCCTCGCCGATGCGGATCCCGACGTCCGCGAGATCGCGGCGTTCGCCCTCGGCCTGATCGGCGAGCCGTCAGCCGCGGCGGCGCTCGTGACGGCGCTCGCCGACGCCTCGCCGCTCGTTCGCGGCCGCGCCGCCGAGGCGCTCGGCCTGATCGGCTCGCAGCCGAACGGGCAGGACATCGCCAGTCGTGCGGCCGCGCCGATCGGCCGGCTGACCGCCGAATTCGCCCGCTCCGCGGCCGTCCGCGGCCTCGCCGCTGACGATCAGACCTGGCCGGCGGCGCCGGAGGCGGAAGCGTTCCGGCTCGGGGCGTATGCGCTCGTCCGGCTGCACGCCTACGACCCGCTGGCCGCGGCGCTCGTCGACGGCGGCCGGCCGGTGACGTCGTGGTGGCCGGCCGCCTACGCGCTCGGCCGGATCGCCGATCCGCGCGCCGCGCCGGTGCTGCTGCAGATGCTCCAGGGGCCGGGGACGTTCCCGCCCGCCTTCGCGGCGCGCGGCCTCGGTGTTGTCAAGGCACGCGACGCCGTCGCGCCGCTGACCGCGCTGGCGGGCCGCGCCGAGGCGCCGCTCGAGGTGCGGATTGCCGCGGTTCGCGCGCTGGCGGCGATCGGTGACGCCAGCGCGGCGCCGCCGCTCGCCAGGCTGCTCGGCGAGGCGATCGTCGACCCGAACCTGCGGCTCGAGCTGGTCGCGGCGGCCGGCGCGCTGCGGTCGGCGGACGCGCTCGGCGTCGTGCAGGACCTGATGTCGGATCCCTGGCCGACGCTGCGCGCGGCGGCGCTGCGCGCGGCGGCGGCGATCGATCCCGAGAACTTCGTCCTCGTCTTGGCCGGGATGGATGCCGACCCGCAGTGGACGGTGCGGGCGGCGCTGGTCGATGTGCTGGCGACGCTGCCGGCCCCGACCGCGCTCGACCGCGTGCGGTCGATGCTGAAAGACGACGATCGGCGGGTGCTGCCGGCGGTGCTGGCCGCGCTGGTCCGGCTCAAGGCGCCTGACGCCGGCACGGTCGCGCTGGCGCAGCTGAAGGAGCCGGACTTCGCCGTCCGCGCCGCCGCCGCGCACGCGGTCGGCGAGCTGAAGCCGGCCGGCGGCGCCGCGGCGCTCCGCGCCGCCTACACGCTCGCGCTCGGTGATGCCGCGATCGACGCGCGGGCGTCGCTGCTGGCGGCGCTGGCGGAGTACGGCGCCGCCGAGGCGGTGCCGACGCTGCACGAGGCGCTCGCCGACAAGGACTGGGCGCTGCGGCGGCAGGCGGCGGCCGCGCTCCGCCGGCTCGACCCCGCCGCGACCGATCTGGCGGCGGCGATCCGCCCCGCGCCGGGGGCGCCGAGCCGGCCGTACGACCAGCCCGGGCTGATCGCGCCGGTGACCTCGCCGCACGTCTTCCTCGAGACCGCGAAGGGGACGATCGAGTTCGAGCTGGCGGTGCTCGATGCGCCGCAGACCGCGGCGAATTTCATCGCCCTGGCGGCGCGCGGCTTCTACAACGGCCTCGCCTTCCACCGCGTCGTCGCCGACTTCGTCGTCCAGGCCGGGGACCCGCGCGGCGACGGCGAGGGCGGGCCGGGCTATACGATCCGTGATGAGCTCAACGAGCGGCCGTTCCTGCGCGGCACGGTCGGCATGGCGCTGTCGGGGCCGGACACCGGCGGCAGCCAGTTCTTCATCACCCACTCGCCGCAGCCGCACCTCGACGCGCGCTACGCCGTCTTCGGCCAGGTCGTGCACGGCCTCGAGGTCGTCGATCGGATTCAGCAGGGAGACGTGATTGACCGGGTGCGGGTCTGGGACGGGACGGTGATGCGCTAGGGCGCCGGCGGGCGATCGCGGGTACGCAAAAAAGGGGGCGCCGGGCGCCCCCTTTTTTTACAGGAGAGCGGAGTTACCGCTTCTTCGCGGCTTTCTTCTTTCCGCCCTTGGCTGCTTTCTTTGCCATTGCGCTCATCCCCCCCTTCACTGTTGGGATTCAGAGTTGGCGGAAGGCCCCTGCCGCTCGCAGGCCCGCTGCCGCCTGGCACGCCGGCCTGTTTCCTCGCGACGCCCTCGCCCTCTGCGAAAACTCCCGCGCGTGCGGGAGGTCAGCACCTAAAAAATCGGGGGTGTCAACTCGCGACACCCCCTCGTTAGGCGGAAGCGACTAGCGCTTCTTCGACGCCGCCTTCTTCTTGCCGCCCTTTGCAGTCTTCTTAGCCATGATTCCTCCTTGGAATTCGGCAGCTCAGCTATGTTTCCGACACTCGACGGTTACAACAGGTGGGCTGAGCGGTCCACCCTCATACAAGATGTAGATTATGGATGAGAAAATCTAAGTGTCAAGCACAAAGTGCCGCGCGTTGTCAAAATCACCTCAAAAGTTTTGTCGGCGTGACCGCGGGGAAGCTGTAGAGGCGCGCGGGATCGGCTCGCGGCGCGCGCCGCGCGATCAGTTGGCGTGGAGGCGGGCGAGCGCGCGCGTCGCGGCAGCGCGGGTGTCGGCGGCGGCGCCGAACAGCGCGGCGGCGGTGCGGTAGGCGGCGACCGCCTCGGCGGTGCGGCCGAGCCGTTCGTCGATGCGCGCCGCCTCGAGGTAGGCGTTGCCGAGAATCGGCGCCGGGCAACGGGGGGCGCCGCGGATCGCCTGCTCGAGCTGCGCCAGCGCGACGGGATCGTCGCGGCGGGCGGCGAGGACCAGGCCGAGCCGGTAGTGCGCGACCGGATCGGCGGCGCTGATCGCGATCGATCGCTCGAGCGCGGCAAGCGCCGCCGGCAGGTCGTGGCTCTCGAGCCGCCGCCAGCCCTCGAGCGAGAGGCGGTAGGCGTCGGCGCCGGCGGCGTCGGGGGCGTGACGCAGCCGCTCGGTCGCCTGCTGGCGGAGGCGCTGCGGATCGGGGCTCGGCGCGGTCGCGAGCGCGGCGCGGTACGACGCCACCGCCTGGGCGCGGGCGCCGAGCCGGTCGTAGGCCTCGCCGAGGCGGAGATGCGCCAGCGGCAGCGCGCCGTGCGGCGCCGTCGGCCGCAGCGCGACGACCCGCCGCAGCATCTCGATGGCGGCGTCGGTCTGGTGCAGCGCGTCGAGCTGGCGGGCGATGCCGAGGCGGGCCTGCACCTCGCTCAGCAGCGGCGCGTTGACGCGCTGATCCTCGGCCGCCGCCAGCAGCACGCGCCAGCTCGCCAGGCTGGCGGTGACGTCGTGGCGGTAGTCGTCTTCGATCTCGGCGGTGCGGGCGAGGAACAGCGGGTTGGCGGGATAGCGGTCGTGGAGGCTGGCGAGCAGCCGGAGCGCGCGCGGCGTGTCCTCCTCGTACCACAGGTAGATGACGTGGAGCTGGTAGTCGGCCTCGCCCTGCAGCAGCCGGCCGTGGCGGCGGGCGCGGCGCATCTGCTCCAGCCCTTCGGTGCGGTCGCCGCCGGGTAGCAGCAGCAGAAAGCGCAGCACCTTGGCGGCCGCCGGCGCGACATCCGCGTAGTACTGATACATCCCGATGCCGAAATAGGCGTCGTCGAGGTCGGGGTCGAGCGCGACCGCCCGCTCGAGCGCGACCTTGATGTTGCGGCCGTCGCGCGCGGCGGCGAGTTTTTCGTCGCGCAGCACCCGCCACTGAACGCGCGCCGCATACGCACCGCCGAGATAGAACCACGCTTCGGGGTCGTCCGGAGCGCGGTCGGTCCAGGCGGCGGTCGTGCGGATGGCGCGGTCGACGGCGGTGGTGAAGGCGGCGTCGAGCGCGCGGCTCTCCGGATCGAGTTGAATCCGCCACCAGATCGCGGTGGCGCTCAGGACCTCGCAGGCCTCGGCGGGCGCCGGGCCGCAGGCGCGGCCGAGCTCCGCCGGGACCTCGTCGAAACGCGCGTCGAGGATGGCGTCGTAGACCCGCGCCAGCGCGTCGGCGCCGCGCAGCTCGCCGGCCGCGGCGGGCGCCGCCGCGAGCGCGGCGCAGAGGACGAGCGCCAGCCGCCGGGCCGTCACGCTCATGTCATGCTGGTGCGCAGCTGCTGCTTCTCCGCGTGGCGCTCGAGCGCCAGCGCGATCAGCCGATCGAGCAGCGCCGGATACGCGACGCCGCTCGCTGCCCAGAGCTTGGCGTACATGCTGATGGTCGTGAACCCCGGGATGGTATTGACCTCGTTGACGAAGATCCGCTGGTCGCGGCGCGACAGCAGGAAGTCGACCCGCGCCATGCCGGCGCCGTCGATGGCGCGGAAGGCGGCGATCGACAGCCGGCGGACCTCGTCCGCGACCGCCGCGTCGAGCGCCGCCGGGATTTCGACCCGCGACGCCTCGTCCAGGTACTTGGCCTCGTAGTCGTAGAACTCGCGCGACGGAATCACCTCGCCCGGCACCGACGCCTCCGGCTGGTCGTTGCCGAGCACCGCGCATTCGATCTCGCGCGCCTCGGCGACCGCCGCCTCGATGACGATCTTGCGATCGAATTCGCCGGCGAGATCGATCGCCTCGATCAGCGCGGCGCGGCTCTTGGCCTTGGAGATCCCGACGCTCGAGCCGAGGTTGGCCGGCTTGACGAAGACCGGGTAGCCGAGCACGTCCTCGAGTTCGGCGGCGGCGGCGTCGCGCTGGCGCTGCCAGTCGCCGCGCCGCAGCACGCGGTACGGGCAGACCGGCAGCCCCGCCGCCGCGAACACGACCTTCATCACCGCCTTGTCCATGCCGACCGCCGAGGCGAGGACGCCGGCGCCGACGTAGGGGACGTTGGCGAGCTCGAGCAGCCCCTGGATCGTGCCGTCCTCGCCGTAGGGGCCGTGCAGGACCGGGAAAATCGCGTCGAGGTTGAGGCCGGTGACGACCGCGTGCCCTTCGGCGGCGCGATCGCCGCGGCGGTCGATCGACAGGATGGTGTCGTCGCCCGGGCCGGCGACGAGGTGGACCTCGCGGCCGCCGCGCAGCGGCCGCGCCGCCTCGAGCCGGGCGTGCTCGATGACTTCGGCGGCCGAGACCGCGGTCGGCGGCCGGTCGGCAAGCGCCCAGCGGCCGTCCTTTTCGATCCGGATCGGCACCGGGTCGTAGCGCGCGCGATCGAGGTTTGCAAAGACCGCGGCCGCTGACGCCAGCGACACTTCATGCTCGCCGGATCGGCCGCCGTAGAGGACGCCTACTCGCAGTCGCTTCACACCCGCAGGATATAGGAGTTGCCGCGATCGCGGAAGCACGCCGCGCGCCGGCTTGCTATGCTTGCAGGCTCGTGGCCGAGCCCTTCGGATTCCGGATCCTGCATCGCGACGGCGCCGCCCGCCGCGGCGAGCTGCGCACGCCCCACGGCGTCGTCCAGACGCCGGCGTTCATGCCGGTCGGCACCCGCGGCGCGGTCAAATCGGTCACCCAGCGCGACCTCGAGGACCTCGGCGCCGAGATCCTGCTCGGCAACACCTACCATCTGTATCTCCGGCCCGGCGACGGGCTGATCGCGCGCAGCGGCGGACTGCATCGCTTCATGGCGTGGGAGCGGCCGATCCTGACCGACAGCGGCGGCTATCAGGTCTTCAGCCTCGCCGCGATCCGCAAGATCCGCGAGGACGGGGCCGAGTTCCGCTCCCATCTCGACGGCTCGCTGCATCTGCTGACGCCCGAAAAGGCCGCCGACATCCAGCTCCAGCTCGGCTCCGACATCGCGATGGTGCTCGACCAGCTGGTCGCCCCGGCGCCGGGCGGCCCGCGCGCCGGGGCCGCGGCGCCGACGCCGGCCGCCGCCGAGGCGGTGGCGCGCGACGCG
>JANMWI010000054.1:0-38644 GCA_031393955.1 Acidobacteriota bacterium
CGCGGCGCGACGCGAGGGCGCGGGCGGCGACGCGGGCACTCGCCCACGCCCACTGAAAGTTGAACCCGCCGATCCGGCCGTCGACGTCGAGCATCTCGCCAATCAGGTACAGCCCGTCACAGCGGCGCGACGCCATGCTGCCGGGATCAATCTCCTCGAGCGCGACGCCGCCGGCGGTGGCTTCGGCATAGTCGTAGCCGCGTGAGGCCGTCACCGCCAGCGGCCACTCGAGCAGCGCCTGGACCAGACGCCGGCGATCGCCGCGGGTGAAGTGTGCGAGCGGCATCTGCGGGTCGAGCCGCGTTCCGGCAAGGATGGTCGCGCCGATCGACGCCGGCAGCAGGCGGGCGGCGGCGCTCGCCAGCGAGGCACGCGGCCGCTCGGCGGCGGTCGACGTCCAGAATCGCTCGAGGCTCTCGAAGTTGTCGCCGGGGCGCAGATTGACGGTCATCCGCACGGCGCGCTGCTCGAGCCGCGCGCGCAGCCAGTGCCGCGACGCGTCGAGCACGACCGGCCCGCTGACGCCGAAATGCGTCCACAGGAGCGCACCGGACAGGCGGGCCGTCCTGGCGCCCTCGGTCCAGATCGAAAGCTCGACATCATGCGCGACGCCCTGGAGCGCCGATCTGTGATCGACGAGCAGTGGGACCAGCGCCGGGGTGGTCGGCACGATGGTGTGGCCGAGGCGCCGCGCCAGTTCGAGGCCGGCGCCGTCGCTGCCGCTCTTGGGGATGGATTGCCCGCCGGTCGCGAGGATGACGGCCGCGGCGGTAAGCGAGCCGGCGGCGGTCTCGATCGAGAATCCGCCGGCCGTCCGCGTCAGGCCGGTTACGCGGGTGCCGGCCTTCAGCACCGCGCCGCTGGCGTCGGCCTCGCGCAGCAGCGCGTCGAGCACGTCGCGGGAGCGGTTGGTGTCTGGGAAGAGCTTGCCGTGGGCTTCCTCATGAAGGCTCACGCCGAGCGAGGCGAACCAGTCGATCGTTTCGGCCACCGGGAAGCCGCGCAGAACCCGGCGAATGACGGCCGGCTTGCCGCCGCAGAAATCGCGCTCGCTGACCGAGACGTTGGTGACGTTGCACCGCGAGCCGCCGCTGATCAGGATCTTGGCGCCGGGCCGGGCGGCGCCGTCGAGGAGGGTGACGCGCCGCGACGGATCCAGCCGGCGGAGGAACGCCGCCGCCGCGAGGCCTGCCGCACCCGCGCCGATGACGACGACGTCACCGTCCGGGAGCACGGCCCGGTCGATCCCGGCGCAGTCCCGCGCAGGGGCCGTTCACCCGCGGCCGTCCTGCGTCGCCGGTCCCCACCATCCCTCATCCGCGAAGCGCTTGTGCAGTTGGAGCCAGCGCGTGTGGACCTGCTCCGATGTGGCGAAGCCTTCGACTCGCTCCGCCCCATCCGGTTCGGTGATGACAATCTCGTAGCCCGGTCCGTCGACGGCGGACCGCACCTCGCACTGGACCGTCTCCCCGCCGCGCTGGAAGAAGTAGAACACTGCTCAGCCCCGGTCGCGCCGTACCGTCGGCCGGAGGCCGCGGATCTTGGTTGCCCGAAGCGCGACGACAATCTCATCGGCGAGCTCCTCGGGAACTTCGACGAGCGAGAAGCCGTCGGCGATCTCGATCGCGCCGATCGTCCGCGACTCGACGCCGGCCTCGCCGGTGATGGCGCCGACCAGGTCGCCGGGCCGGACGCCGGCCCGCCGCCCGGCGCCGATGAACAGCCGCGCGACCGCGATCTCGGGAGCGCTGCGTTCCCCGCCATCGTCGCCCGCCGCAGCACGCAGCACCCGGCCGCGCGCCGGCTTCAGCGGCCGCCGCGCCGCGGCGCCGGGCGGCGGCGCCTGGACGACCGGAATCTCGCGGTCGTCGCCGCCGCCACCCGCCGCGACGGGCGCGAGGTGGACCGCGGCGGGGGCGATGTCGACGATGTCGAATTCCGGCGCCAGCGACGCGACGACGACGCGGGTGTGGTCGAGGTCGCCGGCGAGAAGGCGCTCGCGCAGCGAGGCGCGGGTGATGTCGAGCCGCCGCGCGCGCAGGTCGGCGACCGTCGGCACCGTCGCGACCTCGATCTTCTGCTTGGTGTAGTTCTCGATAACGCGCAGCAGGCGGTGCTCGCGTGGCTCGGCGAGCGTGATGGCGGTGCCGCCGCGCCCGGCGCGGCCGGTCCGGCCGATGCGATGAACATAGGCTTCGGCGGCGGCCGGCACGTCGTAGTTGAAGACGTGCGACAGCCGCTCGATGTCGAGGCCGCGGGCGGCGACGTCGGTGGCGACCAGCAGGTCGGCCGAGCCGTCGCGGAACCGCCCCATGACCCGGTCGCGCAGCCGCTGTTCCATCCCGCCGTGCAGCGCCTCGGCCTGGTGGCCGTGCGCGTTCAGCATCTCGACGAGCGTGTCGACTTCGAGCCGCGTCCGGCAGAACACCAGCGCCGACGCCGGGCTCTCCATTTCGAGTACCCGCTCGAGCGTCGCCGGCTTGTGCGGCCGTGCCACGATGTAGGCCACCTGGCGGACGCGCGGCAGCTTGCCGGCGGTCGCCTTCTCGCGCTCGATCGTCACCCGCGCCGGACTGCGCAGGTGCCGGCCGGCAATCGCCAGGATCCGCGACGGCATGGTCGCCGAAAACAGCGCCGTCTGGCGGGTCTTCGGCGTCGCCTCGAGGATCGCGTCGAGGTCCTCGGCGAAGCCCATGTCGAGCATCTCGTCCGCCTCGTCCAGAATCAGCACCGCCAGCTGCTCGAGCCGGAGCGTCTTGCGCCGGATGTGATCGAGCGCCCGCCCGGGCGTCGCGACGACGACCGCGGGGCCGCGTTCGAGTCCCTTGATCTGCTGGTGCATCGGCGCCCCGCCGTAGAGCGGCAGCACCCCGAGGCCGGCGCCGCGGGCATATTTGTGGACCGCCTCGGCGACCTGCATTGCCAGCTCCCGGGTCGGCACCAGCACCAGTCCGCCGAGCGGCGCCCCTTTGCCGCGCGCCTCGCCGGCGCGGATCCGCTGCAGCATCGGCAGCGCGAACGCCGCCGTCTTGCCGGTGCCGGTCGCCGCCTGGGCGAGGACGTCCCGCCCCTCGAGCAGCAGCGGGATGGTCTCGCGCTGGACCGGCGTCGGCTCCTCATAGCCGAGCGCGGTGATGGCTTCGACGAGATCCGGGGCCAGGCCGACGGCCGCGAACCCCGGTACGAGCGTGTCTGTCTTCGTCGAAGGCATGTGTCCCTATGCGAGTGTGGCGGCGTACTCTTCGTACGTGCCCTTGAAATCCGTGATCGCGCCGTGGTCGAAGTGCCAGACCCGCGTCCCGACTTCCTCGATCAGGTCCTGGTCGTGGGTGACGAGCAGCACCGTGCCCTCGAACTTCTGCAGCGCGACGTTCAGCGCGTTGATCGATTCGAGGTCGAGATGGTTGGTCGGCTCGTCGAGGATCAGCAGGTTCGGCTTCTGCAGCATGATGCGGCAGAACAGCAGCCGGGCGGTTTCGCCGCCGGACAGCGCTTCGGTCGGCTTGAGGCCCTCCTCGCCGCTGAACAGCATCTGGCCGAGCAGGCCGTGGATGTCCTGCCGCGCCGCGTCCGGATCGAACTGATGCAGCCATTCGACCGCGGTCTTGCCCTTCTCGATGACGCCGGTGTGGTCCTGGGCGAAGTAGCCGATCGCCACCTCATGCCCCCAGCGGACGCTGCCGGCGTCGAGGTCCTCGGGTGACGGCGGCAGATTGGGGGACTCGGCGAGCAGCGCCCGGAGCAGCGTCGTCTTGCCGACGCCGTTGCGGCCGACCAGGACGACCTTCTCGCCGCGGTTGACGACCGCGCTGAAGTCCGAGACCACCGGCGTGCCGCCGTGCGCCTTGCTGAGGCCCTTGATCTCGATCGCGGTGCGGCCCGACGGGCGGTTCATCTGGAAGCGGATGTACGGGCGCTGGATGTTCGAGCGGGCCAGCGCCGTCGTCTCGAGCCGTTCGACCTCCTTGCGGCGCGACGTCACCTGGCTCGCCCGGGTGCCGGCGCCGAACCGGGCGATGAAGTCGTTCAGCTGGGCGATCTTCTTCTCGCGCTGCGCGTTGTCGGACTCGATCCGCGAGCGGATCTGCGTCTTGGCCATCACCATGTCGTCGTAGCCGCCGGTGTAGGTGATGATCGTCTGGTAGTCGATGTCGGCGATGTGGGTGCAGACCGAGTTGAGGAAGTGGCGGTCGTGGGAGATGACGATCAGCGTGCCGGCGTAACGCACCAGGAACTCGCGCAGCCAGTGGATCGAGTCGAGGTCGAGATGGTTGGTCGGCTCGTCGAGCAGCAGCGCCTGCGGCTGGCCGAACAGCGCCTGCGCCAGCAGCACCCGGACCTTCTGCCCGCCCTGGATTTCGCCCATCGTCCGCTCGTGCAGCTCGTCGGGAATGTCGAGCCCCTGGAGCAGGATCGCCGCATCGCTCTCGGCGGTGTAGCCATCCTCCTCGCCGACGATCCCCTCGAGCTCGCCAAGCCGCATGCCGTCGTCGTGGGTCATCTCCGGCAGCGCGTAGAGCCGCTCGCGCTCCTCGAGGGCGGCCCACAGGCGGGCGTTGCCCATGATCACGGTGTCGATGACGCGGAAGCGATCGAAGGCGTACTGGTCCTGACGGAGGACGCCGAGCTTGGCGGGGCGCGCGACCGTGCCCTGCTGCGGTGGCAGTTCGCCGGTCAGCAGCTTCATGAACGTCGACTTGCCGGCGCCGTTCGGCCCGGTCAGGCCGTAGCGGCGCGCCGCCGAAAAGGTCGTGGTGACGTCGTCGAAGAGCACCTTCGACCCGTACCGCATCGAGACACCGTGGACTGAAATCATGAGCACATCCTGGGGCTCCGGACGCGCTCCCGCGGGGGAGACGTTGCGCCAGGCCGACAGCAGCCAGAAAGCGGCCGCGGGGAAACAGCCATTGTAACGCGAAACGGCCCGAACGCCGACTGAACGGTGGGTCAGTTCGCCTGATCGCGGCCGGTCAGGGTGTCGAGGAACCTCACCAGGGCGTCGAAGCCCTCCGGCTTGCGGAACAGGAACGCGCGATGGCGGCGGATGCTGGCTTCGTCGGCGGCGGACAGGAAACGGCCGGTGAACACCAGGATCGGGGTCTGAGCGAAGTCCGGCCGGGCGCGCACGGTGTCGAGGAGCTCCAGCCCGCTCCGGCCGCCGTCGAGGCCGACGTCGAGAATGACGGCCTCGATCCGCAGCGTGCCGAGGGCCGTCCGGGCGCCGTCGAGTGTGGCGGCGGTGGCCGCGGCGTATCCATACGACTGCAGCCGCCGCTCGAGCGCCGTCCGCACCGCGGCGTCATCATCAAGGACCAGCACTACGGGGTGTTCGGCCATGTTCGATCAGGTGCCAGGACGACGGTCAACCGCGCGTTATCACTATTGCACGGCGAGGAGCTCGACGTCGAAGACGAGCGTGGCGTTGCCGGGAATCGGGCCGTTGCCGGTCGAGCCATAAGCGAGCGACGGCGGAACGACGAGTCGGCGCGTGCCGCCGACGCGCATGCCGCTGAAGCCCTGATCCCAGCCGCGAATCACCTGCCCGGCGCCCAGCACGAAGCTATACGGTCCCCGTCCCGCGCTGCTGTCGAATTGCTGCCCCTTGTGATCGGGGCGGGCCGGATCGTATAGCCAGCCGGTGTAATTGACCGACAGCCGCTTGCCGTTGACCGCTTCGGCGCCGGAGCCGGCCGCGAGGTCGGTCTGGCTGTACGGGACGTCGAGCGCCTGCGGCGCGGTCGGTGAGCTCGAACCGCAGCCGGCCGCCGCGGCGGCAACCAGCACCAGCAGCACGATGGACAGACGACGGTGGACGGCACGTGGACACACGGGATTCATCATTGGGAGCCAGCCGGCACGGCATCGGGAGCCAGCCTGCACGGCGATCATAGCGCACCGGCCGCGACTCTGGTTGCGCACGGGCGTGAATGCCGCTAGTCTCCTCGGCGCGCCATGAATCGCCTGCGGATCGCTGCCGTCGCCGTGCTGGTGTTGCTCGCCGCATCCGGCGCCAGCGGTCAGATCGGCGACGCGGCGCCGTCGGCCCCTCTTCGCCATCTGTACATCAGCGCGGCGGGGGAGGGGAACGCCCCGGTACGGGACCTCGGTGCCAGCGACGTCGTCGTCACCGAAGGCGGCCGGCCGCTGGACGTCGTCAGCGTCGAGCGCGCCGCGGCCCCGCTGCGCATCGCGCTGCTCGTCGACGATTCCGGGCCCGGGCTGCGGTTCATCCGCGAAGGGGTGGGGACCTTCATCCAGCGGCTCGGCGGGCTCGGCGAGATTGCCCTGTTCAGCATCGGCGGGCGCAACACTCCGATCGTCGACTTCACGGGCGACGTCGCCGCCCTCTACAGCGGCGTGCGCCAGCTGACGACCCGGACGACGACCGGGGCGTATCTGCTCGACGGCGTCCACGACGCCCTCGGCGCGCTTGGCGCGCGCGACGCGGAGCGGCCGGTGCTGGTCGTCCTGATGCTGGAAGGGCCGGAGTTCAGCAGCCTGCGCGCCGATCGGCTGCTCGAGGAGCTGCGCCGCAGCCGCGCCGTCATGTACGTCGTCTCGCTCGGCAAGCCGACACTGAAGACGATGACGTCGTGGTCGCAGATGCCGACCGATTCGCTGCGCGAGAATCTCGACGAGAACATCAACCGGAAGAAGTTCGTCGAGGACGGAACGCGCGTTTCGGGAGGGCAGTTCGCGCAGGTGCTGGTCGATTCGGGCGTGCCGACCGCGATGCAGGCGGTCGCCGAGGAGCTGGCGGCCCAATACGTAGTGGTGTTCCGGCGGCCGGACGGCCCGGCGGCAAAAAAAATCGGCGTCAGCACCACCCGGAGCGGCGTCAAGATCCGGACGCGATCCGAGGCCGTCCGGTGAGGCCGATCAGGCGGTCTTGAGCGCCCGGCCGCGCTCGGGCCGCGCCAGGAGATACGAGCCGACGACGAGCGCGGCGGCGAGGAGCTGCGCGCCGAGGCTTTCAACGGTCGGGAAGACCGCGAACCACAGCCCCATCCACTCCGGGATGACCTGCTGCAGGTAGCTCACGGTGGTCGTCGGCAGCCACTGCGCCAGCTGCATTTCCTGAACCTGCTCGCCGACCATGACCAGCAGCACCAGCCCCAGCATCACGCCCGTGAAGACCAGCATGCGCCGGTACGGCAGCCGCTGGTGCGCGATGAAGGTCAGGACGCCGACGACGGCGGTGAGGGAGAGCCCGGCGAGGACGCCGTACAACACCGGCGTGGCGCCGAGTTTCAGCCGGTAGCTCTGGAGGAAGAGGACGACCTCGAAGCCCTCACGGTAGAGCGACGAGAAGCCGAGCAGGGCGAGTCCCCACCAGACGCGGCTGCCGGAGGCATCCTTGAGCAGCGACTGCTTGCGCCGGCTGTGCATCGAGATCCAGCCCGTCCAGTAGATCTTGTGGAAGAACCAGTTCATCACGAGCAGCAGCACGAGAATGGCGACCAGGCCGGTGGCGGCCTGAATGTCGAGCGCCGGCACGCTCTCGGCCAGACTGTCGAGCGCGCCGACGGCGACCCGCCAGGTGACGAGCGTGGCCAGCACGGCGAGTCCCGCGCCGGCGGCCACCGGGCGCTGATACGGACGCCGTTCCCCCACCATGTTGGCGGTAATCGCCGACAGCACCAGGATGCACTCGAGGCCTTCGCGGAACACCAGCACCGCGATGTCGAGCACGCGGGCGCCGAGGCCGTTGTGCCCCGTCGGGTCGGGCAATCCGCCGGTGTGCAGCACCTGGAGGACGAGAACGGCGGCGACGCCGGCGGCGCCGAGGGTGACCAAGGCGGTCAGAAAGGATGGGCGAATGAATCGGGTCATCGGCTCTGCGGCGATTGGATATACGACCAATGCGGTCGGACAGCCGAAGTTTATATCCGACACTTCTGGTCGTCAATCCCCCCTTTGTCTGACTGGGGAGCCTGTCGCGCCGGATGAGCTATGCTTCGGGCGGTCGATTATCAGGGAAGGAGCCTGGTTATGAAGATTCTGGCGACGGCGGTCATGTTCGTGGCCCTGGCGGCGCAGGCCGGTCCGGGGCAGGTTCGGGTCTGGAAAGCCGCGGAGATTAGCGACAAGGGCAAGGCGCTCGCCCAGAAACTGGATGCGCAGAAAGTCGCCAGCGAGGTCGTGGCGACGGATGGCAACCGCACCTTCATGGTGGCGCACCGGGAAGGCTCGGGGCAGGCCGAGCTCCACGACAAGCAGGCCGACGTCATGATGATCTCGGCCGGCGACGTGACGATGGTCTACGGCGGGAGCGTGGTGGACGGCAAGACGACCGCACCGGGCGAGACGCGCGGCCCGTCTATCAAGGGGGGCACCGAGGTGCAACTGGGGCCGGGGGACGTGCTGCACATTCCGGCCGGGGTCGCGCACCAGATGAAGCTCGCGCCAGGGGCGAAAGTGACGTACTTCGTCACGAAGGTCGTGCAATAACCCACTATAATGTCGGGCGATGCAGCCAACCAACGTCGGGAATCCTGACTATTACCACCGGGTGGTGGACTGCCAGTGGGCCTGCCCGGCGCATACCAACGTCCCGGAGTACATCCGGCTGATCGCCCAGGGACGCTTCACCGAGGCGTACCTCGTCAACCGCGAGTCGAACGTGTTTCCGGGGATTCTCGGCCGCACCTGCGATCGGCCCTGCGAACCGGCCTGCCGGCGCGGACGTGTTGACGGGAAGCCGGTGGCGATCTGCCGGCTGAAGCGAGTCGCCGCCGACCACCGCGGTGAAGTCAAGCATCTGCTGCCGACCGCGCCCGCGACCAGAAACGGCAAACGGGTCGCGCTGGTTGGCGCGGGGCCGGCGTCGCTGACCGTGGCGAACGACCTGATGCCGCTCGGCTACGACGTGACGATCTTCGAGAAGCAGCCGCGCCCGGGCGGCCTGATGCGGATCAATATCCCCGCGTTCCGGCTGCCGGAGCAGGTCCTCGACGAGGAAGTGGGCTACATCCTCGACATGGGCGTCGAGGTCCGCTACAACACGCCCGTCGACAGCCTCCGGGAGCTGCTCGAGACCGGCGGGTTCGATGCGGTCTTCGTCGGCAGCGGCGCGCCGAAGGGGAAGGAGCTCGACATCCCCGGCCGGCACGACACCGATCAGATTTTCATCGGCATCGACTGGCTGGAGTCGATTCATTTCGGGCACATCGATTCGGTCGGCCGGCGCGTCCTGATCATCGGTGTCGGCAATACCGCGATGGACTGCTGCCGCTCGGCCAAGCGGCTGGGTGCCACCGAGGTGAAGGTCATCGCCCGCAAGACGCGGAAGTACTTCAAGGCCTCGCCGTGGGAGCTGGAGGATGCCGAGGAAGAAGGCGTCCAGATCCTCGAGAACCTGCAGCCGGTGCGGTTCATCGTCGAGAACGGCACGCTGACCGGGATGGAATTCGACCGGTTCCGCTCCGAAGAGACCGCCTCCGGGCTGAAGCAGGAGATCGTCGGCCGCGAGATCATCCCGTGCGACGCGGTCGTCCTGGCGGTCGGCCAGGACAACGCCTTCCCGTGGATCGAGCGCGACATCGGCCTCGAGTTCGGCAAGTGGGACATGCCGGTGGTCGACAAGACGACCTTCATGTCGACCCGGCCGGGGGTGTTTTTCGGCGGCGACGCGGCGTTCGGCCCGGCCAACATCATCTGGGCGGTCGAGCACGGCCATCAGGCGGCGATCTCGATCCACAACCACTGCCAGGGGGTGCCGGTCACGGACCGGCCGGCCGCCGGCATGACGCTGGCGAGCACCAAGATGGGCCTCCACGAGTGGGCCTACAGCAACGACTACGACCCGAACCAGCGGCAGAAGATGCAGCACGTCGATCTGCCGGCGCGGTTCGCGAGCATGACGACCGAGGTCGAGAAGGGGTTCACCGCGGAGCAGACGCGGGTCGAAGTCGAGCGGTGCCTGAACTGCGACGTCGAGACCCATTTCGTCGACTCGCTGTGCATCGAGTGCGATGCGTGCCTCGACATCTGCCCCGTCGACTGCCTGACGATCGCCCGTCCGGCCGACGAGCCCGGCCTGCGCGCCAGCTTCCTGACGCCGGCGCTCAATACCGAGCAGCCGCTGTTCGTCTCGGGCCCGCTCAAGCAGACCGGCCGCGTCATGGCGAAAGACGAAAACGTCTGCCTCCACTGCGGACTGTGCGCCGAGCGCTGCCCGACCTACGCCTGGGACATGCGGAAGTTCGTGCTGCAGCTCCCATACGCGGGCCAGCTGCCCGCTTCCGGCTCCCCGCTGCCGGCAGGGAGCACCCACCTCGCAGCTTCCAGTCCAGACGTAGCCGCGGGTAGCGGCAGCAGGTAGCTGGCAGCTGGAAGCAGGCAGCGGTAGCAGAAAAATACATGTCCCGTATCAACGATTTCGCGTTCAAAATCGCCACCGCCAACGGCACCGGCTCGGCGTCGGCCAACGGGCTGATCATGCAGGCCATCTTCCGGATGGGCATTCCGGTTACCGGCAAGAACGTCTTCCCGTCGAACATCCAGGGGCTGCCGACCTGGTACGAGATCCGGGTCAGCGGCCGCGGCTACACCGCCCGGACGCCGCATTTCGATCTGATGGTGGCGATGAACCCGGCGACCTACCAGAAGGACGTCACCGAGATCCGTCCCGGCGGCTGGCTCGTCTACGACTCGACCTGGCCGCTCGATGACCGGCTGATGCGCCCGGACGTCACCGCGCTCGGTGTGCCGCTGGCCGAGATGTGCAACGCCGCCTTCAAGGGCGTCCGCGAGCGGATCCTGATGAAGAACATCGCCTACGCCGGGGCGCTCGCGGCGCTGCTCGACATGGACCTCGACGTCATCCGCGAGCTGCTGACCGAGAAATTCTCGCGCAAGCCGGCGCTGATGGACTCGAACCGGCAGGCGATCGCGCTCGGCTACGACTACGTCAGGCAGATCTGCCCGGAGCCGCTGCCGATCCGGCTCAAGAAGATGGACCAGACGAAGGACGCGATCCTGATCGACGGCAACACCGCCGCCGGCCTCGGCTGCGTCTACGCCGGGGCGACGGTCGGCGCGTGGTACCCGATCACGCCCGCGACCTCGCTGATGGAGGCCTTCAAGGGGTTCTGCCAGAAGTTCCGGATCGATCCGGAGTCGAAGCAGAACAAGTACGCGATTCTCCAGGCCGAAGACGAGCTCGCGGCGGTCGGGATGGTGATCGGCGCCTCGTGGGCCGGCGCCCGCGCGTTCACGCCGACCTCCGGCCCGGGCATCTCGCTGATGTCCGAGTTCATCGGCCTGGCCTATTACGCCGAAGTGCCGGCGGTGATCTTCGACGTCCAGCGGACCGGGCCGTCAACCGGCATGCCGACCCGGACGCAGCAGGGGGACCTGCTGCTCTGCGCCTACGCCTCGCACGGCGACACGCGCCACATCTGCCTCTATCCTGCCGATCCGCGCGAGGCATTCGAGTGCGCCGTTGCCGCCTTCGACCTCGCCGAGCGCTACCAGACGCCGGTGTTCGTGCTGAGCGATCTCGATATCGGCATGAACGACTGGATGGTCCCGAAACTGGCGTGGGACGACGCCTACCGGCCGGACCGGGGCAAGGTGCTGTCGGCGGCGGAGCTCGAGGGGGTCAAGACCTTCCACCGCTACGTCGACGCCGACGGCGACGGGATCGCCGCCCGGACGCTGCCCGGCATCAGCCCGAAGGGGGCGTTCTTCACCCGCGGCTCGGGGCACAACCGCTTCGGCGCCTACACCGAGGACGGCGACGAGTACGTCGAGGTCATCGACCGCATCGACCGCAAGATCCAGCACGCCGCCCGCGCGCTGCCGGCGCCGTTCGTGCGCACGGCGGCCGGCGCGACGATGGGGATTGTCACGGTCGGGGGCTGCCACGCCGCCTGTCTCGAGGCGCTCGACCTGCTGGCCGCCGACGGGGTCGCGCTCGACTACCTCCGCGTCCGCGGCTTTCCGTTCGGCGCCGAGGTAACGAAGTTCCTCGACGCCCACGACGTCAACTTCGTCGTCGAGCAGAATCGCGACGGGCAACTGCGCAGCCTGCTGATGCTCGAGACCGGGGTGCCAATCGAGCGGCTCGAGTCGGTGCGCTATTACGGCGGGTTCCCGATGAGCGCGAGCCACGTCATCGCCGGGATCAAGGCCAAACTGGAGCAGGCGGCATGACCTACATCGCGAAACCCAAGGTCCATCACCCGGCGCTCCAGAAGAACGCCATCGGCCTGACCCGGCGCGACTACGAGGGGGCGATCACGACCCTGTGCGCCGGGTGCGGGCACGATTCGATCACCGCCGCGATCATCCAGGCGTTCTGGGACCTGTCGATTGCCCCGCACAAGGTCGCCAAGCTGTCGGGGATTGGCTGCTCGTCGAAGACGCCGGCCTACTTCCTGCGGGAGGCGCACGGCTTCAACAGCGTCCACGGCCGGATGCCGTCGCTCGTCGCGGGCGCCAACGCCGCCAACCGCGACATCATCTACATCGGTGTCTCGGGCGACGGCGATTCGCTGTCGATCGGCCTCGGCCAGCTGTGCCATGCGATCCGGCGCAACGTCAACGTGCTGTACGTGCTCGAGAACAACGGCGTCTACGGGCTGACGAAGGGGCAGTTCTCGGCCTCGGCCGACCCCGGGTCGCTCAGCAAGAAGGGGGAGGCCAACGCGATGGACGCGATTGACGGCTGCCTCCTCGCCCTGACGCTCGGCGCCACCTTCGTCGGGCGCGGTTTCTCGGGCGACAAGGCGCAGCTCGTGCCGATGATCAAGGCCGGGCTCAGCCACAAGGGGTTTGCCTTCATCGACGTCATTTCTCCGTGCGTCACGTTCAACGACCACGAGGGCTCGACCAAGAGCTACAGCTATACCCGGGAACACAACGTCGAGGTCGTCCAGGCGGACTTCGTGCCGCCGGCATCGGCGATCACGACCGACTATGGCCCCGGCACCGCGCGCAGCGTTCTCCTTCACGACGGCAGCTGGGTCCGGCTGCGCAAGGTGGCAGACGACTACGATCCGACGGACCGCGATGCGGCGTATCAGCACATCCGCGAGCGGCAGCGGGCCGGCGAGGTCGTCACCGGGCTGCTCTACCTGTCCGCCGATTCCCGCGATCTCCACGACCAGGGCAATACCGTCGCGACGCCGCTGACCCAGCTGCCCTACGAGGCGCTCTGTCCGGGCAACGACGAGCTGCAGAAGCTCCAGAAACGGTTCCGGTAAGTCCCGCCGGGCTCAATCCCGTCAGAACTGACAAAAACGTCTGCCGACCGACAGAACTTGACAGGTCGGGCAGCGGCGGCGTAGTTTGCGAAGGATCCACAGGTCCTGTCAGGACCTTTTGAAGGGGGAAGAATGCACAGGGTGATTCGGTTGACAGGGGTATGCCTGCTCGCGCTTGCGTGGCTGCTGGTCGTTGCAGCACCGGCCCGGGCGCAGTTCGATCGGGGCCAGATTTCCGGCACCGTCAAGGATGCGCAAGGCGGGGTGGTCCCGGGCGCGACGGTCACCGTGACCAACACGCAGACACAGATCGTGACGACGACGGTCACGGATTCGAGCGGCTATTTCACGGCGCCCAACCTGGCGCCGGGCCGCTATGACGTCAGCGCCGAGCTCGAGGGCTTCAAGAAGGCCGTGCGCTCGGGCGTCCAGCTCGACGCCGCCAGCGCCCAGACGCTCGAGTTCTCGCTCGCAACTGGCGCGCTGACCGAGTCGGTCACGGTCACGGCGAATGCCGCCGCGCTCCAGACCGATACCGGCCTCCGGAAGACGATCGAGTCGAAGGACATCGAACAGCTCTCGTTCTCCGGCCGCAACCCGATTGGCGTCGTTGGCCTCAAGCCGGGCGTCATCGGCGGCAACTTCAACAATTACGGCTTCTCCGACCTCGGCAACGGCGGTTTCACGATCAACGGCAGCCGCAGCGACGAGAACAACATCACGGTCGACGGCGCCACTGCCGTCCGCACCCGCTCGTCGGGCGCGATTGTCGGCGTCCAGAACGTCGACGCGATCCAGGAAGTCCAGGTGCTGACCGGCAATTACCTGCCGGAATACGGGCGGGCCAGCGGCGGCCAGATCCGCATGGTCACCAAGAGCGGCACCAACCGGTTCAGCGGTTCGGCCGGCTTCTACTACCGCGACGACAAGCTCCAGGCCAATACCTGGTCGCGCAACCGCAGCCCGCTGACGAGCGACAACAGCGGCCCGGCGCCGTTCAACTACAAGCAGTACGGCTACTCGATCGGCGGGCCGATCCAGAAGGACAAGCTGTTCTTCTTCGGCGCCCAGGAGTGGGTCAACTACCTGGCCGGCTCGTCGAACAACGTCACCGTGCCGACCGCGGCGATGCGCGGCGGCGACTTCAGCGAGCTGCTTGGCGCGAACAAGTTCTTCAGCTCGCCGCAGATCATCAGGGATCCGCTGACCGGCCAGCCGTTCCCCGGCAACATCATCCCGGCCAGCCGGCTCAGCCCGAACGGCGTCGCGCTGCTGCGCGCCTATCCGCTGCCGACCCCGGGCTTCAACTCGGGCGGCTCCGCGAATGCGATCGTGACGAGCGAGAACCCTCAGGATCAGCGCAAGGACAACCTCCGTCTGGACTACCGCCTCAACGCGAAGAACAACTTCGCCTATCGCTACGGCAAGTACAACTGGACGGCGCTGGACGCGTTCCGCGGCTCCTTCCCGTACGCCCGTACTGACTGGAACCGCCCGAACACGACCCAGACCGCCAGCTGGACGAGCACCATCACGCCGACGCTGCTGAATGACCTCACCTACACGTATGGTCTCGACGAGGTCTTCATCAACGTCTACCGCGGCACCGACCTCTTCCAGCGGAGCAAATACGGCATCAACTATCCGTACATCTTCCCCGGGAAGGAGATCGAGGACAAGATTCCGACGATCACGATCGCCAACTTCTCCGAGATCGACGGCGGCCCGTATCCGGCGTTCTCACGCGGGCCGATCCACACCGTCACCGACACGACCACCTGGGTCCGCGGCCGCCACACTTTCAAGGGCGGCCTGGTGATGGAGTACTCGGGCGAAGATGACTTCGACCAGATCAACGTCCAGCCGATCCCGGGCAGCACCAACAACCAGAACGGCCGCTTCCAGTTCAACAACGGCGGCTCCGGCCGGACCGGCGTCGGCGTCGCGGACGCCGCGCTCGGGCTGTTCGACAACTACTCCGAGATCGGCCAGCGGGCGCTGACCAAGTGGCGCGCCCTCGGCACCGACCTGTTCGTGCAGGATTCCTGGCGCCCGACCAGCAAGCTGACCGTCGAAGGCGGCGTCCGCTACGTGCTGTGGCCGCCGTGGTACTCGAAGACCAACAACATCGCCAACTTCGACCCCTCCGCCTACAGCGTCAGCAACCAGGCGGTGATCAATCCGGCCAACGGCCAGATCGTCAGCGGCCCGCGCTACAACGGCATCGTCCTCCCGGGCGACGGCTTCCCGTCAACGGCGAGCGACCTGAGGGTCTACAACGACCCGGCGGTCAAGGCGCTCTTCAACGGCGCGCCGCGCGGCTTCGCCGAGACCCACAAGAACGTCTTCGAGCCGCGGCTCGGCGCGTCCTACGGGCTCAACGACAAGACGGTGTTCCGCGCCAGCGCCGGCGTCTTCCACAACCGCGTCACGCTCAACGACTCGCTGCTGCTCGGCGGCAACCCGCCGTTCCAGCCGCAGGTCGGCGTCAGCGGCGGCTCGGTCGACAACCCGGGCGGCTCCGGCGGCGCGGCGGTCCTGCCGTTCGGCATGACGGCGATCGATAAGGTGTTCAAGCACCCGACCGCCTACACCTACTCGGTCGGCGTCCAGCGCGAGCTGCCGCTGTCGTTCGTGGTCGATGCCGCCTACGTCGGCCGCCGCGGCCTCTACCTCCAGCGGGAGCGCAACATCAATCAGCTCCTGCCGGGCACCGTCCAGGCCAACCCAGGCGTCAACGTCGCGGCGCTGCGCCCCTACAAGGGCTACGGCAACATCCGCCTCTCGGAAAATGCCGGCTACTCGAAGTACAACAGCTTCCAGCTCGGCATCGACCGACGCTACTCGAAGGGCTTCAGCTTCGGGCTGGCGTACACGCTCGGCGAATCGTTCGACAATGCCAGCAACAAGCGCGACGTCATGTTCAACACCTATGACGATACCGGCTTTTACGGGCACTCGAGCTTCGACCGCCGCCACGTGCTGAACTTCCACTACATCTACGACCTGCCGTTCCTCAAGGACCAGTCGACGCTGACGTCGCGGGTTCTCGGCGGCTGGCAGGTGTCAGGGTCGACCTTCATGCGCAGCGGCACGCCGCTGTGGGTGACGCGTGGCGACGACGTCGCGGGCGTCGGCGACTCGTTCGGCCAGCCCTGGAACCAGGTCGGCGATCCGGACGCGAACAGCAACAAGACGTTCTCGCAGGGTGTGACCGGCGGCACCGCGCTCGACCAGAACTTCTGGTTCAACCCGGCGGCGTTCGCCAAGCCCGCCGCGGGCACCTTCGGCAACGCGCCGCGCAACCGGATCTATGGACCGGGGCAGTATCAGTGGGACATCGCGCTGTTCAAGAACGTCCGCATCCAGGGCACGCGGTCGGTCCAGATCCGGGCCGAGGTGTTCAACTTCCTGAACCACCCGAACCTGAACAATCCGAACACCGACCCGACGAGCTCGACGTTCGGCCGGGTGACGGGCAAGGACGGATCGCGCCGCGATATCCAGCTGAGCGCGCGCTTCCTGT
Source organism: Acidobacteriota bacterium (assembly GCA_031393955.1). Taxonomy (GTDB): domain Bacteria; phylum Acidobacteriota; class Vicinamibacteria; order Vicinamibacterales; family 2-12-FULL-66-21; genus JALZOC01. The sequence goes on from JANMWI010000054.1 coordinate 16,738, forward strand.
TCTAGAGCTTTCCGCGTACAGCTATCAGATGTCAGCGGACGGCTGACCCGCAGACGGCCGCCAGTGCCCAGTCGCGCGACTGCAACTGGCGGCCTTTTTTTAGCTTCCCGCTTCCGGCTTCCAGCTCCCGGCTCCAGCTGCCAGCTCCAGCTGCCAGCTTCAGCTGCCTTCCCGCTTCCAGCTTCCAGCTCCCGGCTTAGGCCTAGGGCCCTCGGCGTGCAGCCCTCCGCCGTCAGCTTTCGAGCGGGCAGCTGGTAGGGGGTAGGGGGTAGCTGGCAGCCTCCAGCTTCCAGCTTTCAGCTGCCCACCACCACGCCGAGCAGCAGCACGCCGGCCAGCCCCCCGACCGCGATAATCGTTTCCAGAACCGTCCAGGTCGCGAAGGTCTCGGCGACCGTCATCCCGAGGTACTCCTTGACCAGCCAGAAGCCGCCGTCGTTGACGTGCGAGGCGATGAGCGAACCCGCGCCAATCGACACCACCAGCAGCTCGCGGCTGACGTGGGGCGCCGCCGCGGCGATCGGCACCATGATGCTGGCGGCGGTGACGACCGCCACCGTCGCCGATCCGACCGAGATGCGCAGCACACATGCGATCAGCCAGCCGAGGACCAGGGGGGAGAGGTCAAGGCGGCCCATCGCCTGGGCAATCGCCGCATCGACACCCGCGGCGTGAAGGACGCGGCCGAAGCCGCCGCCGGCGCCGACGACCAGCAGCACGCTCGCCACCGGCAGCAGCGACTCCTCCGCGAACCGCAGCAGCGTCGCCCGGTCGAAGCCGAACGCCAGGCCGAAGGTGTAGAGCGCGGTCAGCGTCGACAGCAGCAGCGCCATCAGCGGCGTGCCGATGAAGGTCAGCGTGTCGCGCAGCCGGCCGTCCGCCAGCGTGCCCTGGGCCAGTGCCGCCGCCAGCATCAGGATCACCGGCAACAGCAGCGTCACAACCGTGACGCCGAGCGACGGCGGCCGGGCCGCCGGACTAGTGCCGGAGAGCTGCGCCGCCATCGCACCCGCCGCAATCCGGACGCGGGCACTGATCAGCCGTCCGAACAGCGGCCCGGCGACGATGCAGACGGGGAAGCTGACAAGGAGGGCGTAGAAGAGCGTGCGGCCGGGATCGGCGCCGAGCCGTTCGATGGCGGCCAAGGGGCCCGGATGAGGAGGGACCAGGCCGTGCGTGGTGGATAAACCTGCCAGCATTGGGATCGCGACCCGCAGCAGCGGCGTGCCGGTTCGTCGCGCGATCGTGAAGAGCACCGGCGTCAACAGTACGAGCCCGACCTGGAAGAAGACCGGCAGCCCGATGATGAAGCCGGAGAGCATCAGCGCCCAGTCGACGCGGCGCTCGCCGAGCGTCCGGACGAGCGCGTTGGAGACGACGACCGCCCCGCCGCACTCCGCGAGCAGCTTGCCCATGACGGTGCCGAGCGCGATGACCAGCGCGACGAACCCGAGGGTGTCGCCAATCCCCGCCTGGTAGGCCTTCGGGATCTCGGCGAGTGGCATGCCGGCGGCGGCGCCCACCGAGACGGAGGCGACGGTGAGGGCGATGAAGGCCGGCAGCCGCGCCCACGTGACCAGCAGAATGACGAGCGCGACGCCGGCGGCAGCGATGAGCAGGAGCGGGAGGGTGTCGACGGGTTGCATGGTCCGGGGAGCTTACCCCGACTTGAGGCCGGCTCAGGCGGCCACAGGGGCCGGGCGTCGGTAGCGCCGGCGTCAAGAGTGGAACCGGCAGCATCACTCCAGGGATGCCGGCGGGTCGATCGCGACGTAAACGTCTGGAATTAAAAGGGAAATATCGTCTCCTGTTGAGGTCTTATAACTTGCACCCCGTATTTGCGTGCAGACCACTGAACGCAGGGTGGGGCCGCGCCCACAGCGCGTGCTCGTCGTAGACGACTACGCCGACCTGCGTACGATGTGGCGTCTGTGGCTGAGCATGTGGGGTTTCGACGTCAGCGAAGCCGCCGACGGCCGCGCCGCCACCGAGGTGGCGCTGACCGAGCAGCCTCGTCTGGTGCTGATGGACCTGAGCATGCCGGTGATGGACGGGCTGAGCGCGGTCCGGCAGCTGCGCGCGGATCCGCGAACCTGCGGGCTGACGGTGATTGGGGTCACGGCGCAGGGGCGATCCAACCCGGAGGTCGCTGACTTCAGGCAGGCCTGCGATGTAGTACTGGAAAAACCGATCGATCCGGAAATGCTGCTCGTCCACATGCGGCGGGCGCTCCGGTCGGCCGGCTCACCCTCCTAGGATTTGTTCACCCGCGCGGCCGCGCGGATCGACCACTCCCTCTGACAATTCGCGCAACGGTAGCTGAGCACTTCGGGACTGCCCGGCGCAACCATCTCGATCTGATTGGACTGGCAGCCGTGGCAGACCATGCGCGGCTCGACGGCGGCAGACTCGCCAGAGGCGGCCATTCCAAGCTTACGGAGAAGAGCCTTCAGCCATCCCATCGCCGCAGATGATACCGCAGCCGCCAGCTCAGCCTTCGGCGCTTCCGGTCGATGTCTGGACTTCAGCCTCCCCGGTATCGAGTACGTGACCCGTCTGATGCGGCGCGGCGGAGCAGCCGGGCGAGCGGGCGTCGATCATTTCGACCACCTTGCCCTCATAAGTTTCGTAGCGTCCGACAAGGCAGCCGCACAGCAGCACGCGGCTTGAGAGGCCCCGGAGAATTCGTGGCATGCCTCTTAGACTGCAGAGCCGACGAATACGTTGGTCTGGAAAGTGTCCGAAAGCTGATTGGGCGTGATTCCAGGGATAAAAGTCCCGCAGAAATTCGAAAAGTCTCTTTCGGCGGGAACTATTCGTTTCCCAGCCCAGCATTTCTGGACAGAATTTGTCCCGAGACGTGGCTCCAACATTGCACGAGGGAGGGCCGCATGCCTGCCCGCATTCTGGTTGTAGACGATGATCCCGGCTACCTGGCTGTCACGAAGGACGTGCTGGAGGCGGGCGGTCATGAAGTTGTGCTGGCAAGCACCTTCCAGGAGGGCTGTCGCGCGCTGCGCGAGGACATGCCGGACCTGCTGATCGCCGACGTCCGGCTGGGCGCGTTCAACGGCCTCCAGCTGATCGCGACTGGGCGTGCGCGGATCCCATCGATCATCGTCAGCGGTTTTGACGACTGCGTGCTCCAGGCCGAAGCGCGGTCGTTCGGTGCCGAGTACCTGGTCAAGCCAGTGACGGCGGCCGACCTGCTCTGCCTGATCAGTCAGAAGCTCGCGTCGGCCGGACAACTCTCGGGCACCGCCTAGCTACCCCCCCTTCGTTTCGTTCGGCTCGGTCAGCGGCGGCACCGGCACCTCGTCGAGCGGCGTCGGCTCGTCCGCGCGCACCGGCGGGTGCGCGGCCGGGGGAAGACCGTCGATGGGGTCGTCTGCACTCCGATCCCGGGCGTCCTCGGACATGGTCGTACCTCCGCAGCGCTGTTTGCAAACGTCCGGCCGGGCGCAGCTCTAGCCGCGGCCGCCAAGCGTGACGATCAGCGCCGCCCCGGCAACCATGATCGCGGCGCCGAACAGCCGCCGCCGGGTGTGACGTTCGCTGAAATACCGACGCCCCAGAACGACGCTCACCAGCGCCGACAGCTGGAAGAGCGCGAGTGAATAGCCGACCTGCATCACGCCGAAGGCGAACAGCGTCGCCATCTGCATCACGCCCGCCGCCACGGCCAGCCAGGCGAACGTTCGCCAGTGCCGGCGGAAGCCGGCGAGCGCCTCGCGCGTCGCCGGCCGGGAGCGGGTGGCCAGGATGGCGGCCGAGAACACGCATCCGAGGATCGACCACAGCAGGAAGACCGGCAGCGGCGCCGAGACCAGAATCGCGCGTTTCAGGAAGACCGCTTCGGTAGCCGACAGCGCCAGCGCGAGAAACCGCAGCCGGATCGCGGGCCGGGCGAGGAAGGTCAGAAGGGCGGTCCGGCGATGGCCGTCCGGCGTCCGATCGACGACGAAATAGCTGCCCGACAGAATCATCAGCGTGCCCGCCACGCCGGCGGCGGTCGGCACCTCCCGGATGAAGACCGCCCCGAGCACCATGCTGAGGACCGCCTTGAACGCGTTGATCGGCCCGAGGACCGACAGGTCGCCGGCCTCGAGTGCGCGGACCAGGGCCGTGTTGCCCGCGACCGCGAGCGCGGCGGCGATCGCGATATTGCGTGCGAACCCGGACCGCGTCTGCAGATCGGGATGCGCGGCAATCAGGATCAGCGCCGGCACGGCAAGGAGGGCATGCGTGGCAAAGACGACCACCAGCGGCGGCGTGCGGGCGAGCGCCAGCTGCTTCTGGAAGACGTTGGAGATCGGGTTGGCGAGCACGCGCGTCGCCACGTAGAGAGGGATGAACACGACGCCGGTAGTGTAGGCGATCGCCCCCGGTGGGCGCGTCAGTGCGTGCGCTGCCAGTCGCTGGCGCGGCGGCCGCGGGCGGGCGTCTGGCGGCGGTCGGGGCGGTGGACGTCGCGGCGGTCGATCGCCGGACGCGGCGCGGCGCTCAGTGGCCGTACCGGCTCGGACACCAGCACGCCGCTCTGTGCCGATACCCGGTTGCGTCCCGAAGCCTTCGCGGCATACAGCGCCGCGTCGGCGCGGGCGAGCAGCGCGTTGACGTCGGACTCTCCCGGCTGGGCCTGCGCGACGCCAAGGCTGGCGGTGAAGCGCACCGACCCGCGCGCACAGAGGACGGGAGTCCGCGCGAAGCGTGCGCGCAGGTTCTCGGCGACCCGGCTGGCCCCTTCGGCGGTCGTGTCGGGCAGGACGAGTAGGAACTCCTCGCCGCCGTAGCGGCACCGCTCGTCGCTGACGCGCAGCGTTTCCTTGAGGATCCGCCCGACCCCGACCAGCACCTGGTCGCCGCACAGATGGCCGTGCGTGTCGTTCACCGACTTGAAATGATCGAGGTCGAGCATCACGACCGAGATCGGCAGGTGCGAGCGCTGCGCCCGGCGCAGCTCGGTGCTGAGGCGCTCGATGCCGTGATGGCGCGTGACACAGCCGGTCAGCGGCTCAATGACGGCCAGATCCCGGACCTTGCGGAACAACTGGATGTTCTTCACCGCGACCGTCAGGAGGGCAGCCGCGGCATGGAGCAGCTCGCGCTGGGCCTGGGTCAGCGGCTCGACATCGTGACGCACGCCGAGCACGCCAACGAGCTTGTGCTGCGACATCAGGGGAAACGTGTGCCAGGTCTGGTCCTGGGGCGGGAACTCGCCGCTTCGCGCCGCCAGCGATCGCGAGCCGATGATCGGCTGCCAGCCGGTCTCCTTGGTCGACAGCCAGAGCTCGTGTCCGGCCAGAAACGGCTGGAGGTGCTGCAGGATGACGAGCTTGAGCGCCTCGGGCTCGAGCGCTTCGCCGAGCGACTCCGCCAGGCGCATCAGCATCTCGAGCTCGCCGGCCCGGTTCTGCAGCAGGAGCGTCGCCTCGCGCAGCGTCCGCATCTCCCGCGCCACGGCGCGGGTGCGCGACGACCACGAACGGCGCAGCACGAAGGCCGCCGCGATGCCCGCGACGACAACCGCGCTCGCGAGCATCGACAGCGTCGATGCCGACAGCCGCGAGATGAGCCGCTCGATCGGACGATCGAGCGCCACCGTCGCGGCCGCCGCCATGGCGGTCCCGGCGACGCCCACGGCCGCGCGCCGCGAGTCCCGATTCTTCAGGCGGAGCACGTCAGACGCCCGCTCCGCGCATGGATAAATGCACGCATTACGGCTCAGCAATGAGGGTGCCGGTTAAAGAAGCGCGACGTAACTGGTTGCAGAGACGTGAGTTATTCGAGCGAAACGGGAGGGGTGAGGCCGCGCACGCTAGCGCACGGGTTCATTTTTGGGACACTGCGGGACGTTTTGCGTGGGGTCGCGTCCCGGATCGGCGCACGCGGCCGGCCGCGGCAGGGCGTTTCGCCATACGGTGGGCGAGCGCCGTGAGGTCGTCGATGTCGAGCGGCTTGAACGTGATCGCGGCGTCGAGGGCGTCGGCCGCGGCGCGCGTCGTGTGATCGATGAAGCTCTCGCCGGTCACAATCGATACGGGCAGTGACGTGTAGCGCGCATCGGCACGCAGCCGCAGCAGCAGGCCGAGGCCGCCGATGCCCGGCATCCGCAGGTCGAGGAAGATGCCGGCAGGGGAAAGCCCGCCCTCGAGAAGGCCCCAGGCATCCTCCGCGGTCGGCGCTTCGGCGCAGCCGAATCCGGCCGCCTGCAGGACTTCGGCGAACAGATGCCGGACTTCCGCCTCGTCGTCAACAAGGAGCATCACAGGGGGCGCAGGCACAGCACGACTCACAGCTTAAGTATCGGCCCGATGGACGCCAGTCGTTAGGGTTTTCGCGGGGTGCTACTATCGGGTCAGAAGACGCCGGTGCGCCTTTCAAAATGTTGTGAACAGCGACCAGCTCCAGACGCTGGACGCGGCTGCTGCGCGGGAAGCGAGGCGGATCAGCCAACCGCCCGAGGACGTGCAATAACCATGAGCCAGCCACCGACCGCGGGCGCCGCGGTGCCCAAGCCACCGGCGGAGGTGGTCGACCCTGTCTGCGGGATGACCATCGACCCCGCCGATGCCGCCGGATCCTCCGAGTATCGCGGCGAAACCTACTACTTCTGCAATACCAGCTGCCTGCAGCGCTTCAAGTCGGACCCCGAAGAGTTCCTGAAGCCGCGGTCTGACGCGCCATCGGTGCCGGCCGCCGCGGCCACGGTCTACACCTGTCCGATGGATCCGGAGATCCGCCAGGACACACCGGGCACCTGTCCGAAGTGCGGCATGGCGCTCGAGCCGGACCTCTCGACGCTGCCGGCGACGCGCGTCGAATACACCTGCCCGATGCATCCCGAGATCGTGCGCGACGAGCCCGGCGCGTGCCCGATTTGCGGCATGGCGCTCGAGCCGCGCACCGTCACGGCCGAGGAACAGCCCAACGCCGAGCTGATCGACATGTCGCGCCGGTTCCGCATCGGCGCACTGCTCGGGGTGCCGGTCGTGATGCTGGCGATGGGGGACATGATCGTCGGCCCCGGCCTCGGCGGCCGGGTCGACCTCGGCCTCGCCAACTGGGTGGGGCTGGCATTCGGGACGCCGGTCGTGCTGTGGGCCGGCTGGCCGTTCTTCGTCCGCGGCTGGGCGTCGATCGTCAACCGCCACGCCAACATGTTCACGCTGATCGCCCTCGGCGTCGGCGCGGCCTATCTGTTCAGCGTCGCCGGCACGCTCGTTCCGGGCTGGTTCCCCGCGGGCTTCCGCATGCACGGCGCCGTCGAGGTCTACTTCGACACCGCCGTCGTCGTTGTCGTCCTGGTGCTGCTCGGCCAGGTGCTCGAACAGCGCGCGCGCGGCCGGACCAGCGCGGCGATCAAGTCGCTGCTCGGCCTCGCCCCGAAGACCGCCCGGGTGATTCGCGACGGCGAGGAGACCGACATCCCGATCGCCAGCGTCGCGATCGGCGATCGCGTTCGCGTCCGCCCCGGCGAGAAGGTGCCGGTCGACGGCGTCGTCTCCGAGGGCCGCAGTGTGGTGGACGAGTCGCTCGTCACCGGCGAGCCGGTCCCGGTCGAGAAAGCGCCGGGCAGCCAGGTGGTCGGCGGGACGATCAATTCGACCGGCGCGCTGATCGTCACCGCGGAGCGCATCGGCTCGGACACGCTGCTCGCGCAGATCGTCCGGATGGTCGGGGAGGCGCAGCGGACGCGCGCGCCGATCCAGCGCCTGGCGGACGTTGTCGCGGCATGGTTCGTCCCGGCGGTCGTGCTGTCGGCGGTGCTGTCGTTCGCGGCGTGGAGTCTGTGGGGGCCGGAGCCGCGGCTGGCGCACGCGCTGCTGAGCGCGGTGGCGGTTCTCATCATCGCCTGTCCGTGCGCGCTGGGGCTGGCGACGCCGATGGCGATTATGGTCGGCACCGGGCGGGGCGCCGCCGCCGGCGTGCTCATCAAGAACGCGGAAGCGCTCGAGCGCCTCGAACGCGTCGACACGATCGTCGTCGACAAGACCGGGACGCTGACCGAGGGGCGGCCGCGGCTCGCGAAGGTGACGGCGATCGGCACGTTCGACGAGGAGACGGTCCTGCGGATGGCGTCGGCGATCGAGCAGGCGAGCGAGCATCCGCTGGCGGAGGCGGTGCTGTCGGGCGCCCGCGAGCGCGGCCTGTCGATTCCGCAGGCCTCGACCTTCGAGTCGCTGACCGGCCGCGGCGTGGAGGGGACGGTCGAAGACCACGCGGTCCTGGTCGGCACGCTCGAACTGCTCGAGGCGCGCGGCGTCGCGACCGCGGGCTTTGCCGGCGTGGCGGATGCCTCCCGCGCGGAGGGGCAGACGGTCGTCTTCGTGTCAATCGATGGTCAGGCGGCCGGCGCGATTGGCGTCGCCGATCCGATCAAGGCGTCGGCGCGCGACGCGATCGCCGCGCTCCGCCGCGAAGGGCTGCGGATTGTGATGCTGACCGGCGATCACGCCGCGACCGCCGGCGCGGTGGCGGCCAAGCTGGGCATCGACGAAGTGGTCGCCGACGTCCGTCCCGACCACAAGCGCGACGTCGTCGCCCGGCTGCAGTCGGAAGGCCGCGTCGTCGCGATGGCGGGAGACGGCATCAACGATGCCCCGGCGCTGGCCGAGGCGTCGGTTGGCATCGCGATGGGCACGGGCACCGACATCGCCATCGAGAGCGCCGGGATTACGCTGCTGCGCGGCGATCTCGGCGGCATCGCCAGCGCGCGGCGGCTCAGCCGCGCGACGATGAAGAATATCCGCCAGAACCTGTTCCTGGCGTTCATCTACAACGCGATTGGCGTGCCGGTGGCGGCGGGGGCGCTCTATCCGCTGACCGGGATTTTGATCTCGCCGATCTGGGCGAGCGCGGCGATGACATTCAGTTCGGTGTCGGTGATTGGCAACGCGCTGCGGCTGCGGCGGATCAAGCTGTGATCGGACCGGGAGGGGTCGTCGCTTAGACCCAGCCTTGTTCGACCATCGCGGCTTTCCACTGCGCCGAAGTCTCGAGCGCGGTGTCCTGCGATCGGCAGACCTCGGACCGCTGGACGGAGCCGGCGACGTCGAGGCGGATCTCCCAGCCGAGTTGATGGGTGAGGAGATGACAGGCGGCCTCGAGCTGCTGGCCGCAGCGCACCCGGTGCAGGCGGAACAGCTCGCCGACGAGCCCGGCTTCGGCGGGGGAGTCGGGCGGGTTCTTGAGCACCATCGCCGGGAAGGATACCACCGCCGGGACCGCCGCGTCAGTCGCGCCGGTCCCGGCGTCAGGGTTCAGATGCCGACGAGGATCAGGACGCCGGCAATCAGTGCCAGCACGGCCATCAGGGGCGCCGGCAGGCTGAGCGCCATCAGGCCCGAGATTCCATAGAGGATCAGCCAGATCGCGAGAAGCATCATTCCGATGTTGCGTTGAAACCTGACGGCCATGCATCCTCCTGCCCGCGGTGAACGCGGGATGTCTCCGGTGGCGCCGCGGGAACGGCCGCGGGACGCTGACGCATCCTACTCCGGCGCGTGGCCGCGCCGGAGTAGAGTTTTCGCCGGGATCGCCCGACCGGTCGAGGGAAGCACACCGACGCTGACTACCGGGGGCCTAACGGCTGCTGCGGTGGTCGCACGACGGGCACTCGGCGGCCGCCTCGAGCGTCCAGTAGACGTGGGTGAGGGTTAGCGACCCGTCGCGATTGAAGCGCTCGTACTCCGAGCTCCGTCCGTTCGCCGACTGCCGCTTCAGCTGCCCCCAGCTATTGGGGTCGTCGGTGACCTCCGACGCGGAGGCGGCCGGCGCGCTCAGCGCCGCGACGGTCGTCGAGCTGTCGAGATGGGCGTAGATGATGTTCAGCTCGTCGAAGTCATGCTGGTTGGGCCTCGTACTGAGCGTGCTTGTCGCATTCCCTCCCGTGTTCGAGAAGTAGTCCATGCAGCTGTTCTGCGAACTGCCGTCGGTCGACTGATGGTCGAGCCCGAAGGTGTGCGCCACTTCCTGGCACATCACATGCTCCCGCTCGTTGGTGTTGTTGTAGGTCGCGGTGTTGAAGTAGGTGTCGTTCATTTTCGCCGAGCCCTGGGTGATGTGTGTGCCGCCGGTGATGTTGATCGACGCCAGCCCGAGCCATCCATTGTTGCCGTAGGTGCCGTTGCAGACCTGCGTCGTCCCGGCCGTCATCGCGCAGCGTTTGTTCGACTGGCCGGCGACAATCGCCGTCAGGACGGCGCTGTTGCCGGAGTTCCAGTCGCTCGAGGTCTGGGCGAGGTGGCCGCGCCAATCGGCGCTGGTCAGGTTGTCGCCGAGCTTGAGCGTGAACTGCGGCGTGGTGCGCGCCCAGTGGTAGCCGCCCCACGAGTGGCTGGCCGACATGGCGGCGACGAGACTGCACGTGATCGCCGCGGCGGCGAAGAGGGTTCTGGAATTCAGCGAATAACGCATCGAGGCCTCCTGGGTGTCCTGCGGACAGGTTGCGAGTGCCACGGCTTATATCCCAGACTCTGGATTGCTTCAAGAGTGGATTGCGGATGAGATCGCGGAATCGATCCGCAGCGGTCGCCGCCACCGGCTGTGAAGAGAGGGCCGTCTATTTGCACGCGGGCAGTACATTTGCAGAGGAAGAGCAAAAGAACGGGAGGGTGGCATGCGCGCTGCGCCAGTGTTGAGGATTGTCGCGGCCGCGATGGCGCTCACCGGGGTCGGGATGCCCGCCAGTGCCCAGTTGCCGGTTTTCCGGCCGGCACGGCCGTGGACGATCAACTGGGGGGTCCGCTCGGCATCCGCGGGCACTCCGGTTCCGCGGGTTGATTTCCGCCAGATCGTTCAGTCGCCGGATCCTGCGCCTCCGCCGCCACGCCACACAGGCGTCAAGGCGCTCGTCACCGGGCTCGGGACGGACGTCAAACACCTGCCATCGCGTGAAAACCTGATGTGGGCCGGGATCGGCGGCGCGCTTGCGCTGGCCGCTCATCCGCTCGATCGGCGGGTCAACCGCGCACTCGTCGGCAGCGCCCGCGCCGATCATTTCTTCAAGGCGGGCGCGGCGCTGGGCGAGCTCGGGACGCTCATCAGCGGCGCGTCCGCGGTCTATGCCGTCGGCCGACTCAAAGACGAGCCGCGGGTGTCCCACGTTGGCATGGACCTCATCCAGTCGCTGGCCATTTCGGAGGGGATCACGCAGACGCTCAAGTACACCGTCCGGCGCGAGCGGCCGGACCACAGCAGCCGCAATTCCTTTCCGTCGGGGCACGCGGCCGACACGTTCGCGTTCGCGACCGCTCTGGAGCGGCACCTGGGCTGGCGGTATGCCGCCCCCGCGTACATCTTCGCGTCATACGTGGCGGTGTCGCGAATGCCGGCCAATCGGCACTGGTTGAGCGATGCCGTTTTCGGCGCCTCCGTTGGGATCATCGCCGGCCGGACGGTGACGAGCCGGGAGGCCCATCCGTTCCCGGTGGCAATCAGCGTCCTCCCGGGAGGCGCCGCGGTGACGTTCACGAGACTGAGCCGCCCATAGCCACGGATTTATCTGTTCTTCCCACCGCGCACGAAATTCCGCCACGAGCAGGCGACCTGCCAGCAGAAGTACGCCAGGCAGGGAATCGCCAGGAGTAGTCCAAGGGTTCGATGCCAGCTGCCGACTACGAGGGGAAGTGCGAGTGTGATGACGGCTCGTGCGACCGACAGCTCCGCAGTTGCTGACGCGCGTAGGATTTGGCGATCGGTCTTCGTGACGAGCGGGCGACTGCGGGGCCGGTCGTTCATGACGGTGAAGGCTCGCTTGATGGGCGCTGATGTAGAGGGCGAAACCGGAGCCGCGCAACGCTCTCCGCAAGCGACTCCTGGTTCTACAGGTCGTACACGAGGAAGGATCCCGGCAGCTCGGCATTGGTCGCAGGTTTCGTCATCTTCGGCTGATGGCCGAACGCGTAGACAAAACGCGAGTTCGCCACGAAACACGCCGCGCGCCAGCCGCGGAACCGCGCCATCGCCCGCCCCATGTCGGCGTAGAGGTCGAGAAGTTTCGCTTCACCCTCTTCGCCGCCGATCCGCACACCGTAGGGCGGGTTGAAGCAGAACACGCCGACCTCGAAGTGGCGCGCCCCGGGCAGCAGGCTTGCGACATGCTCGGGCGTCAAAGTCCGGACATCGTGCTGTCCGATCGCGATCGAATGCTCCTTCGACGGCCCCGTCAGGCCCGCCGCGCGCAGGTTCCCGACCATCGCCGGAATCCTCGCCTCGTCTATGTCGAGCGCGACAATGCGCGGGACGGTGCCGGGGAACAGATCGGGCGCCTCGTCTGGGAGGCCGGCGAAGGCGGACAGGTGGCGGAACGGCAGCTGCGGCGGCTGGCGGATGGCCGCGCCGACGGCAAGGCCGGCGGCTTCAATCGGGATGGTGCCGCCGCCTGCCATCGGATCGACAAGCAGCTCCGAACGGGCATCCCACCTCGAGAGCATGACGAGCTGCGCCGCCATCGTCTCGCGCATCGGCGCCGGGCCGGCGGCGACGCGCGCGCCCCGCCGATGCCGCGGTCCGAGCCCGAGGTCGATCCCGACGACGGTGCGGCGTTTGTCCGGCGTGCCCGCCCGGCGGACGACGAACACGACCTCGGGGGCCTCGGCATCGACCCCGGCGGTCGTGCCGCGTGACGCCATTGCGTCGACGATCGCGTTCTTGACCACGCCGCGCAGCTGCAGCGGCGAGGCCTCGAAGTCGTGAGCCGGACCAAGGTCGACCGAGATACGCAGCCGGCTGGCGGACGGCAGCCGATCGTCGGACCGCAGCGCCGGAAGCAGATCCTCGAACAGCGGCTCGAGCCTGACCGCCGGGCTCGAGCAGAGGTCCCAGGCGATCCTCGAGGACGTCCGATGATGACAGGCGGCCACCCAGGCGATCCTCGGGTCGAACGGATAGAGCAGCGCCGCCTCGCCCTCGCGGGTCGGCGCCGGCACCCGCACGTCGAAGGGGGAGCGCATGACCAGGCGTTTCAGCTCCGCCTCCATTACGCGGTTCGCGCCGCCGGATCCCGTCAGGCGAAGCTCGTCACACCGCATCTGGTTGCCGGCGTGCGGCCGGTTCGGCGAGATCGCCGACGATGGGATGGGCCGTGCGCGTCTTCTGGCCTGGGGTGAGCATGGATTCGGCTGTCCAGAATACCGCAGGAGCGCTCGCGCGCTGCGGTCTTCGTCCGTTGTTACAGCGCGGAGATGACGGCCGCGAACTTCGCCGCGACGGCCGCGAACCCGGTTCCGGTGGGATGCAGTTCGTTCGCCCACCACGCCCGGTAGCCCGCGCCATTGGACAGCGTACCGCGCAGGTCAATGTAGTGCACGTGGCCGAACGCGTTCAGCGCTGCAACCTCCGCCAGCATCGCGTTGAACTGGTCGATCAGTGTCGCCATCATCGCGGTGGTCCGATTGAGATCGGCCTTCTGAAACCCCTTGCGGTCGAATCCCGGTTTCAGCCACGGGCCGGGGAAGGGACCGAACAGGAAGCCGCGGCCGTCGGGTACGGGACGGTCGTAGCCGTGCACGACGATCGGCAGAATTGCGCCGGTACGGTTCCGGCAGAGCGTGGTGATGGCGCTAATCAGCGTGATATAGGCGTTGCGGATGCGGACGTCGATGATGCCGCGCGCCACGTCGGCGTTCACCCCGGGGGCTGGCGACAGGACGTGATCGATCAGCATGTGAAACGCGCCGCCGGCGAGATCGTTGCCGCCGCCGGACAACAGGACGGCGCGCGGGACGATGCCGTACCTGAGCATCCGGTCGAGCCGCGCGGTGAAGTGCTCGAACTGCCTGCCGTCGTAGGCCATGTCCTCGACGTTGTCGCCCATGCGCGCGACGGACTCGACGTCGAAGCCGTGATCTTCCTCGAGTCGCTTCAGTACGTCGTGCAGCGGGTAGTCGAACCAGGAGTCGCCTTCGGCGAGCAGCGTGCCGAGCGGCGACGGCGCGCCGACGGCCCGGACCAGCAAGGGCGACGGCTCCGCCGCGGCCCGCGCGACCGCACGCGGCGATGCGCGGCGCAGCGCGGCGGCCCGCCGGCGAAGGGACGCGTTGCGCCGGCGCAGGGCGTCCTCGGCGAGCGCCGCGCCGGTGGCGAGCGCGGCGCGGGTGCTGCGTACCGTGGCGGGTGTCCGGCGAGGGGGTCTTCTGGCCATGGCAGCCTCAAGTCACCGGATGGTTTCGGTCACTTCGATACCCAGGGAACGCACCGACGTCGCGCGAAGCGCTCCAGAGCCGCGCCGCGGGCGGCCGGCGCGCCGATCGCGGATGAACTCCCCTCATCGGTGCCGGTGCGGATTAGCGGCCGGCGCCATGACGGAATCCCCTGGGAAAGCCAGCGTGCTCAAGAGAACCTGCGCCCGACCGTCGCCGTATCCCACTTGCCACTGGGCGGCCCCATGGGCGCCCACAATCGTGTTGAACGCATCGAGCAGCGTGCCGCCCGGGAACTTCACGGTCATCGATTGACCGCTTAACTGGCCAGACCTCGGGACGTCCACGTGGGGGAGGAACAACGACGGCGTGACCGCTCGAAGCGCAGTGTGGAGAACGTCGTCAGCGTGTGCATTCGTCACCGCGAAGGGCTGCACGGGCTGATTCAGAAAATCATCAGAGTCGGCCCATGCCGTCGTCGGTCGCACGACAACAACGCCGTTCAGTTCTTTCCAGGAATACATCGGCATCGAGGCAATCAAGCGATCGAATGCCTCGCGTACGGACATCCCCGTCAAGGACCCGCTACTGGCGCCAGGGGTGCGTGACCTTGGGCTCAGCCAACAATCCGGACTGGCTTCGAATCCGACCGGCAGATCGGTGGCGCGTGCGAGCTGATCGACTGCCATGCCGCTGGCACACGAAGGCAGGGAGCGCGGATCATCAATCCGCAATTCCCCGCGAATGGGGTCATCCAGTTTCGATGCCGTCCGGCCAGCGATCGGCGCGGCCAGAGCGATGACGATGAATGCCAGGACCAAGTTTCGCATCAGTCCTCCCAATAGCCGTCGCCCCGACTCCGACACATATTCTAGGACGTTCTGACCATCCTGTCGGCCGGAGCAATGTCGCGTCCGAGAATGCGCGCATGGCGATGGGACACGTGGCGTGAAGCCGCCCGGGTGTCAGGAAGGTCATCGATGACACCGCGTCTCGGATGGCGAGCACTGACGTCGATCCTTGCCCTCGTAGGAACCTTCGCCAGCGCGGGATTTGCGCAGGAATCCTCCACGCCATCAAGGACCCGGACCGCACCACCCCAATCCTGAAGCGCATGACACCGGCGCAACGTCGCCATGCACGCCATTTTGAGGGGAGAGTATCGTCGACAAGAGGATGAGTATCACCGTCGATGCGGGGACCGTCGGTCAGGCGACAACGGAAAGGTCCCCGCGGACGCTGCGGCGGTGGCGGGAGCGATACGCCGAGCACGGACGCTGCGGCCTCATCGACAAGCGGTTCCTGCGCCCGTCGAAGCGCCGGCTGCCGCCCGGCCAGCTCGAGCAGCTCCTGCGGTTGTCCCGGGAGCGGTATACGGGGTTCAACGTGCGCCACTTCCATCAGATTGCGACGCGGGAGCACGGCGTGACGGCGGCCTACAGCTTCGTCAAACAGGCGTTGCAGGCGGCGGGATTCCGCGCGCGTGGCCGGCATCGGCAACGCCGGGAAGCGAGCTATTACCTGTGGCGGAGCAAGTTCGGCGCGATGAGCGTGTCCGATGCGAAGCGGGTGAAGGAGGTCGAGACCGAAAACACGCGATTGAAGAAGTTGCTCGCGGAGTCGCTCCTGGAAAACGAGGTGATGAGGATTTATAGGAGTATAGTAGAGGTAGACGTTCGAATAAACTACACTTTATCAGTCACTTACGAAGACAGCCCGAGACGGCTGAAACAGTGAGAAGCGTGCTGGGTGTGAGCAAAGATGTCCCAAAAGCACAAACTCATGGGATCAGTCATGGTCCTGGCTGCCAGCTTTGGCCTGCTCTACTGGCGTGTGGGCGCGAAGCTCATCCACGACTGGGCTACCGACGAGAACTATTCCCACGGGTTCCTCATCGTCCCTCTGGCCGGTTACTTCGCCTGGGAGCGCCGAGACCAGCTGCGTTGTATACCCCTGGCCCCGCGCTCCTGGGGGCTGCTCATTGTGGGCGGCAGCCTGGCGGTGCTCATTGCCGGCTTGCTGGGCGCTGAGCTCTTTCTTACCCGGATAGCATTGATCGGGACGCTCGCAGGCGGAATTCTGTTTGTCCTGGGCTGGCAACATTTGAAAATGCTGCTGTTCCCGTTGGGCATCCTGCTGCTGATGATCCCTATCCCGGCCATCATCT
Source organism: Acidobacteriota bacterium (assembly GCA_031393955.1). Classification (GTDB taxonomy): domain Bacteria; phylum Acidobacteriota; class Vicinamibacteria; order Vicinamibacterales; family 2-12-FULL-66-21; genus JALZOC01. The sequence goes on from JANMWI010000054.1 coordinate 33,049, forward strand.
TCAATCAGATTGTGTTTCCGCTGCAGCTGCTGGCTTCTCGGGTTGGAGAGGCTTCGCTCTCGGCCGCCGGTGTTCCCGTCCTGCGTGAAGGAAACGTCATTATTCTCGCAAACACCAGCCTCGAGGTTGCCGAAGCCTGCAGCGGTATTCGTTCGCTGGTCTCGCTGCTGACGCTCGGCACTGTGTACGGCTACTTCGTCGACCGCCGACCCGGGTTACGAACGGCTATTGCACTGAGCTCGATACCCGTCGCGATCCTCGCGAATGGTCTGCGCGTCGCCGGCACCGGATTCGCCGCGCACTTCTTCGGTCCAGCCGCCGCACAGGGATTTTTTCATACCTTTTCCGGTTGGCTCGTGTTCGTCTTCGCGTTCGTGCTGCTCTTTGCGGTTGTGCGAATTCTCCAGTGGCTCTTTCCCTCGGCGCCGCCGGTGCGGCCGCTGTCGGCGTCCGCTGTATAAACCAGGACCAAGAGACAAACATGATCGCGCGAATCATTATTCTGAGCGGAGTGCTCGTGTTGGGCGCCGGATATGTGGGGACGGCAGCAAAGACGGAGCACGTGCCGCTGCGAAGCCCGTTGGCCCAATTTCCAGTTGACATCGGCGCCTGGAGAGGCCAGGACACCGAGCCGTTTACGCCGGACATTCTGGACGTTCTCGGTGTGGATGAATATGTAAGCCGCGTCTATCAATCGGATCGAAATTCTGCGGGTCTCTATATTGGCTACTACGAGAGCCAGCGCCAGGGAGACACCATTCATTCGCCGCTCAACTGCCTCCCCGGTTCAGGCTGGGAGCCTGTGTCGAAGAGCTATCTCGCCATTCCGGTCAAGACCGATAAAGCGGGGGAGCGGGACATCATCGTCAACCGATATGTGGTGCAGAAGGGGATCGACCAGCAGGTCGTCCTGTATTGGTATCAAAGCCATGGTCGTGTGATCGCGAATGAATACCGGAGCAAGATATTCATGGTGTACGACGCCGTCCGACTGAACCGCACCGATGCGGCGCTCGTCCGGGTCATCAGTCCCCGAATCGGCTCTGATCCAGGTGCCGAGGCTGCCGCCGGCGCGCGGGCCGTCGCGTTCCTGAAAGCGATGTTTCCTCTGCTCGACAAGTATTTGCCGGTTTAGACTCGCATCAGTCACATGAGTGTGAGGACGATTGGTATGACCAGAATCGCTGCCGTTATGGTGATGTTCGGCTGTCTGGCTGCCACGGGCGCCTGCGGGAAGGATCCTGAAGCGGCTAAGCGGGAATACCTGCGCAGCGGCGACCAATACGCGGCTGAAAAGAAATACCCGGAAGCGGTGATCGAGTACCGGAACGCGGTGCAGCAGGATCCGAAATTTGGCGAAGCGCGCCTGAAACTCGCAGAGACGTACGAGCACCTCGGCGACCTCAAGAACGCGTTCGGAGAATACGTACTCGCGGCCGATCTCCTGCCCGGCAACGCCGACGTTCAGGTCAAGGCTGCGAATTTCCTCCTGCTCGCGCGGCAGTTCGAAGACGCGAAGGCGCGCGCGGAAAAGGCTCTGGCGGCGGCTCCACACAATGTCGAGGCACAGATTGCCAGAGGCAACGCGCTGGCCGGCCTCAAGAATCTTGACGCAGCCGTTGCCGAAATCGAAGGGGCCATTCGCCAAAGCCCGGACCGCAGCGCCAGCTACGCAAATCTCGGCGTGCTCGAGCTGGCGAGGGGAAATCGCGATCAAGCCGAAGCGGCGTTCAAGAAAGCCACCGAAACCGACCCCACATCGGTTCCCGCGCGGCTGGCGCTGGCAAACTTCTACTGGAGTACGGGCAGTCTTCCGGCGGCCGAGCGCGAGCTGAAGGCGGCGCTTGCGATAAATCCAAAGGACATTCCGGCGAATCGCGGGCTCGCCGTGTTTTACCTTGCGACGAATCGAGGGTCTGACGCCGAGCCGTACCTGAAGAACGTCGTTGACGTATCCAAGCAGAGCAGCGACCGCTTCGTGCTCGCGGACTATTACTTTTCCAGGGGTCGAGCCGCCGAGGCGAAGACGGTGCTGCAGGAGCTGGCAAAGACGGACGCCGAGGCTTTTTCCGCGGCGACTATCCGCTTATCGGCGATCGCGGCGCGCGGCGGTGACACGGCCGGCGCGCACACGCTGATAGACGAGGTGCTCCGGAAGGAGCCCAAGAACGTCGACGCGCTCGTGGCGCGCGCGAACCTGTTTCTCGGGGACAAGAAGTATGACCAGGCCCTAGCCCCCGCCGAGGAGGCCGTCAAGGCGGACTCCCGCTCGGCCTCGGCGCAATACGCCCTCGCCAGGGTGCACAGCGCAAAGCAGGACTGGGATAACGCCATCGCTGCATACCACGAGGTGTTGAAGCTGGATTCCCGCGTCAACGGTGCGCGGCTGGAGCTCGCGCGCCTTTCGCTCGTAAAAGGCAAGCCGGACGACGCGATGCGGTTCGCGCGGGAAGCCTTGAAGGCGCAGCCTGGTCTGGCCGAGGCGACCCTGATTCTGGCTCGAGCGATGCTGATGAAAGGCGACGCTGGAATCGCGGAGCCGCACGTGAAGCAGCTCGCGAACGCGTTCCCGAAATCGGCAAGCGCCCAGACTGAACTGGGACAGCTCTACGCTCTGAAAGGCGACGGCACAAGCGCGCGCGGCGCGTTCGAGCAGGCCCTGACGATCGATCCAAAGAACATCGAGGCGCTGTCAGGCCTCACGGCCCTGGATATCCAAGCGAAGAATCCAGCCGCCGCTCGCGCGCGTGTCGACGATCGTCTGGCTGCGAACCCGGACGATCCGCGGCTCCTGCTGCTCGCGGCCCGGCTGTACATGGTGCTTGGGGACGTGACTGCCACCGAGCGGAGTCTTCGGAAAGTCATTGAGGTCGATCCTGCCCAGCTCGACGCCTATGCCCTGCTCGGTCAGTTCTATGCCTCGCAGCGTCGCCTCGACGAGGCTCGCGCTGAATTCGAGAGAATCGCGCAACTGCGTCCGAAAAACGCGATCGGGGCTCACACCGTCGTCGGGATGATCCTGCAGATGCAGAACAAGCCGGCCGAAGCCCAGGCCCGCTATGAAAAGGTTCTGTCGATGGACCCCAGGGCTGCGGTGGCGGCAAACAATCTGGCCTGGATCTACGCCGAGGGTGGCGGCGACCTCGACGTAGCCCTGGGGCTGGCGCAGACGGCCAAGTCGCAGCTGATGAACTCCCCCGAGGTCAGCGACACGCTCGGATGGGTGTACTACAAGAAGGGCCTGCCGAGCCTTGCGGTGGCCAGCCTTCGCGAGAGCGTCGACAAGTCGCCGAAGAACGCTGTGTACCAGTATCACCTCGGCCTTGCGTACGCAAAGGGCGGCAACAAAGAGGAGGCCCGCAAGGCTCTCGAGCAGGCGCTTGTGCTGGATCCGAAGTTCGACGGCTCGGCCGATGCCCAGCGCGTGCTGGCAGGCCTCAAAGGATAGAGCGACCAGCAGCCACCAGCCGAGACTTACCGATTGTGGCTGTGATCATGGAACCGTTGCGAACGGCCCCATGATCCATTCACGGTGTTGCTGCGGGTCAGGCCTTGGGTGCCAGGTCCCACTGTCGCCCACGCGCCGATCGCCTGCGTGCTACCAACCCGGCGATACCGGAGCCTAAAAGCACAAGAGTGCCGGGTTCCGGAACAACGGGCGCGGGCGGACGTGGGGTTACCACCGGGGGGCCGCCGCCGATTGGAGTTGTCACATCAAGGCCGCCGCTGAAACCCCTGCTGCCTGCCCCCCCGGCACCCGCGCCGCAGCCGGCGCCGATGGTGTTCGTATCCATGGTTACTGCACCGGTATCCGCCAAGGCTCTACCGCAACCAATTGTTGCGCCGGTGTTCAGGGCGATGCTCGTGAGCGCGAGAATATTTCCTTGGAACGAAGTGGTCGTGCCGAGAGTCGCGGAGCTGCGGACATTCCAGTACAGCCCGGCGCCCGCACCTGTATTGATCACGTGGACGACGGAGCCAGACGAGGTGATCAGGCTGCTGTCCATCTGGAACACCCAGGCCGCATTGGCGTTACCCAGGCCGTCGAGCGTGAGTGTTGTCGTCAAATTACTCACGCCCGCGTGGACCGTATAGACGCCCGGCGTGAGCGTGAGTCCACTCAGGTCCGGATTTACTAGGATGTTGGTGGGAGGGGTCACCAGGAATCCCAGATTAGTCCTCGCAGTGGTGAGTTGACTCTGAGCCGACGCCGCGACCCCAGTGTTTGAGTGTACCAGTCCTCCTGTCACCTGCGAGTCCGTGGTCGCAAGGCCTGATGTGAAGTTAAAGCCAGGAAGGTTAGTACCTGCGCTGACACCCACATTTCCGACGATGGTGCTCGTGGGGACATTGGTCACCGTCTCGGCGCCCAGGACCGCAAAACTAGCCAACGCAGATCCAAGGATCGGGTCCGCAAAGGCACCCGGTGCCGTGGCGATTTGGAAAAGAGCAGACGCCGCCGCACAAAGGAGGAACGTGCTGACTTTCTTCATAAGATTCATCTCCGCTGAACTCGCCCCACCAATGAACCGCCGCGACATATGGTTACTTCGCCTGTCTGCCGGCGGGATCGGGAGCTAGTCCACTCCACGCGCGTAGCAAGAGGACTGCCAAGCGCTCCGGCAATCGTCCGCGGCAACGCGAAAGCGCGAACAAACGCCAGAAAGCTCGACGTTTCGCGATGGCCCGTATCGATCGCAAGGTGCCCCACGCCTTCAAGGAGGCAACGTGGGTGGCACTTTGGTAGCTCTTTTCGGCAATATTTCCGCCCGCGTTTGCCTCTCCGACAAGGAATCGTGAAGCTCTTCTCGATCATGGTGTCGATCCGGCGATGAAGACCGTGTCATCGCCCTTCCATCCGGCGGGTGCGTATTCTCGGATGGCGCGGTCCAGTTGGAGGGCCAGGGTGGCCTTCTCGCCGTCGTCCACCGGGGACTGGAAGCTCGTGGCACGTCGACGCCGTTGAGGCGATAGAACAGATCCAGCCGGAAGCGCTGCTGCTCGACCAGCTCGGAGAGAGGCCGGTTGGAGGCAACGATCAGCCGGGTGTCGACACGCCGCCGGAGGCTTTCTTCGCAGCGAGGCTTTAGTTGCCGTCGTCGCGGTGCGCGTCGCAGACAGTGGCCCGTCCTACGCCACGATCGTGCATTTGAAGAATGGGCAGTCACGCCGGGTGCCGCTCACACGGGAGCTCCGCGATGCTCTAATTCTCAGGTCACAGGGGCACGGCTACGTGTTCGGGGCGGGGGGCTGACACCCCGGCGACCGCGGCCGCCTGTGAGGGGACCGGCGTTTTCGGACCGATCCTAGAGTGACTCGGCAGCGGGTGGCGTCGTCAACCGGGCGTATTCATTGGGGCTCAGACCCTTGAGAGCTCGGTGAGGATGATTCGCATTGTAGTCTTGTCGCCACGCCTCGATCTTGGTGTTGGCATCCTCCAATCCTTCGAACCAGAGCACATTCAAGCATTCATCGCGGAACCGGCCGTTGAAGGATTCGATGGCCGCGTTATCCGTCGGTTTGCCCCGACGACTGAAGTCGAGGATCACTTTATTCGTGTACGCCCAGAGATCCAGGGCCGCGCCGACGAACTCGC
>JANMWI010000124.1:0-5936 GCA_031393955.1 Acidobacteriota bacterium
GTCCGGCACCCAGACGCTGCGCCTGCAGCAGCGCGAGGACGGGCTGTCGCTCGACCAGATTATCCTGTCGCCGGCGCCGGCGAGCTTCCTCAACGCGTCGCCCGGCGCGCTGAAGAATGTCACCAACATTTACGCTGCGACACAGGGGTCGATGGCGGGGTCGGTTCCGACCGCGCCGCCGCCGCCCGCCGCCGCGCCGCTGCCGGCGCCGTGGATGCACGCGGACGTCGGCAACGTCGGCGTCGCCGGTGACACCACCGTCGATTCGACCGCCACGTTCACCGTCCGCGGCGCCGGGGCGGACGTCTGGGGCACGCAGGACGCCCTGCAGTATGCCTATCAGAGCCTCAACGGCGACGGCTCGATTGTCGCCAGGGTCGGCAGCGTCTCGAACACCGCGTCCTGGACCAAGGCGGGCGTGATGATCCGGGACTCGCTCGACGCCAACGCCCAGCAGGCGATGATGCTGGTGTCCTACAGCAAGGGTTTGGCGTTCCAGCGCCGGACCGCGACCGGCGGCCTCAGCGCTAGCACCAACGGCGCTCTAGCCGCGGCGCCCTACTATGTCCGGCTCGACCGGGCCGGCAACACCATTTCGGCCTACCAGTCGACCGACGGCGCCACCTGGCAGCTGGTCGGCACGGACACCTTCTCGATGACCCCGACCGTCTACATCGGCATCGGCGTCTCCAGCCACAGCACGTCGATGGCGGCGACCGCGACGTTCGACGGCATTTCGGTGACCACTCCCTCAGAAGGCTGATCCGATGGCCCCCGCCCGGTGACCACCGACTCGCGCGTTCGCGACCTCAACTCCCGGCCGGTGCGTCCGACCGGGAGTTTCGTTTTGTACTGGATGATTTCGTCGAGGCGCGTCCACGACAACTTCGCGCTCGATCGGGCGGTCGCACTCGCCGCGGAGCTGTCGCGGCCGCTCGTCATCCTCGAAGCGCTGCGCTGCGATTACCCGTGGGCCAGCGAGCGCTTCCACCGATTCGTGATTGACGGCATGGCGGACAACCAGGCCGCGCTCGACGGCCGGCCGGTCCTCTACTATCCCTATATCGAACCGGCGCGCGGCGCCGGCCGCGGTCTGCTGACGGCCCTTGCCGACCGCGCCTGCGCGGTCGTCACCGACTGGTATCCGGGATTCTTCCTGCCGCGCATGACCGCGGCGGCCGCCCGCAGCGTCGCCGTGCGGATGGAGGCGATTGACAGCAACGGCTTGATCCCGGTCGCGGCCCACGAACGCGCGTTTCAGAATGCGCGCGGCTATCGCGCCTTCATGCAGCGCGTCCTGCGGGCGCACGTCAGGGTCGTTCCCGAGCCGGAGGCGCTCGATCGGCTGCCGGACGGGAGCGGAGTGCCGGAGTTGCCGCCGGAGATCGCGGCGCGCTGGCCGCCGGCGACGACGGCGCAGCTCGACGGCGCGGCTGGCTCACTCGACGCGCTGCCGATCGATCATCGCGTCGGACCGGTCGCGATGCGCGGCGGCGCCACGGAAGCGCAGCGGCGGCTCCGTCGGTTCGTGGGCTCCGGCCTCGACGGCTACGCCGCCGACCGCAACCAGCCGGAATCGGACGCCACCAGTCGGCTGTCGCCGTACCTGCACTTCGGCCACCTCTCGGCGCACACCATCTTCGGAGCGGTGATGTCCCACGAGCGCTGGACGACCCGGAAGCTCGGCGCGCGGGCCTCCGGGGCGCGGGAAGGCTGGTGGGGCGTCTCGCCCTCCGCCGAGGCCTTCCTGGATCAGCTCGTCGTCTGGCGCGAGCTCGCCTTCAACGGCGCCGCGTGGACGCCCGGCTTCGAATCGTACGACGCGATTCCGGAGTGGGCCCGCCAGACGCTCGAGCAGCATCGCACCGACCCCCGGCCGCATCTCTACGACCTGCCGACGCTGGAGGCGGCGGCCACAGACGACGAGGTGTGGAACGCCGTTCACCGCCAGCTGATGACCGACGGCTGGTTCCATGGGTATCTCCGCATGCTCTGGGGCAAGAAGATTCTGGAGTGGAGCGCGCACCCGGCCGAAGCCCTCGAGCGGATGGCGCACCTCATGAACCGGTACTCACTTGACGGCCGCGACCCGGTCGGCGCGGCGAGCTTCGCGTGGGTACTCGGGCGCTACGACCGGCCGTGGCCCGAGCGTCCGGTGTTCGGGACCGTGCGGTGCATGACCTCGGCGAGCACGCGGCGGAAGCTGAAACTGACGCGCTACCTCGAACAGTACGGGGCTGCGCCCGGGAAGGATCTCTTCTGAAGGGCTGATGCGGATCCGGACAGTCGGCCCTCGGCTGCCGCGCCCAGCCCTGCCGGTTACTGCCCTGAAAAGAGTTGGAAATGCGCTACCGTGGGCGTCGAGGGCCCCGGGCATGTGTTGTGCACGACGACGGCTTGGCACCGCTCCGAACCCGGAGCGTTCGTGCCTCGAAAGGATCGTTCAATGTCCGATGAAAATTTGAATCTCATGGTCCCGCGCGGCGGCAACAGCGTCTGGGACAAGCCAAGTTTCGGGTCGACCCTGTCGACGTACGACCAGGAGCGCTGGATGGCGGCGGCGTGCGGCACGTCGCTGGTGATGTTCGGCTCGAGGCGCGGCGGCTTCACCGGCAGCCTGCTGGCCACGGCCGGCGCCGTCCTCACCTTCCGGGCCGTCATGGGCCGCCGTGACCTCGGCACGGCCAGGGATTACATCGACCGTCAGTTGAAAGAGCGCGGCTGGCGCCCCGAGGACCAGGTGGCCGAGGCCTCCGAGCAGTCCTTCCCGGCAAGCGACCCCCCATCCTGGACCCCTGCCGCGGGCAGCGCGACATCCTGAGAGGACGAGTCATGAGCTACCTCGAAACTGAGTATCCGGGCGGCGCCCGGCAGGCGGTCGATGCCGAACGCAACCTCAGCGACGTCGAGCGCTGGGGATCGATGGCGGCGGGCACGGCGCTGGCGCTCTACGGCGTCAGCCGGCGCAGCCTGCCCGGGCTGCTGACCGCGGGCCTCGGCGCGGCGCTCGTCCGACGCGGCATCACCGGTCACTGCGACATCTATCAGACGCTCGGCGTCAGCACCGCCGGCTCCTCGACCGATACGCGGGAGGCGCTGTCCGGCTCGCGCGGCGTGCTCGTCGAGGAGAGCGTGACCGTCAGCCGCTCGGCGGACGAGCTGTATCGATTCTGGCGGCAGCTGGAAAACCTTCCACGCTTCATGCGCCATCTCGAATCGGTCGAAAGCCTGACCGACACGCTGTCGCGCTGGCGCGCCAACGCCCCGGGGGGCCTCGCGCTCGAATGGACCGCCGAGGTCATCAACGACGTCCCGGGCCGGGTGATCGGCTGGCGGTCGCTCGAAGGCTCGGACGTCGTCAGTGCCGGATCGGTGAACTTCGAGCAGGGCGGCGACACGACGCGGCTGCGGGTTCGCCTGCAGTACAGTCCGCCGGGTGGAAAAGTCGGTGCCACCGTGGCGCGGCTCCTCGGCCGCGATCCCGGCGCGGAGCTTCGCCATGACCTCCGCAGCCTGAAGCAGCTGCTCGAGAGCGGTCACCTCTCCCCCACCAACGGGGACACTCACCTTTAGGCTAAGTCGTTGATGCGTAACGGCAAGATCTGAAAGGGGCCCCGATCGCCTGGGCCGCTTCAGATCTCGTTGTTGGCCGCCGCCGCCCGGTCGGTGAGGACCGTCACCGCCGGCGGCACCAGCGGCGACGCCTGACTGCCCAACTTCCGGACGTCGCCGGCCTCGCTGCCTGCCCCCGGCAGCAGGGCATTGACCAGAATCATCATCCGCGCGACCAGCGCCGGGGCAAGGTTGTTCACAATCATCGCCACCCGGGCCGGCATCGAAATCGTCAGCTCGGCGTCGCCATGCCGGCAGGCATCGACAATCTGCCGCGCCGCCCGATCCGCGTCGGCCGACAGCCCGGGCAGCGAGTCCGCGGTCAGGAACCAGGCGTATTCCTCGTCATGCTGGCCCTTGACCTCCGCGTTGACCGGCGAGCCGGTCCGGAGCAATCCCGGCGACACCGTCGTTACGCGGATGCCGTATTGCGCGAGCTCGGTGCGCACGCCGTCGGAGAGGCCGACGAGCGCGAACTTGCTGGCGCTGTACGGGGCGAGGTGCGGCACGGCGATGCGGCCGCCGACCGAGGCGATGTTCACGATCCGCCCGAACCGGCGCCGCCGCATCGACGGCACGGCCTCGAACATCAGGTGCAGCGGACCCCAGAAGTGCGTCGCCATCGCGTTCTCGAAGTCCGCCGTCGTCATGTGCTCGAGCGGGCCGACCTGAATCACCCCCGCGTTGTTGATGAGCACATCGATGGCCGGCCAGCGTTCGAGGATGGTATCGACCGCGGCGCGAACGTCGGCGCGGCGGCGGACGTCGCAGCTGATCGTCATGATCTCGGCGCCCGTGGACGCGAGCTCGGCGGCGGCGCGGCTCAGTTCGCCGTCGTCGCGCGCCAGCAGGCAGAGGCGCGCCCCCTCGGCGGCGAGCTGACGGGCGATCACCAGCCCCAACCCCCTCGAGCCGCCGGTAATGACGACGACCCGCCCGGCGAAGGAGATGGCGCGGCGGCTTCGTGCGATACGGGCGGCGGTGACGGCGCCAAACACGCCGGCGGCTGCGGCCAGCATCATGCGGTTTCCGGTCTTCATGGTCTATTCCTCCAACATGCCACGCAGTCAGCGCATTTCGCGAGGGGCTCGCCTTTGGTTTTCTTGGTGTTCGCCATGCCGCCGAATTCGCAACCGTCATGCCAGCAGGAACTGACCGACTAACGCAGTTCAGCGTGGACTTCGATTTTTTCGCTGTCTCGATCGCCGGATCAGCGGCTGACGCGAACGACAAGCAGCGCTGCTGTAAGTTCCACGATGGAACACAGATCAGTTCTGTAAGACGTGATCTGCTTTCATTAAATCCTTAGACTACAAAGGGTTGAATAAGATTTTTTCACCTGTTCCATTCGGGACCAACTCTTGCTCCTGAGCTGTCGTTCAGAATCTTTCGTACGGCGCTGACGCCGGCGAGTCCCGGTATGGAGCAACGATGCGACGCCCATTCGTCTTTGCGGCCCTTCTGTTGTGCGCGCTGGTCGGACTGCCGGCAGTCCCCTCCGGCCAGCGCCTGCCGACGCTGACCGGCGACCTCCGCGGGCCGGGCGTACCCGGCGAGCGGCTCCGCATCATCGTCCAGGCGCCCGAGGGCGTGCATCCGTCCACCCTCCGTGGCCGGCTGCGCGGCGTCATCCGCCGCGAGATGGAGGGGGCCGTGGCGCTCGAGGTGTCGCGCGCCGATCTGCAGGCGATGGCGCTCGACTCGACCGTCGCGCACAGTTCGGCGGACCTGCCGGTCGCGGCCGACATGGCCATCTCCAACAAGGTCACCGGCGCCCCGAGCGTCTGGCAGGGCACGAGCTCGCTGCTTTCTTCGACCCCGGGCTACACCGGCGCCGGCATCACGGTCGCGGTGATCGACTCGGGCATCGCACCGCATACCGCGATCTCGGACCGCATCCTCGGCCGGGTCAATCTCGTCAGCTGGGAAGCCCCCTCGAGCGGTGACCCCTACGGCCACGGCACTCATGTCGCCGGCATCATTGCCGGCAGCACCACCGCGGCGAAGAACGTCACGCCGGCGTATGCCGGCGGATCGGCGCCTGGCGCGAAGCTGGTGGACGTCCGGGTGCTCGGCTCGACGGGCGTCGGCTACACCAGCGACGTCATCGCCGGCATTGATTGGGCCGTCGCCAACCGCTCGAAATACGGCATCCGCATCATCAACCTGTCTCTGGGGCACGTCGTTGCCGAGCCGTCCGCCACGGATCCGCTCTGCCAGGCCGTCAAGCGCGCCAGGCACGAGGCCGTTCTGCGCCAGCTTCATCGAGGCCGGGAAGCTGACGCTGCCCGCGCCCGCGCCGACCAGTCCGCCGTCCGGCACGA
>JANMWI010000059.1:0-2724 GCA_031393955.1 Acidobacteriota bacterium
CTATCAGCCAAGCCCGGACGCGCTGGCGCAGATCAGCGTCGAGACCAACAACTACGCTGCCGACACCGGTAACGTCGCCGGCGCGGTGATCAGCAACGTCCTGAAGTCGGGATCGAACCGGTTCACCGGCAATGCGTTCGAGTACTACCGGAACAGCAAGCTCGACGCGAACTCGTGGTCGAACAACCGGTCGGGGGCGGCGAAGCCGAAGCGCCGCCAGGACATCTTCGGCGGCACGCTCGGCGGGCCGGTCGTCCGGAACTCGCTGTTCTTCTTCGCCAACTACCAGGGGACGAAGTTCGACGCGCCCGGCTTCGAGACCGTCTCGGTCGCGCCGGCGACGTGGCGGCGGGGTGACCTGTCGAGCGTGACGACGGCGATTCGCGACCCGCTGATCGGGGTGGCGTTCGCCGGCAACCAGATTCCGGCCGGCCGCATCAGTCCGATCGCCAGCGCCATCCTGAACAACGCCGCCTATCCGCTGCCGAATCGCAATGTCAGCGGCGTGACCGGCAATTTCGTCGGCGAGACGCTGACCACCGTCAACGCCAACCAGGGGGACGCGCGCGTCGACTGGAACGCCTCGCCAGCCGACAAGGTGTTCGGGCGGTTCTCGATGGCCGAGTACGAGTCGAAGACCAACAAGCGGGCGATGCCGCTGCTGCTCGGTAACCGCACCACCGCGCCGTTCCGCAACCTCGCCCTCAACTGGAACCATGTGTTCTCGCCGTCGCTCATCAACGAGCTGCTCGGCGGCTACAACCAGATCGCGATCGTCTCCGACACGCTCGACTGGTCGGGCATCGGCAACGCCAACGCGACGTTCGGTATTCCGGGCGGCCAGCCGATCGCCGGCCTGAGCTCGATTGGCTGGGGCGGCGGCCTGTCGTCGGTCGGCGCGGGGGCCAGCGATACCGACACCCTCGATAAGACCTATCAGATCAACGAGAAGCTGACCTGGCTGAAGGGCCGGCACTCGATCAAATCGGGCGGCCAGCTGCTGCACTACGTCCAGCGGCGCTTCTACGCCGGCAACAACGGGCTGCTCGGGCTGTTCGGCTACACCGGCGCGTTCTCGGGCTTCGCGTTCTCCGACTTCCTGCTCGACCAGGTGGGCAGCAAGGGACGGGGCAGCCTCGCCGAGCCGTGGACGCACCTGCACAACCGGGTCGCGCTCTACGTCCAGGACGACTTCAAGATGACCCCCGCGCTGACGCTCAACCTCGGCATGCGCTGGGCCTACACGCAGCCGGTCGTCGAGAAGGACAACCGCCAGGGGAACTTCGACCTCCGCACCGGCCAGGAGATCCTGGCGGCCGACGGCAGCCGCGAGAGCCGGGCGCTCTACAACTCGTACACCAAGGGGTTCGAGCCGCGGCTGGGCGTGGCGTGGCGGCCGTCCGAGGGCTGGGTCGTGCGCGGCGGCTACGGCATTTCGCAGTACATGGAGGGCACCGGCGCCAACCTGCGGCTGCCGCTCAACCCGCCGTTCTTCTTCGAATCGGCCGTTCCGTACGACACCACGACCGGCGCCGGCACGCTGGTGACGGGCTTCGCCGACTTGCGGCCGCTCGACAAGCCGTCGGGCCAGGTCCGGGCGTGGGATCCCAACCTCCGACCGCAGTTCACGCAGCAGTGGAACGTCTTCGTCGAGCGGCTGCTGACCGGTTCGATGTCGGCCAACGTCGGCTATGTCGGCCACAACGCCAAGCACCTCGTCACCCCGGTCGAGGGCAACCAGCCGCTGCCGGGCGTCGGCGATCCGCTGACCTGGGCGCCGCTCAACACGCGGCGGCCGCTCTACGCGACGGCGCCGCTCATCACCAACATCTCGACGACCGCGGCGCGCGGCCGGAGCGACTACAACGGCCTGCAGGTCAGCGTCCGCCAGCGCAACGTCAGGGGGGCCGAGTTCCTGGCGTCCTATACGCTCAGCCGGACGCGGACCAATAACCTCGGCTACTACGGGTCCGGTGGCGTCGCGGCCGAGGGGGCCTACTGGATGAACGCCTACAACCCCGAAGCCAACTACGGACGCGCCTTCTTCGACGCCCGGCACAATCTCGTGCTGTCGGCGAATTACGAGTTGCCGTTCGGCAAGGGCCGCAAGTGGGCGAGTGACGCCCCGGCGCTGACCGAGGCGATCATCGGCGGGTGGCGGCTGAGCGGCATCTTCCAGGCGCGCTCGGGATTCCCGATTACCGTCACCGACGGCCGCAACCGCTCGCTGCAGGCCGTCCGCGGCAACGAGCGGCCGAACTGCGTCGGCAACCCGACGCCGTCGGATCAGACCCTGACGCACTGGCTCGACATCAACGCGTTCGCGGCCGCGCCGCTCGGCACCTTCGGCAACTGTTCGATTGGCGTCGCCGACGCGCCCGGCTACAAGAACGTCGACGCCGTGCTGGCGAAACAGTTCAACGTTGGCGGGAAGCGCTACTTCGAGTTCCGGGCCGAGGCGTTCAACCTCACCAACACGCCAAGCTTCGGCCCTCCGGGGCGCGACATCAGCAACCTGAACACATTCGGGGTCATCACCAGCACCGTCAGCACCGCGCGGACGGGGGAGTTGGTGCTGAAGTTCTTCTTCTAGGAGCGCGACACGATGGCCGGATCCTCTTTCACCCGCCGCGAGCTGATCCGCCGCGGCGGGGCGCTCGGCAGCGCCCTGGCGCTGCCCGCCGTGCTGCGCGCCGGGCCGCAGGCGGGGGCGCCGCCGGCCGC
>JANMWI010000019.1:0-59269 GCA_031393955.1 Acidobacteriota bacterium
TCTCTACACGCTCTCGACGCTGCCGCTGCTGCTGATGATCGCGGCGCACGGGACGCGCACACGGGCGCGGCCGGTCGCGCTGCTCCTGACGGCTCTCTTCATCGTCACGGCGGCGTGGACCAACCTGTCGCGGTTCGAGGATGCGCGCGGATTCATCGAGCGGCGCCAGCCCCAGCCGCTGGCGGCAACGATCCCGATCCATCCGAGCTGAACCGTTCTTGTTTTGCTTGTGGCGCAAGCTCGGCCATGCGAGAATGCCGCGTCTCTTCACCAGCCGGACAATTCACCGGAGTTCCAGATCATGCGCATTCTGATAGCCGCACTGTGTGTGCTGTGCCTTGCCCCAGGCAGCGCCCGGGCCGGCTCGATCGTTGTCGGCGATTTCATCGGGGTCGACGTCGGCTACTTCAGCCCGGTCACTGCCGGAGAATCGAGAGCCACCGCGCTCGGCAGTGTTCCGATGAGCGGCGGCAGCGGCGTCTCAGCGGCAATCAACGGCCTCTCTTTCGAGGCCTACTGCATCGACATTCTCGGGCCGATTTTCGATCCCGGCACGCCGCAGCCGGGCGCCACGTTCGACGCGACGGCCGCATCCATGATCAACTACACAGTTTACGGCGGCGCTTCCCCGCGTGCCGGTGCCTACGTTGCCTGGCTCTACAACCAGTATGCCTCCGCGATCGCGACGGCGGACGACAACCTCGCGCGCACGGGACTGCAGATGGCCATCTGGAACACGCTGTACGACAGCGACTTCACGGTCGATGGCGGCGCCTTCAAGGTCAGCGACCAAGACACCGCGGTCCGCGCCGCGGCCAACGCCTATCTCTCGGCACTCTCGAGTAACTCGACCGCGGCAAGCGTCGCCGACGCCACCTGGCTGCAGCTTCAGGACTGCTCCAGCGGAACCTGCAAGGACGTGCAGGACTTCGTGGGCCCGGCGGCCGCGGCGACGCCTGTCCCCGAGCCGGGAACGTTTGCGTTGATGGGAATCGGCGTTGCCGGCTTGGCGCTCAGCCGGCGCCGCAGACCACTCGCGTTGCTCACGTCTGAGAGCTGACGGGGTTCAGCGGTCCAGCCAGACCGGCTGCACGAATGCGCCGTTGCCGGCCGAGTCCCAGACCGCGAACCGGACCCACGCCTTGCCGGCGGCGTCGAACGGAATCCGGAACTGCTTGCGCCCGAACGCCGGCAGATCCGTCGCCGGAATGACCTGGCGGTCGATCCGCTGGCCGTCGCCCCACACGACCTCGACGAACGACAGCGGAAACGTCCACTCGACGTCAGCGGTCACGGTCCGCCGTGTTCCCGTCCCAGCCACCGCGTAGGATGGAATCAGAATCTCCCCCGTCGTCACGAAGAAGCGCCCATCGCGTAGCGCGGCCAGCACCGGCGACCAGTCGTCATCCGGACCTGGGACACGATCGAGCTGCAGGTAGTTGACCGGGAAGTTCGGGTAGAGGTCGTCCTCGGGCGCTTTCTGATAGGTGTCGATGTCGGCGATGATGTACTTCGGACGCCCGCCCGCCGCCGCATACCGGTTGTTGAGCGTGTCGGCGGCATCGAAGCAGCGCCACTCACAGAGCCGCGTCTCGGCGAGGTTCATGCCCATCCCGGGCTTGAACGCCACCCCTAGATAGCGATCGTTCATCGTCCACGGCTTGCCGGCAATCAGATCGGGATATCCGGTCGTTCCCTTCGTCCGCGGATGAGCGTGATACCAGTAGCCGCCCTCCGCATCGAGCAAGCGCTGGACGTCCTCGGCGCTGCCGGTGTGATATACGCGCCCGAAGCGCGGGTCCTCTTCCATGAACGGCTGCCCGGGCTGCCGTACCTTCGACCAGTAGACGTTGCGCGGGAACAGGATGTTGTAGTGACCGCCGAAGTACGCGCTCGGCTCTTCCCACGGCGTGACGAGGAAGTTGGCGTCCGAGGCGCGCCGCGTCGCCTCGCGGTAATCCCGCTGATCGCTGAAGCGCAGCGGGCCCGCGTCGCCGGCGTGGAGGTCGCCGTGGAAGTCGCTGAGGCCGACGATGTTGAGGCCGAGCGCTTTCATTGCGGCGAGGTCCTGCATCGGCGTGTCGAAGGACCCGGACGCCTTGACCCGCTCCGTGAACCGCAGATGAAAGTGGTTCACCATCGTTTTGTAGCCGGCAACCGGCCTGAACGCGTCGCCGTGGGTGAACGCCATCACCGACTGACGCGCGGCGTCGGCGGGCAGAGGGGTTGCGTAGAAGTAGACGCCCATCCGCTGCAGACTGCCGGGCGGCGCGTTGAAGAGCGCGAAGTTCTCGGCGTACTCCGCGACCTCCTCCCGCTCGGCCTGCCGGATGCCGAGCCCGAACCGGCCGCCGGGGTCGTGCCGATACCAGACGTAGCCGAGGTTGGTGTCGACCTCGCGGGTAAAGAAATACGTGTGCGGCGGCGGGAACGCCGCCAGCGATCCCGCCGCTCCTTCCGCAATCACGATCCGGTTGGCGGCCTTCAGCGGCACCGCGGCGTCGTTCGTCACCCCGCCGAAGTCCTGCTGCTGCGGATGTCCGCCGGTGTCGCGCCAGACGACGCGCGGCGTCGTCTCGATCGAGAGTCCGTTCAGCCCGCCGTCGTACTTGTAGGCCACCCACGGCTCCGCGGTGCTCGCCACCGCGTCCATGCGGATGAGGTTGGTACCGCGGTAAACCGTGAAGCGGAGGTCGCCGGCGAAGACGCCCAGCGACAGGCCTGGAAAAGAGACCTCGAGGCTGCCGCCGTGGGTTTTCACCGCGCACGAGGTGGTGTGGAAGGACGCCTCCGCGCGCCGGATCTCATCGGCTGTCCGCGGCGGGCCAAGGGTCCGGCTTCCCGTCTGCCCGCTCTTGGCGGCGGGTGGAATGAACAGAGGCGCGTCCCAGAAGGCATACCACCGGTTCCTGTCGATCACCTCGGGCGTCAGTTCGACTCCCGCGGCACGCAGCGGCTCCGCCTGCTGCGTGGTCATGCGCCGCACGCCAGTGACGACGCGATATTCAGGATGGAGGTCGCGACCGAGCATCGCCCACGGTGCCGACGCCTGCGCGCGCGCCGCCAGCTCCCGGATCACCGGCTGCGCCTGGACGATGGCAAAGCGGGCGCGAAGCTCGGTGTCGCGCTCGCCGCGCCACTGCACCACCAGATCGCCGCCGCTCGAGGCCGCGGTCAGGCCGCCGGCGGCCGTGTAGCCGCCGAGATCGCATCCCGGTGAAGCCGGCGCTCCCTGCCGGCCCCAGAGGATCGCGGGCACCAGCAGCATCGACAGCAGTCTCATCTGACCTCCGTGGTGATAAGGTGCGCGCAGAATACTATGAAGCTCCTCACGACCTCATCGCTCCTCGCCGGCGCCGTGCTGCTCGGTTCGGCCGCGGCCGCCGCCGACTGTCCGGCGCTCCGGGTCCGCCATCCTCAGGGCAACTACATCGTCCCCGGCGTCAAAGCGGACATCCCGTACTCAGGCGAGCAGGCGCTCGACGCCTTTGTACAGGCGGGAAGCCTCACCCGGCCGTCGGTGGTGGTAATCCATGGCGGCGAATGGCGGTCGGGAAGCCGCGTCGCACACGTCGGCCAGCTGCTCGAGCTCGTCACCGAGGCCGGTTACAACTGGTTCTCGGTCGATTACCGGCTGGCCGGGCTGAGCGACAGCGAGGCTTCACTCGCGGACCTCCGCAGCGCGCTCGCCTTCATCCGCTGTCATGCGCGGGACTTCAAGATCGACGGCCGGCGGCTGGTGCTGCTCGGTGAAGATTCCGGCGCGCACCTCGCGGCGCTGCTCGCGGCGGAGGAACCGGACGGTGTCGTCGGGTCGATTCTGATCGGCGGGTATTACGACCTGGCCAGCGTGCCCGCCGCGGCCGGGCTCGACCGCGCGCTGCTCGACCGGCTGACCCCTCGCGTCGTGCCGCGGATGCCGCCGACGCTCGTCGTCCACGGCGGTGACGACACCGAGGCGCCGCCGGCCGGGGCGGTGAGCTACTGTGACCGCATCCGCGCCGCCGGCGGCCAGTGCCGGTACGTCGAAGCCCGGGGCGCGAGCCATCGGAGCGAGAACTGGTATCCCAGCCAGTGGCACTACAAACAGGAAGTCACCGCCTGGCTCGGCACGACCGCCGGGCGAGCCGGCGCGGGAGTCCGTCTGCCCTCCGGCGGACCGCTCACGAAAAACATCCTGTTCAGCCAGTCGACGGGCCTGCGCCTCGACGCGTTCGTGCCGCCCGGCGCCTCCGCTCCAACCCCGGCGGTGATCGTCGCGCACAGCGGCGGCTGGGAAGCGGGCGACAAGGTCACCTACGTGACGCCAGTCTTCGCGCCACTCTCGGCGGCGGGCCTGGCGTGGTTTTCAATCGACTACCGCCTGACGCCGAAGGCGACGAACCCGGAGCAGCTCGACGATCTGCGCCAGGCGATCGCGTTCGTGCGGGCGGAACACCGGCGCTTCAACATCGATCCGTCACGACTCTTCCTGCTGGGCGAGTCGGCGAGCGGCCAGATGGTGACGCAAGTGGCGGCGGAGGATGGGCGGCTGGCCGGGGTGGTGTCGTTCTACGGCGTGTACGACTTCCCGGCGATGGTCACCGACGCGTCGCCGCGCTCGTTGCTGGCGCGGCTCTTCACACGCCATGTCCTGGACGACGAGTCGCGCGCGGTGATGCGCCGCTACTCGCCGCTCTACCAGGTGCACGCCGGCATGCCGCCGGTGCTGCTCGTCAACGGCACCGGCGAGCGGCTCTGGGCGCAGGCGCAGGCCTATGCGGCGCGGCTGGAGGCAGCGGCGGTCACGCACGAGGTGATCGCCATCGACGGCGCGCCGCATGGCATGGAGAACTGGGAAGGGCACCCGGAGTGGATGACCTACAAGACGCGGGTCGTGGAGTGGATCCGGGCGCAGGGGGCCGTTGCGCCGGCGCCGCCGATGAAGTGATCTACGATCCGGACGGCGCGATGGATCGCCAACCAATAAAACCTTTGACGACACGCCCCGGAATCCATCAGGAATTGGCGCAGGCCTCGGCCGCGCGCCGCACCGATCTGACGCTGACCCTGCTCGGTGAAACCGGCCGCCTCGATCTCTCGCCGGCGCACGACCGCGGCGCCGTACTGACCGACGCTGACTTTGGCGCATCGTCCGATCGCCCGCCTGACGATCGGATCGCGCGTACGCCCGGCGGCGGCATCGTCTGCCGGGATGCGCAGCTGGCCGGCGCCACGATGGACCGCACCAACTGGCGCGGCACCGATCTCTCCGGATCCGACCTGACCGGCAGCCGGGCCAGGCTCGCGCACTTCGATGAAGCGGCGCTGGAACGCGTCTCGTTCCTCCGCGCCGATCTGGTCGGCTCGAGCTTCCAGCGCGCGTCGCTCGGCGAGGCGAACTTCCGGGAGGCGCTGCTCGAGGACGCCGACCTGTCAGGCGCGATCCTGCGATTCGCCGATTTCAGCAACGCGATCCTCGAGGGGGCGGTGCTGAGCGGCGCGGACCTGTGGGGCGCGGTGCTGGACGGCGCCAGCCTCGAGGGGGCCAATCTGGCGGGGGTCACGCTGACGGAGGCCTCGCTCAAAGGCGCCAATCTGCAGCGGGCGAACCTGACGGGAGCAAACCTCGGCCGCGCCGACCTCACCGGCGCGGACCTGACCGACGCCGATCTGCGCGGAGCGCGGCTCGGCGGCGCCACGCTTCGCGATGCCCTGCTGCGCAACGCGCGGCTCGAAGAACTGGACCTGTCGACAGTGAACCTGACGCACGTCCATCTGAGCGGCGCCTGGCTGGAACGCACCCTGGTAACCCCCGCCCAGATCGCGGGGGTCGTCGGCGAGGAGCGGGCAGGCCTGTACGCGGCCGCGCGGCGCGCTTACCTGTCGCTGCAGCGAAATTTCGACACGCTCGGGGACGGCGATGCGGCGAGCTGGGCCTACCGCCGCCGCCGGCGGATGCAGAAGCTCGACGCCCGCCAGTCGGCGGGCCGGGAATGGCGGGCCGGGCGCCGGTGGCCCGCGATGCTGGCCGGCGGGGACTATCTGAGCGATCAGGCGGCGGAACTGCTCTGCGACTACGGCGAAAGCGTTCAGCGGGTGCTGGCCGCCATGTTGCTGGTGTGTGTCGCGTTTGCCGCGCTCTACGGCGCGCTCGAGGGGGTGGTGCGGCTGGCCCCCGGCGCCGGAGATCCCGGGATGGTCACCCGGTCGCCGCGCGATCTCGCGCTCTTCAGCCTGCTGTCGATGGCGGCGGCAGGGGAGAAAGGCGGTCTGGGACCGAGTGGGCCGGCGGCGGAGCTGCTCGTGGCGCTCGAAACATTCCTCGGCGTCGGACTGGTCGGGCTGATGGGATTCGTGCTCGGCAATCGCATCAACCGGTAGGTCGGACAGGCGCCTCAGCGGGGTAGTGAAATGGACAAGGTGGACAACGACGCCTCCCGCACGTATCTCTTCCAGCTTGCGAGCGTGGCCCTGACCGTCTTCGTCGTCATGGTCGCCAAGCCGGTGCTGGTGCCGCTCGCCCTGGCAATCCTGCTGGCGTTCATCCTGTCGCCGGTCGTCGGGTTGGTCCAGCGGACCGGCCTCGGACGGCTGCCGTCCACCCTGCTGACGCTGGTCCTCGCCGCGACCCTGGCGACGGTGCTGGCCGTGGTGATCGGCTCGCAGGTCGCCAAGCTGGCCGGCGAGCTTCCCAATCATCAGGCCGAGATCGCCGAGAAGATCCGGAAGATTCGCGGCGCCGGGACGGGCGGTCCGTTCTCCCGCCTCGCCAACATGGTCCACGAGCTGGCCCAGAAGCCGGCCGATGCGAATGAGGCGGTCGGGCCGCCGGTGCGGGTCAAGGTCGACGAAACCTCGACCCTCAGCCGCACCGTCGAACCGATCCTGGTCATGCTCGAGCCAGTGGCGACCGCCGGCCTGGTCATCGTCCTGATGATCTTCATCCTGCTCGGCCGCGAGGATCTGCGGGGTCGCTTTCTGGCGATGCTCGGCCGCGGCCGCATGATTCGGACCGTCCGGGTCCTCGAGGACTCCGCCGACCGGGTTGGGAAGTACCTGCTGTTCCAGTTGATGGTCAACGCGAGTCTCGGGATCATGCTCGGCATCGGACTCGCCGTGATGGGCGTCCCCTACGCGCCGCTCTGGGCCTTCCTGACGGCGATCTTCCGCTTCATTCCGTTCGTCGGCACCTGGGTCGCGGTGCTGATGCCGCTGTCGCTCAGTTTCGCCACCGCGCCGGACTGGCATCAGCCGGTAATGGTGCTCGCCTACTTCATCGGGCTCGACCTGGTGACGGCCAACGTCATCGAGCCGCTGCTGTTCGGGCACCACACCGGGGTGTCGCCGATTGCGCTGCTGGTCGCCGCGGCGTTCTGGGCGTGGGTGTGGGGTCCGATCGGCCTGCTGCTGTCGACGCCGCTGACCGTCTGCCTCGCCGTCCTCGGCCAGCACATCCCGACCGTGCGGACGCTCGGTCTGCTGCTTGGCGACAAGCCGGCGCTGGCACCGCACATCGACTATTACCAGCGCGTCCTCGCCGACGGCGGCCCGGCGAGCCAGCCGGCGGTCATCGAGGCGGCCGCCCTTGGGATGATCGCCGCCTTCGACAACGTGCTGATTCCGGCACTCGCTCTGGCGCATCGGGACCGGACGGCCAATGCCCTGACGGCGGCCGAGGAGCTTGCCGTGCGGACGGCGGCGGTCGCGGCGATCGCCCCGGTTCGGGCGCTGGCGCCCGCGGCGCCGGCCGAGGCATCGGCGCTCGTGGTCGTGGCCACGCCCGCGCATCAGGAGCCCGAGGAAGTCCCGCTGCACATGCTCGCCGCGGCGGTCGAGCAGACGGGCGGGCGCGTCGTCGTCCTGACGACGAGGCTGATGCCGGCCGAAGTCGTCCGTCAGGTCGCGGCCAGCGGCGCGGGAGCGGTCGTGATCTCCAACCTGCCGCCCGGCGGGCTGCCGCAGATCTTGTATCTCTGCGAGCTGCTCCGCGGCCAGTATACCGACCTGCCGATCATCGTCGCCCGCTGGGGAGGGCGCGCCGACTACGACCAGCGCCTGATCCGCCTGCGCAAGGCGGGCGCGAGCTACCTGACGACCACCCTCGCACAGACCGTTGCGCAGCTGCGCGCGTCCGCCGTGCCGGCACCGGCCGCGGCGGCGCTGCCGGCGGCGCCCGGCTTGACGGCATGACGGCATGAAGACGGAGGACCACCTCGCCCAGGTCAACAGCGCGGCGCGGCTTGCCGCCCTCGACCGCAGTGGCATGCTCGACAGCCCGGCCGAGGCGGCGTTCGACCGCCTGACCCGGCTGGCGAGCAAGATCCTCGGCGTGCCAGTGTCGCTGGTCTCGCTCGTCGACGACCATCGCCAGTTTTTCAAAAGCCAGGTCGGCCTGCCCGAGCCGTGGGCGTCGGCCCGCGAAACGCCGCTGACCCATTCGTTCTGCCAGCATGTCGTGTCGAGCCGGGAACCGCTGATCGTCGCGGACGCCAGGACGCATCCGTGGCTGTCGGACAACCTCGCCGTCGGCGCGCTCGGCGTGGTCGCCTACGCCGGGGTGCCGCTCGTCTCGCCCGACGGACAGACGCTCGGGTCGTTCTGTGCGATCGATGGCAAACCGCGCGACTGGACCGCCGACGAAATCGAGATCCTCACCGAGCTGGGCGCGTCGGTGATGACCGAGATCGATCTGAAGTTTGCGCTGCGCGAGGCCAGCCGCAAAGCGGAGATGACCGAGCGCGACACCAACGAGCGTATCGCGCTGCTCGACTCCACCACCGAAGGCATCGCCGGCGTCGACCTCGAAGGGCGCTGCACGTTCCTCAACCAGGCGGCGGCACGGATGCTGGGCTGGACGCCGGACGAGCTGCGCGGCCGCTCGATTCACGACACGGTCCACCACAGCCGCGCCGACGGCTCGCCGTATCCCGCGGCGGAGTGTCCGGTGCTCCAGGTCCGGGAGTCAGGGCTGGAGATCCGCAATCAGTCCGACGTCTACTGGCGCAAAGACGGTTCGAGCTTCCGGATCGAGTACTCCGCGTCAGCGGTCCGGTCCCAGGGCGCGCTGATTGGCGCGGTCGTGACGTTCGTCGACGTCACCGAACGGCGCCGCGCCGAACGCCGCGATCACATCCAGCATGCCGTCAGCGTCGTGCTCGCCGAGGCGGTCTCCGAGGACGCGGCGTGGGCCGGCATCCTCGAGGCGGTCGGGCAGGCGCTCGAGTGGAAGCTCGGCACGCTGTGGATGGTCGACGCGTCGGGGGCGGCCCTGCGCAGCCGCGCGCACTGGCGCGCCTCGGCCGCGTACGACTCGTTCGAAGCGATCACGCGCGAGCTGACGTTCGCGCACGGCGCCGGCCTGCCAGGCCGGACCTGGGCCGACCAACAGCCGATGTGGGATTCGGACATGAGCCGGCACGTCGATCTGCCGCGGGCGGAGGCGGCGCGCGCGGCCGGGCTCCGCGGCGCGGTGCTGTTCCCGATTCGCGGCGCCGGCGGCCTGCTCGGCGTCGCCGAATTCGTCACCGATACGATGGAGCCGCCTGACCCGCCGCTGCTGCAGGTGCTGGTGACGATCGGCAATCAGATCGGGCAGTACGTCGAGCGCAAGCGCGCCGAGGAGGAGGTCCGCCGCAGCGAGGCGTTGAACTCGTCCATCCTCGCGGCGGCGATCGACTGCGTCATCACGATGGCGCACGACGGGACCGTCCGGGAGTGGAATCCGGCCGCCGAGCTGACCTTCGGTTACACCCGTGACGAGGCGGTCGGCCGTGAGATGGCCGAGCTGATCATCCCGCCGTCGCTCCGCGACGGCCACCGCGCCGGGCTGGCCAGATACTTTCGCACCGGCGAGGGGCCGGTCATCGACCGGCGGATCGAGATTACCGGAATGCGGCGCGACGGCACGGAGTTCCCGCTCGAACTGGCGGTCACGCGGATCCAGCTGGTCGACCCGCCGATGTTCACCGGCTACCTGCGCGACATCACCGCCCGCAAGCTCGCCGAGCAGGCGATGGCCGAACAGGTCCGGCTGGCGTCGCTGACCGCCGACGTCGGGCTGGCGATGACACGGAGCACGACCCTCGACGAGATGCTGCGGTGGTGCGCCGAATCGCTGGTCCGCTGGCTCGACGCCGCATTCGCCCGGATCTGGATGCTCAATGCCGAGGATGGCGAGCTCGTCCTGCGCGCGAGCGCCGGCCTCTACACCCACCTTGACGGACCGCACGGCCGCGTCGCGATGGGCCAGCTGAAAATCGGCCGCATCGCCGCCACGCGGGAGGCGACGCTGACCAACGACGTGCGTGCCGATATCCCCGGCATCGATCAGGACTGGGCAGCACGCGAGGGGATGACCGCCTTCGCCGGACTGCCGCTGATCGTCGAGAACCATCTGGTCGGCGTGATGGCGATCTTCGCGCGCCAGCCGCTGCCCGAGGCGACGCTGCTGGCGATGCGCGCGGTCGCCAACGGCATTGCCGTCGGCATCGAGCGGAAGCGCGCCCTCGACGCGCTGAACGTCGCGAAAGAGGCCGCCGAAGCGGCCAACGTCGCCAAGAGCCGGTTCCTGGCGAACATGAGCCACGAGCTGCGGACACCGCTGAACGCGGTCATCCTCTACAGCGAGCTGCTCCAGGAAGAAGCCGAGGACAAGGGCGTCGCCGAGTTCGTGCCGGACCTCGAGAAGATCCGCCGCGCCGGCCGCCACCTGCTCTCGCTGATCAACGGCGTCCTCGACCTCGCCAAAGTCGAAGCCGGCCGGATGGAGCTCCACCTCGAGCCGTTCGACCTGCGCAACGAGATCGACGACGTCCTGGTGACGCTGCGGCCGCTGCTCGATCAGAACCACAATCAGCTCGACCTGCAGATCGCCCACAACGTCGACCACATGTACGCCGACGTCACCAAGGTCCGGCAGATTCTGGTCAACCTGGTCTCGAATGCCGCGAAGTTCACCGAGCACGGCACCATCACCCTCAGGGTGACGCGCGACAGCGGCAGCGGCGACGATTACTTCGTCTTCGAGATCATCGATACCGGCATCGGGATGTCGCCCGCCCAGGTCGGCCGACTGTTTCAGCCGTTCAGCCAGGCGGATGACTCGGTGACCCGGAAATACGGCGGCACCGGGCTCGGTCTCAGCATCTGCGCCGAGTTCGCCGAGCTGATGGGCGGCACCGTCACGGTGACGAGCGAAGCCGGTCACGGCACGACCTTCACGGTCCGCCTGCCGGCGACCGTCGGCCCGCCAGGCAGCGCACCGCGGACCGGTGAGCCGGCGCTCGTCGACGGCTGCGCCCTGGTCATCGACGACGATCAGGCGGCGCGCGACGAGATCGTCCGGGCGCTCGCCGAGCAGGGGGTCGCGGCGGTGGTCGCCCGCGACGGCGAAGAAGGGCTGCGCATGGCGCAGCGCTTCCTGCCCGGCATCATCTTCCTCGACGTCATCATGCCGGTCATGGACGGCTGGGCGGTCCTGATGGCGCTCAAGGCCGACCCGCGGCTGTGCGCGGTGCCGGTCGTCCTGCTGTCGATCTCCCCCTCACAGGACCTCGGCTACCTGCTCGGCGCCGAGGAGTTCCTGATGAAGCCGCTCGACGGCGAACGCGTCGCCTCGCTGCTCGTCAAGTACCAGGTCCTCAAGGGGGGCGGCGCCGCACTGGTGGTCGACGATGATGAGGCGACGCGCGCGGTGGTGCGCAAACTGCTGATCCGCGAGGGCTGGAAGGTCGAGGAGGCGGCGCACGGCAAGGCCGCGCTCGAGGTGCTGGCGACGAGGCGGGTCTCGCTCATCCTGCTCGACCTGATCATGCCGGAAATGGACGGCTTCGAGTTCCTCAGCGCGATGCGCGAGCAGCCGGCCTGGCGCAGCATCCCGGTCATGGTCATGACCTCGAAGGACCTGACCCGCGAGGACCGGGCGCGGCTGTCGGGCCGGGTCGAAACGATCGTCAAGAAGGGCGTGCACAGCCACTCCCAGGTGCTGCAGGAGATTCGCCAGATCGTCCAGCGCCACCTGGTCAGGCCGGCGGCGGCGGGCGCCCCGCCACAGTCGGAGAAGGAACCATAATGCCCAAGGTGTTGATCGTCGAAGACAACCAGGACAACCGGGACGCCCTGTCGCGGCGGCTGGAACGGCGCGGCTTTCAGGTCGTCCTCGCGACCGACGGCGTCGCCGGAGCGCGGCTGGCGCGGAGCGAGAGCCCGGACATCATCCTGATGGACATGAACATGCCGGAGCTGGACGGCTGGGAGTCGACGCGGCTGGTCAAGGGGCACCCGGAGACGGCGTCGATCCCGGTGATCGCGCTGACCGCACATGCCATGGCCGGCGACCGGGCGCGCGCCCTGGCGGCCGGGTGCGTCGACTATCACACCAAGCCGGTCGATCTGCCCAAGCTGCTCGAACAGATCGAGGCGATCCTGGTCAAACAGCGGGAGACCGGTTCCTAGACGCGTCGAGCAGCAGTTCGATCTGCTGGAGCAGTTCCGGCAGCTGCACTGGTTTGGCATGATGGGCGTCGCAGCCGGCGGCGAGGGTTTTGTCGCGGTCGCCAGTCATCGCATGAGCGGTCAGGGCAATGATCGGCGTTTCACGGTTGCGCGACGCGGCGCGGATCCGGCGGGTTGCTTCCCAGCCATCAATCGCCGGCAGGTTCATGTCCATCAGGATCAGGTCGAACGCCCGTTCGCCAGCCTTCCTGACCGCTTCTTCCCCGTCGATCGCCGGCTCGACCTCGTAGCCGCGGCGGCTCAGACGCCGCGCGAGCGCATCCCGGCTGTCGTCGTTATCTTCGACCAGCAGAATCATCGCCATCGCCTGGCACACCTGCAAGGCCGGGTCCGGGCGGGTCGCCGGCGCCGTTCTGCGCTGCGCAATGCAGCGGTTCCCGTCTGCCGTGGCTCTGCCGTCACGCCGCGGCCGACGAACCACCATAAGTAGCGCTCGGACAACTCTTTATAGCCGGCGTTGACGACCGCGGGCTTCTTGCCGGGCGAAACGACCGCAGACGCCCGGAAAAGAGCTTGTGTCTCTGCGCCGGTTGGCGAAGATTGCGCAGTCTGCTGTTGTGGATGACTTGGCGGGAGGCCCCATGCAGAAGTCAGTACTGCTCCTCGTGATGCTCGGCGTGTTTGGAACGGCTGTCGGGATTCGTGCCCAGTCAGCCACCGGACAGATCACCGGCACAGTCCGGGACACTAGCGGCGGCGTGATGGACAAGGTCAAAGTCACGGTGACGCTCGTCCAGACCGGTTTGACGCGCGAGACGATGACCAATGACCTCGGCTCGTACGTCGTGCCGCTGCTGCCGGCGGGTGTGTATCTCGTGACCGCTGAGCGCGCCAACTTCAAGCTCGCGGTCACCTCGGACGTGCAGCTCAACGTCGACCAGGTCCAGCGGGTCGACCTCGAGCTGACCACGGGCAATATCTCGGAAAAGGTCGAGGTCACCGCCAACGCCCTGGCGCTCGACACGGCGTCGTCCTCCGTCGGCCAGCTGATCTCGGAGAAGCAGGTCACGCAGCTGCCGCTGAATGGCCGCAACTTCCTGCAGCTGCTGTTTCTCGGCGCCGGAGCGGTCGAGACCTCGGGCGAGCAGGCGGCGATGCGCCAGGGCGTCGGCAACGCGATCAGCATCATGGGCTCACGGCCGACGTCGAACAACTTCATGATCGACGGCACATCGAACGTCGACACCGCCCTCGGCACGCCGGCGGCGACGCTCTCGGTCGAGATCATCCAGGAGTTCAAGGAGCAGACCGCCACCTATTCCGCCGAGTACGGGTTCAGCGCCAACCAGATCAACATCATCAGCAAGTCCGGGACGAACAACCTCCACGGGGCGTTCTTCACCTTTGTCCGGAATGAGGCCTTCGACGCGCGCAACTTCTTCGATCGAAGCGATGCCCCGAAGCCCAAGCTCGATCAGAAGCAGCCGGGGTTCTATCTGGGCGGGCCGGTCCGGCTGCCCTTCTACGATGGCCGCAACAAGACGTTCTTCCTGTTCAACTACGAGGCGGCGCGCATCAAGCGCGGCTCGACCGGGTTCTACCGGGTGCCGTCGCCGACGGAGCTGGCCGGGCGTTTCAGCACGACCATCATCGATCCGCTGACCGGCCAGCCCTTCCCCGGCAACACGATTCCTGCGTCGCGGTTCTCGCGTCTGGCGCGGCTGTCGATCCCGTGGTTCCCGGCGCCGAATGCGGACGCGCCCCAGGGTAATTACCAGGTGGTCCGGACCCTGCCGCAGGACCAGGATCAATACACGGTCCGCATCGATCAGGACATGTCCCGCTACGGCCGGGCGATGTTCCGGCTGACGCAATCGATGTACAACAACCGGACCAATTCCAACCTGCAGGAGATTGGCGACCGGGTGTTCGTGCAGGACACGACCAACTGGCAGGTCTCGCACACCTGGGCGCTGCGCGCCAACCTCGTCAACCAGCTGCGAATCGGCCGCGTCACGGCCCGCGCCGACCAGAAGGGCATCCCCTGCGGCCAGTCGGACGTCGACGCGCTGCGGCTCACCGGTGTCTTCACGAGCATCCCGGACGATCAGCGCGAGTGCCCGAGCGTCGGCATCTTCGGCTTCTCCGGCGTGGGCGGCGCCGGTAACGCCTACAGCGCCAGCAACCAGCCAATGTGGGACATCGGCAACTCGACGACCTGGGTGCGGAACGCCCACACACTGACGTTCGGGGTCAATTCCCGCCGGTGGTCGCTGCAACGCGACCTCGCCACGGGCTTTCTGGGCGGGTACGGTTTCGCCGTCGGCTTCACCGGCGATCCGATCGCGGATTACCTGCTCGGCTACTACAGCGGCGTCGGGGTATTCCAGCCGGCCGCGTTCAGCGTGCCTGGCAAGGCGGGCAACCCGCGCGAGTTCAACTTCCACTACCTTGCCCCGTATGTCCAGGACGACTGGAGGGTGGGGTCGCGCGTGACCTTGAATCTCGGTGTCCGCTACGACTACCGCAACGTGCCGTTCGAAACGAGGAACCGGATGGCGTGGCGCAACCTGAACTATGCACCAGGCGGCCTCCTCGTCGCGGATGAGACCCTGGCGACCGGCGGCATCGCCGACGGAAAGTACTATCAGCTCGCAGGCCGCCGCAGCCCCGAGAACCCGGACCGGTTCAAGGTGCTGGCGCCGCGCATCGGCTTCGCGTGGCGGCCGTTCTCCGGAGAACGGACGGTTGTCCGCGGCGGCTACGGAGTGTTCTTCGATTCGGCGGAAGGACGCGAAATCGACGGCGCCGCCGACGTCTATCCGTACGTGAGCCGCGGCAATTACCAGCAATCCATCGGCCAGCCCGGCGCGCTGCAGACGACCGACCAGCTGTTCCCGAGCTTTGCGGCTCCCGGCCTTGCAACGCCCGCGGCGAACACCTTCCTGGCGGTGAGCCAGTCGCCCGAGCCGCGCAATCCGTACGTGCAGCAGTACTCGCTGTCGGTCCAGCGCCAGTTGACCGGGGCGACGACGCTGGAGCTGAATTACGTCGGCAACAAGGGAACGAACCTGCTGATGCGCCGCAACATCGCCCAGGCGCTGCCGTTCGACCCCGCGAATCCGCAGTCGGTCGCGGCGCGCAAGCCGTACCCGAACTTCAACGTCTACATCGACAGCGACTGGAGCGGCCGCTCGAAGTACAACTCGTTCAACACCAAGCTCGAGCACCGCGGTCGGGGCTCGCTGGCGACGTTTGCCTACACCTGGGCGAAAAGCACGGACAGCAAATCCGCGGCGGCCGGCATCGGCGCCAGCGGATACAACGGCTGGCAGGGCTTCCTCAACAACCACGATCCGGAGCGCGACTACGGGCGGTCGGACTTCGATGTGGACCACCGCCTCGTCGGCAGCTTCGTGACCAACCTCCCGTTCGGCCGCGGCGAAAAGTTCGCCGGCAATGTCTCGAACGCCGCCAACGCCGTCGTCGGCGGCTGGCAGGTCAACGGTATCTACACGTGGCAGCGCGGTTTCCCGATCACGATTCAGGCGCAGGACCTCGGCGGCGTACTCGATACCTTCGGATCGAACCGGGCCGACCTGGTCGGCGACCCCTATCCCAGCGGGTTCAACAAGAATGTCAACGCCTGGTTCGATACCTCGGCCTTCGCCCAGCCGGGATTCGGCCGGTTCGGCACCTCCGGCCGCAACATCCTGCGAGGACCTGGCGTCAACAATCTCGATCTGTCCCTGTTCAAGAACCTCGACTTCCCGAAGGGAATGAAGGTCCAGTTCCGGCTGGAGTCGTTCAATGCCCTGAACCACACCCAGTTCACGTCGGTCCAGACCAACGTCGCCGGTCGGGGCTTTGGCGTCGTCAACGGCGCGCGGGCAGGCCGCATCAATCAGCTGGGTTTGAAGTTCACGTTCTGAGGGGGTCCGTGACCTCGCACCACGACCGGGGTTAAGATGCCGGTCGAAGCCATCTGGCGCGGCGGACCCAACAAGTCCGTCGCGCGCGGCGTTGCTGGGGGCGTAGTGGTGCACATGACGGGCTGGGCAGGGGTCGTCGCGGTGAGCCTGGCGCTGGCGGTGCCCCGGCTGGACGCTCAGGCTCCCCCCGCGGACGCGGCCCGCATCCAGACGATCTACCAGCAGGGCGAGCGGGCGCTGGCGGAGGGGCGCTACGACGCCGCCGAACGGGCCTACGACGAGGTGCGCAAGCTACAGCCGGACCTGGCCGAAGTGCACGCGCGGCTCGGCCTCGTCTACTTTCAGCAGAGCCGCTTCTCTGAGGCCGTCGTCCCCCTTCGGCGAGCCCTCGCCTTAAAGCCCGCGCTGCCGAACATCGGCACGCTGTTGGCAATGTCCTTGTCGGAAATCGGGCACCATGAAGCAGCGCTCCCCGGGCTCGAGAAGGCGTTCCGCCACCAGCCACCCGACCCGGCTTTGCGGCGCATGGCCGGCCTCCATCTGGAGCGCACCTACACCGCGCTTGGCCGGGACAGCAGCGCTGTTGGCATCGCGCTCGAGCTGAGCCGGCTCTACCCTGACGATCCCGAAGTGCTGTACCACACGGGACGCCTGTTCGGGAATTACGCCTATCTGCAGACGATCAAGCTCGCCAAGGTGGCGCCGGACTCGGTGTGGCTGCACCAGGCGGCGGGCGAAGCCAACGAGAGCCAAGGCCTGCTGGACGACGCGATCCGGGAATACCGGCGGGTCTTGACAATCGCTCCACGGCGGCCGGGCATCCACGCCAGGCTCGGACGCGTGCTGCTGGCGCGCGCCGGACAGGGCACCGGCGATCCCGGTGCCGAGGCCGAAGCCGTGAAGGAGTTCGAGCAGGAGCTGCGAATCGATCCGACCAACGCCAACGCCGCGTACGAAATCGGCGAGCTGGCACGGAAGGCCGGCCATCTCGACGAGGCGATCGCCTCGTTCCGCCGAGCGGTCGCGGCGTATCCGGAATTCGAGGAAGCGCTGGTCGGACTGGGCCGGACACTGATCGCGGCCGGCGCGCCAGGCGACGCCGTGCCTCACCTGCGCAAGGCGACCGGCCTGGCGCCGGACGACGACGTCGCGTTCTACCAGCTAGCGCAGGCCTACCGGGCGCTCGGTCAGGAGACTGAGCAGCAGCGCGCGCTGGCCGTCTTCAAGCGACTGCGTGACGACAAGGACCGCCAGGCCGCGGCACCCGCCGAGCGTCCGACCGTAACGAAGCAGGCGCTCGATCCCGGACCGCGGTAGCGGCGGCCCAGGACATGACGACGGCGCACCTCTCGCCCGTGCTCGTCGCCGTCCTCGTTGCCGGCGTCCTGGCCGCTGCGCCGTCGGAGCGGCCCGAGTCACGCGTCGTCTTCACCGACATCACCGCCGCGACCGGGATTACCTTCACGCATGTCTCCGCTCCCGAGAAGAAATACATCGTCGAATCGATGAGCGGCGGCGTCGCCCTGTTCGATTACGACAACGATGGATGGCTCGACGTATATCTGACGAACTCGCCCACCGTGGCGACGGCGGCCGCACCGGCCAGCGCCCGCAGCGCGCTGTGGCGCAACAACCGTGACGGAACCTTCAGCGACGTGACCGAGCGTGCCGGAGTCGGAACCCCGGGCTGGGCGATGGGTGTGGCAACCGGCGATTTCGACAACGACGGGTGGGACGATCTCTATGTCACCTGTTTCGGCGCCAACCATCTCTTCCGCAACAACGGCGACGGCACGTTCACGGACGTCACCGCGCGCGCCGGCGTCGGGGATCCGCGTTGGTCGACCGGCGCCGCCTTCGCCGATTACGACAATGACGGCAGGCTCGACCTGTTCGTGGCGAACTACGTCGACCTCCATCTCGACGCGCTGCCGCCGTTCGGCGAAGGCAAGCACTGCGTCTTCCGCGGCCGTCCGGTCCAGTGCGGTCCGCGCGGCCTGCCGGGGGCGGGCGACTCGCTGTTCCACAACAACGGCGACGGCACCTTCACCGACGTCTCGGCAGCGGCCGGGGTCGCCGATCCGGCCCGCCGCTTCGGCATGGGGGTCGCGTGGTGCGACTTCAACGACGACGGCCGCGTCGATCTCTACGTCGCCAACGATTCGGGTCCGAACTACCTGTACCGGAACAACGGCAACGGCACCTTCACGGACGTCGGCCTCGCCTCGGGAACCGCGCTCAGCGACGACGGCGCCGAGCAGGCGTCGATGGGCGTCACGATCGGAGACTACGACCACCGCGGCCGCTGGAGCATCGCGGTCTCCAATTTCGCCGACGAGTACAACGCGGTCTACCGGCACGAGAAGGATTTCGTGTTCACGGATGCGTCGTATGCGACGCGAACCGCCAAGGCCAGCCTGCCGTTCGTCGGCTGGGGCCTCAACTTCTTCGACTACGACAACGACGGCTGGCTCGACCTGCTGGTGGTCAATGGCCACGTCTATCCCCAGCTCGACGCCGCCGGCCCGGACTCGGGGTATCGCCAGCGCAAGCTGGTGTACCGGAACGACCGGAACGGCGGGTTCACTGAAGTGGGGCCGGAGATGGGCGCCGCCGTTTCAGTACCGGCAGTCAGCCGCGGCGCCGCCTTCGGCGATATCGACAACGACGGCGACGTCGATGTCGTCATCAACAACCTGGACGGACCGCTGACCGTGCTGCGCAACGACGGCGGCAATGCCGGCGCGTTTCTGACCATCGACCTCGTCGGCGGGAAGAGCAATCGAAGCGCCTTTGGCGCCAGGGTCAAGGTCGTCGCCGGCGACCTGGTGCAGGTCGCCGAGCGGCGAAGCGGCGGCAGCTACCTGTCCCAGAACGACACCCGGCTCCACTTCGGGCTCGGTGCGCGCCAGCGCGTGGACCGCGTCGAGATTCATTGGCCCGACGGCGCCACCGACACCCTGTTTGACCTGCGCGCCGGTCGCTTCATCCGGGTGACGGAGGGGGATCGTTCTGGCACCGCCACGGTGAAGTGACATCGCGTCGCGGCTGGCCCGCGAGGAGCGGCTGTGGCCGGTCGCGAAGGCGTGTAATTTCGCGCCCGTTTCCGTAACAGTCGCCAGGGCCGGCCCGGACCAAATCCGCAAAACAGGCGCAAACACGGCGTTTTTCGGCCGGCATCGCGCTTGCTCCTGCCAGCTCGTCCGGCGCCCCGGACGAACAGGAGACCCATGATCAGACCAATCCGGCAGGCCTCGGCGGTGACGGCCATCATCCTTACCAGTCTTTTCGGCGGCTGCGGCGGCCAGGGCTCGTCCCCAACCGCGCCGTCCTCAGCAGCCGGCCCGGCAGCCTCGGCCGGCATCGTCATCAGCGGCACCCTGCGATCGGGCTCGTCGCAGCTCTCCGACAGCACCGGAGCGTCGCTGTCGGGGATCACCGTCACCGTTGTCGGCACATCCATCACCGCGACGGTCGACGGCGCCAATCACTTCACGCTGGGCGGCGTACCGGCCGGTGACGTCCAGCTGCGATTCAGCGGCGCCGGCGTGGAGAGCACGATCACGCTGCCCCAGCTGCAGGCCGCGCAGACGGTCACCGTCATCGTCAATGTCACCGGCTCCACCGCGTCGGTCGAGGCCGAGCAGCGCAGCGGCGCGGCGGCGCAGGAACTGGAAGGACGCGTTGAATCGCTGCCGCCGACGACCGCGGCAGGCGCGGTCACCGTGGCCGGACGGACCGTCCTCACCAACGCGTCGACGACCTTCGTGCAGGGTAGCGCGGCGAAGACGTTCGGTGATCTCCAGATTGGCATGCGCGTGCACGTCACAGGCACGCCGTCCGGCGGCGGCCTGCTGGCCGCTGAAATCCGCATCCAGAACACGAACACCTGGGTGCCCGTCGAGGTCAACGGCGTCATCGACTCGCTGGTCAGCGGCCCCGTGTTCCAGTTCAAAGTCGGCAGCCGGCTGGTCAAGGGCGACGACCTCACCGAGTGGTTCGGTTCAGGCTCCTCGCTCGCGCTGCTCGTCAACGGCTCGCGAGTCGAGGTGAAAGGGCAGCAGCGCGACGGCTACATTTACGCGGAGCGCATTCACATCAGCTCGAGAGCGGACGATGGCGGCAAGGACGATAAGAACAAGGACGGCAAGGACGACAAGGGAGGCGAGCAGGACAGCTCGGCGTCGGTGAAGGGCACACTCACCGCCGTTGGCGGCGCCAAGCCGACCCTCACCTTGACGGTGGCGGGAACCACGGTCACGACCACCGCCGCCACGACCGTCAAGCGCCGCGGCGATGTCCAGACCCTCGATCAGCTGAAGCTCGGCCAGACGCTCCACGTCGTCGGCACCCGGCAGTCGGGCGGCGAGCTCGTCGCCCGGCTGATCGAGATCGACGACGATGAAACCGGCGGCGAGTTCGAGATCGAGGGAGCGGCGGGGGGTGTCAAGGGGACCTGTCCCGCGCTCACCTTCGGCGTCAATGGATTCGACGTTGCCACCAATGGCACGACGACGTTCGAAGGAGGCACCTGCGCGTCGCTGCGCAGCGGCGACAAGATCAAAGTGACGGGCACGAAACAGTCCAGCGGCGCCGTGCTCGCGACGCGCGTCCGCCGTCAGTAGACCGCACCTCGACGACGTCTCCCCCGACCCTGGGGAGACGTCGCTTATCCACCCGCCATCGCGCCGACGACGAGAAACGGCTCCTGGCCGGCCGCGACCGCGTCGGGCAGCGGCGTGTCGGGGAGCTCGTGCGACAGATCCAGTTCGCAGGCGAAGAACCGCACGAACGCCCGGCGCTGGTGCGTCACGTGATCGCGAATCGTGCCGCACAGCACCGGATACTGCCGCTCGAGCGCGTCGAGCACCGCGCGCTGCGTCGCCGGCCCGTCAATCCGCAGACGCACCTCGTCGTCGACGCGGGCGAGCGTCCGGAGGTGCGCCGGCAGGAGAACGCGGATCATCGCAGCGTCTGGACCTCTACCGACACGACCGGCGGCAGGTCGCGGACAATCGGCGCCCAGTTGTCGCCGCCGTCCGGCGAGGCATAGACCTGCCCGCCGGTGGTGCCGAAATAGATGCCGCAGGCGTCGAGCGAATCGACCGCCATCGCGTCGCGCAGCACGTTGACGTAGCAGTCGCGCTGCGGCAGCCCGTTGGTTAGCGCTTCCCATTCGTCGCCGCCGCTGCGGCTGCGGTAGACGCGCAGCTTGCCGTCGGGCGGATAGTGCTCCGAGTCGCTCTTGATCGGCACGACGTAGACGGTCTCGGGCTCGTGCGCGTGGACGTCGACGACGAAGCCGAAATCCGAGGGCAGGTTGCCGCTGATCTCCCGCCACGACTCGCCGGCATCGTCGGTCCGCATGACGTCCCAGTGCTTCTGCATGAACAGCACGTCCGGGCGGGTGCGGTGCATCGCGATGCGGTGGACGCAGTGGCCGACTTCCGCCTCCGGACCGGGGAGGCCCTGCGACCGCAGTCCGTGGTTGATCGGCTTCCAGGTGCCGCCGCTGTCGTCCGAACGGAACGCGCCCGCCGCCGAGATCGCGACGAAGATCCGGCCGGCGCGCTGCGGGTCGAGGAGAATGGTGTGCAGGCAGAGCCCGCCGGCACCCGGCTGCCACATCGCGCCGGAGCCGTGTCCGCGCAGTCCGGGCAGTTCGCTCCAGGTCTGGCCACCGTCGGCGGTGCGGAAGAGCGCGGCATCCTCGACCCCGGCGTAGACCGTGTCGGGATCGACCGGCGACGGCTCGAGATGCCAGACGCGCTTGAACGCCCAGGGCCGCGGCGTGCCGTCGAACGATTGATGCGTGCCCGGAACACCGTCGTAGACGAACTTGTTGCCGGCCGGCTCCCAGGTGCGGCCGCCGTCGTTCGAGCGCTGCATCACCTGGCCGAACCAGCCGCTGGTCTGCGACGCGTAGATGCGGTCCGGGTCCGCCGGCGATCCCTTGACGTGATACACCTCCCAGCCGCCGAAGTGCGGCCCGGTGACCTCCCATCGCTCGCGCTTGCCATCGGCCGTCAGCACGAACGCGCCCTTTCGCGTACCGACCAGAACCCGTACTCCGCTCATTACTTCTGCTCCTCGATTCCGAACGCCACCACGGCGCTCCCCAGCTTGCTGCCGTCGACTTTGCCGTGCCCGCCGGCGCAGACGACGACGTAGCGCCGCCCCTTCCACACGTAGCTGCCCGGCACCGAGTGCGCGGAGAACGGCAGGTCGTCTTCCCATAACAGCCGCCCGTCATCGGCAGCGAAGGCGCGGATTTTCGTTTCGAAGACCGTGCCGGCGAAGAAGACGACGCCGTTGACGGCGAGCGGGCCACCCAGTCCCGGCCGGATCGGCGCCTCCCAGCGCAGCTTGCCGGTGGCGACGTCGATGGCCGCGATCGCCCCCCACGGCGGCTGGTTGCACGGCAGCCCGTCCGGCGCCATGAACGTCCGCCGCGACATCCCGAACGGCGCCCCGGCCTGGGCGCCGTATTCCTGCCCCCAGCGCTCGCCGGTCTCGCCGTGATTGGCCGAGTCGTAAGCATCCCGGGGAATCAGCCGGACCGCGGTCGCCAGCCGGTTCGCGGCCACGAACAGCAGGCCGCGCGCCTTGTCGTATGAGCCGCTGCCCCAGTTCGCGCCGCCGACATTGCCAGGGAAGACCAGGCTGCCGCCGAGCGACGGCGGCGTGAACACGCCGTCGTAGCGGAGCTTCTGGAACTGTTCCGTGCACCAGCCGTCGCGCGGCACGAAGCGCTGCGCCGTGAACACGCCGCTGTCGGGAAAGGGCTGCGTCGGCGAGGCCGCTTCCCCGTCGATGTCGGACGCCGGCACCGGCCGCTCCGCCACCGGCAGCAGCGGCGTGCCGGTCAGCCGGTCGAGCGCGAAGTAGTGTCCGACCTTGGTCAGCACGCCAATCGCCGGCTTGTTGCCGATCTGAATCAGCTCCGGCCGCGACGCGACGTCGTAATCCCACAGGTCGTGATGCACGACCTGGAACGCCCAGATGAACGCGCCGGTCGAGGCGCGGAGCGCGACGACCGCGTTGGCGTGGCGGTCATCACCGCGGCGCAGTCCGCCGTAGAAGTCGGGCGAGGCGCTGCCGGTCGAGACGAACACCATGTCGCGCGGCTCGTCGACCGACATCGGCGCCCACGCGTTGGCGGCGCCGGTCCGGCCGGACGGCGTCGGGTCCCACGACCAGGCCGGCGCCCCGGTCTGGGCGTCGAAGGCGCGCACCGTGCCCCGCTCCATCTCCGCCCGACCGTTGTCGCCAATCGAGGAGCCGACGATGACCACCGTGCCTGACACGACCGGCGGCGAGGTGATCTGGTAGTTGCCGTCGTTCGGGCGGTCCGAGAGATTGACCGCCCAGACCTGTTTGCCGTTCTTCGCGGCAATCGCGAACAGCCGCGCGTCGATGGTTCCGAAATAGACGAGACCGCCCGCGACCGTCACGCCGCGCGCCGTGACCTCGGAATAGTCGCGATCCGCGGCGACGTGCGGGTCGAACCGCCAGCGCTCGACGCCGGTGCCCGGGTCGAGCGCCACAACCTGGTTGTACGGGGTGATCACGAACAGCAGCCCGCCGGCCAGGACCGGCGTCGCCTCGAACGCCGCCAGCGTGGCGGCCCGTGGATTCGGAGCGGCGGCCTGGACGTCCGTCCGCCAGACCTGCTTCAGGCGCGGCGCATTCGCCGGCGACAGGTCGGCCGCCAGCAGGGCCAGCATCAGGCCGAACAGCATGAGCGCATTCTGCCACGATCCGCGATCGCCCGGAGCGCCGTGCCGCCGGGGCTGGCATAATGGGGTGACGTTCGTCCCAAACCCGGTCTCGCGGCAGGACGCCGCGGGCCTTTCCGTGCACAGGATCGCTTCAAGATGACTACTCCCCTCCGCGTTCTCGTCGCCGGCTGCGGCAACATGGGCGCCAGCCACGCGCGCTCGTACCACAAGATGCCCGAGTTCGAGATCGCCGGACTGGTCAGCCGCGGCCCGGAATCGCGCGAGGCGCTCAGCCAGGAGCTCGGCGGCATCGCCCAGTTCAGCGACTATTTCGACGCGCTCAAGTCCACCAAACCCGACGTCGTCAGCATCAATACCTATCCGGAGACGCACGCCGCCTACGCGCGGGCGGCGCTCGACGCCGGCTGCCACGTGTTCTGCGAGAAGCCGCTCGCCGAGACCGTCGCCGAGGCGCAATCGATTGTCGACACCGCCACGGCGCGTCACCGGAAACTGGTGATCGGCTACATCCTGCGCGTCCACCCCGCCTGGATCCGCTTCATCGAGCTCGCCCGCACCCTCGGCAAACCGCTGGTCATGCGGATGAACCTGAACCAGCAGAGCCACGGCCACTCCTGGACGACCCATCGCAACCTGATGAAGTCGATGAGCCCGATCGTCGACTGCGGCGTGCACTACGTCGACGTCATGTGCCAGATGACCGGCGCCCGGCCGGTCAGCGTCTCGGCGATCGGCGCGCGGATGACCGGGGAAATCAAGCCCGGCATGTACAACTACGGCCACCTGCAGGTGACGTTCGACGACGGCTCGGTCGGCTGGTACGAAGCCGGCTGGGGGCCGATGATGAGCGAGATCGCGTTCTTCGTGAAGGACGTCATCGGCCCGAAGGGCTGCGTCTCGATCGTCAAGGACCCGCGCGACGAGGCCGCCTCGGGCTCTGCCGACATCGACAGCCACACCAAGACCAACTGCATCCGGCTGCACCGCGCCGAACTCGATGCCAACGACGAGTTCGTCTCGCCCGACGAATTCATCAGCACCGAGGACGAACCGGATCATCAGGGGCTGTGCGATCGCGAGCAGGCGTTCCTGCTGCGCGCCATCCGCGACGACGTCGATTTGACGACGCACATGACCGACGCGGTCAAGAGCCTCGCGATTGTCCTCGCCGCCGACGAGAGCGTGCGCACCGGCAAGGTCATTTCGCTCTAAACGGGGTTGCCAGCGGACCGCGATTGGCGGTACGCTGCGGCGCATGCCTCAGAACACGGTTTCCCGCCGACACTTCCTGCAGACGGTCGCCGCGACGGCGGCCGTCGCACCGTTCATCTCGGTGGGCGCCCGCGCCGCCGCGCCGGTCCTCCGCCACGCCGCGATTGGCGCCTCCGGCCAGGCGCTCAGCGATCTGATGGCCTTCGGCAAGCACCCGGCCTTTGATCTGATCGCGGTCGCGGACGTCGATCTCGGCCGGTTCGAGCGCGTCCAGCAGCGCTTCCCCAAGCTGCGCGTCTACCAGGACTGGCGCGAGCTGCTCGACAAGGAGCACCGCAACATCGACTCGGTCAACGTCTCGACCCCCGACCACATGCACTGCCTGATCGCCCTCGAGGCGATGAAGCGCGGCAAGCCGGTCTACGTTCAGAAGCCGCTCTGCAACAACCTGCACGAGATCCGCGTCCTCACGGAGTACGCGCGGCGCAAGCGCCTGACCACGCAGATGGGCATCCAGGTGTCGTCGAGCCGCGTCCAGCGCTACGGCGAGTCGCTGGTCCGCAGCGGCATCGTCGGCAAGATCCGCGAGGTCCACACCTTCTCGAACAAGAGCTGGGGCGACGACAAGCCGCTGCCCGAGGCCAACGATCCGGTGCCGGCGCCGCTCGACTGGGACGGATGGCTCGGCATGAACACGCCGCGGCCGTTCAAGAAGGGCGTCTACCATCCCGGCGAATGGCGGCGGCGGGTCGGCTTCGGGACCGGCACGCTTGGCGACATGGGCTGCCATATCTACAGTCCGCCGTACCGGGCGCTCAAGCTGACCTCGCCGATTGAGGTCACCGCGTTCGGCCCGGCGCCGAGCGCCGAGAGCTGGGCGACGCGGGCCAAGGTCAAGCTGACCTATCCGGGCACCGAGTACACCGCCGGCCATACGGTCGACATGTGGTGGTACGACGGCGGCGAGCTGCCGCCGGATGAGGTCCGCGGACCGGTCGGCGACCGCTTCCCGGAGCAGGGCAGCATCGTCGTCGGCACCGAGGGCCTGCTGGTGCTGCCGCACGGCAGCCCGGAGCCGTTCGTCCTGCCGGAGGCGAAGATGGCGCTGCTGCCGAAGAACGACCTGACCGATCGGGATCACTACGGCGAATTCATCGACGTCGTGCTCGGCGGCGGCACGGAGAAGTGCTCGGCCAACTTCGACTACGCCGGACCGCTCACCGAATCGGTGCTGATCGGCAACGTCGCGGCGCACTTCTCCGGCGAGACGCTCAGGTTCGACAGCCGCGCCCTGGCGTTCCCCGGCCGGCCGGAAGCGAATCAGTATCTGACGCGCGATTACCGCAAAAGCTGGAACGTCAAGTAGCGCGCCGCGCACGGCGAGCCGGCAGGCGCGACCGGGCACCGCGCCTCGCGATCATCGCAGATCGATCGCGACGACTTCGTGGACTTCGACCAACGGAACCACCACCGTCAGCGTGGTGCCGTGCCGGTCGACGCGCGGCGTCACGCCAGCGGTGAGCAGGCGAACACCGCCGGCGCTGGCATCGGCGGGTACACGAATGGTGACCTGCAGCGGCCCGGTCGGGAGAATCTCGCGCAGCGGTCCCTTCATCATCATCGGGTTGGTGAGATTGACGAGATGGACCGTGATCGACTGCCGCTGCCGCCACACCGTGACGTCGAGGAGCCCCGGGCCCTCGACGACCGCCGGCGGCGGCTCGTTGGCGGCCCAGGCGACGAGGTTCCGGAGCAGCCGGCCGTGGTCGACCGACATGACCTCCCAGAACGTGCGATCGATATCCCACGGCACGTAGACGATGCGGCTCGCCCCGAGGTCCCGCAGATAGAGCTCGCGGCTGTCGGTGTGCAGGATCCTCGGGTAGACGTCTTCCATCGGCAGGTCGGGGTAGGACGGGATCAGCGTCACGGGTGACGGGAAGTCGCCGGCCGGGCGCACCGGAAGCCGGAACACGCCGTTGATGATGCGGGAGGTGCCGTCGAGCCCGTCGAGCACCGGATGGCGCCGGCCCGTCGCGGCGTCGGTGTCGAGGCTCAGATAGGAGTTCTGCATCGGGCCCTCCAGCGCCCCTGCCAGTGACACGCCGAAGACGTCGGCGAGGCCGAAATCGTCGCGGCGCCGGCCCAGTTCGTCGAAGAGCGAGCTCGCGAACGTCGCCAGGAGACTGCCGCCGCGCTGGACGTAGGCGCGAACGGCCGCGCACTGGGCGTCGGACAGCGCCGCGGCGTCGGCCAGGATCAGCAGCTTGAAGGGGTCGAGGCGGTCGGGAGTCAGGAACGCCTCGTGGACCATCTCGAACGGGACGCGGGCCTCGACCAGCGCGTGGTACATGCCGAGCACGTGATCGGCAGCCCGGTCGCCGGGCGTCATGCCGGGATGGAAGGTCGCAGTCTGCTCGGAGTGGAGCAGCGCGACCCGGGCCAGCGGCCGCTCGTTGCGCAGGTACGGCTCGTGGCGGGCGTGCCATTGATACAGGCGATCGACCATCGGCAGCCAGCGGCGGTCGTAGAGCACGCCGGAAAACTTCGTGACCCACGGCCGCATGCCGTTGGCGGTGCCCTCGGCGACCCAGAGGCGGATTTCCGGCTCGCTCTGCACGGAGTCCTTCCACCGGTACGGCTCCTCGAGACCGACGCTGAAGATGCCGCCGATCGGGCGGCGGCCCATTACCGCGCGGAGCTCCCTGGCCCGCTGGCCGTTCGACCACGGCGGCGTCATGCCGCGCCGGGCCTGGTGATCGGTGAACAGGATGCGGGCGATCTCGCCGCCGCTCTTGAGGTCGGGAGGGCCGTTGGGAATGAAGCAGGCCTCCGAATTGATCGCCCGGATGCCGGCGTCGAACTGCCGCCAGAGCTGCGTCAGCCGCGCCTTGCGCCACTCGAGGAACTGCCGCCGTCCGGGGTCGCGCGGATCGGTGACGCGCGGCAGCTCCAGCCCGGTGGCCACCCTGAAGTTGTCGCGGCAATGGATGCAGAAGCAGTCCCCCTGACCGGCCCAGCGGTTCGCGAAGATGCCGTCAACGCGGTAGCGACTGACAATCTCGCGCTGCACGGCGTCCATGAACTCGAAGTTGTAGGGGCCGAGCGCGCAGGTCACCCACAGGTCGGGGTTGGCCCAGTGGCGATAGGGATCTCCGTTCCTGGTCACCGCAATCCAGTCCGGGTGAGCCTGGCGCACATCGTCGCGGGCGGCGTGCGGATCGGTCCGCGCGATGACGCGCATGCCAAGCGCGCGACAGCCGGCGACGAGCGTCCCGAATGGGTCCGACGTCCCGAGCCAGGCGCTGCGATGATGGAGAGGAATGTCGGTCGGATAGTAGGCGACGATCCCGCCGGCACTGAGGCAGGCGGCGTCGGCACGCACCTGCCGGAAGTAATCCAGCCAGAACTGCGGGTCGAAGCGGCCCGGATCGTTCTCGACCAGGGTCAACTGCACCCAGCGCATCGGACCGTCGAACCAGCCCTCGAGCGCCTCCCCCGGCCATGTCGTCGCGGCCCCGCCGGTCTGCCGCTGTGCCGCCGCCACAGCGGCCGGTCCGAGCGCGGCGACCCCCCCTGCGGCCTCCAGGAAATGCCGGCGCGTGAGCTTACTCATCGACCCTCCGCGTGGATAACACGCCACCGCGACCTGACACGGACCGCAGGCACCGGACCAAGTCTATGCGGAGATGGTCCGTGGAGCCGCCGAGGGAGGAAGCCCGATGGCCCTCAGGCACCCGCCCTGAAAGGGGGGACGCGACGCTCGGCGTGACGGGGAGAGGAGGACAGTGTCTGGCGCAGGGCGCGCGCTTCGGGGGCACAGACCAGATCGAACTGCGGATTGCCGTCGAGTGCCCGGTCGAGGAGCTGGCGCGCCCCCGCCGTGTCTCCCCCGGCATGCCTGATGGCGGCCGCGTGATACAGGAGCGCACGGTCGCGCGTGCCGGTCCGGAGCGCACGGGCGGAAAGCCGCGTAGCGTCAGCAAGCCGGCCGGCGCGGAAGTAGGCCCAGGCCAGAGCATCCTCGGTGAAGATGTCGTGACGATCGTTCGCCGCCTGCTCGGCGATCGCGACCGCTTGATAATGCGACCGGTTGCGGTCGGCAAGAAACCGCGCAAGGTTCTTCGGCTCCGGTGCGTCGCTTCGCCAACCGGCTTCTGCGAGTGCGTAGTAACGCTCCGAGTCGTTTCGGCGTCCCAGCGTCGCATAGACATCCCCTATCTGGGCCGCCAGATCCGGCGTCGGCGCCTGCTGGAACTGCGCACGATAGAGCACCAGCGCCCCGTCGAAGTCTCCCTCCGCCTGTTTGATGCGGCTCAGCCCGGAGGCGGCCGCGGGGTGTCCCGGCCAATCGAGCGCGGCCTGTTCGTAGGCGGCGCGGGCATCGGCCGGGCGCCCGAGCTGGAGGAGCAGGTCACCGACGTGTGCGTGATGCCAGGCGAGAGCTTCTGGATCCCGCGGCGACGTCGCGTCGGCAGCCATCCGCATCGCGTCGAGCGCCGTGGTGAGATTACCGCGCAGCTCCCACGCGTACGAGGCACGGGCGTACGCAGAGGCGCTGGGCCGCAGATCCATCATCTTCTGAAACGCGGCGAAGGCCTCGTCGTAGTCGCCGAGCTCCAGATGGCCGTCGCCGATGACGCCGTAATTCAAGGGGTCGTCAGGCACCTGCTGGCTGCCCCGAATGGCCTCGCGGATAGCGTCCCTGAAACGATGCTCGGAGAGATACACAGTGGAGAGCATGCGCCGCGCCTGATATTGGAGAGGATCATCTTTCAGGACCGCGACCAGCGCCCGTTCCGCCTCGGACGCCAGTCCGGGGTTGCCGGCTACGCGGGCCTGCCGCAGGAGTGCGTCGGCCAGCACGACCGCACTGCGGGCGTCGTGGCGGTTGGCGGCAAGGCGCTGCCGCATGTCGTCGGTCGTCCGCTGCAGTCCGTCGCGCGTCGTGCTCAGGGCGCCGGCGGTGCCAGCCAGCCTCGGGTTCGATCCGCGGGCCTCCGGCACGCGGCCGCCGACGTTCGCACGCACGATGAGCCCCAGCACCGCCGCCACCACGAGCATCGCAACGCCATTCGATGCCGCCGCCTTTGAGATGCGCATCTGCCCTCCTGAGAAAATGCCAGAACTGCCCGGCCGGGGCAGCTCTGGCACGCGGACGCGAAAAGCGGCGCTACGTCCCCAGCTTGTGATGCTGGTGGGAATAGCCGTGGAATGGTCCCGCCACGTAGGGGAACTCCGCCAGGAAGCGCTTGTCGTTTGCGTCCACCCCGTCCGACAGCGCGTTGTTCGGCGCATGGTTGAATGCGGGCGTGAACGGCGTTCCCCCAGCGAGTGCCCGAAGCTCGATGTCGACCACATCGTCGGTCAAGCGGCGCCCGTTCGGGAAGCCGTCATACTGGCCGG
This sequence comes from Acidobacteriota bacterium, assembly GCA_031393955.1. Lineage (GTDB taxonomy): Bacteria > Acidobacteriota > Vicinamibacteria > Vicinamibacterales > 2-12-FULL-66-21 > JALZOC01. The sequence continues at coordinate 30,728 of JANMWI010000019.1, forward strand.
CCAGAAGCCCCAGCCGGTTGGGTGAGGCCGAAGGCGGGAAGCCCATGTTGAGCCTGATCATTTCGGACGGCGTGACATTGGCCGGCTGATTGATGCCGGCAATGCCGGTCAGGAAAATGGCCGCCAGATCGTTGCGCGGCGGAGGGGGAACCTTGATGCCGGGATACAGCACCGGGATGAGACGCGCCGGCTCCGGATCGAGTACCAGGGAGCCGAACTGGGCATCGTTGCGGGGACTGGACGCATTGAACTGGTTCTTGCGGCCGATTGGAATAATCACCTCGTTGACGAGCGGCATGCCGAGGCGCGAGACCTGCACCCAGGATCCTGACTCATCCGGATCTGCGCCCGCAGGAGACAATACTCTGACGGCCCGGCGGTAGGTGGTCGAGTACACCCCGATGATCGAGTTGGTGTTCTTCGGGTCGGTTCCCTTGCTGCCATCGTGCGTCAGCATGGACTTCTTGACCTGCAGCGCAATCGTGTGGACGTTGAAGCCGCCCAGCCCATCCACGCCGCGCTCGGCCGGCAGCGGGATCACATGCGCCGGATTGAAGGGGCGCAGGCCCAGCAGATCGAATACGGAACCGAGGTCGACGAAGAACGGATCGTCGCGCTGGCCGGCAAACACTTTCGAGCCGTCGGACAGCGTGTGGATGGACTCGGCGACGAGCGGATTGTAGTCCGGCTCCGAACGCGGGCCAATCTTGACCGGAGGGGTCGCGAGATCGCTGCCGAGCACCGTCCGAACGCCCCGCTGGATTCTCGTCACCTTGTAGGTCTGCCGGACGTTGAAGTTCGGATCCTCGACCGAGGTAATCGGCCCCGTGTTGTACAGGAAGGTGTTCGGATTCTGGATTTCGGTCCTGAACCTGAACTCGTAGACAATGTTATCGATGGCGTTCCCGTTGTTGTCGATGTTGATCTGATACCTGACGTCGTCGCCAAACTTGAAGAAATTCGGTCCGCCGGCGGGTTCCTCGAAGGGAATCCAGTTGGCGATCAGGGTGACGGTGTCGGGCTGGTCAGGGCTCACGAACGCATAGACGTCCGTGTTGTCGGCAACCGGATCCTCGCTGATGAGCGGAGCCTCTCTGTGGCTCGACCCGAGGATCGGCATCACCAGCCCGGCCGCCAGTGTGACGCCGATCGCGATTCGTGAGGTGTTTCTCATGGTTTCCCTTTGCAGCGGCTGCGAGCGACGAACGGCCGATGAGCTTCGTCATGAACCATGGACGATCGTCTCCCGGATCGCAGTCCACGGTGTTCTACGGACGGCTGGCGTCGGCGGATGTATCTTCCCTACGTCCACCGCGAATCCTCGGATCTTCCAATTCAGTCGTCTCGCGCAACGGACCGACCGTTGCTAATGCTCCCGTCCGTGACGATCTGTGCTTCGGGCGCCGCCGTGCCGCTGACTCGCGCACAGCCAGGCCGATGGTGATGCGGTCCTGGCACGAGCTGAAGCCGAGCTCGACGGTTCTGGCGCTTCTCTGGACGCTCGCAATGGCCGTACAGGGCCAGGCCCACGAAATTGGCAAGACGCAGGCGACCGCCACAATCAACGAGGGTACCTACACCGTCGACGTCGTGATCGATCCGGACGCGTTGCTCCTGAAGCTCGAGGCATTCGGCAACATGCCCGTGTCGACCGGGCTCGGCCAGGCGGATCGCGACCGCCGGATCCGCTCGCTCGCTTATCTGTTTCTGGAGCGGGTGGCCCTCCGGTTCGACGGGCTCCAGGCGCAACCCGTCTTCGCCTATCTGCCGGAATCGGCGCTCGGAGACGTCTCGCAATCGCCATCCCGTGTGCGCCTGACCGGATCAGTGCCGCCGGGAACGCGGGCGATGACGTTCAGCTACGGGCTGGCCCTGGGGGCGTATGCGCTGAACGTGCGCGTCGGCGACGGACCGGTGCAGACCTTCTGGCTGGAAGGCGGACAGGCGAGCCCGCCCATTTCACTGGTCACGCCGCCGCCGCCCCTGACCGGGCTCGAGGTCGCGTGGCAATACTTCGTCCTCGGGTACACCCACATCCTGCCGAAAGGCACGGACCATATCCTGTTCGTCGTCGGCATCTTCCTGCTGAGCGCGCGGTGGCGATCGATTCTCCTGCAGGTGAGCACCTTCACCCTGGCGCACTCCATCACGCTGGGCTTGACGATGTATGGGCTCGTGTCGCTCCCTGCACGGATCGTCGAGCCCATGATTGCCCTGTCGATCGCGTACGTCGCCATCGAGAATCTGGCCACGAGCGAGCTGAAGCCGTGGCGGCTCGCGCTGGTGTTCTCGTTCGGGCTGCTGCACGGGATGGGGTTCGCGGGGGTCCTGCGGGAGCTGGGACTGCCGCACTCGCAATTCCTGACGGCGCTCCTGACGTTCAACGTGGGGGTGGAGGCTGGACAGTTGACCGTGATCGCCGCCGCGGCGCTTGCGGTCGCTCCGTGGCGCAGGAATGAACCGCGGTACAGACGACTCATCGTGCGGCCGGCGTCGCTGATCATTGCGATCGTCGGGCTTTACTGGACGATCCAGCGCATCATGTTGTAAACGCCGGACGTCGGCGTTGTCACGCTTGGCGTCGGCGCCGGTTATCCCCCGTCCCGGGCGCCATCACGAAGGTCGCTGATGATTCGATATCCGGTGTTGGCGGCCGGGACGCCGGCATAGATTGCGGTCTGCAGCAGGGTCTCGTCGAGATCGCAGATTTCCAGGTCCCGCTCGAGCCCTGCCCGCGCGTGCAGCCGGAACTCCTCCCAGCGGCCAAGTGCCGCCGTGATGGCGAGGACCAGCAGCCGCCGCGTCCGGACGTCGAGCCCGGGGCGGCTCCAGACCGCACCCCACGCGTACTCGGTGACGAGCGCCTGAAAGTCGCGCCCCACCGGGGCGGCCGCCGCGGTCGCCCGGTCGACGTGCGCGTCGCCGAGCACCGCCCGGCGGATGCGGTCCCCGGCGGCGGACCGGGCGGTCTGCCCCGGCAGCAGGAAATCGATCACCGCCGCGGCAAACATCCGGGGCGCCTCGATGTTGGAGAGGTGCGCGGCGTGAAGGTGTACTGCCCGGGCGCCGGGAATGGCGGCGGCGAGGGTCTCGCTGTGCGGGTGCCACGGCATCGAGACGTCAAGATCGCCGCCGATGACGAGCACCGGGCGATCGATGCGCGGCAGGTCTGCCGTCATCGTGAAATCACGAATCGCCGCGCAGCATCCCGCGTAACCGGCCGGATCGGTGGCGACGAGCGTCCGCCGCGCGGTCTGGACCGCCGGCGGGGCGGCAGCGAGGAGCCGGGGCGAGAAGAAACGGCCCATCACGGTGTCGGCGACCGACACCATGCCGCCGCTGAGTACGGACCGGCGGCGGCGCTCCATCGTCTCGGCATCCGGGTGGGCGGTGGTGTTCGCCAGCACGGCCGCCGTGAGGCGATCGGGGGCGTGCACCGTCAGCCAGAGCCCAATCATGCCGCCGAGTGACAGGCCGCAGAACGCAAAGCGCGCGATCCCGAGCGCGTCCGCGACGGCCAAGGCGTCCTCGGCCAGCTGCTGCACGCGGTAGTCACCGGGCGTGACCCCCGAGGCGCCGTGTCCGCGGATGTCGTAGCGCACGACCCGGAAGTGCGGCGCGAGGGCGGCAACTTGCGCATCCCACATGCCGTGGTCCTGGCCGAGTGAATGCGCCAGCATCAGAACCGGACCGTCGTCGGTTCCCTCCAGCCGGTAGAAGCAGCTCGTGTCGCGGATCGTGATGAGTGGCATCTGGTTGGGTCAGGCGTCCTCGAGCAGGCGGCGGCGCAGTGCCTCCGCGACGCCGAGGTACGCATCAGGGTGTTCGAGCGACGCGAGATCCGTCGGCGTCAGCGCGGCGGCCGCCGCGGGATCCGCCGCCAGGACCTCGACGAGCATCTGGCCGGTCGACGCGGAACGGGCGGCGGCGCCGGCGACGAGCCGGTGCGCCGCGTCTCGGCCGAGCGCCGGCGCCAGCAGCAGCGCCGCCCGCTCGGCCAGGACGCCGCCGTGCGTCGCGTCGAGATTGGCTCTCATCCGGACGGCATCGACGCGCAGCGTCTCGACGGTTCGGGCGATCGCCGCCGCCGCCGCGCCGGTGGCCTGCATCACCGCCGCAACCGTCGGCAGCTCCGCGTGGCCGCCGCCGACGCCGCGTTCGTGCTGCTGGATCAGGCCCGACAGGAACGAACCGACCAGCCCGGGGACCCGGGTTGCCGCCGCGATCGCGACGGCGCAGCCCGCCGGGTTCCGCTTCTGCGGCATCGTCGACGAGCCGCCGCCGCTCTCCGCCGCTTCCGCGATCTCCGGCTGCATCAGCAACGCGATATCGGTGGCCATCTTGCCGAGCGTCCCGGTGTAGACGCCGCACGACGCGACCAGCGCGGCCAGTCGATCGCGGTGAGCGTGCCACGGCGCGGCCGGGACCGGCAGCCCGAGCGCGCGGCCGAGCGCTGCCGAGACTTCCAGACCGCGATCGCCGAGCGACGCCAGCGTGCCGGCGGCGCCGCCGAACTGGAGCACGCACGCGCCGGCGAATGCCGCCTCGATGTCGGCCCAGCCGCGAACGCAGGCCGCTCGCCAGGCGGCGGCCTTCAACCCGAACGTCACCGGCGCGGCCGGCTGCATCAGCGTGCGGCCGACCATCACGCTGCCGGCGTGCTCGTCGGAGAGGGTTCGCAGGGCGCGCACCGTCCGTTGGTGATCCGCCTGCAGCAGCGGACGCACCCGCAGCAGGAGCAGCACCAGCGCGGTGTCGGTCACATCCTGGCTGGTCGCTCCCCAGTGGACGTAGGCCGCGCTTGCCGGGTCGCTCGCGCCGACGATCGTCCGCAGCTGCTCGACGAACGCAATCGCGATCGTGCCGGTCGCAGGCGCCGCCGCCGCAATCTCGGCGCAGGCGAACGCGTCAGGTTCCGCGGCTGCCGCAATCGGCCCGGCCGCCGCCGCCGGGATCAGGCCGAGCTCACCTTCGACACGCGCCAGAGCGGCCTCGAACCGGCACATCGCGCCGACAAGGCTGCGGTCGCTGAAGACGTCGGCGAGCGCGCCGGTCGTGGCCAGGGCGTCGAGAAGGCGGATGCTCATGAATGCTAGAGATCGAAGAAGACCGTCTCGCCCTGACCCTGGAGACGGATGTCGAACCGCCAGCTGTGCGGCTGCGCGGGATCGGGCCGCGCGAGCAGTGTATCGCGGCGCGCCGGCGGCACCAGCGCCAGCACCGGATCAGCCCCGAGCCCGGGGTCCCCGTCGAAGTAAATCCGCGTGTACAGGTGGCGCAGCAGCCCGCGCGCGAACAGGCAGACGTTGATGTGCGCCGCCTGGCCCGGCTCCTGGCCGCCAGTGGCTGGACCCGGACGGACGGTTTTGAACTCGCAGCCGCCATCGGCTCCGGTCGCCAGCCGGCCGAAGCCGCGAAACGGCAGCGGCGGCGAACCCGGTCCTGGCGGCGAGGCCGCCGCGCCGCCGGCATCGACCTGCCACAGTTCGATCAGCCCATCCGGCACCGGCGCCGCGTCGCCATCCGTCACCGTGACGCGCAGCGTGATGTGCTCCCCCAGCGCCGACCGGTCGGCGATCACGCCGAGCGACAGGTCGGTCGCCAGGCCGAAATGAAAGAACGGCCCGACCGTCTCCGACGCGGTCGCGATCAAGTCGCGCGGCTCGCCGCTCATGTCCGTCCCTCGAACGGCGTCGCGTCACGGCCGCGGACGACGATGTCGAAGCGGTAGCCAAGCGCCCACTCGGGGGTCGTCAGGGCGAGGTCGAACGCGGCGACCAGCCGCTGGCGCGCCCGCGGGTCGCGCACCGCCTGCAGGACCGGGTCGAGCGGGATCAGCGGGTCATCCGGAAAATACATCTGCGTGATCAGGCGCGTCCGGAAGCACCAGCCGAAGATCGAGAAGTGAATGTGCGCCGGCCGCCACGCGTTGTCGTGGTTGCGCCACGGATACGCGCCCGGCCGGACGGTCGTGAAGTGATAGCGCCCGTCCGCGTCGGTGATCGTGCGGCCGGCGCCGCCGAAGTTCGGATCGAGCGGCGCGGGATGATCGTCGCGAACGTGGCGGTAGCGGCCGGCGGCATTGGTCTGCCACAGCTCGACCAGCGTGTCGCGAAGCGGGCGCCCGTCCTCGTCGAGGACGCGACCGGCGACAACAATCCGCTGGCCCTGCGGCTCGTCCGGATACTGGCGCGTCAGATCGTTGTCGGTCTCCGCGATCGGGAAGGCGCCGTAGACCGGCAGGCTCAGGTCGGACAGCGCGTCCGGCACGCGGATCAGCGGCTGCGCCGGCGCGCGGCGCAGCGTCGATCGGTACGGTGGATACAACAGCGGCGGCTGGCTGCCGGTGACGTCCGGTCGATCGCGGCTCATCACCGTCCCTCTCCGGCCGCGGCGGCGCCCGCATTGGCCGCCGCCGTCCGTGCGTGCAGGTCGCGCAGCGTCGTCAGTTCGTCGGCCGACGGCGGCGGCGTGTCGTCGACTCGCGGCGCAAAGCGCAGCGGCCAGCCGGTGTTGTCGCTCACCTGCTGCCGCGAGACGCCGGGGTGGAGCGCGTCGACCGCGAATTCCTTCGTCTCCGGATCGGGCCGCATGGTGCACAGGTCCGTCACGATCAGCACCGGTCCTTCGGTGCGGAGGCCGAGCGCCCGCCGCTCGCGTCCGGTCGGTCCGTGACCGAGCGATGTCAGGAAGTCGAGACGCTCGACCAGCGCGCGGCGGTCGTGGCGCATCACGATGAAGATGCGCTGGCAGAGAATGGCGATCTCGGTGGCGCCGCCGCTGCCGGGCAGACGGACGGTCGGCGCCGCATAGTCGCCGACGACGGTGCTGTTCAGGTTGCCGAAGCGGTCGACCTGCGCGCCGCCGAGGAAGCCGACCGAGATCCGCCCGCCCTGCAGCCAGTACTGGAACATCTCGGGCACCGAGACCGTCGTCAGGGCGGTCTCGCACAGTTCACCATCGCCGATCGACAGCGGCAGCACGTCCGGCCGCGTCGCAATGGTGCCGGACTCGTAGACGAGCGTCAGCCGCGGCGCATGCGTCAGGCGGGCCAGATTGCACGCCGCCGACGGCAGCCCGATGCCGACGAAGCAGACATCGTCCGGGCTGAGCGCGCGCGCCGCCGCTATCGTCATCATTTCCGCCGCGGAGTATGTCATGCCGGTTCGCGTCGATCCGCTCCCCTTTTACAACTTGCCGTTATGGATCAACAACTTACGCTAAAGGTGAGTGTCCCCGTGGAGGGGGGAGGCCCACGCCAGGAAGCGCGTGCGATCGCGGGAGATCGCATCCCAGCCGGTATAGAACGCGTTGTCACGCTGATAATACCCGTGGGCGTAGGATGGGCGCGCGCCGCCGGGGACGACCGCGACCGCATCGACCGTCCACGACGGCAGCACGGTGGCATTGGTGCCGGTCGTCCCGAGGTCCTCGACCACTTCCTCGACCGTCACAATCGAGCGCCGGGCCGCCAGCACCGCCTCCTTCTGGACGCCGATGATGCCGGCAATCAGCACGTTGCCGCCGCGGTCGGCGCGCTGGGCGTGGATGACGGTCACGTCCGGTGTGATCGCCGGCACCACCGCCAGCGATTCGCCGGTGAAGGGACAGGCGATGAACCGGATCCGCGGGTTGACGCGCGGCAGGTCGGATCCGACGTAGCCCTTGAAGACGGCGCACGGCATCCCGGCGGCGCCGGCCGCATAGGCGTGGGCCATCGCCGAGTGGCTGTGCTCCTCGATCTCGAGCGGCCGCGGCCAGCCATGCTCGACCGCGTCGCGCAGCCGGTGCAGCGAGCCAACGCCCGGATTGCCGCCCCACGAAAAGATCAGCTTGCGCGCCGCGCCGCAGCCGATCATCTGGTCGTAGAGCAGATCGGGGGTCATCCGGATCAGCGTCAGGTCGGTGATTCCCTGGCGGAGGATCTCGTGGCCGGCGGCGAACGGGATCAGATGCGTGAAGCCCTCGAGCGCGATGCTGTCACCGCGGCGCACGAACCGGGACACCGCGTCAGGCAGCGAGAGAAATTCGGCCATCGATGTGTGCCGATAGTCTAATCCAGCGGCAGGCCGACGTAGTTCTCGGCGAGGCTGGTCATCGCCGCCGTCGATGCCACGAGGTACTCGAGATCGGCCGTCCGGCGGCGGGCGTCGAACCGGCTCTCCCCCTCCTCGCGGTGCAGCATCGTCGTCATCCACCAGGAGAAGCGCTGGGCGCGCCAGGTGCGGCGCAGCCCGCGCGCCGAGTAGTCGTTGAGCACCCGATCGTCGGCGCCGCCACGCAGCCGATCCTCGAGGGCGCGCGCGAGGCGCCAGACGTCGGCGATCGCGAGATTGAGCCCCTTGGCCCCGGTCGGAGGGACGATATGAGCCGCGTCCCCGGCCAGGCAGAGTCGGCCGAACCGCATCGGCTCGACCACGAAGCTGCGCATGCCGGTCACCCCCTTCTGGGTGATCGCGCCTTCGTTCGGCGCCCAGCCGTCGCGGGTCGAGAGCCTGGTGCGAAGCTCGGACCAGATGCGCGCGTCGGTCCAGTCGTCGATGTTCTCGTCGGCGGCGCACTGCAGGTAGAGCCGCGTGACCTGCGGGGAGCGCATGCTGAAGAGGGCGAAGCCGCGATCGTGCAGGCTGTAGACGAGCTCGTCGGATGCCGGCGGCGCGTTCGCGAGGACGCCCAGCCAGCCGAACGGATAGCTCCGTTCGAAACAGCTCACCGCGGCGGCGGGAATGGACGGCCGGCAGACGCCGTGAAAGCCGTCGCAGCCGGCGATGAAGTCGCAGCGGATCTCTTCGCGCCGTCCGTCGTGGCTGAATTGAATCAGCGGCTGCGCGGTGTCGAGCCCGCTCAGCGTGACGCCGGCGACCTCGAACAGGACCGGCCGTCCGCTGCGGTGGCGTGCGGCGAGCAGATCCTTGACGACCTCGTTCTGGCCGTAGATGGTGATGCCGCGGCCGCCGGTGAGCCCGGCGAGGTCGATGCGATGGCGGTTACCGTCAAACGCGATGTAGATGCCGTCGTGGCGCATTCCCTCGCGGGTCAGGCGCTCGCCGACACCGGACTCACGAAGCAGGTCGACGGTCGTCTGCTCGAGGACACCGGCGCGGACCCGCTCGATGACGTGTTCGCTCGTGGCGGCCTCGATGATGATGCTGTCGATGCCTGCCAGGTGCAGCAGCTGGCCGAGCATCAGCCCCGAGGCGCCGGCGCCGACGATCCCGACCTGGGTGCGCATCACTCCCATGGCTCCCGTTACTGCGGCGGGACGTAGCCGAGGTCGCGGCTGGCGCGATCGAGGACGATCAGCGCCCCGGCCGCCGCCGACGCGGCATTGCGCGCCGCCGACGGATCGGCCGCCGACCCCGGATCGATCCGCAGGTGGGCGGCGCGGAAGGCGAGGGCGCAGAAGCGCATCAGCAGGTCGTGGGTGGTGGCGACCGAGGGCGGAACCCGCATCGCCTTGAGCGAGGCGCGAATGCCGTCGAGCTCCACCGCCGCGGCCAGCAGGTCGGCGGGCGGAGACACGGCATCGGCCGCAATTGCGGCGACTGACGGGCGAAGCGCGTTCAGCCGGCCGAGCGCTCCGGCGACCTGGCCGGCATAGCGCTGCGCCTCCTTCGACAGCGGCGGCGCGGCCGCCGGCGTCCGGCCGCCACGGCCGGCCGGCGCGGCGGGACCGGCGCCGTTGACTCCTGAAGGGAGGGCCGGGACGGACGGAGATGCGGGCGCCGCCGCCGTCGGTTCGGCGAGTGGTTCGCCGAGCACCACCGTCACGGTGCCGCGGGCGCGATCGCCGGCGTCGATGCGGTGCGGCGTGGGGCCGGCAAGATCCAGGACGACGCGCACGACCAGCGGGCTCCGCCGGTACTGCGACACCCGGATGCCGCGCAGGCCGGCCCCTGACGCGGCCGGTGATTCCGCCAGCCCCAGTTGGGCCCCCTTGAAGTCCAGATACAAACGGGGCGGCCCATCCAGCGCGCCGACGACGGGCTCGGGCAGCGGCCCGTCAGCCTGGATCGTGACGGTCGCTCCGGACGAGCCCGCCGCGGCAGACTGCACCGACCGGATGACGCCGCCGGCCTGTCCGGCCGTGGCCTCGACCGCCGCCGCCAGACCGAGTGCGACCGTCAGCAGACCGCCGCATGCGGTGACCCGGCACAGGGCCGCCGCGGCGGTGCGCGCGCCGGCGTGCGCCTGACTGCGGCCGGAACGGAACGCGCGGCCGGTATGACGGCCGGCGTTCGACACCACGCGCGAGCGGCGGGAGGAGGATGGCGGCATAGGGCGAGTGATTGTAACCCCCGACCGCTCCCGGCTCACGGAACGAGGGGCACGACGGTCACCGGCAGATCTCGATTGGCGGTCGCCTGATTGCCCGAGGCATCCGCCGCGACGATGCGCAGGGTGTAATCGCCGGACGGCAGCAGTCCGGCGTCCCACACGCCAAGCGCGGCCGATCCGCCGGCCAGCGTATTGGTGACGACGTAGAGGAGGCGGGTCGACCGCCGGCCGTAAAACGGAATGCCGCTGCCCGAAGCGTAGACAATCCGCGCGGCGTCCGAACCCGGCAGCAGCCGGTCGAACCGGATCGTGTCGAGAGGCCGGTCGAAACCGGGTGCCGGCCTTCCGTCGCGCTCGAGGACCTGATACCCAAGCCTGAACAAGCCAAGCCGCCGCCGCGCTTCGTTGCCGTCGGCCTGGTCCCAGGCGTCCACGACGATGCGGACCCGACCGCTGACGATCAGCCGCCCACGCGCGCGCATCGCCAGCGGGGCGCCGTCCTCGTGAAAGAGCCGGATGCCGCCCCTGACGATCGTCGGCGGAACGTGATCCTCGAACTGCACGAGGCGGAACTGCAGCGGGTTGTACTCTTCGCCCGGCCATCCGACATTCAAGTGCACGTGCTGGAACTGATTGGCCGTGCCGATGACGTCGCCGGTCGCGAAGCGCGCGCCGCGCCGGACGCGCATGTGCGTGACGCGCCCCGCCTCGTCGTAGGCGGCCACGAACCGAGACGCGTCCAGGAGGACGCCCTGCCGGTCGCGCCCGACGCGCAGGTGCACGTACGCCACCGCGCCGATCCGCAGCGATTCGTTGAGCGTGCCGAAATCGCCGGCGGCGAGCGGGCTCGCAACCGTGCCCGGGCGCACCGCCCTTACCGGCGTACCCTCGTCGGCGTGCACGTCGACGCCGGCATGGAAGCGCTCGCCCCCTTCCCCGCCCCGGGGCTCGCCAAGCGTGCCGGTCACTTCGAACGGACCGTCCATCGGCGCCAGCGGCCACAGCAGCGGCCCGCGGCCGAACACGTCGGGCTCGAAGCGCGGCGCGATCCGCGGCGGCGCCGGTGGATCGACGGCGAGCTGGGACACGGCCTCGACGCGTCGGATCAGTGCGTTGCGCGCGTCCGCGACGACCACCCGTCCCGCCGACATCAGCGCCAGACCGGCGAGGCTGCGGAAGCGCGCCTCTCCACCGGGGCCATCGGCGAATCCGGACCGCGATCCGGCCAGCACCCGGGCGCCGGCCCCGGGCGAGATCTCGACGACCCGGCCGCGGTCGTCGGTGACATAGAGGTCGCCGCCGGTCGCCGCGGCAATGCCGATCGGGCGGACCAGGCCATCGGCCGGCAACGGGGCCACCGTCGAGACCGCGCCGTCGAGCGACACCCGCCGGACCAGCCCGTTGCCGGTGTCCGCGACATAGACGATGCCCGCCTCGTCCACCGCGACGCCGCACGGCGTGTCGAAGCGGGCCTCGCTGCCGGCGCCGTCGGCGTAGCCCGGCCCGGTCCCGCCAGCCAGCGTGCTGACCGCGCCGTCCGCCTGCACCACCCTGATTCGATCGTTGTAGGCGTCGGCGACGAAGACGCGGCCGCTGCGGTCAATGGCGATACCGATCGGGCCGTTGAAGCGCGCATCCCGGCCCGGGCCGTCGGCGAATCCGGCAGCAAGCGCGCCAGCAACCGTTGAGACCACGCCGTCGGCCGCGATCCGGCGAATCATGTTGTTGCCGGTATCGGCGACGTAGAGCGAGCCGTCGGGGGCGAGCGCGATGCCGGACGGCGTGTCGAACCGGGCGGACGGGCCGGGGCCATCGGCGTAGCCGGCCGATCCTCCGGTGACGCTCGACACCGAGCCATCGGGCGCGACGCGGCGGATCCGCTGGGCGTCTCCCGCATCGGCGACATAGACGCTGCCGTCGGCGGCGGCCGCCACGCCGAAGGGATCGGAGAACCGGGCGTCGAAGCGGGCGGCGTCGCGGACGCCGGCGATGCCGCTGCCGGCGAGCACGCTGACGCGCGCTTCCCATCCGGCGGTGAGCGGCGCCGGGCGGGCGGGCCGTCCGCGCCACCACAGCCATCCGGCGCCGGCCAGCGCGCCGACGACGATCGCGCCAGCCAGGAGCGCCACCAGAACCATCAGCCGGCGGCCCGCGCGGCGCGGCACGCGGGCAGGCAAACTCCGCCGGTCGTCGGGGCCAGGCACCGCGGCGGTCAGGGAATCAGCGCGACGGCGTCGATTTCGACCAGCAGCCGCGGCTCCGGGAGTGCCGCCGCCTGGATCGTCGTCCGCGCCGGCCGGTGCTCGCCGAACATCCGCGCGTAGACGCCGTTCATCTTCTGGAAATCGCCGATGTCGATGAGGAAGACGCCGCAGCGAATGACGTGGGCGAGGCTCGAGCCTGCCGCCTCGAGGATGGCGGCGACGTTCTCGAGGGTCTGTTCGGTTTGCGCCTCGACGGTGTCGGCGATCTCGCCGGTGTCGGGGTTGCGGCCGCCCTGGCCCGAGACGAATATGAGATTACCGGCGGCAATCCCGGGCGAGTACGGGCCGACCGGGGCCGGGAGGCTGGCGGCGGTGACGCGGGTGAGCGGCGTTGTCATGCGCCTATGCTACGGCACGCGGCGGCAGGGACCAATCGCGAATCAGCGGCGGAAGACCAGGCCGACCGAGGCGGTCACGTAACTGAGGCGCACCGGGCCGAAGCTGACCGGGCCCTGATACGGGCGGTGCAGGCTGCGGAAGGCGCGAACGTCGAATCGCAGGCCGACCCGTTCGGAGAGGAAGCCGACGGCGCCGCCGCCGAGGTTGTAGCCGGGCAGGTCCGACTTGACCGGCAGCAGCCCGGCCTCGTCGACGAGCGACGAGCTCATCACGCCGAACCCGCCGGAGAGGAACGGGCGGAGGCTGTACTCGGTCCAGCGTTTGGGGAGCGTGACGATCGCGTTGCCCATCAGGGCGAAGCTGCGGCCGTGGCGGAGTTTGACGCGGTCCGGCAGCGGCGTCGGTGACAGGGCGCTGCCCTTCGGGCCATCGCCGCGGAAGAACGAGGGGGTGAATACGGTCACGACTTCGACGCCAAGAATTCCCTGTCCGACCAGCGCCGCGGCACCGCCGATTTGCAGATGCGAGCGCTCGGCGCCCGATTCAGGATCGAGGAGCGTCGTGCTGCCGTGGAAGGTGACGCCGGTCATCGGCGTGAGATGCCACTCCGCCGCCGCCCGCCCGGGGGCGGCCAGGACGAGCGCGGCGCCGAGCGCCGACAGCCCGATCAGGGATCGGACGAACGCGTCAGCTCGCCAGCCTGAGAAACAGCGTCGCAAAGAGGGACCGTGTCACATCGCCGGCGCCGAGCGGGACGGGAGCGCTCAATCCATCGCTGTTCGCCAGGAGAATGAATGTCAGGTGACGATCGGGCAGCTTGAGCACCAATGACGAATAGGCATTCGGAACCGTCCCGAACTGCCAGACGAGTCGGCCGGCGCGATGCGACTGGACGAACCAGCCGAGCCCGGCCGGCACCGGGTTGCCGTCGCGCGACGCGACCGGCTGCCAGGCCGCATCGAGCGTCTCCTGCCGGAGCAGCAGCGGCGCATCGACGGCGGCTTCGAACCTGGCCAGGTCGCGGACCGTCGACACCAGCCCGGTCGCCGCGTTCAGGCCGGCCGGCGGCAGCTCGGTCCGCTCGAGACGGCGGCCGTCGACCTTGTAGGGGATCGCCATCCGCTGCACGACGCGCTGGTAGCGCTCGATATCGTCCTGATCGAAGAGGTCCTCTGGAATGTCCGCGTCGGGCGCGGCCAGATAGGTGCCGGGCACCGAGTCGCGCATCGCCAGGCGGTCCAGCAGACGATGGGCCACGCTCTTCTCGAACGGCTGCGGCGCGCACCATTCCATCACGGCGCTGAGCTGCGCGAAACGCTCGGGGCTGTAGACAAACGTGTCGGTCGAGGTGTGACTGAGGATCTTCCGGAGCGTCACACCAGACTCCGGCACGGTCAGTCCGTACGCGCGGATCGGGGCGTCGAGCGACAGCCGCCGCTCTTCGACGCACTGCAGCAGCAGCACCGCCGCCAGCGAACTGCCGACTTCGCCGACCAGATACGGTGTATCCGGCGTCGCGCGAATACGCGCCGCGACGTTCTGGTAGCCGAAGCCGCGCTCCCAGACCACCTCGCCGTCCTGGATGACCGCCGCGGACATGCCGGGAATGCCTGCCTGGACGCGGAGCGACTCGAGATAAACCTCGAGGTTCGGGAAGAAGCCGGCCGGGGCGACGACCACCGTCTGCTGGCCGGCGAGCATGACCGTACCGGCAACGACGAGCGCGCCGAACGCCGCGAACCGCCGCCGCAGGTCAGAATGCATGGCTCACCCGCTCTACCGGAGGAACGTGAACTTGGCCAGCGCGGCGACGTCGTGGCCGTCCCACGGCCACAGGAACGCCGCGTTCCGGGGCGTGGTGTGCGCGCGGACGCGCACGTAGTACTCGCTGTTTGGCTGCAGCGCGACGCTGCGGAACAGCGGCAGGCGCTCGAAATCAGCCGTCAGCCACTCGCGGACGAGCTCCTTGCTGGCCGTCGTCTCGGCGCGCTCGATGCGGCCGTCGAGCATCCGCGTGATCTGATACTTGCGCGTCAGGTTGTCGAACCGCACCGTCGCGGTCACGACCGCGGAGGCAATCGTCCGGTCGAACCAGACCGCCGAGCCGCGCATCAAGTCGACTTTGTAGACGAAGCTGACAATGAGTCCGCTATGGACGGCCGCCTCGACTTCCTCCGTGAACGCGTCGCCGAGCTTGAACGACACCAGCACCTGCCCGTCGCGGGGCAAGGGCGCGACCTCGAGGACCTGGCCCGCGGGGGCGAGCGCGATCAGCGAGAACCAGACGAGCGCGGCAAGACTGGGCATCAGTGAGGGCGCCTCATCATAAACCAACGCGGGCGCGAAGTCACCCTTTGCCGCAGGGGCAGGTATATGATGCGCCGGATGCATCCGGTGCTCTGTTTCGGGGAAGCGCTGATTGACTTCGTCCCGCTCCAGAAGGGCCAGCGGCTGGCCGACGTCGACACCTTTGCGCGCGTGCCCGGCGGCGCCCCGGCCAATGTCGCGGTGGCGGTGGCGCGGCTCGGCGGCCGCGCCCTGTTCGCCGGCCAGGTCGGGCGCGACGGCTTCGGCGACTGCATCCGCACCGCGCTCCAGGCCGGCGGCGTCGACACGCGCTGGCTGCGCCAGACCCCCGCCGCCCGGACGGCGCTGGCGTTCGTCAGCCTGAGCGCCACCGGCGAGCGCGACTTCGCCTTCTACCGCGATCCGTCGGCGGACATGCTGTTTCCCGCCAACGCCGTCCAGCCGGAGTGGTTCGAGGGGCACGGCATCTTCCATTTCGGCACGCTCAGCCTCACCCACCCCGAGTCGCGCGCCGCCACCGAGCGCGCGGTCGCGCTCGCCCGCAGGTCCGGCTGGCTGGTGAGCTTCGACCCGAACGCCCGCCTCGACCTCTGGCCGTCACCCCAGGCGTTCGTCGCCGCCACCCTCGCGATGCTCCCCTCCTGCGACATCGTCAAAGTCGCGGAAGAGGAACTGACGCTGCTGCAGATCTCCACCGGCGCGCTGCTCGAGCGCGGCCCGCGCGCGCTGCTGCTGACCTGCGCCGAGCGCGGCGCCCGGCTCGTGACCGCGGCCGGCCTGGAGGCCGATGCTCCGGGACTGGCGGTGCCGGTCGTCGACACGACCGGCGCCGGCGATGCCTTCGCCGGCGCGATGCTGTTTGAACTGTCTCGCAAGGAGATCACGCCCGAGACCCTGGACGCCGCGCTCGCGGACGAAGCATCAGTGCGCGGCTGGCTGGCCTTCGCCAACACCTGCGCGGCGGTGTCGGTCACCCGCCGCGGCGCCATCCCGGCGATGCCGACCCTGACCGAAGTCGAAGCGTTGATGCGTTCGTCACGACGGTCCTGACCCGCTCGGTCCCCCCTCGACCGCAAGCGCAACCCCGAGGCGGAACCCGAACCCCGAACCGGAACCGCTCCTCACGGCCCCTCCAGCCGCATCATCACCAGCAATCCAATCGCGACCACCAGATTCAGCAGCAACAGCACCGCGCCCAGGCGCCGTTCGCTGCGACGGGCAAACCACATCCAGATGCCGGTGGCGCCGGTCACCATCAACGCGGCCGACACCACGCCGACGACCCATCCCCACAGCCGCAGGGCGAGCGGCTCGTGCCAGAGGCCGGCCGCGTGGTGCAGCCGGTTGAGCATCGCCATCGTCCCGCCGACGCTGGTTTTCAGTCGCGTCTCGCCCGAGGTCCGCTGATAGCGCACCTCGTGGACCGTGCCCGGCAGCACCAGCCGCAGCGTCAGGTCGTCCGCCCCCGCTTTGATCCCGGTCAGCTCTCCCCGCGCCGCCGGGGCGCGGCGGGTCACTTCGGCCGCGACGACGCGCGCGTCGGTCAATCCCGGCGGCAGCGACAGCGCCGAATCGCGGACGGACGGCTTCATGGTGAACCAGCTGCCGTGGGCCATCTGCACGGCACTCAGGCCGTAGAGGACCAGAAACGGCAGGCACGCCGACGCCAGCAGCAGGTGAACCGATCGCAGGGTTTTGTACATGTCAGCGAAACGCCATCCACAGCGCCGCGAGGACCGCCGATCCTGACGCGAGGCAGCCCCACGCCCAGCGCTCCCGGCCGGCCGCCGACAGCCAGAGATAGAGCCCCGAGGCGCAGAACCCGAGCAGGCACCACATCGCCGCTTCGTTGTAGAGCCCCCACAGCCGCACGAGGCGCGGGGCGCCGGCATCGTTCGGCGTGGCGGCGTGAATGTCGCTCAGGAAGTAGCCGAGGCGGTTCCTGATTTCCTCGATCCGCAGCTGGTGGCTGCTCTCCAGGACGACGACGCGCCAGATGCCGTTGACGTTGTAGAAGTCGAGGAGCAGATCGTTGTCGGCGGTGCGGCGGAGAAACCAGTCCGGCACGGGCCGGGCCAGCGGCGGCGCCAGCCGGGCATAGACGGCCGCCGCGACCTCCTTATCGGACGCGGACAGGGCCACCGTGAAAGGCATGTAGCGGACGGCGCGCGCCACCTTCGGCCGCTCGAGACCGGGCTGCAGGGTCGCGACCAGCCCGGCGACGCCGTAAATCATCACCTGGGTGAAGGTCAGCAGACCGGCGTAGATGTGGACCTTGAGGACGAGTGCCCGCAGCCGCATGTCGCGCGGTAGTCTGCCATAACCGCGCGCCCGGAGAACATTGCTGCAGAACCGCGACGTTGTCGGATATCGTAAGTATGGCGTGTCTTCCCAGCAATTGCCGAACGGTTCGTCCGCCGATCGGGTCCGGCGCGAGCTGGCCGCGGCCGACCGTCAGCGCCGCGCCGGCGCCGCGGACCTCGTGCTCTGGCGTGCCGCGCCGCTGGCGGCCGTGCTCTGTATCGCGGTGGCGGCGGCCGGCCGCTGGCGCGGCTGGTCCGCTGGATGGGCGCTCGCGCTGCTCAGTCTCGCCGCCGCCGGCCTGACCACGCGGTGGCTGCTGTCGCGACGCGCGCGGACGCTCTCCGATGCGGTCGCCGCCGGAATTGACGAAACGGCCGGTCTCGGCGGCGAGCTGCGCAGCGCCTCATGGTTCGCGTCCGCCGACACCGCCGGGCCGTGGACCGACCATCACCTCGCGCGCGCCGCGACGCGGCTCGCGGCGTCCGACTGGACCCGGCTCTTTCCGGTCGCGCCGGCGTGGCGCGCCAAGACAGTCACGGCGATCCTCGTCGTCTGCACCCTCGGGCTGGCGCTGGTGCTGCCCCGCCATCATCCTCTCCTGACGAGCGAGGTCGGGCGTCTCCACGCCGCGACCGGCTCCCTGCCGTCGGCGTCGGCCGCAGACGCACTGCTGCCGGAGCTCCAGAAACAACTCGAGGCGCTGCTCGCCGCCGCGGAGCGCACCGGCGGCCCGCCGTCGGGGACGCCCGCCACCGCCGACGACATCCGCCGTCTGATTGCCGCCCTCGGCACGCTCCGCGACGCCGGCAAGCTGCAGGACCTGGCGCGCGCGATGTCCGAGCGGCCGGTGCCCCGGCCCGAGGACGCGCCCAAGGCGATGCAGGCCCTGGCCGACCGCGCCCAGAAAGCCGCGCAGAAGCCTGGCGTCGCCGCCGACGTCCGCGATGCGCTCGAGCAGGTGTCGGACGAAATGGCCGACGCCGCGAAGGCGGCCGACCCGTCGCGCGGGCCGGCCAGCGACGCCGGCCCGGCGACCGCGGCAAAGAGCGATTCGAAAGCCGCTTCCCCGGCAGAGAGCGTCGACGAGGCGTCGATTGAAGCCGTCAGCGAGGCGGACTCGGGCGGCGGTGCCGGCATCGTGATGATGGGGGACCAGGACGCGGCGGCCGGCAAGGGATCGCCCGGCCTCGGACTTGGCGGCGGCTCCGATACGAGCACCAGCGGCGGGCAGATGGCCGCCCTCGAGGCGGCGCTGCGCCGCGAGACCGTCGAGGCCAGCGCCGACGACGCCGGCGCCAACGTCCAGACCGAGGCGCGCCGCAAGACCGAGCAGGGACGGGCCGGCGTGACGTACGCGGGGACCGCCGCCGCGACCTTCGACCGCGGCCGGACCGCCCCGCCGCCGCCCGTTCCCGAAGGCCGCCGCGCGGCGGTCCAGTCCTACTTCATCCGCAAACAATGACGACATCCATCGCCGTCGAGCGTTCGATCGAGCAGTTCCGGGACCGCTTTCTGCGCATCACCCAGGAAGTCGGCCGCCGGATCGTCGGCCACGAAGAAGTCGTGAACCTGACCGTCACCAGCCTGCTGGCCGGCGGGCACGTGCTGCTCGAGGGCATCCCGGGGGTCGGCAAGACCAGCCTCGTGCACACTCTCGCCGACGTCCTCCACCTGACGTTCTCGCGCATCCAGTTCACCCCCGACCTGATGCCGGCCGACATCGTCGGCACCAACATCATCCAGGAGCACTCGCACGGCGGGACGTTCTTCGAGTTCCAGCCAGGCCCGATCTTCGCCAACGTCGTGCTCGCCGACGAGATCAACCGCGCCACGCCGAAGACCCAGTCGGCGCTGCTCGAAGCGATGCAGGACGTCAGCGTGTCGGTCGGCAAGACCACCTACCGCCTCGAGCAGCCGTTCCTCGTGCTCGCCACGCAGAATCCGCTCGAGATGGAAGGCACCTACCCGCTGCCGGAAGCGCAGCTCGATCGCTTCTTCTTCAAGCTGAAGGTGCAGTACCCGACGGAAGCGGCGATGCACGACATCATCGATCGCACCACTCGCGATGCGGGCCCGGCGGTGACGCGGGTCGTCGACGGCGCCGAGATCCTGGAGATGCGGCACGTCGGCCGCGCGGTGCCGATCGCCCGGCCGGTTCAGGCGTACGCGATCCGGCTCGCGCTCGGCTCGCATCCGGCCTCCCCCTACGCCACGCCGCTCGTCAAGCGCTACGTCCGCTACGGCGCCAGCCCGCGCTCCGCCCAGGCGATCGTCCTGGCGGCGAAGATCCAGGCGCTCAATCGCGGCCAGGCGTTCGTCGCCATCGATGACGTGCGCGCCGTGGCGCTGCCGGCGCTGCGGCATCGGATTCTCCTCAACTTCGAGGGCGAAGCGGACGAGGTGAACACCGACGCGATCGTCGCCGAACTGATCGCCGGCGTGGCCACCGAGTGACGCGGCCCGGCTAGCTCCTGCCATGGCGCTGCGGTTCGAAGACGACTTCCTCAAGAAGCTCGAGTACCTGCGCGTGGTCTCGAAGCGCGCCTTCGCGGGCCAGAACCGCGCCGACCGCCTCACCCCGAAGCGCGGCCGCGGCCTCGAATTCGCCGACCACCGGCCCTACGCCCCCGGCGACGACTTCCGCCACATCGACTGGAAGGCGTACAAGCGGCTGAACCGGCTACTGCTGCGGCTGTTCGATGAAGAGCGCGACCTGCCAATCTATCTGATGGTGGATGCCAGCCGCTCGATGGCCGAGCCGGCCAAGTTCGACCTGGCACGGCGCATCGCTGCGGCGCTCTGCTACATCGGCCTGGCCCACCTCGATCGCCTGACGATCGTGCCGTTCGGCCGGACCCTCCGTCCGGAGAGCTCCCCGGGCCGCGGCAAGGGGCGCATCTTCCGCGTCTTCGAGACGCTCGAGCGGCTGGAGGCCGCCGGCCCGACCAATCTGCGCCAGGCCTTCAAGGATTTCGCTTCCCGGCCGCGGCAGATCGGCCTGACCGTGATCATCTCCGACTTCCTGGACCCGGGCGGATTCGAGGCCGGACTCAAGATCCTGCGCACCCTGGGCCATGACGTGCTCGTCGTGCACATCGCCTCGGCGCACGACCGCGAGGCCGGCGCGTTCGGCGAGGTGCAGTTCGTCGACGCCGAGACCGGCGACCTGCGGGCGGTCGAGATCACGCCGCGGCTGGCGGCCGCGTACCAGGCGGCGTGGCAGGCGCATGCGACCCAGCTCGAGCACTTCTGCGGCCGCTACGGGATCGGCTACGTCCGCGCCGACGCCGAGCAGCCGTTCGAGGACGTCATCCTGAAGGCCTTCCGCCAGGGACGGTTTCTCGCATGACGTTCGGCGCGCTGTCGGCGTGGGCGGCGTGGAGCTTCGCCGCGGCCGCCGCGGCGCTGGCGGCGTGGCTGTTCATGCGCCGGCTTCGGCCGCCGCGCCTGCTCATCGCCTCGCTGCTCATCTGGCAGCGGGTCCTCGACGCGCCGCGCGCGCTGACGCTCTGGGAGCGCATCCGGCGGGCGGTCTCGCTGATCCTGACCGCCGCGATTGCCGCCGCGCTGGCGCTCGCGATCGCCCGTCCGGCGCCGCGCTCGGCCGCGCCGTCGGCGGCGCGCGGCCGCGTGCTGATCGTCCTCGACTCGTCGTGGTCGATGCGCACGCTAACCCGCAGCGGCGAATCACGCTGGAAGCGCGCCGTCGCCCAGGCGCGCCGGACCGTCGCCGCCGAGTCCGACAACCCGGTGGCGATCGCCACGACCGCCGACGGGCTGATCGAAGGGCCGACCACCGACACGACGCGGCTCGACGCGGCACTCGATCGCGCCGCGCCGGCGGGGGGCGATCCCGCCGCATGGCCGGCGCTGGCCGGTAGCGGCGCCGTCCATTTCATCACCGACGGCGCCGTACAGCGCCGGCTGCCGCCCGGCGTGGTCGTGCATTCCGTCTTCGAGGCGGCGGCCAACGCCGGCATCACCGCGTTCGACGTCCGTCCCTCGGCCGTCCCCGCGAACGCCGCGGATGCCTACCTCGAAGTCGGAAACTTCGGCCCCGCACCGCAGACCGTCCACGTCGTCGTCCTGCGCGGCGGGGCGGCCGTCTACGACCGGCGGATCGCGATGGCGGCCGGCGAATCGCTGCGCCAGGTGCTGCCGCTCGCGCGTGGCGGCGACGCCGCCCTGCACGCCAGGGTCGAGGCCGCCGGGAATGCACTGGACATAGACGACGACGCGTTTGCGTGGATGGCGCGGTCCCGGCCGGTGCGCGTGACCGTCGTCGGGCAGCAGACCGCGTGGCTGCGGCCGCTGCTCGCCGGCGATCCGGATCTCGCGCCGACCTTCACGGATCCGGCGCGGTACGGAATGGCGGTCGACGACCGGGCCGCCAGGCCGCCGGCGCCGGACCTGATCATCTTCGACCGATGGGCGCCGTCCGCTCCGCCCGACACCGCCGCGATCTACGTCGCGCCGCCGGCCGAGACGCCGTGGCTGGCGCCGCCAGGACCGCGCGGCCCCGAACGCGCCTGGGACGCCACGACAGAGCCGCGGCCGCGATGGGAGACGACGCTGGATCATCCGGTCGTACGCGGCGTCGACCCGCTGACGTTCAAAATCGAGGCGGCGCGTCCGTATGGGGGGGAGGGGCTGACGCCGCTTGCGCGATCGGAGCGTGGCACGCCGCTCGTCTATGTGAGCGAGACCGGCACGCGGCGGCTGGTCCTGCTGACCTTTGGCCCGGATGAATCGAACCTCGCCTCGGCCCCCGGCTTTCCGATCCTGATGGGCAACGCCGTCGAGTGGCTCGTCCGCCCCGACGCGCGGCCGTCGCAGCCGCCCGGGCTCGCGTTGTTCACGCCGACGACCGGTCAGGTCACCGATCCGACCGGAAAACCGGTGCCGCTCGCCCGCGTCCCCGGCGCAGCCCTGGCGATCCTCCGTCTGCCGGGCCTCTACGTGGCGGAGGCGGGTGGAGCGCGGAGCACGGTGGCGGTGAATGTCGCCGATCCGCAGGTCTCGAACACGGCCCGGACGACGCTCGGCCGCGGCGATCAGGCGCGCCCGGTGACGGCCGGCGCCTCCGAGCAGGCCTGGTGGATCTACCTCGCCGCCGCCGCCTTCCTCCTGGTGTTCGGCGAGTGGTGGACATGGCTGCGGCGGGTCACTGTATGACTCATCAGCTGTCAGCTGTCAGCTCTCAGCTCTCAGCTGTCAGCTGCTATCAGCTATCAGCCGTCAGCTCTCAGCAGCTATCGGCTCTCAGCTGTCAGCTCGGACACATTGAATGGTGACCTGGACCCATCCCGCGGCGCTGTGGCTGCTGTTGGCGCTGCCGCTCGTGTGGCTCGGCCTGCTGGTCGGGCGGACGACGTTCAACCGCCGGCAGCAATGGCTGCAGGCCGCCGTGCGATCGCTGCTGCTCGCGGCACTGGCCGCGGCGATTGCCAGACCGATCGTCGCCAGCAGCTCGTCGCAGCAGTCGATCGTCTACGCCGTCGACGTTTCGCACAGCGTGTCGAGCGCCGCCATTGAAGCCGCCGCGGCCAGGATCGACGCCCTCAATGGCAGCGTCCGCCCGGCTCGTTCGGCCGTCGTCGCCTTCGGGGCGACCACGGCGGTGCTGACGAGTACCGCGGCGTTGCGACAACTCGCGCAGAGCGAGCCCGCAGCGGCCGCGGCGCTCGTCGACCGCCGCGGCACCAGCCTCGAGGCGGCCCTCGATGCCGCCCGCGCCGAGCTCGTCCCTGGCTACGTCCGGCGCATCGTGCTGTTCAGCGACGGCCGCGCCACCACCGGCAGCACCGACGCCGCGCTCGCCCGGCTGATCGACGCCCGCATTCCCGTGTCGGTTGAACCCCTCGCCGTTCGTGCGCTGGGCGACACCTGGGTCGACAGCTTCGATCTGCCGGAGCGCGCGGCCGCCGGAGCGCCGTTTGCCGCCGCCATCACTATTGGCAGTCAGCGCGGCGGCCAGGCCGTTGTCGAACTGCGCGCCGATGGCCGCGCGATCGCCAC
This sequence comes from Acidobacteriota bacterium, assembly GCA_031393955.1. GTDB lineage: Bacteria > Acidobacteriota > Vicinamibacteria > Vicinamibacterales > 2-12-FULL-66-21 > JALZOC01. Next base: position 54,238 of record JANMWI010000019.1, read on the forward strand.
CCGGACCATGGCGCTCGGCAAAGGGATCACGACCGTCTCCCTGACCGCGGTGCTCGAGACGGCCGGCGCGCACCTCCTCGAGGCGAGCGTGAAGGCGGCGGCGGATGTGCTGGCCGACAACAACACGCTCGCGCGCGGCATGTGGGCCGACCCGCCCACCGAGGTGCTTTACGTCGAGGGCACGCCGGCCAGCGCCCGCTACCTGTCGGGCGCGCTGACCCGCTCCGGCTTTCAGGTCACCGTCCGGCCGCCGGCCGCGATGCCCGCCACCGCCAGCGGGCTCGATCCCTACGATGTCGTCGTCCTGAGCGACGTGCCGCGCGCCGCGATGAGCGGGCCGGCGCTGTCGGCGCTGTCCGGCTGGGTCGAACAAGGCGGCGGACTGCTCGTCGCCGGCGGCGAGGCGGTCTTCGGCGAGAACGGCTATCGCGATTCACCGATCGAACGGCTCACACCGGTGACCTTCGAGCGCAAGGACGAACCGGAAGTCGCCCTGATTCTCGTGCTCGATCGCTCGTGGAGCATGGCCGGCACCTCGATGGACCTCTGCAAGGCGGCCGCCCAGGCGGCCGTCGACGTCATGACCGACGAGCAGTCGCTCGGCGTGCTGACCTTCAACGATCAGTTTGCCTGGGACATCCCGCTCCGCAACGTCGGCCAGAACCGCGACGGCATCCGGCAGAAGATCGCGTCCATCGAGCCCGGCGGTCACACGCTGATCTTTCCGGCCGTCGAACAGGCATACCTGGCACTGCGCACCGCCAAGGCCCGCGCCAAACACGTCCTGCTGCTGTCGGACGGCCGCTCGTACCCCGACGATTACGAAGGGCTGGTCGCGAAGATGGTCGCGGCGCGGATTACCGTCTCGACGATCGCGGTGGGGCCGTCGGCCGACCCGGATCTGCTGCGGAACATCGCCAAATGGGGCAAGGGCCGCACCTACCAGGTGCTCGATGCCAAGGAGCTGCCGCAGATTTTCGTCAAAGAAGCGCGGAACGCGGCGACGCCGGCGTTCGACGAGAAGCCGATCACCGCCGTCGTCAAGACGCCGGCGTTCCTCCGCGGACTCGACCTCGCCGGCATGCCGGCGCTCAAGGGGCGGACCGCGACGGTCCTCAAGGACTCGGCGCTGGAGCTGGTCGCGACCGACGACGGCGATCCGCTGCTGGCATTCTGGCCAATCGGTCTGGGACGGTCGGCGGTGTTCGCGTCGGACGTCAAGGACCGCTGGGCCGCGGACTGGGTCAGGTGGCGCGGCTACGGCCCGTTCTTCAGCGCCGTCGTCCGGGCCCTCGAACGGCGACGGCCGGCCGCCGCGGCGCTGACCGTCACGCCGGGGCCGATCCACGGCGATGCGCGGACGGTCGCGATTGCGCTCGAGGCACGCGACGGCGCCGGCCGCCGCCGCGATCTGCTGCGCCCCGCTGTCCGCGTCCGCGCCGGCAGCGCACCTGAGCAGGCGGTGCCGCTGCGCCAGGTCGCCCCTGGTCGCTACGAGGCGTCGGTCCTGGCGGCCGCGAAGGAGCCGCTTGCCATCAGCCTGGCAAAGGACGATCCTCAGGCGAGGGAGGTGGCGTCGCGCGTCGTGCTGCCCGATCCGGCGGCCGAATACCGGCTGCGCCCCCCGGACGACGATGGTCTGCGGGCGCTCGCGGCCGCGACCGGCGGCTCGTTCCGGCCGGGTCCCGAGGCGCTCGCCGGCGGCGGCGGTGATCGGCGCACCGAACGGCATCCGGTCTGGCCGCAGCTGCTGGTGCTGTCGCTCGGCCTGTGGCTGACGGACATCCTGGTGCGGCGAGTCCGCCTCTTCGAGCCGCGCGCCGATGTGTGAGGCTCGGCCTCAAGGAGCAGCGCATGCATCAACAGTCGACGAAGGCACTCGCGATAGCCGGCGTGGTCTGCCTCGGCGCCGCGGCGGCCGCTCAGCGGATCGACTACCCACCGACCCGCAAGGTCGAGCAGACCGAGACCTACCATGGCGTCAAGGTGGCGGATCCGTATCGATGGCTCGAGGAAGACACGTCGGCCGAGACGGCGGCGTGGGTCGAGGCCGAGAACCGGATCACGTTCCCCTATCTCGAGCGCATCCCGTTCAGACGCCAGCTCCAGGCGCGCGTCAAGACGCTGAACGACTATGCCAGGTATGGGGTTCCCACCCACAAGGGGCCGTACTACTTCTTCACCAGGAACAGCGGCCTCCAGAACCAGAGTGTGCTGTATGTCCAGCAGGGGCTCGACGGCGAGCCGGGCGTGCTCATCGATCCGAATACCTGGTCGGAGGACGGAACCGTGCGGCTGTCCGCCTTCGCACCGTCGACGGATGCGCGCTACGCCGTCTACGGCATCTCGCGCAGCGGCTCGGACTGGCAGGACTTCCGCGTCATGGAGGTGGCGAGCCGACGGACGCTGGACGACGATCTGCACTGGGTGAAGGTATCGGCGGTGGCCTGGCAGAAGAGCGGGTTCTACTACAGCCGCTATCCGGCGCCAGAGCCGGGCCACGAGAAGGCCGCGCTCAACCAGAACCATCAGGTGTTCTTTCATCGCCTCGGCACGGCGCAGTCCGACGACCGCCGCGTCTTCGAGGACGCCGCTCATCCGCAGCGCTTCCACGTCGTCACCGCGACAGAAGACGAGCGGTTCCTGACGATGAGCACGTCGGACCGCGGCCAGGGCAAGGACGGCAACGCGCTCTCGGTCCGCGACACCACGTCGAATCAGACGGACTTCGTACCGCTCATCGCCTCGATTACCGACGATTCTTATCGAGTGATCGATCATGTCGGGGGCAAGCTGCTCATCCAGACCAATCACCAGGCGCCGAACGGCCGCGTCGTCCTGATCGATCCGAAACAGCCCGGCGAGAGCCACTGGACGACGGTGCTCGCCGAGCGCCCCGAGCCGCTGCAGAGCGCTCAGACCGCGGGCGGCCGCCTGTTTGCGACCTATCTCAAGGACGTCGCGACCAGCGCCGCGGTCTACGATCTGGACGGGTCGCAGCCGCGCGACATCCCGCTGCCCGGTCCCGGCGTGGCGGGGGGCTTCGACGGTGAACCCGGCGACCGCGTGGTGTTCTACACCTTCAATTCGCTGAGCGTTCCGCCAGCGATCTACAAGTACGACATCGCCAGCGGGACCAGCACCACGTTCCGGCGCGCCGAGGTGCCGGGCTACGACCCCGACGGCTACGAGACGAAGCAGGTCTTCTATCCGGGCAAGGACGGCACGAAAGTGCCGATGTTCCTGGTCCATCGCAAGGGGCTCGTGCTCGACGGCAGCAACCCCACCCTGCTCTACGGCTACGGCGGATTCAATATCGTCGAGTCCCCGACCTTCAGCGCCGCCCGGCTGGCGCTGCTCGAGCAGGGCGTCGTCTACGCGCTCGCCAACATCAGGGGCGGCGGGGAATACGGCGAGCAGTGGCACCAGGCCGGCATGAGGCTCAAGAAGCAGACCGTCTTCGACGACTTCATCGCGGCGGCGGAGTGGCTGATCGCGAACCGCTATACATCACCGGCCCGGCTGGCGGCCCTTGGCGGCTCGAATGGCGGCCTGCTCGTCGGGGCGGTGATCAACCAGCGGCCAGACCTGTTCCGGGTCGCGATTCCGCAGGTTGGCGTGATGGACATGCTCCGCTTCCAGAAATTCACCATCGGCTGGAACTGGATCGCCGACTACGGGTCGAGCGACGACCCTGATGACTTCAAGGCGCTCTATGCCTACTCGCCGCTCCACAACATCAAACCCGGGGTCCGGTATCCGGCGACGCTCATCACCACCGCCGACCATGACGACCGGGTCGTCCCGGCGCACTCGTTCAAGTACGCCGCGACCCTGCAGGCGCTCGCCAGTCCCGAGAGCCCGGTGCTGATCCGCATCGAGACCAAGTCGGGGCATGGCGCCAGCAGTCTGACCAAGGCGCTCGAAACCATCGCCGACGTCTACGCCTTCATGCTCTACAACATGGGGCTGACGCCGTCCTCGACCGTGAAGTAGATCTCAAGTAGATTCGAGGAAGGACTGCCGGCCGGCGGCCATGGAGGCGGACGCATGCGGCGGATGACACGACGGCTGAGCTCACGCGTAGTGCTGACGATGGTGGTGGGGACGCTGGTGGCCGGCGCCGCGCCGCGCGCGGCAGACGCCCAGGCAGCGCGCATCACCCGGATCGAGTTCAGCCCGGCGCCCGAAGAGGAGGGCGGCGGGATGATCATCTCGCTGCTCGGGACCGGCCGCTGCGGGTACACGGTCGACTTCGGCGACGGCACCACCGAGCGCCGCGCCGCCGATCTGCCCGACCGCTTCCGGCACGCCTATCAGGCCGACAACGAATACCTGCTGGTCGCGACGCCGGAGGCGCCCTGCGAGGGCAGCGCCCGCGCCAGGCTCGACGTCCGCGCCATCAAGCGCGGCATCTGGAAAGTCACGGTCGCGGCCGGTGCCTCGACCGAGCGCCCCGAGATTGCCGCCACCGTCGACGGGCGCGGCGACTGCGCCGTCATCCTCGACTTCGGCGACGGCAGCCGGCAGCGGCTCGAAGGCACGCTGCCGATGCGTGCCACGCACGCGTACGAAAAAGCGGGCGCCTACACGCTGCATGCAGCCGCGGAGGCGCCCTGCCGCGGAGATGTGCAGCTCGAGATCAGCGTCCAGCGCTGACCGCCGCTACTGAAACAGCTGCGGCACGAATTCGTTCAGGTAGTTCCGCCAGTTGATCCAGGTGTGCCCGCCCGGGCTCTCCTTGAACGACGCGTTGAGGCCGTGCTTCTGTAGCAGCTCGACCGTGGCCTTCGAGGTGGCGATCAGGCCATCGTCCTTGCCGGTCGAAAACCACAGCAGCCGGAGGCCCTTGCGGAGCGCCGGATTGTCCAGCGTCGCAGCATTCTGCTTTTCCCAGTCCGCGGCGATTGGCGGGGCGCCGGCCGCCGGCGCGGCCGGAGCGGGCGCTGCGGCGGGTGTCGCGGCCGTCGCCGGCGTGGCTGGCGTGGCCGCGGTCGCCGGGGTGGCTGGGGTGGCGGGCGTGGCGGCCGGC
>JANMWI010000031.1:0-54135 GCA_031393955.1 Acidobacteriota bacterium
AAGCCCGTCGTCAAGCTCGGTGGAGTCGGCGGCAGCAAGCCGTACTACGATCCGTCGTCGTTTGCCGACGTGAACGAAGCGCGGTTCGGCAACACCGGCTACAACATCCTGCGCGCGCCTGGTGCCTTCAACTGGGACTTCGGGGTCACGCGGGAGTTCCCCATCGCTTCGAAGGTCAAGCTGCAGTTCCGCGCGGAGGCGTTCAACTTCACGAACACGCCACACCTCGGGATCCCCGACAACTACGTCGGCGACGGCGAGGACTTCATGACGATCACCGGCGTGCAGGACTTCGCGCGAGAAGGCATCGACGAGCGGCAGTTCCGGCTGGGTTTCCGCCTCGTCTTCTAGGCACGCTGCCCGGGTGGTGGAGGGAAGCCGACGAGTCTCGGTTGCGGTAACGTTCTTCTCTTCGGAGCAAGGCGCTCGCTCACAGAAGGCGTACGATGTTGACGCTCGCCGAAAACTGACCACCTGTGCTCGTTGAAAATTGACCAGGGCTCAAGCCGGTGGATTTGCCGCCGGCAGGCGGTGATTCTCTCACTGGTCAAGCTCTGTCGTCGACACCCTCATGCCTGGCTGGCAGGGCAGTGCCGCGCGGCCTGGGACGCGCCGCAACCGGACGCTCGGCCTCCTGCCAGATCCGGCGACGCGCATCCTGCCCGCCCTTCTCGATGCGGCCGTTCTGGCCTTGGCTGGGATAGGCCACGAGCCGAAGGCGCGGGACGCACAGAGCTTCATGTGCGCCAGCTGCACCTTCCGCCAGAGCACGCCGATGACGAGGCCCTCTTCGCTCCAATCGAACTGGAACGCCTCCCCCACGCAAACGTCAAGGGCATGTAGGCCGAGCGGGCCGAGACGGCCCCCTGCTCGGCGCGCCAGGCCCCGGAGGCACTCCGTGACCTTCTGGAGCTGAGTCAGCAGGTCCGCCCGGACCAGAAGGTGCTCGGACTCCTCCAGGGCCCGCATGTCCGGGAAATCCCGCAATCGGCAAGTCCCATCAGGGCGCCGCACAAACTCTCAGCCAGACGGACCGAAGAGCGCTATAACAGCGGGAACCGCGGTTCACAGGAGGCAGACATGAAGACCAGAGTAACGACGGCGCTGATCCTGATGCTGCTGGCGGGCTGGCTGGGTGGCTGCCGTGGCGAGCAGCCCGGCGCGCCGGCGACCACCTCCGGGTCAGCGCGTGCCCAGGGGCTGAGGATCGCGATGATCGCGAAGAGCACGACCAACCCGGTCTTCGTGTTGGCACGCAAGGGGGCTGAAACGGCTGCCAGCGAGCTGGCGGAGAAGCACGGTGTGCCGATCCAGATCGTCTGGATGACGCCGGACTACGAAGACGCACAGATGCAGGCGGTGGCCATCGCACAGGCCGTCACGGACCGCGCCAGCGCCATCCTGATTTCCTGTTCCGACGCCAGCAAGGTCACCGCTGCCATCAACGCCGCTGTCGATCAGGGGGTGCCGGTGATGACCTTCGACAGCGACGCGGCCGAGTCGAAGCGCTTCGCGTTCTACGGGGTGGACGATGAGCAGCTCGGGCGGTCGGTGATGCGTGAACTCGCTGCCGAGCTGCATAAAAAGGGGGCGGTGGCGATCCTCGGCGGCAACGCGGACGCGACCAATCTGCGCAAGCGCGTCGACGGCGTCAGGAAGGAAGCCGCGCTCAATCCGGGCATCAGGATCGTCGGGACCTTCAACAATTCAGAAACCGCCAGGGAGGCGGCCGAAGCGGTGATCAGCGCCCAGAAGGCCAACCCGCAAATCCAGGGGTGGGCGATGATCGGCGGGTGGGCGCTGTTCACGCCACGGCTGATGAAGGAGCTCGATCCACAGAAGGTCCAGGTCGTCGCCGTCAATGCGCTGCCGGCGCAACTCGCCTTCGTCGAGAACGGACTGGCCCCGGTCCTGCTCGCACTGCCGACCTACAACTGGGGCTACGTCTCGGTCCAGCGCATCGTCGACAAGGTGTACCTCAAGCAGGACGTGCCGACGATCATCCCGCCGATGGAGGTCGTCCGAGTCACGAAGGACAACCTCGGCACCTGGGCGCGCCAGCTGAAGACCTGGGGGGCCAGCGTCCCGAATCGCTACTTGGAGTCCAAGTAAGGACTCGCCGTGCACGTGCGCCTCGAGCGCTACGTGTCCGGCAGCCCTTCGTACGCGCTCCTCCCTGATGGTCGACGCGATCAGGCGCGTCATGACCGGGGAGGAGCGTGATGTGCCATCCGAAAGCGCCGAAGTCCCAACTCATCCCCGTCACGTCGCCCGAAGACCTGCTAGCGCGCGCTCTTGGCGGGCGTGATCACGATGTTGCGGTAGTCGACCGGACCGTGATCGCCCTGCAGGAGCAGCGGCCCGGGGTCGGCTTCGACGCTGTCGAGCGCGCCGCCGGTGATGCCGGGAATCTCGCGGTTGCAGATGACGGTCGTGCCGTTGAGCTCGTAGGTGAGCATCCGGCCGACGAGCGTGACATCCATCGATTGCCACTCGCCGGCGGCTTTGGCGACGCTCTCGCTCGGCGCGATGAAGCCGTAGAGGCCGCCAAGGTGATGCGACGACGGCTCGAGGCCGGCGGCGTCGTCGACCTGGAGTTCGTAGCGGCCCCGCAGGTAGACCCCGCTGTTGGCGTCCTTGGGCACGCGGAACTCGAGGTGCAGCTTGAAGTCGTCGAATTTCCGTACCGTGACGAGATTGGCGCCGCTCTTCGCGTTCTGCAGGTTGCCGCCGACCGCTTGCCACTGGCTGTCGCGGCCGCCAATCGGCTGCCAGCCGTCGAGTGATTTGCCGTTGAAGAGCGTGATCGGCTCGCCCCAGGCCGGCTTTCCCGTGCGCCGCAGCGAGGGTGCCCGCGTCCCCGACCAGGTCGACTTCTGCCCGTCCCCCATCGTCATCGAACCGCTGATGCGGTCGCCGTCGAGCCGTCCCTCGAACGTGATGTCGTTGGGATTGGCATCCCACTGCGGAGGGATGGCGAAGCGGAAGGTGCCGTCGGTGAACGCGATCTTGGCGATCGGCCGCGCGCTGCCGCCCGACCCGACGAACTGCCCGACCAGGGTGGCGGTGCCGGACCGTTCGACCTCGAGCCACGACGGCGACGTCTGCGCGCCGCGCTGGACGACGAGATCCCATCGGCCGAGCAGCGCATCGGACGCGGTGCGCGACTGCGCGAGCGTTCCCGAATACCCCGCCGCCCCGAGCATCAACACGGCGCCGACTGCGACTCGAGCAAACATGATTCCTCCTCGATCCCAATTGTGCATGTGTGTGAATCCTACGATAGGCGGTTTACCTGGCCGCGATCGCTGTCAGCAGCGCCTTCTGGACGGCGGCGATGAGCGCCGCCCCGGTGAAGGGCTTGGGCAGGAACGAAACTCCCGTGGCGTCCACGGCAGAACCGGGCACGCCGTCGCTGTAGCCTGAAACGAACACCACCTGCAGGCCGGGACGCTGGGCGGTCAGGCGCTCGGCGAGCTCCGGGCCGTGCATCCCGGGCATGACGATGTCGGTCAGCAGCAGGTCGATTCGCGCCTGCTCGGCCTCGAAGACCGCGGACGCCTCGGCGGGGGTGGAGGTGGCGAGGACGGTGTAGCCGGCCCGTTCGAGCACCCGGACCGCGATGTTCCTGACCGAGTCCTCATCCTCGACGACCAGAATGGTTGCCGGTGCCGGCGGCGCGACCTCTTCCGGCGCCGACGCGGCGGGCGAGATGCCGGCCGGCCCGTCGTACGGCGGCAGATATATCGACACCGTCGTCCCCTGCTCCGGCCCGGTGTCGACGGTCACGAAACCGCCGGCGTGGCGCGCGACGCCCTGCACGAAGGCGAGGCCCAACCCGGTTCCCTCGCCGACCTCTTTCGTCGTGAAGAACGGTTCGAAGAGGTGCGCCTGGACCTCGGCGCTCATGCCGACGCCGTTGTCGCAGACGCGAAGCCTGAGATATTCGCCGGCCGCGGCCGCCTGCTCGCCGCGGGCGGTGGTGGCGTCGACGGTGATCTTGTCCAGGAGCACGTCGATCGTGCCGCCGCGCGGCAGCGCATCCCGGGCGTTCATCACCAGGGTGAAGATGACCTGCTCGAGGTCGGACGGATCGATCAGGACCGCGCCCGCCTCGTCCAGGTCGGTTGTGAGCTCGATGTCCTCGCGGATCACGCGCGTCAGCATGTCGCCGAGGGCGGCAATCGTCGCGCCAAGCTCGATCCGGGCGACGCGCGGATCATGCTTGCGTCCGAACGCCAGCAGCTGCCGGGTCAACGCGGCGCCGCGCTCGGTCGCGCCGCGGATCTCCGCCGCCGCCGACCGCACCATGGCGTCCTCGGACTCGTCGAGGAGCATGTCGGCGTAGCCCATCGTCACCTGGAGCAGGTTGTTGAAATTGTGCGCGACCCCGGCGGCGAGCTGGCCGACCGCCTCCATCTTCTGGGCGCGGCGCACTTTCTCCTCCGAGGCGCGGACGCTGTCGAGCGTGGCGCGCAGTTCCGCCTCGCTCGCACGGAGGGCCGCGGTGGCCCGGTTCCGGCCGTCAATCAGGCGGCTGCCGATGATGGCGACCGCGGCAAACACCGCGAGCGTGGTGGGATTCCAGGGGAGGCCGGCGGGCGCGGGAAAGGCGAGCCCCATGCCGGCGGCCGCGAGCACGATCGCGAGCAGACCGGCCCGGCCGCCGCCCCAATGGGTCGCCACCGCCACCGCGGCGAATGCCGGCGCGAACGGCGCGGCTGAGAAGACCGGCCAGGTGACCCGCGTCACCACCACGCTCGCCAGCGTCACGAGGACAGCGAGGCCGTAAGCCCTGGAGATCATACGCAAGACGTAACCCGTCGAGCAGTGTACTCGGTTGACGTGTTGCCTCATAGCGTTCGCTGCCGCGGTCGGGCGGACGACGAGGGATGACGAGGCCGGGAGGTTGTCCGGCCGGGGCCGGCGCCGCGGTTGGCATCCCGCGAAAGGTCTCAGGCGCTGTCGTCGAGAAGCGCACAGGCCGCGGGCAGAATCTCCTCGGCCCGGGCCCGTAGATGGACCATCGACGGATGGGCATCGCGGGGACGCTCGCCGGGATCGACGAGGATGATCGGCGCCGCCGCGGCGGCGGCGGCGGACTGCAGAAACGAGGTGACGCCGACGGCCAGCGACGTCCCGACGCAGATCAACAGCCCGATGCGTGACGCGGCCGCGTCGACGACATGCCATTCGTAGTCGGCGTGGCTGACATAGAGCTCGTCGAACCACAACACATGCGGGCGCACCATCGTCCCGCAGGCCGGGCACGCCGGAATCGCGTCGACCCGGGGATGCCGATCGAACTCGGCGAAATCAACGGCGTCGAGCGCAATCGATTCGACCGCTCCGAGCCGGCAGTCCGGATCCGCGCAGCGGCACCGATCGGCGGAGCCGTGTACTTTCACGACGCGGACCGAGCCAGCGCGCTCGTGGAGGGTGTCGATGTTCTGGGTCACCAGCAGGAACTCGCGGCGGCGGCGCGCCTGCCAATGCTCGAGCGTGACGAGCGCCTGGTGGGCCTGGTTCGGACGGGCCGCGAGGACGCCGAGAAAGCGGTCGCGGTACCAGCGCCACGCGCCAACCGGGTCGGCGGTGAAATAGCGCCGCGTCGCCAGCTCGGTGATGTCCCTGGCCCAGATCGCGCCCGGGTCGCTGCCGCGGAAGGTCGGAATGCCGCTCGCGACGCTGATCCCCGCGCCGGTGAGCACGACGACCAATCCCGGCGCCGCCTCGATCGCGGCGGCCAGCACTCTCGTCTCGCTATCCATCCGGATGGTTGCCAGCGAGCCGGACGCGACTCATCTCACCGGCTCCGCCCCGCCGCCTGATATCGCTCGAGCAGCGCGGTCAGCCGCCGCACGACGTCCGGCTTGTCCAGCCAGCGGTTGTGCTGCTCCGCGGGATCGTCATCGAGATTGTAGAGCTGTCCCTCGGCTTCGCCTGGCTCCGGCTCGACCGTGCGCGGCTCGCTGAACCCGCCCGAGCCGAGCCCGAGCGCCAGCTTCCACGGCCCCTGGCGGACGGCGAACATGCCGGCGTTGGAATGGTGGACGATGGCGTCGCGGGCCGCGGCCCCGTTGCCGGCGCCGAGCAGCGTGGGCAGAACACTGACGCTGTCCTCGGCCGCGTCGGCCGGCAGCGGCTCGCCGAGCACGGCGGCCACTGTCGCGAACACATCGGTCAGGCTGACCAGCGCGGTGCTGGTGCTGCCTGCCTTCACCTTGCCCGGCCAGCGGACGACGAAGGGAATCCGGTGGCCGCCTTCGTAGATGTCGGCCTTCTGACCGCGCAGCGGACCGTTGGCGCGGTGTCCCCACTGCTCGATATCCGACGGCAGCCAGTGCGCGCCGTTGTCGCTCGTGAAAAAGAGCAGCGTCCGATCGCTGACCTTCGCCGCGTCGAGCGCCTGCAGCACGCGTCCGACCGCGGCGTCGACCTGGGCGACGAAGTCGCCGTAATACCCGGCCCCGCTCGCGCCCCGGAACGGCGCGGTCGGCATCCACGGCGTGTGCGGCGCGGTCAGCGGCAGATACAACAGGAACGGCCTGGCGGGTGATTGCTTCGCGATGAACGCGACCGCCTTGTCGGTCACCGCCGGCAGCACGCCTTCGTGCGTGAAGCCGGGTGCGATCGGTCCTTCGCGCCAGTATCCGCCGCCCCCTCGGCGACGCATCTCGCTGGCCGCGATCGTTCCCGTCGGCGCTGCCGTCACCGCCGTGTTCTCGACGAACACGTACGGCGGCATGTCGAGGGACGCGGGAATGCCGAAGAAGTAGTCGAACCCGACGCTCGCCGGCCCCGGCTCGAGCGGCCGGCTGAAATCGACCGGCTCTGCCGTCCCAAGACCCAGATGCCATTTGCCGATCGCCGCCGTGGCGTAGCCGCGCGCCTTGAGGAACGAGGCGAACGTCGGGCGCCCGGGTTCGATCAGCAGCGGCGAGTACCCGTTGAGGACGCTCTTCTTGAGCTTCGATCGCCACGCATAGCGTCCGGTCAGCAAACCGTAGCGGGTCGGCGTGCACACGGCCGACGGCGAATGCGCATCGGTGAAACGCATGCCCTGCGCCGCCAGCCGGTCGATCTCGACGGTGGCCACCTTCGAGGCCGCGTTGTAGCTGCGCAGGTCGCCATAGCCGAGGTCGTCGGCGAGGATGATGACGATGTTGGGAGGCCGGTCGGCTTTCCCCTGTGCGCCGATGTGAGCGCCGGCGAGAGACAAGAGCGCCACCATGGCGCCCACGCGAAGCACTGAACGGCGGCCGCGGCGCATTGACAATGGACTACGCCTTGCCGGGGAGCAGATACGGCGCCCGGTACGTCCGGCCGAGCAGCGCGTCGGCCTCGGCGTCGCCGACGAAATTTTCTGTCGCGGCGTCGAAGGCCAGCGACCGGCCGACCCGGTAAGAGATGTTGCCCAGGTGGCACAGCGTCGTCGAGAGGTGTCCCCCCTCGACTGTCGCGCGCAGGTCTTCGGCTTTCCTGGACCGGACACAGGCGATGAAATTCTCGAAGTGGCGCTGTCCGGGATCGGGGTTGCTGTCGGCGGTGAACACCGGCCCTGGCTCGTTCTTCGGCCCGAGGAACACCTCCGCGCTGTTCTCCCGCACCTTCATCCAGCCTTTGGCGCCGAAGACGAAGACCCCCTGGGCCTCGGGCGGCCCGCTGAACCAGTTGCGGAGCTCGCAGTGGATCTCGGTGCCGTCGGCGTAGCGGTAGGTCGCCAGCTGCGTGTTCGGCGTTACCTGATCGGTGGGGGCGCCGGCCTCGTAGAGCCCGCCGCTGCAGTAGGCGGTGCGCGGATGCTCGTCCTTTCCGAGCAGCCAGCGAACGGTGTCGAGCGAGTGGACGGCGGTGTTGCCGAGATCGCCGGTCCCGTAGTCCCAGGTCCAGTGCCAGTCGTAATGGAAGCGGTGCTCGTTGAACGGCCGCGCCGGCGCCGGTCCGAGCCACAGGTCGTAGTGCACGCCGGCAGGCACGGGACGATCCGGCGCGACGCCAATCGGGTCGCGCGGACGGTAGATCACCGTCCGGCCGGAATGGATGGTGCCCAGCCCGCCGTCGCGAAGAAACGCCGCCGCCTGCGCCAGTACCGGGTTGCTGCGCCGCTGCGTGCCGACGCCGACGATGCGCTGGTAGCGTCGCGCGGCCTCGATCATCCGGCGGCCTTCGGCGATGTTGTGGCTGATCGGCTTCTCGACGTAGACGTCCTTGCCGGCCTGGCACGCCCAGAGGGTCATCAGCGCATGCCAGTGATCCGGAACGGCCAGCGTCACCGCATCGACGTTCTTGTCGTCGAGCACGCGGCGCACGTCGGTGGCGGTTGAGGGATTGCCTCCCCATTGCTTCTTCGCGACCGGCAGGGAGGTCTCGAAGTGCCGTTCGTCGACGTCAACGACGTGCGTGATGCGCACGTTCGGGATGCCCGACAGGTGCTCGTAGTGATCCTGCCCGCGGCCTCGAGCCGTCCACGTCGGATGGCCGGTGTTGTCGCCGCGCAGTCCGACGATGGCAACGTTGACCGTATCGCTCGGACGCGACTGCGCGCGGCCGCCTATCGGCAGCGCCGCCAGGCCGGCCGTCGCGGCAGCGGTCTTCGACAGGAACAGGCGGCGGTTCATCATCGGTGGCTCTCCATCGGACCAGTCACGGAACGGGCGCTATCATAACCTCCCGCCGCTGGACTCCGGCATGAATGCCAAGCGATGCACACGCCGGGCGGGTCCGGCACGAGGGTTCTGGACTGGAGCGCGTCCTCCGCGGGGCGTTCGAACCCCCGACGATATGGCCGCCACGCGACCCCCGGTGAGCACCCCGGGCGGTCGCGTGCGCGGGCCAACCGCGCTAGTTGGTGGGGGGCAGGGTTGCGGCGATGGCTGTCGCCGCCCCCTCGGCCGTCTCACCTCACCAGCCCATCTGGGCACGCCCGAGATCGGTGAGATCCGCCTCCGTCGCCCGGCCGGCGAAGTCGACCTCGAAGTCCATCGCGGCAAAGTCAGGGGCCGAACGGCCGTCGAGGAACGCCTGCCGTTGCTTCGGCAGATAGGCGCGGTTCTTCGCGCAGTCGGGCGCGGAGCCGATGTAGATGACGCTGGCGTACTCGCGGCCGGCATGTTCATCGCCGACGGCGTGGCAGATATCGGTGTGCCAGAAGACGGTGTCGCCGGGCATCACTTCCGGGATCGACACCAGGCCGGCAATCAAGTCGGGATGCCACTGCGGGCTGACGCCGAGCGCACGGCCCGGGGCCGCGCCGCAGAGGTCCCCGTCGTCGACGTCCTCCTGCAGCGCGCGCAGCAGCACGTAGGCAATCCCCGCCGCGATCGGGATGAGCCGCAGCGTCCCGTCGGCCGGCCCCTGCCGCGTCAGCGCCGTCCAGCCTTGATAGGTGCGGAACATGCTGCACACCGCCGGCGACGGAATCTCCCGGGTCTGGAGCCGATCGGTCGCGTCGAACGGATTGTAACCGCGCCAGTCACCGGCAAAGATGTGCTCGTAGACCTTCTGATAGCCGGGGTCGATCCAGCGTTCGACCGTGCCCGCATCCATGTGCGGCGACAATCCCAGCGTCTTGTCTCCCGGCTGCCGCCGCCGCACCCGGTCGGCATAGGTGCACTGCCGGTCGGGATTGAAGACGCCCTCGTACTTCCACAGCCGATCGAGAAACGCCCGCGTCTCGGCCAGCCGCGGGTCCTGCCGCGCCATGACCTGCGGCCTGGACCAGTAGACGTTGAAGATCTGCGGCTTCCCCGCCTTGAGCGCGGAAAAGTACTTGTCGAGGCTCCGCTTCTCCACTTCCCGTTCTTCGTAATGGTTCGCTTCGAGATACTCGCCGAGTTGCGCAAACCATCCCGTCGCGACGCCGACCGGAAACACGCCGCGCACCACCGCGCAGCCGGTGCTGCGGATCGCCTCGCGGACGGCCTCGGGGACGGTATTGCCGCGGATGTCGCGGTAGGCGAGTTCCGGCACGACCGGCCGCCCGGCGGCGAGGCCGGCCTGGACGGTGTCGGCGGCCCGCCGGACGTAGTCCCGCACTTCGCCGTAAGCGCGCTGCAGGGTCTCGCGGCGCGGCGCGAGACCGCGCTTGAACGCGACAATCTGGTCACGGACATCGATCTCAGCGCCCGCCATGATCCGTCCCTCCTCGGTTGCCGCATCGAGCGCGGTCGCGCGCGGCCGGCATCAGGATTCTACCGCTCCCCTTCCCGCCGGCAAGTCGGATCGCGGCGAACCGCCGGCCGCGCTATTCTCTCTCCTGTCACGCACGACGCTAGGCTCAGGGATGCACCACCCCGCCGGCGCCGCGGCGTGAACCCGAGAGGTCAGCGAATGAGAGCCGCGCAGTATCAGGGCAATCGCACTTTCCAGACCAACGCGGTCGCCGTCCCTGAGGCGGGGCCGGCCGAGGCGCTGCTGCGGGTCCGCCGCGTCGGCATCTGCGGCACTGACCTGCACATTTACCAGGGCCATCTCGATGACCGGGTACCGAAGGGCGGGATCATCGGCCACGAGGTATTCGCCGAAGTGGCCAGCGCGCCACCAGGCGCCGGCTTCTCCACCGGGGACCGCGTCGTCGTCGAGCCGGTGCTGTTCTGCGGAACCTGCAGCAGTTGCCTGATCGGCGCGACCTACCTGTGCCGGCACCTCAAAGTGCTGGGTGTCGACGTCGCCGGCGGCATGCAGGAGTACTGGGCGGTCCCTGCCGACCGGCTGCTGAAAGTGCCGGACTCGATCGGCGACGACATTGCGGCGTTGATTGAGCCGCTGTCGGTCGCGGTGCACGACGTCGGGCGGGCTCAGGTCACGGCCGGCGATCGCGTGGCCGTTTTCGGCGGCGGGCCAATCGGCTCGCTGATCGCGCTGGTCTGCCGCGAGCGCGGCGCGCACGTCAAGGTGGTCGAGATCAATCCGCACCGCGTGCGGATCCTCAACGAGCGGTTCGGCCTGGAGACGATTGGTCCCGGCGAAGACGCGGTGCGAGCCGTCAACGACTGGACGGACGGCAGCGGCGCGGACGTCGCCTTCGAGGTCAGCGGCGATCCGGCAGCGGCGCGGATCGTGACCGATGTCGTCAGGGTGTGGGGCACCGTCAGCATCATCGCCATCCACGCCGAGCCGGTGCCGGTCAACCTGCACGCGATGTTCGCCCGCGAACTGACGATGCAGGGCAGCCGGCTTTACACGCGGTCGGCGTGGACAGAAGCGATCCGCCTGGTGGCGACCGGAGCGATTGCGCCCGGCGCGTTGGTCAGCCGCACGATCCCGCTCGAGGCTCTTCAGCGCGGCATGGAGGAAGCGCTCGGCGGGGGACCGGTGATGAAAGTACTCGTCGATGTGGCCGGCTAGTGTCGGCCATGAACGCCCGGCCAGCGCGATCAGGCTTTCGTCAAACTATTTCGTCACCGGCGGTGTCTAAGCTGCGTATGTTACGAATCCCCCGCCTGCTGTCCTTCGCCCTGGCGCTGGCTGCCGCCGCTCCCGCCGCGGCTCAGACCCCCGCGGCACCAACACCCGGCCCGGTCCGTCTCTACATCGACTGCAGCTACGCCTGTGACGAGGCGTTCCTGAAGCGGGAAATCAGCTACGTCGACTACATGCGCGATCGCCGCGACGCCGACGTGCACCTGCTGGTGACGACGCGGCAGACCGGCAGCGGCGGCACCGAATACACGCTCAAGTTCATCGGATTGGGGAGGTTTGCCGGCGTCGAGCAGACGCTCCTCCATGCATCGTCCGCCACGGCGACGTCGGACGAACGGCGGAACGCGCTCGCCGATCTGATCAAGCAGGGGCTGGTGCGCTACGTCTCGGAGTCGTCCGCCGGACGGCGGCTGAAAATCACGGTGACGCCTGACACCGGGACCGTCACGAAGACCGCCGCAACCAGAGACCGGTGGAACTACTGGGTCTTCCGGGCCAACTTCGGCGGCAGCTTCAACGGCGAGCAGTCGAGCCGCAACCGCTCGCTTCGCGCGTCCGCCTCGGCCAACCGCACGACCGACGCCTGGCGGCTCGATTTCTCGGCGAACACCAACTACCGTGAGAACCTGTTCCGATTGAGCGACACCGACACCTTCCGCTCGGTGTCACGCAACGCCGGCGGCAGCGGTCTGGCCGTCAAGAGCCTCGCGCCGCACTGGTCGGCCGGCATCGTCGGCAACGCCTCCGCCTCGACTTTCCTCAATTACGATTTCCGCCTTCGGGTCGCACCGGGGCTGGAATACAACTTCTTCCCCTACGCGCAGTCGACGCGGCGCATGCTGACGCTGCAGTACACCCTCGGCGTCAACGCGCTGAACTACCGGGAGGAAACCATTTTCGGAAAAATGAAGCAGCAGCTGGCCGATCACAAGCTGACGACGGCGCTCAGCCTGCGGCAGCCGTGGGGCACCGCGTCCGGATCGGTTGATTTCTCGCAGTTCCTGAACGATCCGCACAAGTACAGCCTGTCGGCGTTCGGGGCGACCAGCGTGCGCCTGTTCAAGGGCTTCTCGTTCAACATGTTCACGCAGTTGTCGCGGACCCGCGATCAGATCTACCTCCCGCGCGGGGCCGCGTCGGTCGAGGAGATTCTCGTCCGCCAGCGGCAGCTGGCGACCGGGTATCAGTACTTCGTGAATTTCGGCATTTCCTATTCGTTCGGATCGATCTTCAACAACATCGTCAATCCCCGCTTCGGCGGCGCCGGCGGGACGTTCTTCTTCACCGAGTGAACCGGGCCGTCGCAGTGAGGCGGTGAGCTGGCGAGCCGTCGGCGGCCCGGCACGCCGGGCCGGTTTCCGCCGTGGTAGCATCCCCTGGGTCCGCGCGGGCGAGGCGCCGGTCACCTCCGCACACTCGTTTCCTCGCAAGGAAGACTTCATGCTGTCCATGACGAGATGGAGCATCAAGGAAGAGAACACGCCCGCGGTCATCAAGCGCTTCACGTCGTCGCCGCCGGCGCTTCCTCCCGGCGTGAAGATGCTTGGCCGGTGGCACGAAATGGGCTCCGGCGACGGCTTCGCCCTGGTCGAGGCCAGCGATCCGATTGCCGTGACGCGGTATATCCTGGCCTGGGCCGACCTCGTCGATCAGAAGGTCTACGCGGTCGTCACCGACGAGGGCATCGGACAGGCGCTGTCGGCGCCGTAGCGGCGAGCCATCCCTGACAGAGGAGTAATCGTGCGTCGAATCGTGTTCGGCTTTCTGGCCGGCTTTCTGGGAACGATTGTCTTTCACCAGATCGCCCTGGCGCTGCTGCACCTGGCCGGCATCGCACCGCGCGGCGCCTGGCCGATGCAGCCGGTGCCGCCGTTCGGTATGCCGGCGGTGATTTCGCTGTCGCTCTGGGGCGGGCTGTGGGGCGCCATTATGATGCCGCTCATCGAGACCCGCCGCGGCGCGGCTTTCTGGTTCACGGCGCTGGTCTTCGGCGCCGTGTTTCCGACGCTGGTGGCGTGGTTCGTGGTCGCCCCGCTCAAGCACCAGGCGATGGCGGGCGGCTTTGCTGCCAGGGCGCTGGTGATCGGCCCGATCGTCAACGGGGCGTGGGGGCTTGGAACCGCCCTGTGCTATCGGGTGATGTCCGGCCGCTAGCTCGAGTTGATGGACCTTCTCGCCCTGCTGCCCCACCAGCCGCCGATGCGGCTGCTCCAGGAAATCGTCGAACTGCTGCCGGGCGAGCTGGCGGTGGCGCGGCGCGTCACGGAGCAGGCCGATTTCTACTTTCAGGGACATTTTCCCGGCGACCCGATCGTCCCGGCGGTGATCCTGGTCGAGATGCTAGCCCAGGCCGGCGGCCTCGCCGCCGCGGCGCCGCGACCCGGCGACCCGCCGCTGCCGGTCGCGCTGCGGGTGGCCGGCCTCGGTCCGTTCAAATTTCCCGGTGCGGCGCGGGCCGGCGATGTCCTCGAGGTGCGGGCGCGCGTTGCCGGCCAGATGGGCGGGCTCTACAAGATCGAGGGGGAGGTCACCGCCGGAGGGCGCGTCGTCGCCACCGGAGCGGTCACGCTCGCGCGGATCGCGCCGTGAACGCCAGGCTGCGGCGGATCTTCTACAACCTCCGCACCGAGGCGAGCGGGCCACGGCGCGACGCCGTCGCGGTTGGCGTCGGCATCCTGATCGGCTGTACTCCGTTCTACGGATTTCATCTCCTGCTGGTCTGGTCGGTCGGATGGCTGCTGCGGCTGAACCGACTCAAGATGTACATCGCGGCCAACATCTCGAACCCGCTGTTCTCGCCACTCCTCGTCCTCACCGAGCTTCAGGTCGGCGCCTGGGCGCGCCGGCAGGATCTGCACGAACTGTCCCTGTCGGCTATCCGGACCACCCATGTGGGCGTCTACGGGGCCGACTTGCTGCTCGGCAGCCTGATTGTCGGCGTCACGCTTGGCGCTGCCGCCGGCGCCGCCACCTACGCGACCGCGGGGGCGGCACGCCGCGGCGATGCGCTCGCCGCGCTCTGGGAACGCGCCAGCGATCCGTATCTGGCGCTCGGCATCACCGCCTGGGAGTTCGCGCGCGGCAAGCTGCGCGGCGACCCGCTCTACCGGGCGGCGGTGACCGGCGGGCTGCTCAGCGATGGCGCGACGCTCGTCGACGTCGGCTGCGGTCAGGGCCTGACGCTGGCGGCATTGCTGCACGCGCAGGCACTCTGGCGCGAAGGCGCCTGGCCGGCGGGCGCCCTGCCGCCGCCGCGGTTCGAGCGCATGATCGGGATCGAGCTGCGGCCGCACGTCGCGCAACTTGCGAGGGAAGCGCTCGGGCCGGCGGTCCAGATCGTGTCCGCCGACGCGCGCATCGCGATGCCGCCGCAGGCGGATACGGTGCTGTTCTTCGACGTCCTGCACCTGATGCCGGCAGACGCGCAGGAGCAGCTGATAGCCGCCGCCAGCGACGCGCTGTCCCCTGGTGGGGCGATGGTGATTCGTGAGGCGAACCCGGCCGGCGGCTGGCGGTTCACGGCGGTGCGGATCGGCAACCGCCTCAAGGCGATGGCCGGAGGACGCTGGCGTCAGCCGTTCTGCTTCAGGACGCCGGACGGCTGGCAGTCGCTGCTGGCGCGTCACGGCCTGGTATCGGAAGTTCAGCCAATGGGCGCCGGGACCCCCTTTGCCAACGTCCTCATCCGCGGCGTCCGCTCAGTGGGCCGGCCGCGCCTGCAGGAGGTGGCCGACGTAGACGATCGCGTCGGTCGGCACGCCGGTCGCCGCGTCGAATTCGCCGCCGAACCACAACGCGCAGGCCACCGGTGAGGCGCTGCCGAGCGCGATCGGCGACCACGGCGTCGTGCCACGCGCCGGCGGGCCGCAGTAGCGCAGATCGGACCACAGCACCCGGCGCGGCGCCGCGCCCGTGCCGGTGACGATCGCAAAGGTCACGCGGTGCGCGGCGCGGAAGTTTTTCACCGTCGAAAGTTCACGGGACTCCTCGACGAGCGGCTCATCCAGTCCGCGGCTGACGCGGAGCAGCGGTGTCACGGCCCGCGTCACCGCGTCGACGCGGAACGACTCGACCGCCTCAGCTCGGGTTTCGTAGATGGTCCAGCGGGTCAGCGATCCCCATTCGACCTCAGCTCGCCTGAACCGGGCCGCGCCTTCGCCGCCGGGTCCCAGATCGTGCGTGCGGGCGTACAACACGGCCTTCCCGCCGGCCAGGATCACGACAGCGGCGATGGTGGCCACGGCAATCCCGGGCGCGGCCTGCTTTCGCAGCGTCAGCAGCACCAGGCCGATCACGAGCAGGCCGCCGAGCCAGGGATCCGCCATGGCGAAGAGCGGCAGCGCCGCCGACGGACCGACCGGCCAGAAAAACCGTATGTCCGCCCCCGAAATCACATCCAGCAGCACGTGGCCGGCAGCCCCGGCCCAGGCCGCCAGAAACAGCGGCAGGTAGCGGCCCCGCTTCAACAGCGCCCTGACGCTCACCGCCACCAGCACCGCGCACGCGATCGTACCGACCACCGAGTGCGTGCCTCCCTGGTGCTGACGAAGGTACACGTCCCAGCCGAACGGCATGTAGATCGCGTCGACATCGGGCGCCAGCGACGCCGCGACGCAGGCGGCGACCGCGCCGGAGCCGAGCAGCCCGCGGCGATCGAGCGCGACCAGGGCGCGGCCGAAAGCCGCGTGTGACACCGGGTCCATGTCAGTCGAGCCCGACGTATTCGTCGCGCTGGGCGTCCCAGTAGCGGTAGAAGTGGTACCAGCACTCCGGGTGGGCGCGGACCTGTTCGGCGAGCTGGTCGGCGATCGCCTGCGCCGCCTGCCGGACGGCCTCGTCGCGGGGCAGGTCGGTGCGGACGATGACCGGGATCCCCGGCAGCGCCGCAAACCGGCCCCGGCCGACGCGGCGGATGAAGCACGGCACGAGCGGCGCGCCGGTCAGGCTGGCGAGGACGATCGGGGTGCGCAGAAACCACGTCTGGCGGTCGAGAAAGCGGACCGCGACGCGATCGCGTCCGAGGTGGCGGTCGACGAGCAGAGCCACGAACCGGTTCTGCGCCAGCGCCCGCCGGATCTGCAGGGGCGTATCGAGTGACTGCCGCACCTCCAGCGTCTCGACGCCGATCAGATCGCGAATCTTCTGCCGGATGCGGTTCACCTCCGGACTGGCCTCGCGCATTGCGACGACGGTCAGCGGCAGGCGCAGGAAGCGGGTCATCATCACCGCGCCGGCTTCCCAGTTGCCGTAGTGGCCGGTGACGAGGATGATGCCGCGCCCTTCGGCGTGGAGTGCCTGGAGAGCCCGCAGGCGGGTCGGCTCGATCTCGAACATCCGCTGCGCGTCCGCGTCGCCGCCCGCCACCGCCTTCAGGAAATCGACCGCGTCGCGGGTATAGCTGCGATAGACGTCGAGCGCGCGGCGGCGCAGGCGCGCCGGCGACTCGTCCGCGAACACCGCCCGGAGGTTGTCGGCCACCGCGGCGTTGCTGTCCCGCATCAGCCGCCACGAGATCCACGCCGCGACGTGGCCGATCGCATAGCAGAGCGCGCGCGGCAGGATCCGGACGCCGTGGTAGGTCGCGGCAAAGATCACGCCGCTGTTGAGCCCGTGCAGGGTCCAGCGCCGCGGCGCCTCCGCCTCCCGCTCGTGGCCGGCCGTCAGATTCGCTCCAGGAAGCGGTAGTAGACCGCCAGAAAACAGGTCTTGGTCGTATCGCGCACCGGGCGCAGCTTGCTGCGCTGGCCGGCGTAGACGGCAGTAATCGGCACGCCGGCAATCCGGCCGCCCCGCCGCTTCAGCTTCACCAGCATCTCGGTTTCGATGTCGTAGCCGCGCGCCCGCAGCGGCAGGCCGCGCAGCGCCTCGGCCCTGAAGATGCGGAAGCCGCACTGCGTATCGCCGACCGGGACGCCGAGGAACCGCGACAGCGCCCAGCTGCCGATCCGGTTGGCGTGATAGCGCGACGCCGGCATCGCCTGCCGCTCGAAACGCCGCTCACCAAGAACGACGTCGGCGCCGCTGTGCGCCGCGGCCGCGATCAGCAGCGGCGCCTCCTCCGGCAGGTGCTGCAAATCGCCGTCCATCAGCAGCACATGCGTGCAGCCGCTGCCGAGCACATGCGCCAGGCCGGCGCGGATCGCCGCTCCCTTGCCGCGCTCCCCCGCGTGGACGATGACGTCCGCGCCCGCCCGGCGCGCCGCCGCGGCGGTGCCGTCAGTGGACCGATCATCGACCACGCAGACGGCGGCGACGTGCCGCCGGACGCCGCCGACGACCGCTTCGATCGTGGCGGCCTCGTTGAAGGCCGGAATCAAGGCGTGGACGCGCAGCGTCATCGCCCGCCGCCGTCGCGATCGGCAGCCGCTGCCGGGGAGGGTCGGCGATCAGGCGGCGTCGCCAGGCCGCGGACACGGCGCGGCGGCAGCAGCGCCGGCAGCAGCAGCACCGACGCCGCCACCAGGGTGAAGACGCTGACCGCGGAGACCAGGCCGATCGACCGCAGCGGCGGATAGCTCGACGTCACGAGCGTTCCGTAGCCCGCCAGCGTGATTAGCCCGGCGACGACAATCACCGGCGCGAGCTGCGCGACGGCGAGCTCCGGATCGCCGTGGTCGCGGTAGCGATGGACGACGTGAATGCCGTAGTCGATGCCGATGCCGACAAACGTCACCACCGCGAACAGCGCGAACAGATCGAGCGGCACCCGCGCCAGCGCCAGCAGCCCCGCCGCCCAGACCAGGCCGGCCGCGGTCGGCAGAATCGCCAGCAGCGACAGCCGCCAGGTACGGAACGTCGCGACGATCATCAGCACGACAACGGCCGAGCCGGTCGCCAGGCCGCGCAGGAACTGCGGCACGAACCGCGCGGCGAGCTCGCGGTTGACGAGCGCAAGCCCGGTCAGCCGCGATCCGCCGCCGCCGGCCGCGACGACCCGCTCCAGAATCTGGATCTCGCGCTCGCTCGCGGGAAACGCATAGCTGGCGACGGTCCAGCCGTCCGCGCCGTGGACCACGAATCGGCCGATCAGGTCACCGAGACCGTGCCGCCGATAGTCCTCGGCGGTCAGCCGCTGCCGCGGATCGAGCAGCGTCGGCAGCCGTTCGACGAACGGGTCGAGCGTGCCGGCCCGGAAGCCCGCCGCCGCCGCCGCACGGGACAGCGCCGCCTGGGCCGCCGGCGGCGCCGGCGCCTCGGCGCCGACCCGGGCCATCGACCGCCCCTGCGACCGCTGCGACGGCAGCAGCGCCGACGCCGCATCCAGCGTCAGCCCCGGCGCGTCGTGGCGGAGGCGCGCGGCCATCGACTCGTTGGCCTCGAGCAGCGGCTCGAGCGCGGGTCCCTCCTGGAGCCAGACATAGACGTCGCTCGGCAGGCCGAACATCCGGCGGACCGACTCCTCATAAAGCGCCCCCGGCGTCGTCGAGCGCATGCGCTCGAGCGAAGTGTCGACGCGCAGCCCGCGCGACGCGGCGCCGAGCGCCATCGTCGCGGCGGCGCAGACGATCAGCACCAGCGCGCGACGACGCATCACCCACGATGCGAACGACGGCCAGGTCAGCTGCCTGATCGGCCCCGGCGGACGCTGCCGCGGCAGCAGCGCCGGCACCAGCACCAGCGTCAGGACGCCGCACGCCACCATGCTGTGGCCGATCACCAGCCCGAGCTGCTGCAGGCTCGGAAAGTCGACGAAGACGAGACCGTAGAACGTCGCCGCCGTGGTCAGCATGCCAAGGAACATGCTCGCCGACGGGCCGCCGAGCGCCGCCACCGAGTCCGCCGCGCTCGCGCCGTCCGCCAGGGCGAGCCGATGGGCGACATACACCAGCACGACGCCGTCGATGCCGAGGCCAAACAGCATCGCGGCGGCGCCGGTCGCGGCCGCCGAGAGCGTCGCTCCGCCGAGGCCCATCAGGCCGAGCGCCACGACCAGAGACGCGAGCGAAGGAATCGCGCCGTAGACGAGCAGCCAGACGCTCCGGAACACGAAGAACAGCAGCGGCAGGATCAGCGCCAGCGAGCCGACGCCGTTCAGGATGCTCTCGCGCTTGACGACCGCCTCGGTTTCGAGCGCGATGCGGTGGCCGCCCGAAAAGGCGACGTCGAGCGGCGGTCGCGGCTCGCCATTGTCCGGCGGTGGAGCGCTGGCCTCGCGGCTGCGAATCGCATCGAGGTGATCCATCAGGGCGCGGGCGAAGCGGGTGTCGAACGGCGGCTGCCGGGGCTTGGCCATGACCAGCCGGTGGCGGCTGTCGGCGCTGACGTAGCCCCCCTCGGTGATGCCGATGGTGATCCCGGCGCGCTGGCCGCCGAGCTCGCCGCGGAGCAAACCAAGCAGGTCGAGCGGGTCCTGGCGGACCAGCGCCGCCACCGCCGGCGACGGCATCGTCAACAGCTCGCGCGTTGACGCGAGCGCCCCCGCCATTCCGTCCGGCTGCAGGCGGCCGAGCGCGGTGTCGAGGGCGGTGCCGTGCAGCAGCAGCAGCTGGTGCTCGGCGAGCCAGGCCCAGTCGCGGTCGGGCCCGGCCGTGCCCGGGTCGACCCACTCGATCTCGGGCAGCGCCCGCAGCTCAGCGACCCAGCGGTCGACGTCCTCCGAATAATCGGCGATCGTCCCGCCCGGTGGCGCGGTGAAGACCACGAACAGCTGGTCGAGCGATCCGAAGCGCTGCAGGAACGTGCGAAACGCGGGGATGGCGGTGCCGGTGCGCGGCAGCAGGCTGAGGACATCGGCGTCGAACGAGAGCCGGCCGAGGCCGAGCGCGGAGAGCAGAATGAGCGCGAGCGACCCGCCGATCACCACGGCCCGGCGACGATGGGCCCATGACACGACGGACTGGATGGGTGAAAGCACGAGGCGGCCGTCACTCGGCGCGGAACAGCTGCGGATCGATGGGCCCGTTGACGACGACATGGTCGAAGACCATCAGCTTGGTGTCGGCGTTGGGATAGGTCATCCGCATCGCGGACATCAGCAGCGACGTTCGATCGATCCACAGCTCGAGCCGCGCCAGCCCCTGCTGAATCTGCTTCCGGCGCGGCACCATCGTCACCCGCCACGTGCCGGGCCGATCGTCGGCCTCGACCGCGGTGATGGCGAAGTTCCGCCGCAGCTCGTCGGGCGACTTGTCGAGGAAGTATTTCTCGATGCGCTGCTGGGCGGCGGCGATGTCGCTCTGCTGCCGGACTGCGCGCGACGGCCAGGTGAGGGTCAGCGTATTCCGGTCGATGAGGACGGTCCGCACCGCCGGCTCCGCGTAATGGAGGACGATCCGCGACGGCCGCTCGACCGCCAGCGTGCCGCGGGCGACCAGCGGACGCGACAGCAGCGACGAGGTCGTCGTTTCGGTGAAGTGCGCGGTGACCGTTTTGAGCGACGTCTCGATGCCGTGGCCGCGCGCGTAAATCTCGTCGAAGAGATCGGGTGGCGGCGGCGCACCGGCGTGGAGCAGCAGGCTGGCCATCGCCACCGCGGCGATCATCACCGCGCGTCCGATCAGGCGCCGATGATCTCGTGCCGGCCCGCCGCATCGGCGCGCCGACTGATCACTCGCGGGTCGCTGCCCCATCGAGGCATGATAGCTTACGGACCGTGTCCTCCGGGATCGTCGTCACCGGCCTCGGCATCGTTTCACCGTTCGGCACCTCGGCGGAGGCGTTCCGCGACGCCCTTCTCTCCGGCCGTCACGGCATCGTGCCGCTGACCGCCTTCGACACCAGCACCTGCCGCGCCCACACCGCCGCGCTCGTCGCCGGGTTCGATCCTTCGAACTGGATCGCGCCGATGAAGCAGCGCCGCATGGACGTCGCCGGCCAGTACGCCGTCGCGCTGGCGCGGCAGGCGCTGGACGACGGCGGGGTCGCGTACGGCGCGACGCCGGACGACGGCGTCGGCATCGTGCTCGGCACCTATACTGCCGGCGGACAGCCGACCGAGGAGTTCCTGCGCGCGCTGTTCGCGCTCGGCCCGATAGGGGCGCCGGCGCTGATCTTCAACGCCACCGTCGCCAACATCGCCGCCAGCCTGGCGGCGCTCGAGATGAAGCTGCGCGGGCCGAACGCGACGATCAGCCAGAAAGAAGCTTCGGGACTCGCGGCGATCGCGCACGCCGCCGACATCCTCCGCCACGGGCGGGCGCGGGCGCTGGTCGCCGGTGGCGTCGACGCGGTCTATCAGGTCTTCTACCGCGTCCACGACCGGTTCGGCGCCCTGTCGCACGCCAACGGCGTCCCTGAAGGGAGCCGGCCGTTCGACAGCACCCGCAACGGCCTGGTCCTAGGCGAAGGCGGGTTCGTCCTCCTGCTCGAGAAGGCCGCCGACGCCCGCGCCCGCGGCGCGGCGATCCATGGCCACCTCCTCGGCATCGCCGGCGGCGGCGCGTCGATCGGGATGTATCAATGGCCGGATCGACCTGAGCCGCTGGCGCGGGTCATGCGCCAGGCGATAGACGAGGCGGGGGTGACCCCGGAGGCGATCGACGTCGTCTATGCCGCGGCGAACTCGAGCGCGCTCGATGGCACCGAGGCGAAGGCGCTCGGCCAGTTGTTCGGCGGCGGGCGGACGATCGTGACGTCGATCAAGGGGGCGCTCGGAGAATCGGGCGCGGCGGGCGCAGCCGCCTGCGTCGCGGCGCTGCTTTGCGGGGCGCGTGGACTGGTGCCACCGACCGCTGGTCTGGCGGATCCGGACCCGGCCTGCGCGGGCCTGCGGATCGCGCGGCGCGCCGAACCGGCACCGGGGCCGATCGTGCTCGTCAACAGCGTCGCGTCGGGTGGCGCGCTCGTCAGCGCGGTTCTGCGCGTCGGTGACTGAAGGGCTCAGCGGTTCGCGGCGCAGCGTCCTGCCCGCTGCGAAGTTCGATGCTACGATACGAATCGGGCGGTAGATTTCTTCACGTGTCAGCGGACCATGATCTCTCCGGACGGGTGGCGGTCGTCACCGGCGGCTCGCGCGGCATCGGCCGCGCCATCGCCGAACTGCTCGCCGAGCGTGGCGCGGCGGTGGCGATCACCTTCCAGACGAGCGCCGACCAGGCGCGCGACATCGAACGGGCCGCCGCCGGCCGCGGCCAGCGCATTCACGCCGCGCCCTGCGACGTCGCCGACGAACAATCCGTCGCCGCCTTCTTCGAGGGCGTCAGCCGCGACGTCGGCCCGGTCGACGTGCTCGTCAACAACGCCGGCATCACGGCGGACGCGCATATCGTGATGATGGACACGCCCCGCTGGGACCGCGTCCTCCGCACCAATCTCGACGGCACCTATCACTGCGTCCGCGCCGTGACGCGCGGCATGCTGATCCGCCGCTGGGGCCGGATCATCAACATCACCTCCCCGAGCGCGACGATGCCGCTGCCGGGGCAGGCGAATTACGCGGCGTCGAAGGCGGGGATTGTCGGGCTGACGCGGGCGCTGTCGCGCGAGCTGGCGGCCAAGGGGGTCCTCGTCAACGCGGTCTCGCCGGGAATGATCGATACTGAGATGCTGGCGACGATGCCGGCGGCGGCGCGCAGCAAGGCGATCGAAGCGGTCGCCGCCGGGCGGCTCGGCACGACCGCGGAAGTCGCCCAGGTGGTGGCGTTCCTGGCCTCGAACGCCGCCTCGTACGTGACCGGCCAGGTCATCGCGGTCGATGGCGGGCTGACCTAGAGATACTGATCCCAAGCCATGAGTGACGCGCTTCGTACGGAAATCAAGCAGGCGATGGTGCGCAGCCTGCGGCTGCCGATGCAGCCGGACGAGATCGGCGACGACACCCCGCTCTTTGCCGACGGCCTCGGGCTGGACTCGATCGACGTCCTCGAGCTCGTGCTCGAGCTCGAACGCTCGTTCGGCGTGACGATCGCCGACCAGGATACCGGCACGCGGGTCCTGCGCTCAGTCGACACGATTGCCGCCTTCATCGAGGCGAGCCGGACTGGCAAGCCGGCGTAGCGGCCGGGCGGACGCCCTTGCTGAATGCGCTGACCGTCGACGTCGAGGAGTGGTTTCATATCTGCGGCATCGTTGCGCTCGGCCCTGAGGTCTGGCCGCGGCTGCCAAGCCGGGTCGAGGCTACCACCCGGCTCCTGCTCGACGATCTCGATGCGGCCGGTATCAAAGGGACCTTCTTTGTCGTCGGCTGGATCGCGGAGCGTCATCCCTCGCTGGTCGCGGCGATCCTCGCGGCCGGCCACGATGTCGGGTCGCACAGCTTCTGGCACCGCCGGGTCTACGAACTGGATCGGCCGTCGTTCGCCGCGGACCTGCGGGCGAGCGTCCGCGCACTGAGTGCCGCCGGAACGCCGGCGGTCACGGCTTTCCGGGCACCTGAGTGGTCGATCAACCGCCGCAGCGAGTGGGCGCTCGAGGTGTTGGTCGAGGAAGGATTCCGGACCGACGCCAGCATGGCGCCGCTGGCGATCGTCGGTGAGACCTCGTATCGGCGCGATCCGCACGTCCGCGTCACGCCGCTCGGACCGATCTTCGAGGTGCCGCCGCTCGTTGCCGATCGCTTCGGCGCGGTGATGCCGATGGGTTGGGGCTGGGGCCTGCGCATGAGCTCGCCCGCCCGCGTCCTGCGAGAAATCGAACGGGCCAACCGGCTGGGGAGGCCGGCCGTCCTGACCATACATCCGTGGGAACTCGACCCCGATCCGCCCCGCGTCACGCTGCCGCCGCGCCTGCGGTTCGCCCACTACTTCCGCCTGCACGGCTTTCGCCAGCGCCTCCGCGCGGTCCTGGCCGGCGCCTCGTTTGGATCCTTGCCGGCAGCCGCGCCGCGCGCCGGTTCGCACTGATGGTCCTGTTTCCGTGGGCGATGATTGCCCTGAGCGGCCTGCTCGCCGCGGCCGAGCCTTCCCTCCCGCGCGTCGCGCTCCAGGGCCCGCTCGACCCCGCGGTCGTCAGCCGTTTCGTGTCGGCACTCGACCGGCGGCCGATTGGCGTCGCCATCCGGCTCGATCTCGAGTTGTCCGAAACGACCGCGCCGGCGGACATGGAAGCCCGCCTTGCCGCCTACGAGGCGCTCGGTGTGCAGCTCTGGCCGGTCGTTGAGGTGCCGCCGGAACAGGCCGAAGCCGACCGCTGGCGGCCGCTCCTCCAGCGCTGGCTGGCGCGGCACCGTGGCCACGTCGCCGTGCTCGAAATGCGCGTCGCGGATCAGCCGCTGGCGGTCGTCAGATTCGCGATCCAGGCCGCCGCGACCGACCTGCAGGTCGGCGGGGCGGCCGGCCGGCTTGCCATCGGCGGACCGGTCGTGTCGTCCGGCCGCCTGACAGACCTCATCGACGCCACCGTCGCGCCGTACGTCGACCTGATCGCGGCCCCCGCGCCGGATGTGGCCGGTCAGGCGCTTGCCGCGGTGCAGCCGATCGCGCCGGCGGTGAAGGGGGTGCTCGTCGATCAGCAACTGCCAGCCGGCGCCGACGCCGCGAGGACCGCGATGATCGACCTCCAGATCGAGGCTCTCGGCACCAGCGTCGTCGCGATTGCCGCCGCAGGCGAGGCCAGCGCGCTCGAGGCCGCCGCCGGTGCCCTGCGTCCGCTAGCCGCGCTCCTCGGCGGCGACATCGAGGCGATCGATCCACGGGCCTCGTCGCTGCGCCTCGAGGCGGGTGGCCAGGACGTCACCGCGCAGGTCCCCTACCGGCTGCTGTTCGACAACCGCACGTTCGGCGTCTACCTCTACTACCGCGCCGACGAGAACAGCACGCCGCTCGAGGTCACGCTGAATGTGCCGGTCGAGGGGTCGCCGACCATCGTTGACCTCGGCCGCGGCCGCGAGGCGGCGGCCGGCGGCTACCGGCGCGACGGCCAGACCGTGCGCATCCAGGCGCCGCGGACCGGACGGCCGATGCTGATCGATTTCAACACCGCCGCCGGCGAGGTGTTCGCCGAGCGGACCGGCGTCGCCGCGGAGCGGCGGCTGTCGGTCGAGGAAATCATCGCCCGGCACCGGCGGCAGCAGGCCTCGCAGGACGCGCGGCTGCAGCATTACTCCGCGCAGGTCCGGATGGAGCAGCACTTCAGGCCGACGGTCGCCGACCCCGGCTACGACGTCGTCACCGAGAACCGCTACTTCGCCGGCGCCGACGGCGTCGAATGGGAAGAGCTGTCGTTTGCCGTCAACGGATCGCACTGGGGGGCGCGGCGGCCGCCGTTCCCGCTGCTGCAGCCAGAGAAGGTGCTGTCGCTGCCGCTGCAGCTGCGCTTCGGCACCGACTACCGCTATCGCCTCAGCGGCGTCGAGCGGGTCGACGGCTTCGATTGTTATGTCGTGAAGTTCGACCCCGTCGATCGCGAGCGATCGCTCTACCGCGGCACGGTGTGGATCGACCGCCGGACGTTTGCGCGCGTCAAGGTCCAGGCCGTCCAGACGAATCTGTCGGCGCCGGTCGTGTCCAACGAGGAAGTGCAGCGCTACCGGCCGGTGGCGGCGGCTGGCGGCGCGCCGCTGTTCCTGTTTCAGAGCCTGAGCGCCCGCCAGATCGTGCTGATTGCCGGGCGCAACCTGCTCGTCGAGAAGTCGGTCACCTTCAGCGACTTCGTCGTCAACGACGACGGTTTCGCCGTGGCGCGGCAGGCGGCGCGAGCCGGCGATCGGGTGATGTACAAGGAGACCGACCAGGGACTGCGCTACTACGTCAAGCAGGGGGACGAACGGGTCGTCAGCGACCGCGCCACCACCAAGGCGGTCGCGATGGCGATGGGCGTCACGATCGATCCGTCGTTCGCGTTTCCGCTGCCGATCCTCGGCATCAACTACCTGAACTTTGCCCTCGGCGGACGCCAGGACGCGCAGCTGGCGATGCTCTTTGCCGGCGTGCTGGCGGCGATCAATGTCCAGCGTCCGAAGATCGGCCATACCCCGTTCGATGTCAGCGTCGACGTCTTCGGCATCGCGGTGCCGTCGAGCGACCGGGTGCACGACGCGCACGGCGAGCGATCCGGCGAGCGCGTGCTGACGTGGCCGGAAACCACCGGCCTCAATCTCGGGTGGCAATACACGCCGTTTCAGAAGGGGACGCTGCAGTACCAGTTCCGCTTCGACGGCTACCACCGCGACACGACCACGGTGGACGGCTTTGAGGTGCCGAGCAGCACGATCACAAACGGTCTCGGCGGCGCCTACGAGTATCGGCGCGCCGGCTACAGCTTCGTCGCCAA
The DNA here is from genome assembly GCA_031393955.1 of Acidobacteriota bacterium. Taxonomy (GTDB): domain Bacteria; phylum Acidobacteriota; class Vicinamibacteria; order Vicinamibacterales; family 2-12-FULL-66-21; genus JALZOC01. The sequence continues at coordinate 26,572 of JANMWI010000031.1, forward strand.
CGGCGCGTGGTACAAGCGCGCGAACTGGAAGCCCTGGGGCCTGGCCGACTCGTCTGCCGACGCGCCGCGGCCGACCTACACGCGCTACAGTGCCGGGCTGTCGCGGGACGTCTTCCTCGGCGTCTTCCAGAAGCTGCACTTCAACGCCGCCTATTTCGGCGGCGATCGCCTCGATCGCTTCAGCCGCTATCAGTTCGGGCTGTTCGACGACACCCGCATTCACGGCGTCCCGGCCTCCGGCCTCCGCTTCGACGATCTGGCGATGGTGCGCGGTTCCTACGCCTTCAACCTGTTCGAGCAATACCGGATCGAGCTGTTTCTCGAGCGGGCGTCTGGCCGCGACCGGGCCGTGGACAGCGCCTGGCAGTCGCTGACCGGGAGCGGAGTCGCGGTCAACGTGCGGGCGCCGTTCGGGACGATCCTGCGCGCCGACGTCGGCCACAGCTTCCTGCCCGGGCGGTACCGCGGCATCGGCTCGACGGTCGTGCAGATCATGTTCCTCAAGCCGCTCGGCGGTCCCTGACGAGCGGCATCCCGGTTCGGCGGCGTCCTGCGGACGCCGCTCCCCAACGCCGAGAACAGGAAACGGCGCGGCGGCTGCAGGCCCTCGGCGAGGGCGATGCCGACAAGACTGCGGCGCGCAGAACCGATCGCCGTGGCCGGACGTGTGTACAATTTGAAGCACCGGGCGGTGCCCGAATACGGAGCGCAGCGGCGCGCGCCAGCCAGCGCAGCCACAGGGACTTCATGATCGCGAATCGGACAGACCTTCAATCGGCCGCGACCGCCGCCGGGCAGCCCGAGGGCGAGGGCATCGGCCGCGCCGACCTGCACGTGCACTCCTGCCACTCGAGCGCCAGCGGCACCCTGCGGTTCCTGCACAGCCGAGACTGCTATTCGTCGCCGCTCGACGTCTATCGGGTCGCCAGGGCGCGCGGCATGGACATCGTCACGATTACCGATCACGACTCGATCGACGGCTGGCGCGAACTGCTGGATCGGCGCCCGAACGCCGCCGACATCCTCCCCGGCGAAGAGGTCTCCTGCCGCCTGCCCGACGGTGATATCGAGGTCCACCTCGGCGTCTACGGCATCACCGAGCGGCTGCACGCCGAGCTCCAGCCGCTGCGCGCCAACGTCTTCGACGTCATCGCGCGCCTGCGCGAGTCAGGCACGTTCTTCGCCCTGAATCACATCATGCACTTCTACCGCGGTCAGGTGCCGCTCGCCCAGTACCTGCAGCTGCTCGCGGTCGTGCCGGCACTCGAGACCCGGAACGGAGCGATGCTCGACGTCCACAACCGGCTGGCCGAACGGCTGTGCCGGCACGGACGCGACGGTTCGCCGCCGCTCGGCGCCGTCGCCGGCAGCGATGCGCACACCCTGCGGCGGATCGGGCGGACGTGGACCGAAGCGCCGGGCGTCACCGCCGCGGATTTCCTTGCCTCGCTCGCCGCCGGGCTCGGCACACCGGGCGGTCAACATGGCGGGCAGGCCGCGGTCATCGGCGACACCTACGGCGTCGTCGGCCGCTACATGGCCAGCGTCTACGGTTACGGCCCACACGATCATCGCGGCTGGCACCGCGCCGTCTGTGCGCTGCTGGTCGCCGGGTTAGTGCCGGCTCAATTCATGCCGGTCGTGGTCGCCGCGGTCGGCAAGTCGCGCGAGCGCCGCGCGGTGGCGGCGGCGCTCGAGATGCTGGCGGCGGCGCCGCGGAGCGCGTCGTGGCCGGCGGCCGCCGAGGGACCGCTCGCATGAGCGCCCGCCGCGTCGTCATCACCGGTATCGGCCTCGTCACCGCGCTCGGCGTCACCCGCGAGGAGAACTGGACCAACCTCGTCAACGGCATGTGCGGCGTCGGCGACGTCACCGTGTTTCGGACCGAAGGGTTCCGCAGCAGGGTCGCGGCGGAAGTGCCGTACGACCGGTTCGCGACGAGGCTGACGCCGCGGCAGCGCCGCCGCTGGTCGCGCAGCGACCAATTCGGCCTGGCGGCCGCCCGCGAGGCGATCGACGACAGCGGACTGACCGCCAACGGCTTCGACCCGTCGCGCATCGGCGTCGTGCTCGGCGCCTGCACCGCCGACCTGCTGCGCACCGAGCGCTATCTCGAAACGATGGTCTCGCAAGGCATCGAGCGGGCGCGTCCGTCCAACGTCTGGAACCACTTCCCGAGCACGCCGGTCGATCTGATTGCGTCGGAGTTCGGCTTCGAAGGGCTCCGCTCCTGCATCGTCACGGCCTGTGCGTCGAGCACGATGGCGATCGGCAGCGCCGCCGACGCCGTCCGCGACGGCCGCCTCGATGCCGTGGTTGCCGGCGGCACCGACGCGATGTCGCGGCTGACCTTCAGCGGCTTCAACGCCATCAGGGTCATGGATCCGGAGCGGTGCCGGCCGTTCGACCGCGCCCGCGCCGGGATGAATCTGGGTGAAGGGGCCGCGATGCTGGTGCTCGAGGAGCTCGAGTCCGCCCGCCGCCGCGGCGCGCCGATCTACGCCGAAGTGTCGGGCCACAGCCTGACCTGCGAGGCGTTCCATCCAACATCGCCCGAGCCCGACGGCCGGGCGATCGCCGACGCCATCCAGCGCGCGCTCGACGACGGAGCGGTCGACCCGGCCACGGTCGATCACGTCAACGCCCACGGCACGGCGACGCCGCACAACGACCGCGCCGAGGCGCGTGGCATCCGTACCGTATTCGGCGACCGCGCCGCACGGCTGCCAGTGACCTCGGTCAAGTCGATGATCGGCCACTGCCTCGGCGCCGCCGGCGGCATCGAGGCAGCGATCACGGCGCTGACGATCGCGCGCGGCGTGATTCCGCCGACGCTGCACCACAGCGAGACCGATCCGGACTGCGACGTCGATGTCGTCGCCAACGAAGCGCGCGAGGTTCCCGTTCGCTGCGCGGTGTCGACCTCGCTGGCGTTCGGCGGCAACGACTCGGTCCTGGTGCTGCGCGCCGTCTGAGCCGCGGTGGGTGCCCGGCCAGCCGACTCACGCCCCGTGACTGGTGTCGGCAATGATCGCCCTTCCTAAGAGCACTCGACGACGGAGAAATTCACGGATTCAACGGATGGCCACGGATCGACACGGAGATGCCCGCACCGGCTGGCCGGCGGCGCGACCGCGCCGTGGCGGCAGGCGCCAGCGGTCCGGCGAACACCTCAAGGTCCTGGTGGGTGCTCGCCCGGCCGCTGACGCCTGCCGCAATCGCCGGGCTGCGATCGAGCCCGGCGGCGGCCAGCCTGTAGTCTCCGGGATCTCTCCGCGCGAATCCGTCAAATCCGTGTCATCCGCGGTTCTCCGCTTTGAGTTCACGGATCCGACGGATGGCCACGGATGGACACGGAGATGCCCGCACCGGCTGGCCGGCGGCGCGACCGCGCCGCGGCGACAGGCGCCAGCGGTCCGGCGAACACCCTCAGACCGCGGTCGGGTGTTCGCCCGGCCGCTGACGCCCCTGGCGCAATCGCCGGGCTGCGATCAGCCCGGCGGCGGCCAGCCTGCAGTCGGGATCCCTCCGTGGAGATCCGTAAGATCCGTATTATCCGCGGCCTGTCATCCCGGCCTCTATGGAGAGCTGAAGTGGAATGAGCCCATGGCCACTGGCGATGCCCAAGCCTCTCAGTAAACGGCCGGCGACCCTATTCTGTTGGCTCCGCCGAATCATTCTGTTGGCGCTGCCCACATCCGGGGACTCGACGCCATCATTGGCGCATGGCCGGAAGCTATCGGGGCCCGAGCGTAGCCTCGAGCGCTTCCATCCGCTGATTGAGGTCCGTCCATCGCGCCTGCTCGAGCGCGAGCTGCGACTTCACCGCCGCTTCGTCTGCGCTCGCCCGCTCCAGGTCGGTCCTGGCGGCGGCGACCTGACGTTGCAGGTCCAGCTGCACCGCTTTCCAGTCGCTGGCCGGCGGAGCATTCGGTCCCTGATCGCGAACCGCGTCTTCGATGCCTTGTCGTTGTCGCTGCAGCTCGTCGACCTGATGCCGCGCGCCGTTTGCGGACGCGCGGACCTCATCGAGCCGGCGGATGAGCCCCGTGATACGTTGCTCCTGAAGCTGGACGCGGCCGAGCGCCAGTTGTACGCGCGGACCGGCGGAGGCTGCCTGCTCCATCGCGGCCCGCAGACCACGGATCTCGATGAGCAGCGCGGGGAGCACCTCCTCGTGCGCCGGGACCGTCGCCGGCTGCGGCCGATCGTCGCGGCCGAGGGCACCCATCCGGACGCCGAAAGCAATCAGCGCGGCGGCGAGGGTCAGCGTCACGACGGGGATATTGCGCCTCATGAGTCCTCCTTCAGACACCTGGACACGAATCGAAAATGCGCCTCGGTCCCCCGCGCGAAGTATAGCGGTAGCTGTGGACAGCTCGTTGGTCGCCGACACTGGATGCAGCGTCGCGTTCCTGAGGCTGGCTGCGCGGACGGCATCACGGCGAAGCGCGATCGAATGGCATCACGACACCCGAAAAACCTGAGACGCCACCGAGCCGTTTGGGTCGTGTTCGATCCCGCCAGAAGGTTCGCGTGATGACCACCAGGCCCACGGATGGCCACGGGTCATACGGAGATGCCCGAAAGCGCTGGCCGGCGGCGCGGCCGCGCCGCGGCGCGAGGAATCGGGATCCCTCCGTGGAGATCCGTACGATCCGTGTGCTCCGTGGCTTGTTATCCGCGGCCTGTCATCCGCGGCTGGTGGCCGCCGGCTTCGAGATCAGCGGCTCGACGCGCAGCGGCGCGATGTCGATCGCCTCCTCGCCGTCAACCGCGGCCAGCTTCAAGCGGCTCAGCTCCAGCCGGTCGCCGAGCGTCTCCACCGCCAGCGCCTGCAGCGCCCGGGCTAATTGCTCCAGCTGGGCGGCGTTCGCCGCGAGGCGCGTGCGCAGCGCCGCATCCTCCATCGCCGGCCCGCCGAGCTCGGCCTGCAGCCGGCGCAGCCAGTCCGGCGTGACGACGGTCGTGAAGCCGGCGCCGTAGCTGCCGTGGTCGAGGTCGTGCCAGACCTTGAGGAACTGCTGCATCCGCGCGTGCAGCACGAAGAAGCGCCGCATCAGCGGCTCGACCGAGGTCATGAAGTCCGGCTGCACGTAGCGCCGCTGGAAGAACAGCAGCGCCGTGATCGCCCAGTAGCAGGCGTTGTCCCAGGCGACTTTCGCGGTCATCACCTGCGCATTACCCATGATCGGGTACTGACCCTCGTAGACCCGCAGGAACGCGTCGTAGAGCCGCAGGTAGGCGGTGTTGTGGTGCTCGATCCGTGTGGTCACATCCTGTCCATCGCGCTCGCGGCGGACGAGGTCGACGACGAAGTCGTTGCCGAGAGCAATGAAGTCCGACCCCGGCGAGTAGAAGGGATCGGTGAACAGGCCGGCCTCACCGACGAGCGCCCACCGGTCCGGCGAATACACCCGGCTGCAACCATAGGCGAAGCCGCGCAGCGCCAGAAAATCCTCGAGCTCCGGCGCGTGCGCGGCGACCACCTCGGCGCACTGCGGCTCGAACTCGCGCAGCCAGTCGACCGCCCGCTCGAACCGGTTGAGCCGCGCGTAGGGATGGATCGTCGCATCGACGACGATGCCGACGCTGGTGCTGCCCGAGCCGAGCGGAATCAGCCAGACCCAGTAGCCGGTGCCCATCAGGTGATTGGTGCTCAGCCAGCGCTGGGCGGATGGGACGCGGGCGGTCCATTCGGGATCGGTGGACCAGTCGTCGACCCGGAGCCGATGCGGGAAGCGGAACCAGCAGGCGTTGGCGAGATGCCCGACCGGCCGCGTCAGGCCGAGGCGGTGGCGGATCAGACCGGCGCGCCCGCTGGCGTCGATCAACCATCGCCCTTCGACGGTTTCGCTGCGGCCGCCAGAACGGACGGTCAGGCGGTGCAAGGGCGCGTCGAACTCGAACGCCTCGACCCGGCAGCCGTCGCGCACGTCGACGCCGGCCTCGCGGTTGGCGCGGAGCAGCCAGTTCTCGAGCCGGCCGCGATCGAGCTGGAACGACGGGACCGGCGGAAAGCCTGACGGCCCGAGCTCGAACCGGGCTTCGACGCGGTGATTGCCGGCGGCCGGGAAGAAGTAGCGCAGCCCGAACTTCTCGAGATGCTGGCCGCGGAGGTGCGGCTCGAGGCCGAGCACGCGCTGGAAATAGTGCGCACCTATCTCGACGCTCGATTCGCCGACCTTGAAGGCCGCTTCCGGCACGGGGTGCGGGCGCTTTTCGGCAACGAAGACCCGCAGCGATGGCGCTTCGCGGGTGAGCTGACGGGCGAGGCTCAGGCCGGCCAGGCCCCCGCCGGCGATCAGGACGTCGTACGGCTGGGTCATGTCAGAGCGGCGACGGGATCAGGGCGTCGGCGGTGCGCTGCCGGCCGCGGCAAGCTCCGGCGCGGCGGCGGCCGGGCGCGGCCGCCAGTCCTCCAGCCGACCGTTCTTGGGAATCTTCAGCGAGATCGGCTGAACGTTCTCCGGCAGCGGCAGCGGCTTGCGCGGATTCGCATAGACCGGATGCTTGCCGTGCTCGCGGTACCATTCGGCGACGGTCGCATTCTTGTGCATGTTCTCGACGATTTGGCGCCAGCCGACGCCGGTGTTGTAGGCGCAGAACGAGATCTCCCCCATCTGCGTTGCATACGGGATGATGCACATCTCGGTGCGCCGGAAGTCGTAGGTCCAGAGGTCCTGGAACCACATCCCGGCGACGAACATCATCAGCCACTCGTCGGACTTGCGATCGTTCGGATCGTCGAGGCCGACGCCGCCAAGCTGGCCGCCGCTCTGCTTGTCGTATTTCTTGATCAGGTCGAGCAGGCTGAACCCTTTGGGCGCCGACGCCGACGAATAGTTGCGGAGCAGGCTGAGCGCCGTCTGCAGCTTGGTCAGGAGCGGCCCGCGCGCCGCGTCGCTGATGACGCGGGCGTCGGCCATGAACCGGTCGACGTTGATGAAGGCGGGCACCGGCGCCCACTCCTTGGTGCGCTTACTGACCATGAAGGCGGTGCCGACGCCGCAATCCGGATGACAGCCGCACTTGAGCGTGCCCCAGTCCGCGCCCGGACCGCTCATCAGGTCGGTGACGTCCGAGAACACCGCCGAGGCGGACAGCGGGAACCAGTCGCGCAGCGGCTCGGTCACGCCGGTCTGCCGCTTCAGATCTTCCGCCAGATGCGACAGCGTGTAGCGCTTGGTGTGGCGCTCCGCATCGGAGATTTCCTCGTCGCGGCCGGTGAACGACACCGGCTGGAACGACACGAAGCTGATCTTGTCGCAGTTCTCGAGCGCGAACTTCACGACCGGGCCGACCTGGTCGTCGTTGACGGTGTTGATGATCGTCACGACCAGGCAGACATCGATGCCGGCGGCGTGCAGGCTTTCGATCGCGCGCAGCTTGACGTCGAACAGGTTCGCGACCTTGCGGTGCGAATTCGGCTCCTCGCCGACGCCGTCGAACTGCAGGTAGGCGATCCGCAGCCCGGCGTCGCGCGCGGCGCGCGCAAACTCCGGCTCCTGCGCGAAGCGGATGCCGTTGGTCGCGGCCTGGACGCTGAAGTAGCCGACCTCACGAGCGTAGCGGACCGCATCCAGGAAGATCGGCGAGATCGTCGGCTCGCCGCCAGAAAACTGCACCGTCATCTGCCGCCGTGGCTTGATCCCGATCGCATCGTCGAGCAGTTGCTTGACGTCGTCCAGGGTCAGCTCGTGGACGTAGCCGACCTGGTTGGCGTCCATGAAGCACGGATCGCACATCATGTTGCAGCGGTTGGTCAGGTCGATCGTCAGAACCGCGCCGCGGCCGTACTTGATCGAGGACGTGCCGTGATCGTGGAGGTTGCCCGCCACCGCCGGGTAATCACGGCCCGGAAACAGGTTCTCGAGCCGTTCCAGGAAGGCGGGATTGATCGCCAGCGTATCGGTGAAGGTGCCGTGGGTCGGACAGGTCTTCTCGATGATCACGCGGCCGTCGCGCTCGAGGATGTCGGCGCGGATCTCGCCGACATGCTCGTTGACCAGCGTCTCGACCGACTGTTCGCCCGACAGGATGCGCGCCCGCGCCTCGCGGACACAGGTCGGACAGAGCGAGTCGGTCGACCGCGGCCAGCCGAGCTGCGGCTTGGTCCGCTCGGCGCTCTTTTGCAGCGGCGCCGGGGCCCACTTCGGCTGGAACGTCCGCCCCGGAATCCGGCGGTTGAAGAACTGCAATGCTGGCCAGGCGAGGCGGGCCCCGCCGGCGAGGGCCTGCTCGAGCGGCCTCAACACGTTCATTCCCGCCAACCTCCGTAACGACGCACTACGTTGCCGACGGAAATACTATAACAACTACCGCATTTCAGGCGACGAGCCCCGTGCGGCGGCACGAGCCGGCATCCGGTGAGCGTGGCAAAGTGCGACGCACCGGGAGGCCGACCGGCGATTATGGCAACGGCACCGCGCGTGCGGCGTCCTACCAGAGAGTATAGCCACCATCGATCACGTAGGCGGCGCCGGTCACGTACTTCGACGCGGGACTCGCGAGATAAACCGCCAGCGGGCCGATCTCGTCGGGATCGCCAGGCCGCCCCATCGGGATATGCCTGACGAACTCGGCAATCACGTCGGGACGCTTCTCGTTCCACTCCCTGTTGGTGTCGGTCATGAACAGCCCGGGACAGATGGCGTTGACGGTGATCCCGTACGGCGCCCAGTCGGCCGCGGCGCAGCGCGTCAGATGCAGGACCGCGGCCTTGCCGGTCTCGTAGTCGCGGCCGCCGATGCCGCGATTGACGATGAGCGCGCTGATCGAGGCGATGTTGATGATCCGGCCGCCGCTGCCGCGCGCCCGCATCGCGGCGCCGGCGAGCTTCGTGCCGAGGAAACAGCTCGTCAGGTTGAGGTCGATCATCCGCTGCCAGGTCTCGAGCGGCTCGGCTTCGATCGCCATGCTCGCCTCGCGGTTACCGACATTGTTGATGAGGATGTCGATCGGCCCGAGGTCGCGCAGGGCGTGCTGGAGCGCGCGCTCGCACTCCGCCGGAACCGCCATGTCGGCTGTAATCGTCCATGCCTGCCGGCCGCGCGCCCGGATCTCGCCGGCGGCGGCCTCCAGCGTAGCCGGCGTCCGGCCGGTGATCACGACATCGGCGCCGGCGTCGGCCAGCGCCAGCGCCATCGACCGGCCGAGGCCGCGGCTGGCGCCGGTCACGAGCGCCCGCCGCCCGTCGAGGCGGAACAGATCGAGTGTCGTCATCTCAGATTTCCTGTCGGTTGGCCGCTGGTACCCGGCGCGGCCAGGGACGGCATTCGCGACGTGCGTGGCCGCCCGGCTTGTGCATAATACGGGTGACTGCCGCCAGCCGGTAGCCGATTCGGAGCCCGATGATCCGATTTCCGATGCGACGTCGCCTTATGAAGGCAGGAGGACAGGAATGCGAATGTTTGTGATGGCTCTCGCGATCGGTGCGTCGGGGATGGTGGGAAGCGCTCAGGCCCAGGACAAGCCCGCCGCTCCGGCCAAGCCGGCCGCGGCTGCCAAGCCGGCGGCCCACGTGCTGCTGACCCCCGGCGACATCAAGTGGGGTCCAGCCCCGCCGGTCCTGCCGGCGGGCGCACAGGTGGCGGTACTCGACGGCGATCCGTTCAAGCCCGGTGTCTTCAGCATTCGGCTGAAGTTCCCTGACGGCTACAAGATTCCGGCGCACTGGCACCCAACCGATGAGAACATCACGGTGCTTCAGGGGACGTTCAGGGCCGGGATGGGCGATGCCTACAGTGAGGCGGGTCTTCACGACTTCGCGGTCGGCTCGTTCGTGAAGATGCCGAAGCAGATGCGGCACTTCGCCAGCGCCAAGGGGGAGGTCATCGTCCAGATCCACGGGCCGGGTCCGTTCGTGATCAACTACGTGAACCCGTCGGACGATCCCTCGAAGAAAACGGCCGCCGCCAAGTAAGCCTACCCGCGTGCCAGGCCGAGCAGCCGCTCGCCGCCCGCGTCGCGGAATTTCCGCGCCGCGTCGGCGTGGCGGCGCTCGGCGCGGGCGAGCGCCTCGCGAAAGCGCGGCTCGTCGGCCAGCGGCGCCAGCCACGGGTCGCGGACGAACCACGGCGAGACCAGGAAGCCCATGTCGACCGCGCGCTCGAACTGCGTCAGTGCGGCCTCGGTCTCGCCGAGCCGGGCGTAGGTGCGGGCGATGTGGAACACCGATTCCGGATCGGGATTGCGCGGCGCCAGCTCGTCGAGCAGGCGCCGGCACTCGTCGAACCGCCCTTCGAGCAGCAGCGGCAGCACCGTCTGGTAGGACCGCGTCAGCGGGTCGCGGACGGTCGCCGCCGACGCCCGCGCCGCCGCGATCGCCTCGGCGTCCCGGCCGAGCGCCGCCTGCGGCAGACCGACAAAGAAGCCGGAAAATCCCTCAATCGCCCGCTCGTTGTCACCGAGCATCCAGAAGGTCGGCGCGACGCTGGTCGCGATCTGCGGATCGAGCTGGCGCGCCCGGGCGTCGGCGGCGACCGAGGCCTCGAGCAGTCCGCAGTAGCGGCATGCGTGCACCAGCCCGGCGTAGAGCTCCGGATCGGCGCGGCGGCTCCGCGTCCGGCGGACCAGCCGGAGCATCGCCTCCTCGGCCCGGCCGAGGTCGGTTTCGAGGGCGGTGTAGAGGTGGTGAGCGATCGGCAGGTCGGGATTGATCTCGAACGCCTTCCGGAACGACACTTCCGCCCGCGCCAGGTTGTCGCGCACCGCCTCGATCGTCTTCGACCGGAATTTCGCGGTCAGCCGGTAGCAGCGGCCGAGCCGCGCCCACGCCGGCGCGAAGCCGGGATCGACGCTGACGCACTCGAGGAACAGGTCGCGCGCGATCGTCCAGCCCTCGGTGTCGTAGAAATGGTTGTTGCCGCGCAGGTAGAGCTCGTAGGCGCGCGGGCTGGCCGGCGCGTCGCGCCGCAGCATCTCCTGCTCGCGCGGCGAGATCGGCACGGCCAGCGAATCGGCGATCCGTTCGCTCAGCTCGTCCTGGACCCGAATCACATCGTCGATCGCCACGTCGAGCCGGTCGGACCACAGGATCGTACCGTCCGGGACCGACACCAGCTGGGCATTCAGCCGCAGCCGGCCGCTGCCGCCAAGCAGCGTGCCGGTGAGCACCGCGTCGACCTCGGCCTGTGCCGCCAGCGCGTCGAGGTCGAGCGGTGTGGCGGAAAACCGCGCCGCCGCCACGCTCGAGCGCACGATCATCGAATCAAGCGTCGACAGCGTCGTCGCGATTGCGTCCGCCAGGCCGAAGCCGAGGAATTCGATATCGGGGTCGGGACGGAGCAGGCGGAACGGCAGGACCATCAGCCGGGTCCGCTTCGCCGCCGCGCCGCGCGGCGTCGAGGCGCTCTCTGGCGCCGGGGCCAGGGCCGGATGCTCCGGGCGGCGCGCCGGCTCGCCGGCGTCGAACTGCCGCTTGGCGGCCGTCAGCTCGACGACCATCTCCGCGACGCCGGGATAACGGTCCAGCCGATCCTTCTTCAGCGCACGCCCGACGATGCGCTCGAGGAGCGCCGGCGTGGCGGGCGCCTGAAGGCTGAGCGGGACCGGTTCGGCGCCGAGGATCGCGCCAATCGTGTCGGCCGCGGTCGCGCCGGCGAATGGCGGCCGGCCGGCGACGAGCTCGTAGAGTACGACGCCGAGCGCCCACACGTCGCTGCGCGCGTCGAACTCCTTGCCGCGCGCCAGCTCGGGGGACATGTAGCGCGGCGTGCCGAGGAGCACGCCGGGCCGGGTGTCGAAGGTCGTGTCGCCGCCGCCCGCCGCCGCGACCGCCAGCTTGGCGAGGCCGAAGTCGAGCACCTTGACGTAGCCGTCCGGCCGCACCATGACGTTCTCGGGCTTGATGTCGCGGTGCACCAGCCCGCGCGCGTGCGCCGCGGTCAGCGCCGCGCCAATCTGCAGCACGAGCTCGACCGACTCCGCAACCGGGATCGGACCGCGCTCCAGCCGGTGCCGGAGCGTGTCACCCTCGACGAATTCGGAGACGATGAACGGCCGGCCGCCGAGCTCGCCGAAGTCGTGGATGACGAGGATGTGCGGGTGATTGAGCGACGACGCGGCGCGCGCCTCGGCATGGAACCGGTGCAGGCGATCGGGATCCAGGGCGAGGTCGCGGAGCAGCAGCTTCAGCGCGACCGGCCGGCCGAGCTTGGCGTCGCGGGCGCGGTAGACCTCGCCCATGCCGCCGGCGCCGATGCGGGTCTCGATCGTGTAGCTGCCGACGGTGCAGCCGTCGAGATCCGGCAACGGCTCGGCGGCCGGCAGGTACGCGGGCGTCTCGAGGAAGGTGTCGGCCGCCTGATGCGCCGCCAGCAGGCTCTCGACCTCGCGTTGGGCGGCGAGATTGCCGCCGCACGCGGCGGCGACGTAGGCGGCACGCGCGCCGGCGGGGGTCTCGAGCGCGGCGGCAACGGTCGCCTTGACGAGCGGCCAGTCCTCCGGGGCGATCGCCATCAGCCCTGGAGCTCGCGATACAGCCACGCCCTGGCGACCGACCACTCGCGCTTGACGGTGCCGCTCGAGACGTCGAGCGCCGCGGCGGTTTCCTCGATCGTCATGCCGGCGAAGTAGCGGAACTCGACCACCTTGGCCTGCTGCGGGTCGATCGCCGACAGCCGCTCGAGCGCATCATCGAGCGCGACGACATCGACGGCGGGGACCGGGGCGGCGACGTCGGCGCCGGGGACGCTGACGACCGCGCCGCCGCCGCGCTTCTCGCGCGCCTCGCCGCGAGCATGGTCGACGAGGATGCGGCGCATCGTCGTCGCCGCCATCGCGAAGAAGTGCGCCCGGTCGCGCCACTGCACCCGGTCGACGTCGACCAGCCGCAAATACGCCTCGTGGACGAGCGCCGTGGTCTGCAGCGTGTGCCCGGGACGCTCGCTGCGCATGTAGTGATGCGCCAGCCGGTGCAGCTCGTCGTAGACGAGCGACATCAGCAGGTCGCGGTGGCCGGGATCCCGCTCCGCCCATCCGGCCAGCATCTGGGAGATCTGGTCGCGGCTGGGACGGTGGGCAGCTGGGTCAGGCATCGGGCTGGCGCAATTTTAGCGCACTGCGCCGCCGACACTGTCAGCGGCCCTTGACGCGCCCTTTCAGGGCGGCGAGCTCGCGCCGGGTGCGCTGGATGACCGGCACCGTCGCGTGGAGCGGCGAGTTCTGCAGCAGGGCCCGCAACGCCTCCTTCCGCCGCCGCCAGCGGACTGTCCGCTCGAGCAGCGCCGTCAGCGCCGGATCGCTGCCGTGGTCGCGCGCGAACTCGAAGTTCTCCTCGACCAATGCCTGGCTGTCGAGGCGCATCACCTCGGCCCAGTGGGACATCGACGTGCTTGAAAATGTGGCCGCCCGGTCGAGCAGTCCGAGCGCTCGCAGCGGCACCATCGTCCGGACGCACTTCCGGCACTGGCAGCAGTTGTACGCCCCGCCGTAGTTCATGACGCAGACGCGGAGGTGCGCCAGGACGAGATCGCGATCCCACTCCAGGATCCGCGCCAGCTTGGCTGGCCGCGACAGCTCGGCGCCGTCGTGGACGATCTGCAGCCGCTCGGTCGAGTAGCGCTCGTCGACGAGCGGCGTGGTGCCGATCGAAATCGGGTTCCGATAGGAGTGCGTCGACGGAATGCAGACGTGGCTGAAGCCAGCCGCGAGGCTCAGCGCCGCCGCCGCCAGGCCGCTGCCGCAGTAGAGGTAGAGCCAGTCGGCATCGAAGTGCGTCCGCAGGTTGCTTTCGCCGATGATGCAGCCGACGCCAGCGGCGGCGGCAATCGCCTGGACGAGCTGCTGCGCCTCTTCGACGCCGCGCAGGAAGTCGAGTGGCTTTTCGAGGCCGCGCATGAAGATGAGGTGGGTCATCGGGACCGGCAGCGGTTCGCGGCGGAGGCGGTGGAGCAGCGTGTAGAACGAGTCGACGCCGCCGGAGAAGAAGGTCGCCGCGCGCGGCGGCAACGGACCCGGGTCGACCGGGCCGGCGGTCGCCTCGATCGCCGGGCGCGTCAGCTCGGGGTGCCAGGTGCGCAGAATGTCGCGGATCCGCGGCAGCTGAAAGAGCAGCCGCGGCGACAGCGGCGGCTCGATGCGAAGCACCTCTCCGCGCTGCATCGCGGGAATCAGCATCGCCACCGCGAACGGGTCGGCCGAGCGGGCGACGAAGGGGGCGAACTCGATCGGGAACTCGAAGTAGAGCTCGAAGCGTCCCGGAGGCCGGTCGCTCTCGACGGCGCCGACCAGCCGCACCGAGTGGTCGCTGGTCCTGATCGAGACGTCGGTCAGACGCATCGCCGCCGCTCGCGGGTCACCGCCGGGCTCGCCATCTCACAGACCAAAGCAGAGAATGTTCGGGCCTGCCGCCACCGCGATGTACTGCCGGCCCTGAAACGTGAAGGTCATTGGTGAGGCCTTCATCCGGACATTGGTGGGAAACTGCCAGAGCGTTTTCCCGGAGCGCTGATCGGCGGCGGTGAAACCGCCGTTCGGCTGGCCGTAGAACAGCAGGCCGGTGGCGGTTGCCAGGACGCCGCTCCACGTCTTGGCGCGCGCGGCGCCGGGCTGCGGCACCTCCCACGCGATCTCGCCGGTCTCGATGTCGATCGCCCGCAGGAACCGCTGCCCGGTCTGATCGGGATAGCCGGTCGGCTTGCCGACGCACTCTTCGAGCGCCAGGAAATAATACAACCCGGTTTTGGGGGAGAACGCCGTCGACGCCCAGTTCGCCGCGTCGGTTGGACAGCCGCGCGGATCGACGACCACCGGACGGCCGTCCCCCCCGATCCGTGAGGCCCAGTCGACGCGACGCAGGAAGGGCCGCGCCAGCAGCACCTTGCCGGTGGTCCGGTCGAGGACGTAGAAGAAGCCGTTGCGATCGGCGTGCAGCAGCAGCTTGGCCGGCGCGCCGCGGTAGACGCGGTCGACGAGCACATTCGGCTCGGTCGCATCCCGGTCTTCGACGTCGTGCGGCGTGAACTGGTAGTACCACTTGATCGCGCCGGTTGTCGCGTCGAGCGCCAGGACACAGTTGGTGTAGAGGTTGTCTCCCGGCCGGTCGCGGTCGTCGCCGCCCGGCCAGGGATTACCGGTCGCCCAGTAGAGCGTGTCCGACGCCGCGTCGTACGAGCCGGTCAGCCAGGTCGACCCGCCGCCCCTGATCGGCTCCGTTCCCTGCCAACTCTCGATGCCGGGCTCGCCCTGACGCGGCACGGTCCAGCGCCGCCACACCAGTGCGCCGGTCTCGGCATCGAACGCCGCCACGAAGCCGCGGATCCCGGCGTCGGCGCCGGAGACGCCGGCGACGACGGTGCCGCGCACGACCAGCGGGGCGATCGTCCCGCCGTAGTGATGCTGCTCCTCCGCCGCCGCGTCCGGCGCCATCGTCTTCTCCCAGCGGACCGCGCCGGTCCCGCGATCGAGCGCCAGCAGATGGGCGTTATCGGTCACGAAGAAGACCTGGTCGCCGAGCAGCGCGACGCCGCGATTGGTGCCCAGCCTGGAGTCGCCGACCAGGCCGGGGCTCGGTGGACGGGAATATCGCCAGAGCGCGGCACCGGTCAGGACGTCGAGGGCCACCACCTGGTTCGGGCCCGTGATGTAGAGCACGCCGTCGGCGGCCAGCGGCGTCGTCTCGAGGCCGAAATACGGCATCGGGAACACCCACTTCAGCTTCAAGGACGCGACGTTGGCCGGGGTGATCTCGGTGAGCGGGCTGTAGCGGTTCGCGGAATCGTTCCCGTTGTAGGTCCGCCAGTCGCCCGGCTGCGGCGCGCCCCACGCGGATGGCCGCGATCGCTCGACCGCGGCCGGCGGCGGAATGATCGTTTCGACATTGAGGCGGCGCAGATACCGCGCCAGCGCCAGCAGATCGGCGGGCGGCAGGTCGGCGAAGGCCGGCATGCCGGCGCCGGGGTTGCCGCGCTCGAGAAAGTCGCGCAACTGCTCGACGGTCTGTTCGGCGACGCGCGGATTCATCGCCAGGCCCGGCCCCTTGGCGCTGCCGCGCCCATCCTCTCCGTGGCAGGGGGCGCAGCGCTCGGCGAACGGCTGCTGCGCCAGCGCCGGCTGCGCCAAGAGCGCGAGCAGCAAGGTCAGGACCTTCATGACGCTGCACGATAACGCGGCGGGTTGTCCGCCGCAACCGGGCGTCGTGTTGTTGCGCTCGACGATGCCCTGGGGCAGTTGACGTTCATGTATCAGATGATGCTCCGCCAGCCGTTTAGCTCGGTGATCCGGCCGGCTCCTGCTGCGTCAGGCAGTGCAGCGTTCCGAGCCCCCACACCAGATCGACGGCGTGGATGCCGACGACCGTGCGCGACGGCATCAGCCGCGCCAGCGTCGTCAGCGCGACGCGATCGTTCGGGTCGTTGAAGGTCGGCACCAGGACAACGTCGTTGGCGATGTAGAAGTTGGCGTAGCTCGCGGGCAGGCGTTCGCCGTTCATCAGCACCGGGCGCGGGAACGGCAGCGTCACGATCTCGATCGGGTCGCCGGCGCGTGAGGCGAGCTCGAGCCGCCGGAGGTTGTCGATCGACCGGGCGTGATTCTCGTCGCCCGGGTCTTCTTCCACCGCCAGCACCACCACGCGTTCAGACACGAAGCGCGCGACATCGTCGATGTGCCCGTGTGTGTCATCACCGACACACCCTTCGCCGAGCCAGATCGTCCGCGTCGCGCCCAGCCAGCGGGCGAAGATCGATTCGTAGTCGCCGCGGGTCAGGCCGGGGTTGCGGACCTGGACGTCGCTGAGCAGCCACTCCTCGGTGACCATGATCAGGCCGCCGCCGTTGACCTCGATGCCGCCCCCTTCCAGCACGATCCGACCGCCGTCCGGACCGCGCGGCTCGTTGATCGGCAGCCCGGTCAGCCCGGCCATCCGCCGGCCGAGCTGCTCGTCCTGGCGGAAATTCTCGTATTTCGCCCAGCCGTTGAACCCCCAGGAGACGAGCTCGACGCCGCCAGCGGGAGTGACGACGCCGGTTGGTGCCGAATCCCGGAGCCAGACGCGATCGCTCGGCACAA
Source organism: Acidobacteriota bacterium (assembly GCA_031393955.1). Lineage (GTDB taxonomy): Bacteria > Acidobacteriota > Vicinamibacteria > Vicinamibacterales > 2-12-FULL-66-21 > JALZOC01. The sequence goes on from JANMWI010000031.1 coordinate 43,585, forward strand.
CGTGGAGGCGGACGCGGTCGCGCCGTACCGCGTGGGCGTCGAGCGTCTGTTGCGCCGCGGCACGCACCTCTTCGGAGTGACAGAGGATCTCGACCATTTCGAAAGCCGCGACGACGCGGGCGATTTCGGCATAGACCCACGGGATCGGACCGAGCTTGCCGGGCCAGTCGGGCTCGTGGTGCGGCCAGCTGATCCAGGTCGCGCGGTGGCGGCCCCACTCGGCGGGCATCCGCAGGGCGGATGCAATCACGCGCCTAGATACCGGCTGAGGATGGGTCCGTAGGCGTCGATGCGGCGGTCGCGCAGGAACGGCCAGTTGCGGCGCACGGTCTCGATCAGCGCCGGGTCGCATCGCGCAATCAGGACCTCTTCCTGTTCGCCCGCCTCGACAACGTAGCGGCCGAACGGGTCGGCGACGAAGGAGTGGCCGAAGAAGGTGATGCCGTCGGTGCCGGGCTCGTCTTCATGGCCGATGCGGTTTGGCGAGGCGACGTAGACGCCGTTGGCAATCGCATGCGACCGCTGCATCGTCCGCCACGCCTCGACCTGGGCGCGTCCCCACTCGTCCTTCTCGGCGGGATGCCAGCCGATCGCGGTCGGGTAGAAGAGCACCTGGGCGCCGAGCAGGCTGGTGATCCGCGCTGCCTCCGGATACCACTGATCCCAGCAGACCAGGACGCCGATCGTGGCGTAGCGGGTCTTCCAGACCTTGAAGCCGGACGCACTGCGCACCGGCCCGCCGGGCGCGGCCGCGGCGCCGCCGGGCCCGTGATCCGTTTCACCCGGCGTGAAGTAGTACTTTTCGTTGTAGAGCGGGTCGTCCGGGATGTGCATCTTCCGGTAGAGCCCGAGCAGGGCGCCATCGGCGTCGATCACTGCCGCGGTATTGCGATAGACCCCCGGCGCCTGCCGTTCGAAGAACGGCACGACCAGCACGACTTCCAGTTCTTTCGCGAGCGCCTGCATCCGGTCGGTCGTCGGCCCCGGCACCGGCTCCGCCAGATCGAATCGCTCGCACTGCTGCGACTGGCAGAAGTAGAGCGAGCTGAACAGCTCCTTCAGGCAGATGACCTGCGCCCCGCGCCCGGCGGCCTCCCGAACCAGCCGCTCCGCGCGCGCCACATTCCCCGCGACATCGGCGCTGGCGTGATCCTGCACAATCCCAATCGTGAACGGCGCCTGACCGGCAGTAGTATTCGACACGCTTTGATTATGCGTCACCCTCTGGCACCTTGGCACCCCGGCACCCCGGCACCCCGGCACCCTGATCCCTTGACACCCCCTTCCCGGCGATATCTGATGAGCCCATGCAGAATCTGCGCATCAATCGTGTCTCCACCGTGTGGCTCGTCGCCGCGCTGGCGGGTGTGTCGTTGACGATGTCGGCGCAGTCGCCGGCCCAGCCGAAAGAGGACCCGGCCAGCCTGCTGGTCTACATCGGCACGTACACGGGAGCGAAGAGCAAGGGCATCTACGTGTCCAGGCTCGACCCGGCCACGGGCGCGCTGCGCGCGCCGGAGCTCGCCGCGGAGCTGCCGAGCCCGAGCTTCCTGGCGGTCCACCCGACCAAGCCGTATCTTTACGCGGTCAACGAGGTGAGCACGTTCGCCGGGAAGGCGACCGGGGCGGTCAGCGCGTTTCGCATCGATCGCGCCAGCGGCCGGCTGACGGCGTTGAACCAGCAGTCGTCCGGCGGCGCCGGGCCCGCCCACCTCACCGTCGACAAGACGGGCCGCAATGTGCTCGTCGCCAACTACGGCGGCGGCAGCGTCTCGGTGCTGCCGATCGCCGAGGACGGGCAGCTGCAGCCGGCGACCGCTTTCGTCCAGCATGCCGGGTCGAGCGTCAACCCGCAGCGGCAGAAGGAACCGCACGCTCATGCGATCGTCGTCGACCCATCCAATCAATTCGCCTACGTCCCGGATCTCGGCCTCGACAAGGTGATGATCTACCGCCTCGCGGCGGACAAAGGGACGCTGACGCCTGGCGAGCCGGCGTTTGCCGCGGTCGCGCCCGGCTCGGGGCCGCGCCACATCGCGTTTCACCCGGGCGGCCGCTGCGCCTATGTCATCAACGAGATGCTGTGCACGGTCGCGGCGTTCAGCCGGGATGCGAAGAGCGGCGGGCTGACCGAGCTGCAGACGATTTCCTCGCTGCCGCCCGGCCAGGCGGTCCAGCCTGGCTACAGCACGGCCGAGATCATCGTCCATCCGTCCGGCCGCTTCGTCTACGGCTCCAACCGCGGCCACGACAGCCTGTCGGTGTTCGCGATCGACGCCGCCTCCGGCAAGCTGACGTTCGTCGAGAACCAGCCGACCCAGGGACGGACGCCGCGCGGCTTCAACATCGATCCGACCGGCACGTTCCTGATCGCCGGCAACCAGCAGTCGGACTCGGTGGTCGTCTTCCGCATCGATGCGAAGAGCGGGCGGCTGACCCCGGCGGGGGCGAAGATCGAAGTCGGCGCGCCGGTCAGCTTCGAGTTCGTGCGGCCGCGCTGAGCGCTATTCCCAGCGGAACACTTTCGCCGAGACGGCGGTGCAGACGGCGAAGATGATCGCGAGGGCGGCGAGGTCGCCGGCATGGCGCAGCCAGCCGTCGCCGTGCCAGATGCCGCGCAGCAGCGCGACCGCGTAGGTCAGCGGCAGGACGCGCGCCAGCACCTGCAGCGCCGGCGGCATCGCCGCCACCGGCACGAACAGCCCCGACAGGCCGAGCATCGGGTAGAGAATCAGCGTGCCGATCGGCTGCGCGAACCGCGCCGTCGGCACCGCGCTGGCAATCAGGAAGCCGATCGAGATGATGCTGACCGTGCTCACGAAGAGCGCCAGCGCGAACGACGCGATCGGCACGTCCGGCGCGACGGGATAATAGCGCCGTCCGGCCAGCGCCATCGCCGCCAGCGTCACCGCGGTGAACAGCAGCTTGACGAGCACGTGGGCGGTCAGGATGGTGTGCGGCCGCAGCGGCGTCGCGCGCAGCCGTTTCAGGATCCCCCCCTCGCGGTAGATCGACACGATCGTGACGAGCGACAGCACGGCGCTGAGCACCAGGATCATCGCTGCCAGGATGGGCAGATCGACGGTGACCGCGCGCGGCATCTCACCGCCGGCGTGGCCGAACATCCGCCCGAGGGCGATGAACACCACCACCGGCACACCCACCGTGCCAACCACACCGAGCGGCTCGCGTACGAAAATCTTGACTTCGAGCCAGGTCAGCCGCCACAGTCCGTGCAGCATCAGTCCTCAGTTCCGGATCGAATGGCCGGTCAGCTTCAGGAACACGTCCTCGAGCGTCGCGCGCTCGGTGCGGAAGTCGGTCACCATGACGCGGTGATCGGCCAGGCACTGGATCGTCCGGCTGACCAGATCCTCGCCGGCGCCGCGCAGCGTGAAGCGCCCCGACTGCTCGGCCACCGATGCCATCCCCGGAATGGCGCGCAGCCACTCGCCGGCCAGCGGATCGGCCGTCGCCAGGATGACGGTCTGTTCCGGCGCGTGGCGGCGGATCAGCGCCGCCGGCGTGGCGATGTCGACGATCCGGCCGCGGTCGATAATCGCGACCCGGTCGCACAGCCGCTCGGCTTCCTCCATCAGGTGCGTTGTCAGGCAGACGGTCTTGCCGCGGTCGTGGATGCCGCGGACCAGCTCCCAGATCGCGCGGCGCGCCTGGGGATCGAGCCCGGTCGTCAGTTCGTCGAGGAAGACCACCTCGGGATCGTTGATGAGCGCCAGCGCGATGAACAGCCGCTGCTTCTGCCCGCCCGAGAGCGTCATGAACCAGGCGTTGCGCTTGTCGATCAGGCCGAGCTGCTCGAGCAGCCGCTGGCCGTCGAGCGGCGCCCGGTAGAGCGACGCCCACAGCTCGACCGCTTCGCGGACGGTGATCCGCTTCTGCAGCTGCGCCTCCTGCAGCTGCACGCCGATGCGCTGCTGCAGCGCGTAGGCGTCGCGGGCCGGGTCCATCCCCAGCACCGCGATGCGGCCGCTGTCGGGGGACCTGAGCCCCTCCACGCACTCCATCGTCGTCGTCTTGCCGGCACCGTTCGGGCCGATCAGGCCGAAGATCTCACCCTGGTGGACGTCGAACGAGACGTCGTCCACCGCCACCGTCCGGCCGTAGGCTTTGCGGATTGCCGCGACGCGGATGACCGGCTGGTCAGCCATCGGATCGAACCGTTCGCGGGCCGCTCACTTCGCCGGGAAGAACGGAAACAGCCGGCGGATCTCCTCGGCGTTGGGCCGGTGCCCGTACTCCGAGATCTCGAACGCCTCGGCGTACTGGACGGCGTTGCCGCGGTCCGGGCCGTAATACTCCCGCAGCTTGTCGCGGTACTGCGTCGCGGTTGAGGCGAAGCGCTTGAGGAACCCTTCGCGGACCTCGTTGGCGCGCCGCGCCTTGCCCGCTTCGTCCGACGGCATCAGCTGCGGGCCGCCATTCGCGCCGCCCTCGTAGAACTGCGACGGCAGCGCCGCCACCACCGCCAGCTTCTTGTCGATGACGTCGTCGATGCCGACGACGATGTCGGCCTGGAACGGATAGGGACGGGTGAAGTCGTCCTCGTAGGACAGGAAGACCGGGTTCTTTTCGAGGTGTGGGGTATCGGGGCAGAAGAACGGCACCGTCACCATGTAGGAGGCGTCCTGAATGAGCTGCCCGACCGTGCGGTGATCCGGGTGGTAGTCATTCGGACGATGGCCGAGGACGATGTCCGCCTTCCACTCGCGGATCAGCCGCGTGACGGTCCGCCGGTTTTCGAGGGTCGGCTGGACCTCGCCGTCGTGGATGTCGAGCACCTGGGTCTCGATGCCGAGCAGGCGCGCGGTCTCCTCGACCTCGGCGGTCCGGCGGCGGGCCAGCGGTCCGCCGGCCTCTTTCCAGTGGCCGATGTCGCCGTTGGTGACGGAGACGAATTTCACTTTGTGCCCGAGCGCGGCCCACTTGGCCGCCGCGCCGGCGAGCCGAAGCTCGTTGTCGTCGGGATGGGCACCAAACGCGATAATGCGCAGCGGCCGATCCTGTGCGGCGGCCCGTCCGGCGCCGGCCGCCACCATCGCGAGCAGCGTCGCGCCGATCACCACACTGATTCTCTTCATTGAAGCCTCCATGGGTCCGGGCGGTCACGCCCGGCGTGCAGGCCAAGCCTACTGCGGCGGCGTGGCTCGCGCCACGGCAAATCGCCAGCCAGGGAGAACTCGCCGTCGACAGCGGCGCTCGGCCGGCCCTATAATCCGCCCATCATGCACACCAGCCGTCGCACCTTCCTGACCACGCTGGCGGCCGGCGCCGCCGCTCCGTCGCTGCTGCGGGCGCGGCGGGCGCGCTACCCGATCGCCTTCTCGACGCTCGGCTGCCCGGCGTGGAGCTGGGCGACCATCCTCCAGCAGGCCGATCGACTCGGCTTTGCGGCGATCGAGCTGCGCGGCGTCGCCGGCGAGATGGACCTGCCGAAAGTGCCCGAGCTGTCCGGCTCACGTCTCGCGGCGACTCGCACGGACCTCTCCGCCCTCGGCATCGTCATCTCCGACCTCGGCGCGTCGTCAACGATGCACGACACCGGAGTGGCGCGCGAGAAGTCGCTCGACGAGGGTCGGCGGTTCATCGACCTGGCGCACGCGATGGAGGTTCCGTACGTGCGGATGTTCGGCGACAAGATTCCTCCCGGCGAGCCGCGCGACGCGGTCTTCACGCGGGTCATCGAGGGCTTCCGGGAGATGGCCGCCTATGCGAAGAGCGCCGGCGTGACCGTGATCATGGAGACCCATGGCGACTTCACCCATACGCCGGATGTCCAGGCGGTCCGCGCCGGGGTCGGCTCCCCGGCGTTCGCGATCCTGTGGGACGCGCACCATACCTACGTCGCCGGCCACGAACCTCCGGCCGAGACCTACACCGCGCTCGGCCGCTGGATCCGCCATACCCACCTGAAGGACTCGGTAGCGGCCGGCGACGATCGGCGCTACGTGCTGACCGGGACCGGCGACGTGCCGGCGAAGGCGCAGGTCAAGGTGCTGGCGGACGCCGGCTACAAGGGCTACTACTGCTTCGAATGGGAGAAGAAGTGGCACCCCGAGATCGAGGACCCCGAGGTGGCGTTCCCGCACTTCGCGCGGACGATCGCGGGCTATCTGGACGCCGCCGGGGTCAAGCCCGCCTAGCGGATCAGCGCTCGAAGACCATGTTGTCGACGATCACCATGCCCTCCTGATTCAGCTCGCACTGATCGCAGAAGGCGGTGAGATTGATCGACGTCAGCGCCTTGAAAATGTCCTTCGGATCGCTGCGAGTGCTGGCATAGGCGGGCTGGGTGAAGCCCTTCAGCGGCACCTGATAGGTGTTGAAGCCGGGCCGCACCTTGAACGTCATCTGCGGATAGACGGTCCCCTGGTCCTTGCCGCTCGCCTTGCTGATCGCCTCGAGCCGCAGGATCTGGATGCCGGTCGCGTAGACCTGCAGCGACAGCGTCTTGAAGGCGCTGACGTCGTCGGTGACGAACTTGCCGTCGGCGTCAGGCTGGCCGTGGACTTCGACCGTCACGCCGGCCCACTGATTCGGGGCGCGCAGCGAGAACTCGAACTTCATCGCGTGGTTCGGATCGTCCTTCTTGACGCGCACGAGCTCGGGCGCCGGCGGGTCCGCGGCAGCCAGGCCCTTGAAGGTGCTCTTGTGGACGCCGCTCTCCTCGTAGCCGAACATCTGGATCTGGCCGCCGCGGCTGCTGACCGGACGGCCGTTGTCGACCCGTTCGAAGTCGGCATAGACCAGCGACTTCGCGCCCTCCTCTGCCTGTCCTCCGGCCCAGGTTCCGGCGGCGAACGACGGCGAAACGGTGAGTGCGGCCGCCGCCGCCACCGCACACAACACCAGACGCTTCACGCGGCACCTCCTGTCGCCCGGCCAGTCGTGGCGAGCCGGGCGGTAGTGTAATACGCCTGCCCGGCCGCGCCGAAACGCAATCCCGCTTACAAATTCGAGGGATTGGCTGCGGAATGGCACACTTTGAGACACTGCGCTCCAGGCCTCCCAGGCCGGCTGTTCAAAAAATCTAATATCATTTAAAGTTCTTTAGTGTCATATAGTGGCACGTCAGATGCACGATCTGTCGGCATCACGGTATGCCTAACGCATACCTTGCAGAGAGGTCTGTCATGAATTTCCGAGGTGCTCAGTACTTTGCAGTAGCGTGCGCAGTGGTGTCCCTGTCGACTGGGACGATGGCCGTGGCGGCGACCGGCAGCGCGACCGCCCCCCTGAGCGTGACCGCTACGGTGACCAGCAACTGCACGATCAGCACGACCGCATTGGCGTTCGGCAACTACGACGCGGTCGTCACCAATGCCTCCACGAATCTCGATGCCACCGGCACGGTCGTGGTCGCGTGCACGAAGGGCGCGGCGGCGACGATTGGTTTGAACGCCGGCAGCAACGCGTCGGGTTCGACGCGGCGGATGACCAACGGCAGCGACTTCCTGACCTACGAGGTCTATAAGGAAACCGGCCGGACGAACGTGTGGGGCAACGCGTCCACCGGGCTTTACGATGCGGGCACCGCGACTTCTTCAGCAGCGCAGACCTTGACCGTCTACGGCCGGGTGGCCAGCGGGCAGACGGGCGCGGCGGTCGGCAGCTACACGGACACGCTGACCGCGACGGTCAACTTCTAAGGACACGTCCTCGACGATGGGGTGGATGGGAATGCGGTTGCGATCTCGCTCGCTGCTGGCCGGCGCCGGCCTCCTGGGTTTCTGGGTGGCGCCGGCGCAGGCCAGCACGTATTCCGTCAATCCGACGAAGGTCGTGCTGTCGGCGCAGACCCTCAGCCAGCTGGTGACGCTCCGGAACCCCGGTACCGAGACGCTGCGCTTTCAGGTGACGGCGTTCCGCTGGGACCAGTCGCCGCAGGGTGAAATGCTGCTGGCGCCAACCCGCGACGTTGTCGCTTTTCCGTCGCTGCTCACGGTCGCGGCCGGCGAGCAGCGCACCATCCGGGTCGGCTTCACCGGCGTCGCCGGCGACGTCGAGGCGTCGTACCGGATCTTCGTCGATGAGCTGCCGCCCGACGCGTCGGATGCGAGCACCGGCAGCGGCATCCGGGTCCTGACCCGGATGGGGATTCCGGTCTTCGTACAGCCGAAGCAGCCGGCCGGCCGCATGGAGCTGACGCCGGTGAAGGTCGAGTCGGGCCGGGTCTCGTTCGGGCTCCGCAACACCGGCAACGCGCACCTCCTGCCGCAAAGCATTCACCTCCAGGGCGTCGGCCGCAGCGGGGCGGTGATGATCGATCGCGAAGAAAAAGGCTGGTACCTGCTCGCCGGCGGCGTGCGCGACTACCAGTTCGACATTCCCCCGCAGTCGTGCGACGGCCTGACGACCCTGCTGGCGCGGGTGGTCGTCGCGGGGACGACGATCGAACAGCGGCTCGCCAGCCCCTTGCGTTGCGGGGGTTGACCCGTGCGCTTCCGACAGCCCGACCGGCCGTCCGTCGCGGCTCCAGAGTGTCAGCCCGTCCTCGCTGACGCGATCTTCCGCCGCCGCCTGATGGCCGTGATCCTCGCGCTGGCGGCGCTCGCCTGCCTGTCGTTCCCCAAGTCACTGCACGCATCGGAGACCCCCGGCACGCGGCCTGCGGCGAGGCCCCCGGCAGCGTCCCCGCTCGCACCCGCAGAGGAACCGATGACGCGCGCCGTGCTCGCCGTTACGGTCAACGATCGTCCGGCCGGCGAGGTCCAGGTCCTGATGATTGACGACGAGGTCTGGATCGATCTCCCCGGCCTGAAACAGCTCGGCATCAAGACCATCTTCGGCCAGCGGCGGCGTGAGTACGGCACCGTCTTCGTCTCCCTGTCGACGCTCGCGCCGGACGTCGCCTTCACCTTCGATCAGGACCAGCTGGAGCTCCGGTTGAAAGTCGCGCCCGCGCTACTCGGCAAGACCATCCTGAACGCGGCGGCGAAGGCGCCGGCGCCAAGCCGGACGGCGTCGCGGGCCAAGGGCGCATTCGTCAACTACGCCGCCAACTGGCGCGACCGCGGCGCGCCGCGGCTCTTTGCCGAAACCGCCTTCAGCGCCTCGGGCGCGCTGGTCAGCAGCACCCTCTATACGGTGGCGTCGGGGCGTCTGATGCGCGGCCTGTCCCAGGCGGTGTTCGACGACGCCCGTCACTTGAATCGCTGGACGCTCGGCGACCGCATCGCCTATGGCGGAGAGCTCGGCGGCGCGCTGATGCTCGGTGGCGTCTCGCTGGCGCGCGAGTACGGCATCGAGCCGTCGCTGCTGCGCTACCCGACCCTGAACGTCGCCGGTGCCGTGTCGGCGCCGGCCACGGTCGAGGTCTACGCCAACGGTCAGCTCGTGCAGCGTCGCGACCTGCCACCCGGGCAGTTCGAGGTCAAGTCGCTGCCGGTGTCGGCCGGCCGGGGCACGACCCGGGTGATCGTCCGCGACGCCTTCGGCCGGACGCAGGAGTTCGGGGCGCCCTACTACGTCAGCACGTCGCTGCTGTCGAAGGGCCTCCAGGACTATGTCTACAGCGCCGGCTTCGAGCGCGAGCGGCCGGCCGACGAGAACTGGCGCTACACCCGGCTGGTCGGCTTGATGCGCCACCGCTTCGGCGTCACCGACAATTTCACCGCCGGCGTCCGCGCCGAGGGCACGGCCGGATTGTTCAGCGGCGGCCCGTCGCTGAACTGGCGCTTCCGGTTCGGCGAGGTCGAGCTCGGTGCCGCCGGCAGCCGCACGTCCGAGGGTCGCGTCGGCGCCGCCGGCGTCGTCGGTTACCGGTATCTGGGCCGCCGGCTGACGCTTGGCAGCGTCTTCAGATCGACTGGCCGTGCCTACGAGACGCTCGGCTCGCGCTACGACTTCCGGCCGGCGATCCGCGAGGCGGATTTCGCCGCCAGCGTGCGCGTCGGCAACGGCGGCAGCGTCTCCTTCCGCCACGTCCAGTCGACCGACGCCGACGTCTTCGGCGGCACGCGATCGTCCGTGACGGTCTCGACAAGAACCGCCGGCGCCGCGGATGTCTTCGGCACCGTGGCCCGGCGCGGCGGCGCCAACGGCGGCATGGATCTGGTGATCGGGCTGACCCGGACGTTCGGCGCGACCGGCCTGCACGTCTACCGCGACGTCACCGGCGACGGACCGGCGGTGACGTCGGCGGAGGTGTCGCGCTCGGCACCCGCCGGCACCGGCTACGGCTACCGCGCCGGCTGGCGCGACGCCGCGCAGCACCAGGCGTCGGGGCTGTTTGAATACCAGAGCGACTACGGCCGCTACGAAGCGAGCGCCGGCACCGCCGGCGGTGCCGGCAGCGGCGCGGCGTTCAGCGCGTCGGGGGCGGTGGTGGCGGTCGGCGGGCGGGTCTACGCGACCCGCAGCATCCAGGATTCCTATGCGCTGGTGCGCGTCCCGAATGCACCCGGCGTGCGGGTTTTCGCCAGCCACCAGGAAATCGGCCGCACCGATCGCCGCGGCGACCTGCTGGTGCCCAACCTGCAGTCCTACTCGGTGAACGAGCTGTCGATCGCCGACGGCGACGTGCCACTCGAC
>JANMWI010000061.1:0-17013 GCA_031393955.1 Acidobacteriota bacterium
CCGGCTCCGCGGCCGCGCCCGCCAGCCGCCGGCAGTCCGGCGGTGGTCGCTCTGGTCAGCGCCGGCGGTGCCGCCGGACAGGTGGCGGTCGCTGCCGCCGACGCTGCGGTCGCCAGGTGCTGGGTCCAGAAGACGCGGTTCAGCTCGTAGTCAATCGACTGCACGGTATTGGCGCTCGTCGAAACGAAGGCCAGGGCCTTGAAGCCCTTGTAGGCAATGATGTTGGGCAGCAGCAGCGGCTGGCTCAGCTGGGTGCGCGCGCTGCCCTCGTCAATCTTCCGCTTCCAGAGGAACTGGAAGCCGGGCTTCTGCATCGCCTCGACCGAAATTTTCGGGTCGGTTCTCTGCGACGAGGTGCGCTGGGCGTCGCCCGCCACGGTCGGCCACGCCCCCCCGCCCCGGCCCTGCGCCTGCGCGGCGGCGGCGAACAGCGCCGTGCCGAGGACGACTGCACTACATACGCGGCAAAGTCCGGTCATAAATCAGACGCTCCTTACGAGCCCGTGCGGGCCCTGATCCCCGGCGAAGCACTGGCGCGCCGGCGAGGCGGTCCGCGTGCCGCGCCGCCGGGACCGATGGATTCGACGAAAGATTACTCGATTTGCATCCCGGCCGGATCAGGTCGTGGAACGAATGCTGCAATGCCGTTATTATTGTTGGAGCGCCTGTGCGGCGCGACCGATCGCCCATATGAACGTGCTCAACCGGACCCTGCTCGCCGCCGCCGCCATCTTCGCCGCCGTCATTGCCGCGAGCGCGGCCCAGTCGCCCCCTGCTTCCGCCGCGCCGTCATCCGCCGCGCCTCAGCAGACCGTCCCGGCCGGCGCGCCGGCGGGCCCCGCTGCCAGCCCGGCCCAGGGGCCTCCCGCCGGAAGCGCCGCCGGCAACGACAAGAACGCCGCCGTCTACACCCGGACCTGCAGCCTCTGCCACGACGCCCAGCGCATCCTATCGAACCGGCGGACGCGGGATCAGTGGAGTGAGGTCATCGACAAGATGGTCGAGCGCGGCGCGCAGGGCTCCGACGAAGACTTCAACGCGGTGCTCGAGTATCTGGTCAGCCACTACGGGCGGATCAACGTCAATCGCGGCAGCGCCAAGGATCTCGAGACGGTGCTGAAGCTCTCCGACAAGGACGCCGAGGCGATCGTCGCCTACCGGAAGGACCACGGGCCGATCGCCGACTTCGACGCGCTCTCGCAGGTGCCGGGGATCGATGTGCCGAAGCTGTCGCAGAACCGCGACGGCATTTCCTTCTAGCCGCGCGCGCGACGCACGCGGCCGATCCATACTTCCACCATCGGCTTGCGGAGGGATCGATGCGAAAGAGATCAATCGCGCGCCCGTTCGTCGCGCTGCTCGTCTCACTCGTTGCCGCCGGCTGCGGGCCGTCGGCGCCCGCCGACAAGGCGTCATCCGGCGCCGCCGCGCCGGCGCCGGCCGCCACCCCGGAGGCGCCATCCGGGCCGCGCCTCTACGTTTCCGACGAAACCGGCGGCAACGTCTTCGTGGTCGATCCCGTCAGCGGCCAGGTCACGCAGACGATCCCGGTCGGCAAGCGGCCGCACGGTATCCGGCTGTCGGGCGACGGCGGCCAATTGCTGGTGGCGCTGTCCGGATCGCCGATCGCCGGCCCGGGCGTCGACGAATCGAAGCTGCCGCCGGCGGATCGCACCGCCGACGGCATCGGCGTCGTCGATCTGGCGACCCACAAGGTCGTCCGCACCTATCCGAGCGGGCAGGATCCCGAGGTCTTCGACCTGTCGCCCGACGGCCGGACGCTGTACGTCTCGAACGAGGATGCGGCGCAGATGTCGGTTGTCGACCTCGCCTCGGGCACGATCACCAGCCGGACCCCGGTCGGTCAAGAGCCCGAGGGCGTCAGCGTCCGGCCGGATGGACGCGAGATCTGGGTCACCTGCGAAGGCGACAACGAGGTCGTCGCCATCGATGCCGCGACGCACAAGGTCGTCGCCCGCATCCCGAGTGGCGCGCGGCCGCGCGCCGTGATCTTCAGCAAGGACGGCGGTACCGCCTTCGTCACCAACGAGAACGCCGCCATGGTCAGCGTCGTCGACGTCAAGACGCACAAGGGCGTCGCGACCATTGCGATCCCGAAGATCGAGGGGGCGCCGGCAGTGTCCCGGCCGATGGGCGGCGTGTTGTCAGCCGACGGCAGCCAGCTGTTCGTGTCGCTCGGCCGCGCCGGCGGCATCGCGGTGATCGACGTCGCCGCGCGGAAGCTGCTGCGGACGATTCCCGGGGTCGGCGGACGCCCCTGGGGGATCACGGTCAGTGCCGACGGCAAGAAGGTGTTCACCGCGAACGGCCCGTCGGGCACGATCTCGGTGATCGACATCGCGACCGACACGGTCGAACGCCAGATCAAGACCGGCGGCAGCCCGTGGGGAGTGGTCGAGTCGGCCAAATAGCGCCGCGCGAGCCGCGCTAGAAATCGGCGCGCAGCCGCACCGCGACACTGCGCGGCGGCGCGACCGCCCTGAAGCCGCGGTCCTGGCTGACGAGAATGGGTGTCGCGGCCGCGTTCGACCACAGTCCGGCCGACGCGTCGCGCAGCATGCCGCGGATGTCGCCGATCAGCCTCGCCGAGAAAATCTTCTGATCGGAGGCCTGTACCGCAGTTTCGGCGCTCTCCCGATCCTGCCGCTGCCCGGCGGCCGCCTGCGCCCGCTCGTTCGGCACCAGGAAGTGCGCCCGGCCGAAACGGACGATAACGCCAAGACGATCCGACCGGGTGACGTCCTGTTCGATGCGCCCGCTCGCGCTGGAGGTCGCGCCGTGGTTGGTGAAGTTCTCCTCGACCGGCGGATCGAGGTAGCGATCGGTGGTCGCGCCCGCCGCGGAGAACGTCGCGCTGCCGCGGTCGCTGCCGTAGCGCCCCAGTGCCTCGACGCTCGCGGTCGCCTCGTCGCGGAGAGCGGCCAGGCTCAGCTGCAGGGTCACGCTCTCCGGCAGTGCGGACTCGACCGCGACGATGCGCACGAGCGGCGCGAAGCCGTCGCGTCTGACGGTCACCTGATGGCGCCCGAACGGCAGCCGCCGACGATCGCGTGCCCCTCGACATCAGTGGCAACGGTGCGATGGATTTGCGTCGACGCGATTTCGACCGGCCCGGGCAGCGGCAGCCCCGCGGCGTCGACCACTGTCAGCCGCAGTTCACCCACGGCGCTCTGACCGAACTGCCCCAGCAGAAAGAGCATCGCGAACGTCCAGTGAGGCATGTCATCATTATGGTATCGGACCGCGGTGTCCGGCCGCGACGGGACGCGGCTGCTGGCGAATCCCAAGTGGAGAGTGCATGATCGTCGTCGCTGCCGTATTCGTTCTTCACGCGTCGACGCCGGCGCTCCTGGCCGGCTACCGCGCGGCGCCCGCCATCTCGGCCGCGGCGGCCCAGGCCGTCGAGGCCGTCACCGGCAGCGTTCGTGACGCCGGCGGCGGCGTCATCCCCGGCGCCGCCGTTATCGTCCGGACGGGGGGCGCCGAGCAGCAGACGACGACCGGGCCTGACGGACGATTCACGGTCAGCGCCGCCGGCGGCGCCGTCGTCGTCATCGTCCGCGCGCCCGGCTTTGCCGAAGTCCAGCGGACGCTGTCGGCGGACGCGCGCGCCCGGTCGCTCGACGTGGTGATGTTCCCCGATCGGATCACCGAGTCCGTCACAGTCACTGCGGCGCGCGGCGAGCGGCGGACCGGCGACACCCCGGCGAGCATCAACGTGCTCGGCCGCGAGGAGATTCGGCAGTCACCGGCAGTGGTAGCGGACGACGTGCTGCGGCAGGTGCCGACGTTCAGCCTGTTCCGCCGGACGAGCAGCCTGGCGTCGCATCCGACCGCCCAGGGGGTGTCGCTGCGCGGCGTCGGCCCGAGCGGCGTCAGCCGCACGCTGGTGATGCTCGACGGCGTGCCGATCAACGATCCGTTCGGCGGCTGGGTCTACTGGTCGAAGATCCCGATCGAGACCGCCGAGCGCATCGAAGTGGTCGACGGCTCGAGCTCGAGCCTCTACGGCAATTACGCCCTCGGCGGCGTCATCAATGTCATCACCGCGTCTCCGTCGGAGCGCGCCTTCGAGATGAAATCGCAGTACGGATCGCGGCGCACCCCGAAGGCGGATTTCTACGGCGCCACCCGCCACGGCCGGCTCGGCGTCTCGGCCGACGGCACCGTCTTCAGTACGGACGGCTACCCGGTGGTCCGCGCCGCCGAGCGCGGCCGCGTCGACAACAACGCCGCCGTCGACTTCTGGAACGCGAACGTCAAGGCGGAGTACACCGCCGGCCCGAAGCTGCGGGTCTTCGCGCGGCTGGGGCGCTTCAGCGAAAATCGCGACAACGGCAAGCACAGCACGATTGACGGCGCCGCCGAGACCAACGAGACGGTCTCGACGAGCGGAAGCGGCGGCGTGCGGTTCCAGTTGCCCGACCGCAGCACGGTGCAGGGCACGGTCTTCACCGAGAACGAACGCTTCCGCAGCAACTTCCTCGCGGTGCCGGCGTCGACGCCGGCGCGCAATATCGGGCGCATGACGCTGCGCCAGACTGTGCCGACCAGCAGCGTCGGCGGCATGGTGCAGTGGTCGCGGCCGCTCGGGACGAAGCAGTTCCTGAGCGCCGGCACGGACTGGCGCTGGGTCGACGGCGACAGCCGGGAGAACACGCTCGACCCAGTCACCGGGACGCAGGTCGTCCTCAACCGCATCTCCGGCGGGACGCAGCGCAGCGTCGGACTGTATGTCCAGGACTTGATCGTGCCCTCCCCGCAGTTCACCGTCACGCTGAGCGCGCGGGTCGATCGGTGGCGCAACTACGACGGCCACAACCTCGAGACCAGCGCTGCCACCGGCGCCGCGACCAGCGGCAACGTCGCCAGCTTCCCCGATCGCGCCGCCGTCGTCGCCAGCCCGCGGGCAGCGGCGCTCTATCACGTCAGCAGCAAGGTGGATGTGTGGGGAGATATCGGCTGGGGCTTCCGCGCGCCGACCCTCAACGAGCTCTACCGCCAGTTCCGCGTCGGCTCGACGCTGACGCTCGCGAACCCGGCGCTCGGTCCCGAACGGCTCGTCGGCGGCGAGGCCGGCATCACGCTGACGCCGGTCAGGGCGCTGACCGTCCGCTCGACGTGGTTCGACAACCGCGTCAAGGACCCCGTCTCCAACGTCACCGATCCAGCGCGCAGCACCGCGAACGCCGTGACCCAGCAGCGCCAGAACCTTGGCCGCACGCGCATCTGGGGCATCCAGAGCGATGTCGACTACCGGCTGGGCGCCGCCTGGCGGGTCGGCGGCGCGTACGTCTACGATCAGGCCAAGGTGACCGACAACCCCGCCAGTCCTGCGCTGGTCGGCCGTTACCTGGCACAAGTCCCCGCGCATCGCGGTTCGCTCCGGGTGGCGTACGTCAATCCCCGGGTCGCGACGATCGCCGCCAGCGTCCAGGTGCTCGGCGCCCAGTTCGACGACGACCTGAATCAGGCGTCGCGCCGGCTGCCGGGCTACCGGCTGATCGACGCGACCGTGTCGCGGGCGCTCGGCCGGAATCTGGACCTCTTCGTCGCGGTCCAGAACCTGCTGGATGAGGAGTACTTCGTCGGCACGCTGCCGACCACCGTCGGATCGCCGCGCTTTGCCAGCGTCGGCTTCCGCCTGCGGGTCGGCCGCCCGTGACCCTGGACGAACTGATCGCCAGCACCGCGCAGCCTGAGCCCCCCGCCGGACTGGCGGCGCCGCTGGTCGCGCTCTGGCACGACCGCCGCGGCGACTGGGAGGCGGCGCACCGCGTCGCGCAGGACATTCCGGATCCCGACGGCGCCTGGATTCACGCGTTCCTCCACCGCAAGGAGGGGGACCTCGCGAACGCCGGCTACTGGTATCGCCGCGCCGGCCGGCCGCTCACGAAGGACAGCCTGGACGCGGAATGGACCGCCATCGCGACGGCAATGCTGGCTGCCGCGCCGTAACGGCCCCTGTCAGCGATCTGCCGTTCAGAATCAACGACTTACGCTAAAGGTGAGTGTCCCCGTTAGTCGTCAGTCGTAGCGGAGGGCGACGATCGGATCGACGCGGCTGGCGCGGCGCGCCGGCAGCCACACCGCCAGCAGCGCCACCGCGCCGAGCAGCAGCGGCACGCCGATGAAGATCAGCGGATCGCGCGCCGTCACGCCGTAGAGCATCGACGCCACGGTCCTGGCCAGGAAGTACGACACCGCCATCCCCACCACCACCCCGATGACGGCGAGCTGCATGCCCTGCCGCACGACCATGTTCTTGACCTGCGAGGCGCGCGCCCCGAGCGCCAGCCGGATGCCGATCTCCTGGGTCCGCTGCTCCACCGAGTACGCCATCAGACCGTAGATGCCGATCGCCGCCAGCAGCAGCGCCGACAGGCCGAACACCGTCATCAGCCACATGTTGAACCGCTCGCGCGAGGTCGAGTTCTGCACCACCTCCGCCATCGTCCGCACGTCGGTCACCGGCAGACCGGTCGACTGGCGCAGCTGCTCCTGGACCGGGGCGCTGACGCCGTGCGGCTCTCCCTGCGTGCGGACGACCCAGGCGATCGGCGTCAGCGCGACGTTGAGCGCGTTGGCGGCGTCCGGCACCTGCGCCTGCGGGATGTACATCGACGGACGAGGGTCGTTGTTGAGGCCGCCGTCGCGAATGTCGCCGACGATGCCGATGATCTGGCGGTCAGGCTCATCCTTGAACTCGCGCATGACGGTGCGGCCGATCACCAGCCGATCGTTGAGCGGGTCGGCATCTGGCCAGAACCGCCGCGCCATCGCCTCGTTGATGATGACGACGCCGGGCGCGGTGCTGTTGTCGCGCTCGGTGAAGTCACGACCGCGTTTGATCGGAATCCTGAAGACGTCGAAGTAGCCGGGCGAGATTGTCCGCCACGCGCCGCCGCCGTGGAACGGTCCGTCGGCGAGCGGCCGGCCGATGATGGTGAACGGCAGGCCGTAGCCCCCCTCGAGCGGCACGCAGCAGGTCGCGCTTGCCTGGATCACACTGGGCACCGCCTTGAGGCGCTCGACGCCGTCGCGGACGACCTGCTCGACCCCCTCCGACGTGAGGTAGCGCGGGCCGGTCAGCGACATCCGCATCGTCAGGACGTGGCCGGCATCGAAGCCGGGGTCGACGTGGCCGAGCGCGACCGCCGTCCGAATCAACAGCGCCGAGCCGATCAGCAAAACCAGTGCGAGTGCGACTTCGACGACGACCAGCACCGAGCGCGCCTTGTTCTGCCGGAAGCCGGTTCCCGACCGCCCGCTGCTCTCCTTGAGCGTCGTCGTCAGATCGGTGCGCGAGCTCTGCAGCGCGGGAATCAGACCGAACAGGATGCCGGTGGCGAGCGAGATGCCGACCGTGTAAGCGGCGACGCGCCAGTCGAGCGCGACGAGCCCGCCGTCGACGCCAACCCGTGGCAGATCGGCGGTATTGACCGCCAGCAGCGCGCGGATGCCGGCCAGGCCGACCAGCAGCCCGAGCGCGCCGCCGGCGAGCGACAGCACGATGCTTTCGGTCAGCAGCTGGCGGACGATCCGACCGCGGGTGCCGCCAATCGCGGCGCGGATGGCGATTTCGCGACGCCGTCCGGTGGCGCGCACGAGCAGCAGGTTCGCGACGTTGGCGCAGGCGATGAGCAGTACGAGGCTGACCGCGCCGGCCATCACCAGCAGCAGCGGACGCACGTTCCGGACGAGGACCTCGCGGATTGGCTGCACCGAAAAGCTGCCGGTGTCGCGGAGCGCGTCCGGGAAGACGCGCTTGTAGTCCGCGGCCGAGACCTGCAGCCGTGCCTTCGCCTGGTCAAGCGACACGCCGGGTTTGAGCCGTCCGCCGGCCTGGAAGTAGTGGCCCTGATCGCGGCTCTCGGGATCGAGCTTGAACGGCACCCACACCTGGGGCGGCGGCCCGAATTCCTCGAAGGTGAAGTCGGCCAGGACGCCGATGATGCTGTAGACGTCGCCGCTGAGGGAGATCGTCCGGCCAACGACGTTCGGATCGCTGTTGAAGCGGCCGGCCCACAGGCCGCGGCTGATGACGACGACCGGTTCGCCGGTCGGGAGATCCTCGGCGGACGAGAACGTCCGTCCGAGCGTGGTCCGCGCACCGAACAGCCGGAAGAAATCGGCCGAGACCTGCCCCGATCGCAGCTGCTCCGGGAAGCCGCCGCCGGTCAGGTTGACCACCCCCGAGCGGTAGGCCGAGACGTCCTGCACGACGTCGGTCTGCTGGCGGTAGTGGCGGAACTTGGCCGGCGACGCCGCGGGATCCGAACCCTGCGGGGAGGTGTTCATGAAAACGACGATCCGATCGGCCTCGGGAAACGCCATCGGCCGCAGCAGGACGGCGTTGACCACCGAGAAGATCGCCGTGTTGGCGCCAATCCCGAGCGCGAGGGCCGCCAGCGCCGCTAGGGTGAAGGCGGGGCTCTGCGCGAACATCCGTATCGAGTGCCGCAGGTCTCTCCAGAAGGCTTCGAGGGAACGCATGGTAACGACTTAGACGAGCGTCCCCGGCATTTTGTTGTCGCCGTCGTCTGCCCGGAGGTCGGCGGCAGGCTATTTCAGGTCGAGCGGCGGGGCGGCTTTCGGCTGAGCCGCCTGGTAGTCCTCCCCGACCAGCGCCGCGATGGTAGCGGCAATCTGCGCCTGCGTGGCGCTGACCCCGCTCCTGACACCGGCGGCGCGCACGCTCGGCCCCATCACCGCCATCCAGATGCGATCGGACTCGGGCACTTTCTCGCCGTGACCGGTCCAGTTCGCGGCGCTGTCGCCGCGCCCGTGATCGGTCGCGACGATGAGCGCGGTCTTGCCGGCGTACTCAGGCATCGACTGGGCCGCCTCCCACAGCTGCCGGATGAACCGGTCGTTGCGGCGCGCCGCATCGAGGTAGAGGTCGTAGCGCCGCCCGTGCGCCCATTCGTCGGTTTCGCCGAGCATCACGTAGAGGACGCGGGGACGCTGGCGGCGGAGGTATTCGAGCGCGCCGAGGCCGGTCGCGGCGTCGAACCGCTCGCCGCCCCAATAGGGCGGCAGGTCGGCGGCGAAGTCGTTGATCGCCCGCTCGCGCTCCGAGGCCGGGTTGGTGATCGGCGGTCCGGAGGCGTTCGACGGAATGTGGCTGCGCGGCTCGTTGAGGATCCACGGCAGCAGTTCCCACGACGAAAAGCCCGCGACCTTGCCGGCGTAGCCGGGACGCTGCTGCAGCCATTCGAGCACGGTGACGTTCGGGTTCCAGACCTTGTCGTTGCTGGTGACGCGGGGGTCCGGCGCGCCGGTCAGCAGTTCGTTGTAGCCCGGATACGAGAAGCGCAGGCCGTTGGTGACCCTGACGTCGCTGCCGTGCCCCGGATCGCCGAAGAGCTGCCCGTTCTTCGCGATCGTCGTCCACAGGAACGGCATCAGCGTCGCCCGGCGCGCCTCGGGAGTGGCGCCGCCGAACTGCTGCTCGACCGGCGCCGGCTCGCTGACGCCGCCGCCCTCCTTGGTCAGGAGCGCGGCCGACATCCCGCCGAACACTTCCTGCCAGCGCATGCCGTCCATGGTGACGACGAGAACATGGGTGGCGGCCGGAACCTGCTGGGCCAGCGGCGTGGCGGCGGCGGCCGCGAGTGTCAGGCCGAGGAGCGTCGCGCGGAGCGGGAGTGAACGGGGCATGGGCGCATCATATCGCGCGGCGTCCCGACTATAATCGGCGCTCCTGAGGAGAGTTCATGCATCGAACCGTGTTCACCCGCCGCTCCGCGACGGCCATCGTCCTGTCGGCATGGCTTGGCCTGCTCGCCGTCCCCGCGGCCGCCGCCCCGCCCCAGGCGGCCGCCCGCGTCACCGCCACGGCGGCGACGGCGCTGGATCGGTATGTTGCCACGCCCGACCAGAACTTTTCGTGGAAGGTGATCCGCGAGCTGCCGGCAGAGGGAGCGACGGCGACGCTCCTCGAGATGACCTCGCAGCGCTGGCTGACCGAGCGTGAAGTCGAGCAGCCGCTGTGGCGGCACTGGGTGACGGTGGTCCGCCCGGCGCGGGTGACGAGCGACGTGGCGTTCCTGTTCATCACCGGCGGCAGCCTCGATCGCGATCCCCCCGACGCGCCGCCGGCGTGGCTCGTCGAGATGGCGCGCGACACCGGGACGGTGACGGTCGAGCTGCGGATGGTGCCGAACCAGCCGGTGGTGTTCATGGACGACCCGACCCGGACGGGCCGGTCGGAAGACGACTTCATCGCCTACACCTGGAACAAGTTCCTCCGCACCGGCGACGACCGCTGGCCGGCGCGGCTGCCGATGACCAAGAGCGCCGTCCGGGCGATGGATGCGGTCACCGCCTTCACCGGCACCGCCGCCGGCGGCGGCCTGGCGGCGAAACGGTTCGTCGTCTCCGGGGCGTCGAAGCGCGGCTGGACGACCTGGGCGACGGCGGCGGTCGATGCGCGGGTCGTCGCGATCGCGCCGGTCGTCATCGACATGCTCAACCTCGAGCCGTCCTTCATCCATCATTTCCGCGTCTACGGCGGCTGGTCGGACGCCGTCCAGGACTATGTCGACCAGGGCATCATGAACTGGCTGGGCACGCCGCAGTTCCGCGCCCTGATGAAGATCGAGGAGCCGTACGAGTACCGGCAGCGGCTGACGCTGCCGAAATTCATCATGAGCGCGGCCGGGGATCAGTTCTTCCTGCCCGACTCCTCGCAGTTCTATTTCGACGACCTGCTCGGCGAAAAGCACCTGCGCTATGTGCCCAATGCGTCGCACTCGCTCGACAAGACCGACGCCCTGGAGAGCGTCGAGGCGTTCTACGCGTCGGTCGTCAAGGGGACGCCGCGGCCGCGCATCAACTGGACGTTCGAGGCCGACGGCGCTATCAAGGTGATCGCGAAGGATCGCCCCTCGAAGGTCGTCATGTGGCAGGCGACCAACCCGGATGCGCGCAGCTTCCGCCAGGACGTGCTCGGCAACGCCTACACCAGCCGGTCGCTGGCCCCGGAAGGGCCGAACACCTGGGTCGCGCGCGTCGCGAAGCCGGCGGCAGGATGGACGGCGTTCTTCGTCGAGCTGTCGTTCCCGAGCGGCGGGCGCTACCCGATCAAGGTGACCACCGCGGTCCGCGTCCTGCCCGACACCCTGCCGTTCGAGGCGCCGAAGCGGCAGGACCCGTCGCGCACCGAGGCGGCCGCGCCGCGCGCGTTCGATCTGGTGGTCTACGGCGGGACGGCCGGCGGGGTGATGACGGCCGTCGCCGGCGCGCGCGAAGGGCTGACGGTCGCGCTGCTCGAACCCGGACGCCATCTCGGCGGGATGGTGTCGGGGGGGCTGGGCTGGACCGACTACGGCCGGAAGGAAGCGATCGGCGGCTATTCGCTCGAGTTTTTCGAACGGGTCGGCCGGAAGTACGACCGGCCGATCGAGTGGCATTTCGAGCCGCACGTCGCCGAGGCGGTCTTCACGGAGATGGCCGCGGCGGCCGGCGTGCAGGTCTTTTACGATCATCGCCTGCGCCAAAAGACCGGCGTGAAAAAGACCGGCGCCAGCATCACCGACATCGTCATGGAGAACGGCGCCGCGTTCCGCGGCAAGGTCTTCGCGGATGCCAGCTACGAAGGGGACCTGCTCGCCCAGGCCGGCGTGTCGTACACCTCGGGGCGGGAGGGGCAGGATGCGTTCGGGGAGTCACTGGCGGGGGTCCGGGAACGGACGCCGCTGCATCAGTTCAGAGCGCCGGTGTCGCCGTTCGATGCCGCCGGCAAGCTGCTCCCGGAGGTCACCGCCCGGACCGCCGACGCGGTCGGCGCGGCCGACAAGCGCGTCCAGGCTTACAACTTCCGGCTGTGCATGACGCAGACGCCGGACAACCGGGTGCCGTGGCCGAAGCCGGCGCGCTATGAGCCGGCGCGGTTCGAACTGCTCGCCCGCTACCTGCCGAAACTCGAGGCGGCGCTCGGCCGACCGCTCGCCATCAACGACGTGATGAAGGCCGACCTGCTGCAGAACGGCAAGACCGATACGAACAACAACGGCGCGTTCTCGACCGACTACATCGGCGGCAGCACCGAATATCCCGACGGGAATTACCAGGCCCGCGCCCGCATCCGTCAGGCCCACGTCGACTACGTCCAGGGGTTTCTCTATTTCCTCGCCACCGACGCCCGTGTGCCGGCCGGGCTCAGCGCCGAGATGAAGACGTGGGGGCTGTGCAAGGACGAGTTCACGGACGCCGGCCACTGGCCCTATCAGCTCTACGTCCGCGAGGCGCGGCGGATGACGGGCGAATACGTGATGTCGCAGAAGGACATCCAGACCGAGCTGACCAAGCCGGACGCGATCGGGATGGGATCCTACAACAGCGACTCACACAACGTGCAGCGCCGGCCGGATGCTTCGGGTGCGGCGGTCGAGAACGAGGGGGACATGCAGGTCAAGGTCGAGCCCTATCAGATCCCGTATCGGGTCATGCTGCCGAAGCGCGCCGAGGCGACCAACCTGCTCGTGCCGGTGTGCTTTTCCGCGACCCACGTCGCCTACTCGACGCTGCGGATGGAGCCGCAATACATGATCCTCGGCCACGCCGCCGGCGTCGCCGCCAGCCTCGCCGCGACCGCCGGCATCCCGGTCCAGGACGTCGACATCACCGCGCTGCTCGCCCGCCTCAAATCCCAGCGCGCCGTCTTCTCTCTCAACTGAGCTGACAGCTGACAGCTGACAGCTGATAGCTCCCCTACTGGTGCTCCCGATGGTCGCAGCCCTTGAACTCGGCGAGCACCAGCTGGCCGTCGTCGCCGAGCTCCTGGCGCAGGCCGATCGCGGTGGTGTAGTAGCCGGTGATCGTCATCGCTTTGAGCGCGTCGAAGAACTCGGCGCCGGCCTTCTCCTCCTGCGCGCGTTCCGCCGCTGACGACAGGCGCGTCAGCAGCGTCGTCTGCTGCGCGGCCGTGGCGCCGAGCACGTCGGTCCCGAACAGCGCCGTGCTGCGGGCGTCCAGCCAGGCGAGCCCGTTGAGGAACGAGGCCCGGTCGCCGGGGGCGGCCGCCTGCAGGACCGAGTCGATGAAGCGGTTGACGAGCGCGGCCCTGGCGCCGGGTGTGTCGGTCTCGGGGATGATCAGCTCGCAGAGCGTCGCCACCGTCTCGTTCTGGCGCGGGGTGAACACCTGCGGCGTCCAGGCAGCCTGCGGCGCCGCGGCGGCCGCGGCCGGGTGGCCGTGCGCGGCCTGCGCTCGCGCCAGCGCGGTGAGTGTATCGGCCCACAGCGGCATCGCTGCCGCGCCGAGCCCCGCGGTCGCGAGGGCGCGGATCGCATCGCGCCGGTTCACGCTGTTCTGGTCCATGGTCGGCTCCGTCTAGAGAGTGCCGCGCTTCATTTCGCCGGCGAGGTAGTCCGTCGCCCGCCACGACAGCGCCAAGATGGTCAGTGTCGGGTTCTTCTCGGTCGCGGTCGTGAAGGCGGAGCCGTCGACGACGAACAGGTTTCTGACCTCGTGCATCTGGTTGAAGCCGTTCAGCGCCGAGCGCTTCGGGTCCGCTCCCATCCGGCAGGTGCCGTGCTCGTGGATCGCCGAGCCGTTCTTGTCGAGCGCGCCGCGCTGGTAACCGACCAGGACGCCGCCGGCGGCGTGGACGATCTCTTCCATCGTATCGGCCATGTGCGCCGCCATCTTCTGTTCGTTCTCGCCGATCCGGTAATCGATGTTCAGCAGCGGCACGCCGTAGCGGTCGCGCCGGGCCGGGTCGACGGTGATGCGGTTGTGCGCGTAGGGCAGGACCTCGCCGTAGGGGTGGATCTCGAACCACGCCGGGTGGCGGCGCTTGATTTCCTTCTTCAGCGACACGCCGAAGCCCGGCACCAGCTCGCTGCCGGGGTGCGCGCCGTCGACGCTGGCGCCGGTGTTCCAGAACTGCGCGCCGAAGCCGCGCAGGTAGTCCCGGCCGCGCCCCGGGCGGTGATTGAAGCGCGGCAGGTAAATGTGCTCGCCGCCGATGCCGCGGTCGTTGCGGGTTGGCGTGCCGAGCAGATCGGGCAGGTAGCCGCGGACGTGGAGCCGAATCTGCTCTGACAGGTACCGGCCGATCACGTCCGAGCCATTGCCGATGCCGTTCGGGTGGCGGGCCGAGCTCGAGTTGAGCAGGATGCGCGTCGAATCGACGCAGCTGGCGCCGACGACGACCACCTTGGCGAGGACCTGCCGCTCGGTGCCGGTGGTGCGATCGAAGTACTGGACGCCGTTGGCCAGACCACGGCCATCGGTCAGGATCCGCGCCGCGACGGCATTGGATCGGATTTCGAGCCGGCCGGTCTTGAGCGCCAGCGGCAGCAAATCGTCGGCCGAGTTGAAGAACGACGCGGTATCGCAGCCCGAGCCGCAGGCGCCGCAGTAGTGGCAGGCCTGAAAGCCGCCGGTCGGCCTGGTGCGGTTGGCGCGGCGGCCCGCGACCACCGGGATGTCGAGCGTTTTGGCGGCGCGCTGCAGCAGGCGTTCGCCGCAGCGCGGCGCCGGCGGCGGCTGCAGATAGCGGCTGCCCGGCAGCGCGTCGGAATCATCCGTGCCGCCGCACACGCCGATCATCTGCTCGACCCGGTCATAGTACGGCGCCACGTCGTCATAGCCAATCGGCCACGGAATCTCCCAGCCGTCGCGTTCCGCCCCCTTGAAGTCGAGCGGCGAAAGGCGCAGGCTGACGCGCCCCCAGACGTTCGTCTTGCCGCCGTGGCCCCAGACCCGGGTCAGCTCGAAGGGGCGAGTATCGGGCGTCAGGTAGGGCTGCTCTTTGACGTCGAGAAAGAACTGCGGCGGGTGCTCGCCGCGGGCTTCCCGTTCGCGCGCTTCCCAGGGCTGAACGTGGGTCCAGAACCGACTGCGGTCGAACCGGCCGCCGGCGTCGAGCAGCAGGACGCTGACGCCCTGACGGGTCAGGTTCCACGCCGCCATCCCGCCGGAGGCGCCGCTGCCGATGATCACGACCGGATGGACCTTCGCCGACTTGATGACCTGCATGGCTGCCGCTCCCGCGCATCCGCCCGCTGGCCGGGCTGGACCCGGCGAAGCATGTCACAGCCCCGGGCTCACCGGCAAACCTGGTGCCGTCATATAATGGAGTGTCGGCCGGGAGCCGGCGGGGAGACATTCAGGTGGAAAAACAGACAATCGTGGCCTCCGGCAAGCCGGTGACCCAGTTTCGGGACTACGACAACGCGCTGCCCCGCGTCGAGGCCTTTTACGCCGCCAACCACAAGCACCAGACCCTGTCGTTCGTGCTCGACAAGAAGAAGGACTATCTGGCGCTGAACCGGAAGACCTTCACGGTCTGGGAGGCGCTCGACTTCCTCAACACCCTGGTCGACGACAGCGATCCGGATGTCGATTTCACCCAGATCGAGCACGCGCTGCAGACCGCCGAGTCGATTCGCGCCGCCGGTCAGCCGCGCTGGTTCATCGTCACCGGTCTCGTCCACGACCTCGGCAAGATTCTCTGCCTGTTCGGCGAGCCGCAGTGGGCGGTCGTCGGCGACACCTTCCCGGTCGGCTGCCGGTGGTCACCGCAGATCGTCTACAGCCAGTTCTTCAGCGAGAATCCGGACCGGTTCGTCCCCGAGTACCAGACCGAGAACGGGATCTACGAGCCGGGGTGCGGCCTCGACAACGTCCAGATGTCGTGGGGCCATGACGAGTACGTCTATCACGCCGTCAAGGGTCTGCTGCCGGACGAGGCGCTCTACATGCTGCGCTACCACTCCTTCTATCCGTGGCACAAGGAGGGGGAGTACACGCACCTGCTGAACGACACCGACCGGTCGATGCTCAAGTGGGTGCGCGCGTTCAACCGCTACGACCTCTATTCGAAGGGCAGCGCCCGGCCGAACGTCCAGGAGCTGATGCCGTTCTACGAGGACCTCGTCAAGGAGTTCTTCCCGAAGCCGCTGCACTGGTAGGCGTCGGACGGGTCAGCCCCGTCCGATGAACGGCATGCGCGTCGCCATGACGGTCATGAACTGCACGTTCGCGTCGAGCGGCAGGCCGGCCATGTAAACGACCGCGCGGGCGACGTGGCCGACATCGAGCCGTGGCTCGACGGCGACTTCGCCGTTGGCCTGCAGGATCCCTTCCGCCATTCTCGTCGTCATTTCCGTGGCGGCGTTCCCGATGTCAATCTGGCCGCAGGCGATGTCGAACGGCCGGCCGTCGAGCGACGTCGACTTGGTCAGGCCGGTGATGGCGTGCTTGGTGGCGGTATAGGCGACTGAGTTCGGCCGCGGCGCGTGCGCCGAGATCGAGCCGTTGTTGATGATCCGTCCGCCGCGCGGCTGCTGGGTCTTCATGAGCGCGAACGCCTGCTGCGTGCAGAGGAACGGACCGGTCAGGTTGGTGTCGACGACCGCGCGCCAGTGCTCGAACGACAGCTCGTCGAGCGGCACGCCCGGCGCGTTGATGCCGGCGTTGTTGAAGAGCACGTCGAGCCGCCCGAGCCGTTCCCGGATCGCCGCGAACAACCCGCGCACCGACGCCGGGTCCGTGACGTCGGTGGGCACGACCAGCGATTGCGCTCCGCTCCCCGCCAGCCGCCGCGCCTCGCTGCCTTCCGCGATCCCGCCCTGCCCGCCGGCGTCCCCGAGCCGCGCGGTTTCTGCGAGCGTCTCCCGCCGCCGCCCGGCCAGCACCACCGCATAGCCCTCCGCCATCAACGCCACCGCCACCGCCCGCCCGATGCCGCTGCCCGCTCCGGTCACAAGCGCCACGCGCACGTCCGTCCCCCTCATCCCCTGGCACCGTGGCACCGTGGCACCGTGGCACCGTGGCTCCCTTGGCACCGTGGCACCCCGGCACTATTTCTTTAGCATCCCCGGCGAGTTCCACTTGATGACGTGGTACACCGCCGGGCCGTCACCGACGTTGCGGATGCTGTGCATCTGATTGGCGGCCTGGAAAATGATCGAGCCGGGCCCGACGCGCTTCAGCTCGCCGTTGACCAGCGACTCGACAATCCCCTCCTTGATGATG
>JANMWI010000089.1:0-8222 GCA_031393955.1 Acidobacteriota bacterium
GTTCAGCGCCGAGAAATATCCCACCTTCGGGAAAGCGCCGAAAGGCTATCTCGGCGTCCAGGGGGACCATCCCGGTACGCTGGAACTACGCAATATTAGAATTCGCGAACTGCAATAAAGACTCGCTGGCCTTCGAGTTCCCGGCACGTGGCGCGCGCGCTACATCGGCCTCCGAGGCGGTCCGTCGGCCGACACTTCGGCGCGAGCCGAATGTCACAGCCACTCGACGCCCACCTCGGCGACGAGCCGCGCGACAGCGTCTCGATCGAAGCGCCCCGGCTCTTCGGTCAGGGCATTGGCGGCGCCACAGGCGGCGGCCAGCCGCAGCGTCGGCTCGGCCTCCAAGCCTCTGGCGAGACCGGCCGCCAGGCCGGCCACGAAGCAGTCGCCTGAGCCGACCGCGCTGACGGCGGCGACGCGCGGTGCGTGGATGCGCGCCGAACGGCCATTCCACATCACCGCTGCGCCTTCCTCCCCGAGAGAGATGACGACGATCCGTATGCCGTGGCGAGCAATCGCGACGGCGGCCTGGAGCGCGTCAGCAGGGGTGCGGATGGGACGCCCGGTCAGCTCCGCGGCCTCGTCGCGATTGGGTTTGACGACGGTCGGCCGGACCGCGAGCGCCTCGCGCAGGGCATCACCGCTCGCGTCGACCAGCGACAGCGGCGCGGGCGTGGCCAGCTGCGCCGAAAGGCGGGCGTAGGTGTCGGCGGGACAGCCAGCGGGGAGGCTGCCCGACATGACCGCGACCGCACTGGTGGCGCAGGCGGCGAGGAAAGCGCGCTCGAGCCGGTCGACGGCACCCGCGTCGAGTTCCGGCCCCGATTCGAGCAGCTCGGTGATCGCGCCCCGGGCATCGCGAATCGCATAGCAGCGGCGCAGCCGGCCCGTGACGAGAACGCCGCCGAACGCGACGCCGCGCCGGGCCAGCGTCTCGACGAAGAGCGCCTCGTTCTCGGCGTCGACAGTGCCGACGAGGCGGACCGGTTCGCCAAGCGCCGCGCAAGCCTGGGCGACGTGCACTCCCTTGCCGCCGGGAAACGCCCGCACCGACGACAGCCGGGTCGTCGCGCCGACCCGCAGCTCGTCAGCCGCGGCGGACAGGTCGATGGCGGAGTTGAAGCCGGCGACGGTGATCACGACGTCTGCTCCTGCAACGCCTACTTGTGCGCCAGCAGCACCGTCTCTGGGGTCGGCAGCGGGTGCGCCGACACGCCGTGGAATCCCGCTCCCTCGAGCTGCTGCTCGAGTTCCGCAAACGTGTAGGCATCGCCGCTCGGCGTGCCGGTCAGCATGCTCAGGCTGAAACGGGCCGGTATCGGCGGAGAGACGCGGTCCGGATTCGGCACGAACTCGAGCACGACGACGCGCCCGCCCGGCGCGAGCGCGGCGTGGACATTGCGGAGGAAGTCGGTGTTCGTCTGGGGATCGAAATGGTGCAGGAAGTTGGTCACCAGCGCGACGTCGAAGCCGGCGGGGAACGCCACCGTGAAGGCGTCGCCGGGCAGGGTCGTAAAGCGATCGTGGACCTGCGCGGCGCGCGCGTGCTCGGTGGCGACCGTCAGCACCCCCGGCCAGTCGGCGGCGACAATCTCGGCGCGGGGGTTGCGCTGGGCGATCGTGATGCCGAAGAGGCCATGGCCGGCGGCGATGTCGAGCACCCGCAGCGGTCCCGGGCCGCCCGCGGTCATTTCCGCAATCGCGTGCGCGGCCGGCATCATCATCGGGCCCATCGAGCGGGCGAACTCGATCCAGATCGGGTTCTCCACCGAGACAGTGTTGTCGCCCTCCTCCGGCACGCCGCCGCGCCGCACCGCGTCGGACAGCCTGGCAAAATTGCGGGTCAGCTCCGGCCGCAGCAGGAACCTGGCGATAGTCCCGAGATAGGCCGGCGAGCGCGTGCTGAGGAAGGCCGCCGACTCGGGGGGAAGGCTGTAGGCGCTGCCGGTCTTGGCCAGCAGGCCGATGGTGCACAGATAGTCGCCGAGGATCCGAATGCCGCGCTCCGCGCTCCCACACCGCGCCGCCAGCGCCGCGGTCGTCGTGTTCCCCTCGTCCACGGCGGTAAAGACATCGAGCTCGATCGCGCTTCTCAACGCCGCTGAGCGCTGAAATGCAAACAACGTGTCGAAGACAATCTCAGCGGACGGCATCGGCATAAGGCTCCTCAGTGTAAACGGGAAGGAAAGTGTACTGCAGCGGCGCTTCTTGCCGGAGTCTGGAGGCTTCTCGATCTCGCACTATTCAAAAGGTCAGCCGGATGCCGAGCTGCAGCGTCCGCGGATCGCCCACCGCAGTGCCGATTCCGGCGTGCCGCTCGATGCACGACACGCCACGGAAATCGAAGTTGCCGGGGCGGTTGCGCCGCCGGTCGATCGCTACGGCCGGTTCATCAGCGATGCCCTGATCGAGGCGCTGCTGCCTTAACGGGTGGCTTCCCAGTACGGAACGAAATCCTGCCGGATCTGCTCGATCACCTTGGCCTTGACGACGAGCGTGTCCGCTTTCGCGGGCTCCTTCTCCGAGTAGAGCTCCAGCCTGACGGCACCGCATTCGGGCCGCAGCGCACCCGCGTCGAAGACATACAGCCCTTCATAGATGGAATCGGTTTCGGAAACGGGGCGTTCGAGCTTGAATGGGTGAATCGGCATGACCGGCGCCGTCCCGCAGAAGGCGGTCAGCCGCAGGAAGCCTGACTTGAAGTGCTTCATTGGCGGCAGCGACACGCCTTGCGTCTGGGCTGCGCCTCTGGCCACGGTCGTCCAGAAACTTTCGACGCGCTTCGGCGTCACGCGGACCAGCAGCACCGGCGGAAACGCGGCGACGTAGTCGGACCAGTTGCCGAAGTCGAGAAGCGAGCGGAGAAACGGCTGATCCGGCCCCGACCCGCGCCGCTGCCGTACCTGGTCCTGCTGGAACTGCGCGCCGTAGACCATCACCGGTGTAATGAAGGCAACGTCGAAGTCGGACGATGACAGCTGGTAGGGATTGAGGCTGCCGGCGCGGCCGGCGGCGGCGGTCTTCAGAGCGTCGACCGGAAACGGCTTCGACGGCTCGACCGGCAGGCGCTCGGAGGCCGCGGGACCCTTCAGCCTCGCTTCCGTCGTCGCGATCACCTCGCACAGCCCGTCGACGCGAGCCACCCGGGTCAACGCTCTCGTTACTTCGTCATCTTCCGGCACTGGAGACGTGAGGCCGATCACGATGCCGCCGGCAGTGAATGCCGGCCCGCCGGCTCTGCCTGGTAGCAGGTCGAGATCGGTGACGAGGGTGCGCGGCTCGACGTGGCTGACGAGCCCGGACGACAGCCCCTTGGGCTCCCGCATCGGGGCGCTGATCGTGAAGATCTCCTGGTCAGCTGACACCACCGGCCATGCCGCGGTCGAACAGCCGAGCGGCACCGGCTTGACCGCGGCAATCAGCGCCGGCTCGATCCTGAGCAGCGCGACGCCGCGCGCCGGATCGGCCGCCACCACCGTGGCGGCGACCTTCAGCTCCGGACCGAGCTGCACTTCGACCGACGCCGCCCCGCCGACGACGCGCTGGCTGGTCGCGATCAGTCCGCGGGCATCGACGACGAAGCCGGACGCATGCGTGGTCGGCGTCCAGAGCGCGACGACGCTGTCGCGCCACTGCATCAGCAGGCTGGACGGGTCCGCCTCGGGCGCATCGGCCGCCGCGCCTGGCGCCAATGCCTCGACCTGCGCGTTTTTTGCCGTCAGCACGAGGACGTTGGCATCGCCGGCCCTGACGTTGAGCGTCTCGACCCACTGGTAGGCCTTGCCCGCGAACGCCGCCGGGCGATCGGACTCGACCGTGTAGTTCCCCGGACGGAGGGTCAGCTCGGCGGTCCCGTCGATCCCGGTCACGATGCGGCGCGGTGGCGCGCTGGTCGGGTTGTCGCTGACGAGCAGGGCGTGCCGCGGCACCGCCGTCTCCTTGCCGTCGGCATCGATGAGGACGACCTTGATGTGGAGCACGGCGCCGGTCTGGGCCGCCGCCGGGAGCGGCAAGGTGAGCGCGCACATCGCCAGCACCAGGGTGCGGAGCATGTGATGATCGTCAGGCCGCCGGCTGGCGGATGTCAACCGAGCGGCGCGGCGGCCGGCGGCGCCGTGCGGCGGTCAGTGCGAACGGTCCGGCCGCTTCGGCCTCGGAATCGGCGGATCCGCCGCGAATGTCGCCCGCAGGCCCGACAGCAGGCGGGCGGTCTCGGCTGCCGTCAGCCGGGCCTCGTGGTGCATCCAGAGGTAGTTCGATATCGGCATCTCGCCGTCGCGCACGTTCTGCTCGACGTCGTCGAACTTCGCGTTGGGCCGGTCCCACTCGGAGAAGTTGAGATGACGCCGCCCCTCGGTGACGTGGTCGACGACCAGCATCGACGCGGGCGCGACGTGGCTGTACCAAGGCCAGATGGTCCGGTTGGAATGGCAGTCGAGGCAGGCGCGATCCGCGAGGGCGCGCGTCTCCGGCGAATCCCAGCGGATTTCCCGCGTCACCGGCGGGTTGGTGCGGGCCAGCGGCACTAGCTGGATCGCCAGCAGCAGCACCACGACCACGACCGCCGCCTGCTTGAGCCTGTGCTTCATCTTCACCGTTGCGCCCGACGGAGGATGCCACAGAATATGGCCGGACGCCCGTCGACCCGGGCCTCGACATCGGGAACCTGCAGATGACCACGATGCTTTCAGCGCCGGATTGACACGCACCGCCCCATCAACGCATCCTAGCGATGTGGGAACGGTCCTGAACCGCGTCGCGGCGCTACTGTGCGTGCTGGCGTTCGTCCAGAGCGCGACGCTGCAGTGCGCCGGGTGGCAGGCGACGGCGGAGGCGCGGCGCCAGTGCTGCCGCGAAGGGGCCTGCCCGCATCCGCACCAGGGTCAGACCGCTTCCGGCGTCACCCAGCCTGAGGCGGACGCCTGCTGCGCCCAGGCGGCGCAGCGCGAATCGACCCCCTCGACGACCGCGTTCGCCGCCGTCACTCCTGTCGTCCTGGTCCGGCTGATTCCCGGCGCCGGCACCCTTCCCGCCATCACGCGCGCTCCCGCCGCACCGTGGGACCACGCCTCGCCGCCGCCGCGGCTCGCCCGGCATCTGCTCCTCTCCGTCCTCCTCGTCTAGCCCTCGCACTCCTGCTGTTCCTGTCCGCGCCCGTCAGGGCCGGGCGTGTCGCCGTGCCTCCGCACGGCAGGCCGAGTGTGGTGGCGCATGATCAATCGACTCATCGAGCTCTCTCTGAAGAACCGGTTCCTCGTTCTCGCGGTCTATCTGGGCCTCGCCGGGTGGGGCTGGTGGGCGCTCGGCGCGACCCCCATCGACGCGATTCCGGATCTCTCGGACAACCAGGTGATCGTCTTTACCGACTGGCCGGGGCACAGCGCCCAGGAAGTGGAGGATCAGGTCAGCTATCCGCTGACCGTCAACCTGCAGGGTCTGGCCGGTGTCCGCGTCGTACGAGCGCAGTCGGCGTTCGGCTTCTCGATGATCTACGTGGTCTTTGACGATCAGGTCGACCTCTACTTCGCGCGCGCCCGGGTCCTCGAGCGCATGAGCCTGGTCACCGGCAGCCTCCCGGCTGGCGTCGCGCCAACCCTCGGTCCCGACGCGACCGGTGTCGGCCACGTCTTCTGGTACACTGTCGACAGCCCGACCCGGTCGCTGCGCGAGCTGCGCACGCTGCAGGACTGGTTCATCCGCTACCAGCTGAACGCCGTCCCCGGCGTCGCCGAGGTCGCTTCGGTCGGCGGCTTCGTCCAGCAGTACCAGATCGACGTCG
Organism: Acidobacteriota bacterium; assembly: GCA_031393955.1. GTDB lineage: Bacteria > Acidobacteriota > Vicinamibacteria > Vicinamibacterales > 2-12-FULL-66-21 > JALZOC01. The sequence goes on from JANMWI010000089.1 coordinate 5,780, forward strand.
ACCCGGATCGCCTCCGCGCCTTCAACTTACCGCTGTCCGCCGTCGTCTCGGCGGTGCGCGACAGCAACCGCAATGTCGGCGGCAACGTGCTCGACTCCAACGGCGCGTGGCTGATCGTCCGCGGCGTCGGCCTGATCGAGTCGGTCGAAGACATCCGCAAGATCGTCGTCTCTGCCGCTGGCGGCGTGCCGGTTTACGTCGAGCAGGTTGCGGACGTCCACATCGGCAACGCCTTCCGCGTCGCCTCGCTGGTCCGCGGCACCACAGAAAGCGTCGGCGGCGTGGTCGTCGCCAGAAGCGGCGTCAACACGAAGGCGGTGATCGACGCGGTCAAGGCGCGGATCGAACAGCTCCGACCCGGCCTGCCGCCGGACGTCCGGATCGTCCCGTTCTACGACCGCTCCGAACTGATCGAGCAGGCCTCCGGCACACTTCGCCGCGCCCTGCTCGAGGAGCTGCTGTTGGTGACGCTGGCGCACGTCGTCTTTCTCATGCACTTCCGCTCGATCCTGATCGTCACCGCGCCGCTGCCGCTCGCGGTGCTGACGGCGTTCCTCGGAATGTATTACGCCGGCATCTCGTCGAACATCATGAGCCTGGCCGGCATCGCGATCGCGATCGGCGTCCTCGTCGACGCCGGCATCGTCGTCACCGAGAATGCCTTCCGCTTCCTCGAACAGCGCCAGGTCGATCCCGGCGATCGCGCCGCGGTCTACGGCGCCGTCCTCGATTCGACGCGGCTGGTCGGGCGGCCGGTGTTCTTTTCGATGGCGATCATCCTGCTCGCCTTCGTGCCGGTGTTCGCGCTGACCGGGCAGGAAGGCAAGCTGTTCCATCCGCTGGCGTTCACGAAAACGTTTGCGGTCCTTGCCGCCACCGTCATCGCCGTCACGCTGGTGCCGGTGCTCTGCACGCTGCTGCTCGGCGGACGCTTCAGGGCGGAGGAAGACAACCCGGTCATGCGGGGGCTGCGGCGGCTCTACCGCCCAGCGCTTGAAACCGCGCTGGCCCACCGCCGGCTGACGGCCGGCACCGCGGCGCTGCTGTTCGCCGCCGCCCTGCTCCTCGCCCGCGGCATCGGCAGCGAGTTCATGCCGCCGCTCAACGAGGGCGACCTGATGTTCATGCCGATTGCGGATCCAAGCATCTCGCTCGAAGAGAACACCCGCATCGCGGCCCGGCAGAACGCGATCCTCCAGTCCTTCCCCGAGGTCGCGACGGTCGTCGCAAAGATCGCGCGGGCCGACACCTCGACCGACCCGGCGCCGCTCAACATGACCGAGACGATCGTCCATCTCAAGCCGCGCCGCGACTGGCGTCCGGGGATGACGGTCGCGCGGCTGCGCGCCGAAATGAGCAGCGCCGTCCAGCTGCCCGGCATCTCCAACATCTGGACGATGCCGATCATCAACCGGATTGACATGCTGACGACCGGCATCCGCTCGGAGGTCGGGGTAAAGGTCTTCGGCAGCGATCTGGCAGTCCTCGAGGCCTCGGCCCGCCGCATTGCTGACGTCGTCCGGCGGGTGCCTGGGGCGGGCGACGTCCATCCCGAGCAGGTCACGAGCGGCCAGTACCTGAACATCGACATCGATCGGCCGGCGGCTGCCCGCTACGGGATCCGGGTCGGCGACATCCAGCAGATCATCGAAACCGCCGTCGGCGAGACCGTGCTGACGACGACCATTGAGGGGCGGAAGCGGTTTCCGGTCAGGGTCCGCTACGCGCCGGAATTCCGATCCGACCCGGCCCTGCTCGGTGGCGTGCTGGTGACGGCCGCGAACGGCGCGCAGATCCCGCTGAGCCAGGTCGCCCGGATCGCGCACGTCCGCGGTCCGGCGATGATTTCGTCGGAGAACGGCCTGCTGGTCGCAACCGTCCTGATGAACGTCCAGGGGCGCGATGTCGGCGGGTTCGTCGCGGCGGCGCAGCAGGCGGTGGCCCGCGAGGTGACGCTGCCGCAAGGCTACTATCTCGGCTGGAGCGGCCGCTGGGAGAACCAGGAGCACGCCCGGCAGCGGCTGCAGGTGGTGCTGCCGATCGTCATCGTCATCATCTTCGTCCTCCTCTATTTCACGTATCACTCCGCGCTCGAGGCCGCGCACGTCCTGCTGACGGTGCCGTTCGCGCTGACCGGCGGGATCTTTCTCGTCTGGCTGCTTGGCTACAACTTTTCCGTGGCGGTGTGGGTCGGGTTCATCGCCCTGTTCGGCACCGCGGTCCAGACCGGCGTCGTCATGGTCATCTATCTCGAGGACGCGGTGGCGCGGCGGAAGGCAGCGATGGGCGGGATGTTGACGCGAGCGGCGCTGCGCGAGGCGGTCATCGAGGGGGCGCTGCTTCGGCTGCGCCCGAAGGTGATGACGGTGTCGACGGTCGTCGTCGGGCTGCTGCCGATCATGTGGAGCAGCCGCGTCGGGGCCGACGTGATGAAGCCAATCGC
>JANMWI010000114.1:0-3806 GCA_031393955.1 Acidobacteriota bacterium
GCGGCCGTCCGCGGCAAGCTGGCGCAGGTCCGGATGCCGGCGCCGCGCGACCGCGCCAGCCGCAGCGCCCGGCTGGCGGCGGGAGAGGACGGCAACGAGCTGAAGTACGTCTACTGCGTGATCAAGTCCGACCGGCCGCTCAGCTTCGGACCGCTCGGAATCGGCCCGGCCCCGGCCGAGGTCCACACCGTCCGCTACCGCGACATCGCCGCGATCGTCTCGAATACGCCGATGGTCGTCCAGGATCCGACCCGCGACAACGTCCTCGCCCACCAGCGCGTCAACGAGACGGTCATGCAGCAGCACACCGTCATCCCGATGTCGTTCGGCACCGTCTTCAAGACCGACAACGACATCATGGAGCTGCTGCGCTCCGCCTACGACGCCTTCACCGACGTCCTCAACAAGATGGAGGACAAGTTCGAGTTCGGGCTGAAAGTGCTCTGGGATCGCGAGCAGATCATCCGCGAGATCGAGGCCGAGGACGAGGACATCCGGCGGCTGAAGGGGGAAATCTCGTCGCAGGCCGGCTCGACCTATTTCGCGCGGATGCAGTACGGGCGGCTGATCGACCAGTCGATGCAGAGCCGATCCGAGCGCTACGTCGCGGAGATCTTCGAGCGGCTGCGCGACGTCTCGGTGGCGTCGCGATCGAACAAGCCGATCGGCGACCGGATGATCATGAACGCCGCCTTTCTCGTCTCGAGACGGCTGGAAGACGCGTTTGACATCCGCGTCAAGGAAATCGGTCAGGCGTACGACAAGCTGACGTTCAAGTACACCGGGCCGTGGCCCCCCTACAACTTCGTCAACATCCGGCTGAAGCTCGAGCGGGCGCACTGACCGTGTTCATCCTGGACTCGATGCTGATCGGCGGACTGCGCTTCGTCTTCGACAAGATCGCCACCGCGGTCGACACCGAGATGAACGACGATACGGCGCTGCGCGAGCAGCTGCTGGCGGCGCAGATGCGGCTCGAGCTCGGCGAGATCGACCAGACGGAGTTCGCGGCGCTGGAAGCGGACGTCCTGGCGCGGCTGCGGGCGATCCGTGATCGGAGGCAGGGTGCCGGTGCCGCCACGCTCTCGCCGGACGACTACCGCATCACCGGTATCGAGGCGTCGTTCGAAGGCGACGACCACGACCGCCGCTGAGCCGGCGCCGCCGCCCGCCTACCGGTTCGTCTGCGGCAAGGGCGGCGTCGGCAAGACGACCTGCGCGGCTGGCATCGCGCTGGCCGCCGCGCTCGACCACATCCCGACCCTGCTCATCTCCACCGATCCCGCTTCGTCGCTGGGCGATGCCTTTGGCCGGCCGCTCGGGGGATTGCCGCGGCCGATTCCGCTACGGCGCGGCCTGCTGGATGCCGTCGAGGTCGACGCCGCGGCGGCGCTGGCGCGCTGGCTGCAACATCGCCGGATGGCGCTCGAAACCGCGGCGCTGCGCGGCACCTGGCTTGATGAAGAGGATGTCGGCCGGCTGCTGCGGCTGTCGCTGCCGGGGATCGACGAGATCGCGGCCCTCCTCGAGGTGGCGCGCCTCGCCGCCTCGGGCCGGTATCGTCTCGTCGTCGTCGACACCGCGCCGACTGGACATGCGCTGCGGATGCTGGAAACGCCGGACGTCCTGGCGGCGCTCGCCGACGTGTTCGACCAGATGCAGGCCAAGCACCGCGCCATGGTGGCGGCGCTCGCCGGCGGCTGGCGGCCCGACGCCGAGGACGCCGTGATTGCCGGCATGCAGGCCGACGCGCGCCGGCTCGGCGCGGAGCTGCGCGACCCGGCGCAGACGATGTTCTCGTGGGTGACCGTGCCCGAGCCGATGGCCGTTGACGAGACCGCCGACGGCGCGGCGGCGCTGGCCCGCGGCGGATTCCCGCTGACCGACGTGATCGTCAACCGGATCACGCCGCCGCCCGACCGCCGCTGCCGCTGGTGCGAAGCGCGGCGGATGCTCGAGCGCCGCAGCGTGGCGGCGCTCCGTCGGCGGGTGCCGGGCGTGCCGCTGGTGGCGGTGGCGGCGCGGCCGGGCGAACCGCGCGGGATCGGCGCGCTGACGGCGGTCGGGCGGGAGATTGGCGAACGCCGCCCGGTCGGGCGGACGCCAGCCAGCGGCCGCGCGGCGGTGTGGCGTCCGCCGATCGCGCCCGGCGGCGGCGCGGTCGAGATGCCGGTCGGTGCCGAGACGCGGCTGCTGATCTTCGGCGGCAAAGGCGGCGTCGGCAAGACCACCTGCGCGGCGGCCGCGGCGCTGGCCCTGGCGCGCCGCTCGCCGGACCGCCGCCTGCTGCTGATCTCGGCCGACCCAGCGCACTCGCTCGCCGATGCGCTCGGCCTGCCGGTGTCAGACGAGGCGCGCCCCCTGGCGGCGGGACCTCGGAACCTGCGCGTGCGGGAAATCGATGCGGTGCACGGCTTCGACGGTCTCCGCCGCCGCTACGCCGCCGACGTCGACCGCTGGTTCGACCGCGCCGCGAGCGGCTCCGCCGGCGTACAGATTGACACTGACCAGGATCGCCTCGTCATGCAGCGCCTCCTGAATCTGGCTCCCCCGGGGATCGATGAGCTGGCCGCCGTCATCGACGTGATCGACGCCCTCGATGAGGAGGCCGATCTCATCGTCATGGATACCGCCCCGTCTGGCCACGCCCTGCGCCTGCTCGAGATGCCCGCGCTCGTTCAGGAGTGGACGCGCGCGCTGATGGCGATCCTGCTGAAATACCAGCCGGTCGCCGGCGTCGGCCAGCTCGGCGCGGTGCTGCTCAAGCTGTCGCAGGGATTGGGGAAGCTCAGGGCGCTGCTCGCCGATGACCGCCGGACCGCCTTCGTGATCGTCACCCGCGCCGCGGCCCTGCCGCGCGAGGAAACTCGCCGGCTGATCGAGCGGCTGGCTGCGCTGCCGATCGACGCGCCCCTGCTGCTCGTCAACGCCGTCGGATACGGGACCTGCGCCGCCTGCCGGCGCCGTGCCGCGGCCGAGACCCGCGAACTCGGTCGCATCGCGCGGATGGTGGCGCGGAGCGGGCGGCGACGCACCATCGTCGGCACCGCTCCGGCGCAGCTGCCGCCGCCGCACGGCGTCCAGGCCCTGGCCGGTTGGCGCAAGGCGTGGCGGCTGTGTCCCGTCGGCCGCTGACTGGCGGGTGCGCTATCATCGTGCGATTCCGATGTCCGCGGTCTACCTCTACTGTGTCGTGCACGCGCCGAAGGCGCCGTCGCTGTCGCGCGCCCCGGCCGGCGTTCCCGGCGCCGGGCCGCTCGGCTGCGCCACTGTCGGCGTGTCCCTCTGGGCGGTGTGGTCGGAGGTCCCGATCGATCGCTACGGCAGCGACGCCCTCGAGCGGACGCTTGCCGATCTGGATCGCGTTGCGCCAATCGCGCTGGCGCACGACGCGGTCGTCGAACACCTCTTCCGGCAGCGTGGGGCGACGGTCGTGCCGATGAAGCTCTTCACGATGTTCTCGAGCCTCGAGCGCGCGGTCGAGGAGACCGCCGCCAGACGGCGCGACATCCGCGCCGCCGCCAAGCGGATCGCGGGATGCGAGGAATGGGGCGTGCGCGTGACGCGGCAGGCCGCGACCGCGACGCGCACCCGGGCGGTCGAGGCCGCGTCCGGCGCTGAGTTCCTCGCCGCGCGGCGCGATCAGCGCGCCGCAGCGCGCGCCGAGGTCGAAGCGGCCGCCGCGGCCGCCGCCGCCGCGTTCCGGGCCTTGTCGGCGGTGGCGCGCGATGTTCGCCGCCGCGACGAGGCGCCGCCCGGCGCCACCGCGCCGCCGCTGCTGGACGCCGTGTTCCTGGTGGCGCGCG
>JANMWI010000026.1:0-9908 GCA_031393955.1 Acidobacteriota bacterium
GCACACCTGCAACATCGGCACGGCCGAATACAACCTGGCGCTCGGCGAGCGGCGGGCGACGGCGGTGCGCGAGTATCTGGCGAGCCGCGGCATCGGCGCCGACCGGCTGCGCACGGTCAGCTACGGCGAGGAGCGGCCGAAACACGACAACGCGCGCGAGGAGACGCGGCGCCTCAACCGCCGCGCCGCGCTCGTCGTCCGGATGACGCGGTAACCGCAGCGCGCACCGCACAAGCGATCGACACCCGAGGGCCGGCGCGTTGCGCCGGCCCTCGGGCTGTACAGGGCCCAGCCGCTCACCGCGAATCTGCTATCCTCACCTACTCAACATGGTCATCAAGGCGTCGGCCGCTTCCGAAATCCGGCAGCTCGTGGAAGCACTGGAAGGAACGGACGATGTCCGGCGGGAGGCCGCGATTGCGCGGCTGGGGGTCATCGGCGCCCGCGCGGTGGACCGCCTCGCCGCCGCTTACCGGAGCGCGACGACCCGCGAGGTCCGGCTGGCGGTGCTTCGCGCGCTCGAAGTGACCGGCGACGGCCGGACGATCGCGGTGGCGCGCGACGGACTCACCGCAGGCGGCGACCTGGCAGTCGCGGCAGTGGCGGCGATTGCCAGCCTCCTCGAGGCACACCCGCCGTCAGCCGCCGAGGCGCTCGACGTCCTGCTTACGACGGCGCTGGATCGCGCGCTCGAGCGCCGCGTGCGGCTGGCGGCCTTCCAGGCCATCCAGCATCTGCCGCAGGTCGGCGACCGGATCGCGGCGGCTCTCCGTGAGGACCCCGACGCCCTCCTGACGGCCGCGGCCGACGACGTCCCACGGGACCGGGCCGCCGCCGACGCCGCCTGGCAGGATGCGATCGAGGGGCGGCTGCCGGACGAACCCGCCATGCTGCGCGAGCTGGCGCAGGCGCGGGCGCCGGGCGCCGCCGTGACGACGCTCCAGGCGATGATCGACGCCGTGCGGGCGCGCGAGGGATCGCTGCCGGAAGGGGCGAAGCGCGACGCCTGGCGCGCCGCGCGCGGCGCGCTCCACCAGGGGCTGGCGCTGCGCGGCAGCCGCGTCGCGGTCTACGACCTGCGCGAGACCTTCGAGCAGGCCCGCGGCCCCCTGGCGGGGTCGTTTCTCGCCGCGCTCCACGTCGTCGGCGACGATACGTGCCTCGAGCCGCTGGCCGCCGCCTGGGCGCGAGCGGGCGAGGAGGATGCGCGCTGGCGTCAGCAGATCGGCGCGGCGTTCCGCGCCATCACGCGGCGCGAGAAGATCACGAAGCGCCACGCCGCCTTCAAACGCATCGTCGCGCGCTGGCCCGACGCGGCCGCCGGGCTGGGCGGCTAGCGGCCGTCAGTACGATTTCGCGAACCACGCTTCGGCGTCGGCGGGCTGGCCGCACCTGACGCAGACGGCGCTTTTCGCCCCGGCAGTGTCGCCGGCATCGAGCGGGATATTGCGGAGCGTCGCCTGGGTGTCGGCCTTGATCTGCGCCTCGCACTCGGCGCTGCCGCACCACGACGCAATCAGGAAGCCCGGACGCCCCTCCATTGCCGCCTTGAACTCGTCATACGTGGCGACGCGGGCCGTGTGCGACTTGCGGAACTCCAGCGCGCGCGTGTAGAGCGCCTGCTGGATCTGGTCGAGCAGCGCGCCAACCGCGCCGGCGAGCCCTTCCATCGGGGTCGGCAGCTTCTCGCGCGTATCGCGGCGCACCAGCATGACCTGCCCTTTCTCGATGTCCTTCGGGCCGATCTCGAGCCGCAGCGGCACGCCGCGCATTTCCCACTCGGCGTACTTCCAGCCCGGGCTGTACTCGTCGCGGTCGTCGAGGGTGACGCGGACACCGGCGGCGACCAGGCCGGCCTGGATCTCGCGCGCCCGCGGCAGCACGGTCTCCTGCCAGTTGCCGCGCGGAATCGGCACGATGACAACCTGATACGGCGCGATCCGCGGCGGCAGGATCAGCCCGCTGTCGTCGCCGTGGGTCATGATCAGCCCGCCGATCAGCCGCGTCGAGACGCCCCACGACGTCGTCCAGGCGTGCTGCACGGTCTTGTCGCGCCCCTGGAACTGGATCTCGAACGCCTTGGCGAAATTCTGCCCGAGGTTGTGCGACGTCCCGGCCTGCAGGGCGCGGCCGTCGCCCATCAGCGCCTCGATCGAGAACGTCCGCGACGCCCCGGCGAACTTTTCGCTCTCGCTCTTCTGGCCGTCGACGACCGGCATCGCCAGCTCGGTTTCGACGAACTCCTTGTAGAGCGCGAGGATCTTCATCGTCTCGTCCTGCGCCTCGGCCGCGGTTTCGTGGGCGGTGTGCCCCTCCTGCCAGAGGAACTCGGTCGTCCGCAGGAACGGCCGCGTCACCTTCTCCCAGCGCACGACGTTGGCCCACTGATTGATCAGCACCGGCAGGTCGCGCCAGGACTTGATCCACTTCGCGTACATCGTGCCGATGATCACTTCCGAGGTCGGCCGGATCGCGAGGCGCTCTTCGAGATCCTCGTCGCCGCCGCGCGTCACCCACGCGACCTGCGGCGAGAAGCCCTCGACGTGCTCCGCCTCTTTGGTCAGCAGCTTCTCGGGGATGAACAGCGGGAAGTAGGCATTGACGTGGCCGGTGGCCTTGAAGCGCCGGTCGAGGCCCTGCTGGATCAGCTCCCAGATCGCGTAGCCATAGGGCCGGATCGCCATGCAGCCCTTGACCGGCGTGTAATCGGCGAGCTCCGCCTTGCGGACGACATCGAGGTACCAGCGCGAGAAATCCTCGGATTGCGGCGTGATCTCGGTGACCAGCGCGTCCTTCTTCGGCTGCGATCCGCCGGCGTCCTTGCCGCCGCCCTTGCGCGCCTGCCCCTGCCCGACCGTCTGCTCCGTCATTACGTTGAACCCTTCCTTCTCACACTTGTCGCCGGGCGCCTGCCGGACGCTGCCTGCTCGCGGCCGGACGTTGTCGGGGCCGGCCACAGCCGGAGCGGTCAGGCCGTACGGAATCGCTCCGCACATCGCTTGGCCGGAGCGGCACGGCCGCCAGCCGCGTGGACCGCTAGGAAATGACCGGCTCGCGGCGTTCGGAAACCCGTCGTTTCCAGTGTATATCGTCGCGCTCGGGAAAATCTGACCGGTAGTGGCCGCCGCGGCTCTCCTCGCGGCGAAGCGCCGCCCGTGCGATCAGGCGCCCGACGGTGAGGATACTCGCCCGCCGCCAGCCGTCGGGGTCGAGCGGGTCGCCGTTGCCGATGCGCCGCTCGAGCTCCGACCACGCGGCGTCGATCACCGCGAGCGCGCGCTCGAGACCGGCGCGATCGCGGAACAGACCGACGTCGCGCCACATCAGCGTCTGCAGTGCCGCCGCCGGGATGGTGGCCGTCTCCAGCCGCCGATCCGTGCCGGCCGTGACCGCGACATCGGCGCCGCCGTGGAACGCCGCCGCCCCCTGCCGCAATTCCTGCCGCATCGCCATCCCGGCGCGGGCGCCGAAGACCAAACCTTCGAGCAGGGAATTGCTCGCCAGCCGGTTGGCGCCGTGCACGCCGGTGCAGGCCACCTCCCCGGCGGCATACAGCCCCGGCAGGGTCGTGCGGCCATCGATATCCGACTGCACGCCGCCCATCACGTAGTGCGCCGCCGGGCCGATCGGAATGCGGTCGCGGGCCAGATCCAACCCGGCGCGCCGGCAGGCGTCCGAGATCAACGGAAACCGCTCGTGGACGAAATCGGGATCCAGCGACTCGAGCGACAGGAAGACGTCGCCGCCGGTCCGCTCCGCCTCACGGACGATCGCCCTCGAGACCCGGTCGCGGGAGGCCAGGTCCCCGGCCGGCTCGTAGCGGCCCATGAACGCCTCACCCTGCGCATTGATCAGCCGGGCGCCCTCGCCGCGCAGTGCCTCCGACAGCAGGAACCGCGGCTGGCCGGGCACCTTGAGGGCGGTCGGATGGAACTGCACGAACTCGAGGTCGATGACCGCCGCGCCGGCGCGGTACGCCATCGCGACGCCGTCGCCGGTCGCCACCAGGGGATTGGTGGTCTCGCTGTAGACCTGCCCGGCGCCGCCGGTGGCGAGCAGCACCAGCGGCGCCCTGGCGACGGTCAGCGCGCCGTGCTCGTCGAGGAAGCGGACGCCGTCGCAGCGTCCCGCCGCGACCACCAGATCCACCACCCGGGCGTGCGCGTGCGTCGTGACGCGGTCGAGGCCCGAGGCGCGCTCCCAGAGGACGCGGCCGATCTCCCTGCCGGTGGCGTCGTGGGCATGGAGGACGCGGCGGGCGCTGTGCGCCCCTTCGATCGCCAGCGCCGGCTGGCCGTCGGCGGCGCGATCGAACGTCGCCCCCCACGTCATCAACTCGCTGACGTAGCGGGGGCCGTCCTCGACCAGCACCCGCACCGCGCGCTCGTCGCACAGCCCGTCGCCGGCCGCCATCGTATCGGCGGCATGGAGCGCCGGTGAATCTCCCGGCCCCACCGCCGCGGCAATTCCGCCTTGCGCGTAGCCGGTATTCCCCTCGCGCGGCTCGGCCTTGGTGAGGATCAGCACGTCGCCGGCGGCGGCAAGCTCAGAGGCCGCGCGCAGCGCGGCGATGCCGCTCCCGACGATGAGGAAATCCGCGCGAAGCTCCACGCCCGTTGCTGCTATCCTACCATCGCGACCACCATGACTTTGCCCCCGTCCCCGTCACCCATTCACCTCACCGTCCGCACCTCCTCCGGCCAGTACGCGATCGAGATCGCCGCCGAGGCCTCGCGCCGCGTCGCCGCGGTGCTCGATGCCGCGGCGCTGCCCAAGCGGCGTTTCATCGTCTCGTCGCAGACGGTCTGGCGCTTCCACGCCGAGCGCCTCGAAGGGCTGACCGCCGAAGAGCCGATCCTGCTGCCGGACGGCGAGCGCTTCAAGCACGTCGCGACGGTCGGCCGGATCTACGACGCGCTGATCCGCGCCGGCGCCGATCGCCTGAGCACGATCGTCGCCCTCGGCGGCGGGGTCACCGGCGATATCGCCGGCTTCGCCGCGGCGACGTTCCTGCGCGGCATCCCGATCGTGCAGGTACCGACGACGCTGCTGGCGCAGGTCGACAGCTCGGTCGGCGGCAAGGTCGGCGTCAACCATCCGCTGGGCAAGAACCTGATTGGCGCTTTCTATCCCCCGGCCGCGGTCGTCATCGATCCCGACCTGCTCGCGACGCTGCCGCGCCGCGAATTCCGCGCCGGCCTCTACGAAGTGGTGAAGTACGGCGTCATCGCCAGCCGGCCGCTGTTCGACCGCACCGCGACGGAGCTCAAGGCGCTGTTTGCCAGGGACGCGGCGGCGCTGCTGCCGGTGATTGCCGAATCGTGCCGCATCAAAGCGTCGATCGTCGAGCAGGACGAGCGCGAGTCGGGGGTGCGGCGGACGCTGAACTTCGGGCACACCGCCGGGCACGCGCTCGAGGCGGTGACGAAGTACCGCCGCTTCCGCCACGGCGAAGCGGTCGCCTACGGCATGCTGGCGGCGGCGGCGCTCGGCGCCGCCCGCGGCGTGTTCCCCGAGGCGGACCGCGAGGCGCTGACCGCGCTCGTCACCAAGATGGGGCCGCTGCCGCCGGTCGGAGATTTGCGGGCCGGCGAGGTCACCGAGGCCACCCGCCGCGACAAGAAAGTGCTGGCCGGGCGGCTGCACTTCGTGCTGCCGACCGGCATCGGCTCGACGACGACCGTGACGGATGTGACGCCGGAAGAACTGACGCAGGCGCTCGTCTCGATCGGCCTGGCGCCGTAGCCGGCCGCGCGTCGGGCCACCCCGGCGCGCGTGCTATTCGAGCCGGTGCTCTTTCAGCTTGGCGATGAGCGTCTTGTAGCTGACCTGCAGCAGTTCCGCGGCCCGCCCCCGATTGCCCTCGGCTTCCTGCAGCACGGCCTCGATTTTCAGTTTCTCCACCCCCGCCACGGCGCGCCGCGTCACGTCGCCGAGCGTCCCGCTCAGGTCGATGTGCGTCCACGGATTGACCTCCTCGGCCTCGGGCGTCTGGTCGACGAACGAGAGGTTGAGATGGCGCGGCAGGATGGAATCACCGTCCACCAGGATCACGGCCCGCTCGATGCAGTTCTGCAGCTCGCGGACGTTCCCCGGCCATCGGTATGACTGCAGCTGCTCGATCGCCGCTGGCGAGAGCGTCAGTCGGGGCTTGTTCAGGTCGCGGCAGAAACGGTCGACGAACGAATGAGCGAGCAGGGAGATGTCGGAGCCGCGCTCGCGCAGCGGCGGGACGGTGATCGGAAAGACCGAGAGCCGGAAATACAGGTCTTCGCGAAAGCGCCGCGCCGCCACGGCCGCCTTCAGGCCCTTGTTGGTCGCCGCGACGAGGCGCACGTCGACGCTGACGAGCGCCGTCCCGCCGACGCGCTCGAACCGCCGCTCCTCGAGCGCCCGCAGGATCTTGGCCTGGAGCGACATCGGCAGGTCGCCGATTTCATCGAGGAACAGCGTGCCGCGGTGCGCCATCTCGAACTTGCCGAGCTTGCGCGCGCCGGCGCCGGTGAACGCCCCCTTTTCGTAGCCGAACAGCTCGGTCTCGAGCAGGTTCTCGGGGATGGCGGCGCAGTTGATGGCCACGAACGGAGAATCGGCGCGCTGGCTGAGGGCGTGGAGCGACCGCGCGAACAGCTCCTTGCCGGTGCCGCTCTCCCCTTCCAGAAGGACGGTGGTGTCGGTGGCGGCCGCGCGCTGCAGCGCGGCGAACACCTTGCGCAGCGACGGATCGTCGCCGACCAGCTTCGGCGCGCCGCGGCGCACCGCCAGCTCCTCCTTCATCAGCAGGTTCTCGGTGACCAGCCGGCGCTGTTCCAGCGCCCGGCCGACCAGCAGGAGCAGATGATCGGGATCGACCGGCTTGGCCAGGAAATCGAGCGCGCCCTCCTTCATCGCCGTCACCGCGTCCTCGATGCTGCCGTAGGCGGTCATGACGATGACCGGGACGTCGGCGTCGATCTCTTTCGAGGCGCGCAGCACGCCAAAGCCGTCTCCGTCCGGCAGCCTCAGGTCAGACAGCACCAGCGCCGGCTGCGTCTCCTGCAGCAGCCGGACCGCTTCCGGCTGATCGCGCGCCTCGAGCACGGCGTGCCCCTGCCGCTCGAGCGCATGGCGAAGCATGGCGCGCAGCGAGTCTTTGTCCTCAACGAGCAGGATTTGAGCCGGGGCGGGCATGCGGGACGCGGCGCTCAGCGCCCTGAGCCTGTGAAAACGGTCGGTGCCATCATGGGGTGAAGTGTAACAGCTGTTATCGGCGCCCAGCGCGGCAAAGGCCGGACGAAACCGCGCCGTGGCGGACCGGGGGACGGCTGGGGCCTGCGGATCAGCGCACCTCGCGCCACGACAAGACCCGCACTTCGCGCCGCTCGGGCGGCGGCGGGGACTCGGGATCGACCATTGCGCCTGGGGCGGTCTGCAGCGACAGGGTGGCTTCGACCGTCCGGTGGGCGCCAGCCACACCAAACGCCTCGGCCCGGGCGAGGATGACCTGATTCGAATCACGTTCCGGATCGCCGTCGCGCTCGTCGCCGTCGTCGGCCGGCCAGACGATGAGATAGGCTGGCGGGACGATCGGGCCGGACAGCAGATCCGCAAAGCGCGCGCGGCCGTAGAGATACCAGACCGGCTGGTTGGGGCCGGTGCCGTAGCGCGCGTCCGAGTCCGCCTGCAGCGCGGCCCGGAGGCGGTCCGGAGCCACGCTCCGGCCATCGGGCGCACGCGGCGACGCCGACCCATCCCTCAGCCGGAGCGACGCATCGCCCCCGGGTATCGCCCGCCAGTCCGTCGTCCGCAGCTCGCTGATGGTCGACTCGAGCGCCGCGTCCGCGGCATAGAGCGCCTGCTGCGCCGCGCCGTGGTTGGCGCTCGCCAGACTGTTCGACATCACGACCAGCACGATGGCCGCCGACAGCGTCGCCACCAGCGTCGTCACCATCAACACCGTCACGAGAGCGGTCCCGCGCTCGACGCGCAACCGATTCAGCAGGGCGCGGGTCATCGGAGTGGGGTATTGCCCATGTTGCGCGGCGCCACCGCAAACGTCATCGTGAGGTCGGGCAGGTAGCGGTCGCCGTCGCGCGACGTGCCGGGATTGGCGAAGGCCGGCCCGGATCCGCGGAACTCATCGGCCTCGGCCTCGAGCCGCAGCGACACCTCGATGCGCCGGAGACGGAGCAGATCCGCGTCGAAGCGGCCCACTGCCCCACCGCAGAACGGACCGTCGGCCATCCGCGCCGGGTCCAGCCGGACAAGCGCGCTGCCACCCAGCTCCTGCAGGCGCGGCACGGGCGGATCCCCGGCGGCGTAGGCGCAGTTGGCACCGCCGGCCGGCGGACGGGCGGCGCTGCCGGCCGAGGGATCGGCATCGTAGGCAAAATGCAGGTCGGCCACGTGATCGACCAGCGGCACGTCGCTGCGGTCACCGTCGTAGACCATCAGCCGCCGGCCGGGGCGGTCGAGGTAGTAGACGCGCTGGATGATGGAGGTAACCCGGGCGCCAGCGCCGTACGGGCGCGACAGCGGCGCCGCCGGCACCACGGCACCAGTGGAGGCGTCGGTGGATGTGATCGTAAAGACGTCGTGCCCGCCGTCGGCATCGCCCGGGCTGAAGACCAGCACTCTGTCGCCGGCGTGAAATCCGCACAGGTTCCCGCCCGAACAGCCCGGCGCGCCGCCATCGACGAACAGCGGATCGGCGCCCGTCGTCATGCCGCGCGCCAGCCTGGTCTCGGCGCCCTCCGGCGGCACGTAAAGCAGCGACAGCCGGTCCGTCGCGACCGTCAGGTCGGGATCCGCACCCGACCGCCCGGTCCGGGCCGGCAGCACGGGCGCAAAGGCATCGATGAGCGGACCCGCTCCGGATCCACGGGACGGCCCGGCTCCCGCGGCGAGGAGGTCGCGCCGCAGCGTCTCGACCGCCACCCGCAGCCGCTGCTGGAGATCCGCGGCATCACCGGCGGCGCGGACCGCCGTCTGGGCCGTCGCGCCGAGTCGAAGGATGACGGCCAGCACCCCACAGACGATGGCCGCCGAAACCACCAGCTCGAGCAGCATGTAGCCGGATGGTTCTGCCACCCGTGCGACCCGCGTCATCACGGCCGCCTCGCCTTCAGGCTGACGAGACGGCAGTCTCCACCCGCGGTGGCGACGACACGCACCTGCAGGACCAGCAGATTGTCGGGATCGCCGTCGAACGGACTGATCGACCAGCGGCGGACGTAGGCCGCTTCCACTCTCGAGCCGGCCCGGGCGCCGCCGGGGCCGAGATAATCGACGTAGTACGGCACGTCGCGATCGAGCGATCCCTCCGGCGCGCGCCGCAGCCCTGGGCCGCCCTCCGCCGGCGGGTCGCCGCCAAGGTCGGTCGCCGTATCCTCCATCGCGGCGCCGCCAGGCGCATGCGAAAAGGTCAGCGAGCGCAGCTGCTCCATCTTCTGCGCCCCGAGTACCGCGCCCATCGTCTGGATCCGAGCGGTCTGGCTGGCTCTCGCCGACAACGCAAAGACCTGCGACACACCGGCGGCAAGCGCCGCGAGCATCCCCGCGACGACCATCGTCTCGACCAGGCTGAATCCGGCGTCCGGCGCCGGTTGCTGCGGTCCTCGGGCCATGGACTGCAAGCGTGCAACGCGCCTGCCGGCGTAGTTGCCGGCCGGTTGCTGCCGTAAACAACCGCATTGCGTGCGGTTGCCGAACAACACGTCGCAGAAAATGCCGCGCCAGATCGGGACGGCACGGCAGGATCCGCGATCGCGACGGGCTCAGCGCGGAAGGTATGTCAGCCGGGTCGCGGGCCCGGCCGGATCGAGGTCGAACAGCCGGTCGAGCGCGCCGGCAAGCGCCAGGGCGTCGAGCCGGCCGGCCTCGAGCCGCGGGATGCTCGCGGCGTCGAACGAGTCCGCGACGCTGCCGGC
>JANMWI010000056.1:0-22436 GCA_031393955.1 Acidobacteriota bacterium
CGCGATGTAGCCTTCCGAGGACTTCGGCGTCGGGTCGGTGAAGTTGATGACTTCAATGCCGTTCAGGATCGCCACCATGTGATTGCCCTCGACCTTGACTAGCAGCTCGTTCCAGTCGGTCGGGCGAATCACCTGCTCGAACTCCGGTGACGGCCAGGCAATCCAGTTGCGGCCGTCGCCGTAGAGCCCGCCCGTGTGATGGTTGATGGTGCGATCGATCTCGAACTGCAGACCCTTCGAAACGTCGACCGTGCCGGGCTTGAAGTCGGTGTGGAAGTACAGCCCGCTGTTGCCGTCCGCCTCGCACTTGAAGCGCAGCGACATCCAGAAATCCTTGTAGGTTTTCTCGGTGCGGAGGTAGCCGTACGCGGAAGTCACCCCCTGCCCGTGGATCGTGCCGTCCTCGACCGTCCACTTCTCCTTGCCGACTTCGACCCAGTTGGTCAGATCCTTGCCGTTGAACAAGTCGACCCACTGCTCGCCGGGGAGCAGCGGACGATCGCGCGGGACCTGGGCGGTCGCGAGCGGGACCAGCCCGCCGAACAGCAAGGCGGCCGAAAGCAGGACGGGGGACAGAACCGAACGAACGGATGTAGTTGAACGCATGCAATCCTCGTGAATGGGGGCACTCATCTTTAGCGCAAGTCGTTGATTCGAGGCCCTTATACTATTTCAGAACGCGATCTTGGAGGGACTGAGTGTGAACCGTGTTGCCGCCGCCCTGGCCGGGGCCGGCCTGCTCGTCTGCATCGGCGCGGCGCCGGCGGCCCGTCAGGCAGCGGCGCCGGCAGCCTCTGCCGTCCGCTTTCGGAACGTCGCGGCCGCCTCGGGGATGCGCTTCGTCTACCAGCATTCGCCGACCCCGGAGAAGTATTACGTCGAGAGCGCCCCGGCCGGCGTGGCGGTGTTCGATTACAACGGCGACGGCCGGCCGGACATCTTCTTCACCAACGGCGCGGCGACCCCGTCGCTCGACAAGAGCGACGACAAATACGCGAACCGGCTGTTCCGCAACGACGGCGGGATGAAGTTCACAGATGTCACCGCGGCGGCCGGCCTTCGCGGCGTCGGCTACGCGATGGGGGCGGCCGCCGGGGACTACGACAACGACGGCCATGTCGACCTGTTCGTCGCCGGTGTCCGCCGCAACCAGCTGCTGCGCAACCGCGGCGACGGCCAGTTCGAGGACGTCACCGAGAAGGCCGGCATCGCCAGCGGCGAGTGGGCCGCTGCCGCCGGCTGGTTCGACTACGACAACGACGGCCGGCTCGACCTGCTGGTCGTCAACTATGTCCAGTGGTCGGCCGAGACCAGCCGCTACTGCGGCGATCAGGCCCGCAGCGTCCGCACCTACTGCCACCCGCGATTCTTCCAGGGGCTGCCCAATCGCCTCTATCGCAACAAGGGAGACGGCACGTTCGAGGACGTCTCGGCCCGCGCCGGCATCCTGTCCCACGTCGGCAAGGGCATGAGCGTGGCGTTTGCCGACTACGACCACGACGGCCGGCTCGACGCCTTCGTTACCAACGACACGATGCCGAACTTCCTGTTCCACAACAAGGGGGACGGCACGTTCGCCGAGGTGGCGCTGCTGGCCGGTGTCTCGGTGCCGGAGTCGGGCCGTCCGGTGTCCGGCATGGGCACCGATTTCCAGGACTACGACAACGACGGCTGGGAAGACCTGACGTTCACGGCGCTGTCAGGGGAAACGTTCCCGCTCTTCAGGAACGACACCCGGGGCGGGTTCGTCGAGACCACGCAGCCGAGCGGCATGGCCAGGCTGACGGCGCAGCTCTCGGGCTGGTGCACGGTCTTCGCCGACTTCGACAACGATGGCCGCAAGGACATCTTCACCGCCAACTCGCAGGCCAACGACCGGATCGGCGAGTCCCAGTCGTCGAGCTGGAAGCAGCCGAACAGTCTGTTCCTCAACGCCGGTCAGGGACGTTTCACCGACGGCACGCCCGGCTCGGGTCTCGCCGAGGCCGTCGCCGCCCATCGCGGCTGCGGCGTGGCGGATTTCGACGGCGACGGGCGGCTGGACGTGGTGGTCCTGACGCTCGGTGAACCCGCCGAGCTGTGGCAGAACCAGACGGCGGCCTCCGCCCACTGGCTGACAATCCACCTTGTCGGCACGAAGTCGAACCGCGATGGCATCGGCGCCCGCGTCAGCGTCGGCGATCAGGTCCGGACGATGACGACAGCGGTGGGCTACGCTTCGT
Source organism: Acidobacteriota bacterium (assembly GCA_031393955.1). GTDB lineage: Bacteria > Acidobacteriota > Vicinamibacteria > Vicinamibacterales > 2-12-FULL-66-21 > JALZOC01. The sequence goes on from JANMWI010000056.1 coordinate 2,223, forward strand.
CTTCAGATGCCGGCGTCCATTTCGGCCTGGGGGAGGCCGGCACCGTACCCCGGGTCGCGGTGCAGTGGCCGTCAGGCGCGCGGCAGGTGGTTCAGGACGTGAAGGTGGACAGCGTGGTCGAGGTGAGAGAAGAATAGGCTCCCCGCTTCCAGCTCCCAGCTCCCAGCTCGGCGGGAAGCGGAAAGCGGGAAGCTGGAAGCGGGAAGCTCACTCCGGCTTCTCAATCGTCCTCTGGCTCTTCGCATCGGCGCGTTCCTGGGCGGCCCGCTGGAGTGTCTGGCTTTGTTCGAGCAGCGCCTGCGCCTTTTCCTTGTTCCCGGACCCTGAGTACGCGCGCGCCAGCTGGACGTGCAGGCTGCCGTCGCTATCCTCCGCCAGGCGCGCCTCGAGCAACGGGATCGCCGCGGCGAAGTCTCCTTTGAGGACGTAGGCCCGCCCCAGTGCGAGGCTCGGCATCGCGTCGGAAGGGTCCGCGGCGACGGCACGCTGCAGGAACGGGATCGCCTCGTCTGGCTGCTGCAGCTGCAGCAGCGAGTCGCCGAGCAGCGTCAGCAGCCGAGGATCGCCAGGATTGGCCGCCGCCAGCGGCCGCAGCGTCGCGGCCGCCTTCTCGAAGTCGCGCGCGGCGTAGTACGCGGTCGCCAGGTCGTCGAGCAGCCCCGGGTCGTCTTTCGCGAACGACAACGCCGCCGTCAGCTCAGCGATCGCGTCGGTATAGCGCCGCTGGGCCGAGGCCAGGGCGGCACCGACCTCGTGGCGTTCGCGGGAATCCGGCAGATGGTCGAGCCGCTTGAACGACGCCAGCGCCAGTTCGGTGGCGGCGCGGACGCGCCAGTAGCGTGATTCCAGGTCCGTGCCCGCCAGGGCGGCCGTCAGAGCGGCGCGGTAGCGGCCGGCGCGGTAGGCGCAGAGCGCCTTTCGTTGCACGCATGCGGCCGGCGCCAGCGTCCCCTTCGTGCGTTCGAGGGCGGCCCAGTCGGGATGGCTCGACAGCTCGTAGATGCGGGCGATCGAATCGTGGACCGACGCCATCGCCGGCAGCCGCTCCAGCGCCGCGCGCTGAAGCGCGAACGCGTCCGTCAGGCGGCCGTCGGCGAGCAGCGCGTCGGCGACCAGCAGTTGCCGCCACGGCGAGTCCTCGGGCTCGGTGCCGAACGTCGCCATCGCGTCCTGGGCGAGGGCGTTGTAGGCGTGGCCAAGCGCATACCAGCCGCCCGGCGCCGCCGGCGCGATCTGCGTGACCGCCTGCAGCGCCGCCACGGCCTCTCCCGGCTTCCCGAGGTCGGCATAGGCCTGGGCGAGCATCCGCCGGCTCTCGATATCGGTGGGTCGCGCTGCCGCGGCGCGCTTCAGGGGGGCGACGGCATCCGCCGGACGTCCAACCGCAAGGTAGCTCGACCCCAGGAACAGCGACGCCGGGACGAGCGACGGCTTGAGCGCCACCGCGCGTTCGAGCGGGGCGATCGCCTCCGCGTCGTGGCCGCCCATCGCCAACGCCATGCCGAGATTCATGAGCAGCCCGCCCTCGTTCGGCAGATCCTTCAGCAGCTCGCGGTAGATCCCCGCCGCCTCATCGAAGCGGCCGGCCTCCATCGCCCGGGCCGCCGCCTGGCTGCGCGCCGCCGCGGGCTCCTGAGCCAGCCCCGGGCGGGCCGCGGTCAGAATCACGAGCCACATCAGCAGCGACCGCGCCATGGGGTGCATCAAGGAATTGTACGGCAGCGGAGGGGAACAAAAAAAAGGGCCGGGAGGCAGTGCCCCCCGGCCCGTGAATATCCGAAGAGCGACTAGAACTGGAAGCGGACTCCCAGCTGAATCTTCCGCGGCTCGCCGACGCTGCGGATCCTCATGAAGTTCGGATTCGTGAAGCCCGTGATGGGGTTGCCCCAGCGCGAGTGGTTCAACACGTTGTTGGCCGTCGCACGGAACTCCGCCCGGTAGCGCCCGATCGGGAAGCCACGGAAGAGCCCCATGTCGAGGTTGTAGATACTCGGACCGCGGAACTGGTTGCGGCCCGTGTTGCCCCACTTGTTGCCCGGCTGGGCGAACGACGAGGGGTCGTAATAGACGGCGTTCGGACCAGCGGGGCCGACCTTCTTGAGCGGCGCGATCAGGTCGATGGTCTGCGTGCCGCCGCGCTGGTTGAGCGCGGTGTTGTCGCCGCCAATCGTGAACGGCGTGCCGGAGTAGGCCGCGAAGACGCCGTTCAGCTGCCAGTCGCGGACGACTAGCGCCACCGGGTTGGTGGAACCCTTGCCGAGCGGGATGTCGTACAGGAAGCCCATCTGGAAGTTATGGGTCCGGTCGTATCCGGCCAGCGCGTAGTTGCGGAACTGCTGCGAGGGCTGATTCCAGCTCAGACCCACCCAGCCGTCGTCGTCGGTCTCGTTCCTCGCCTTGCTGAGGGTGTAGGCGCCCTTCAGCAGGAGGCCGGCCTTGAACGGACGGTTGATCGCCACCTGCAGCGCGTTGTAACGCCGCTTGGTGAACGAGCCCCACTGGAGGATGGAAGCAGTCTTGGCCTGCGCAAAGAGCTGCCGGCCGGCGTTGCCGCCGCCGGGCTCCGAGTAGTTCAGGTCGTGGTCGGCATAGCCGCCGTCCATCCGAGTGCCGACGTAGGCGACGCTGGCGGAAATTTCACCCGGCAGCTGGCGCTCCATCGTCACGTTGTACTGCTGGGTCCGGCCGCGATCGACGTCGTTCTGATCGGGCCACCGCATCGTCGTGTTGGGCGGCAGGTGCACCCGTCCGGTGCTGAGGTCAGGGAGGGCAATTTCGGGGATGCCCGACGCCAGCTGGAACGAGTCGTAGTTGTTGGTGATCGAGTTGCTGTAGCCGATCGTCAGCGGGTAGAACCCGCGGAGCGGACGCGACCAGGGAATCGGGTTGAAGGTCTGGCCGTAGCCGGCGCGGAGCACCGTCTTGTCGTTCAGACGGTAGGCCGCGCCAAGACGGGGGGCGAACAGCGTCTTGCTGACCTTGATACCGTTGCTTTTCGGCACGCTGCCGACGCCGCCGAGCAGCACGTCGAAGCTCGCGAGGTCGAGCACCTCGATGCCGCGGTTCTCGCGCGACATCAGCGGGTAGTACTCGTAGCGGAGGCCGAGGTTCAGCGTCAGCTTTTCCGAGGCGTTCCACCGATCGTTGACGAACAGGCCGTACTGGTTCTCACGGCCCGACATCTCCTCGTACTGAATGCTCTTGCCGTAGCCGCTGTCGAGGCCGAGCAGGAAGCCGGCATAGGAGTTCCAGCTGTTCGTCGTGTAACCGGGCGTGCCGGTGAGGTTGCCCGAGAAGTCGAAGTTACCGCGCGGACCCGAACCGAGCTCCGGCTGCCAGTGGTTCAGCTGATAGCGGATGAAGTCGAAGCCGGTCCGGATCTCGTGCCGGCCCATCAGCTTCGTCAGGTTGGTGGTCGCGGTGTAGCTCGTCTCGTGGCGTTCGAGCGGCGTCCAGCCGGCATTGTTGCCAAGCGTGCTGTAGCCGGTGTTGAAGTACGGGAAGCCGCTCTGCCGCGGGTCGGGCCCGTTGGTGCCCGGGAGGCCGAACGTGTCGGTCCCGAACTTGGTACCGAAGTCGCCGCCCTGCGCCGTCTGGTTCTGCTTGTTCATGCCGACGTTGCCGTCGAGCACCATCGTCGGGCTGAGCGTCCAGGTGTTGCCGACCGTCGCGACGTAGACCTTCGTGTCACCGCCGCCAACCTCGGGCACGCCGAGGTAGAAGAGGTCGTTGACGCTCGCCTGCATGGTCGAGAACTTCGCGAAGATCTGGTGCGAGCTGCTGCGGTTCCAGTTGACCTTGACGTCGTAGTTGTCGCGGATCGCCACCGGCGAGCGCGCCAGGTACAGGTTGTCCTGGAGGCCGCTGCTCGTCCCGGCATTGTTCGGCGCGGGATACAGCGCCTGGATCTTGTTCGCGACGCTGCTGACCCGGCCCGCTGGGATCACCGCTCCCGGGAACTCCGCCCGGCCCGTCCCATCGGCGTTGCCGGTCGCCGGGTCATAGATCCGGAAGTTCGGGTTGATCGCGAGCACTTCGCTGAAGTCGCCGTTGCGCATCTTCGCGGTCGGCACCGAGTAGATGTCGAACCGGCTGTTACGCTCACGGTTGCTCTCGATGCCGCCGAAGAAGAACAGCTTGTTCTTGACGATCGGGCCGCCGAGGGTGCCGCCGCCGATCGAGAGGCTCGAATTCAGCTTGACCGGGTCGAAGAACGCCTTCGAGTTCAGCTCGTCCTGATTGCGGAAGTAGAACGCCGAGCCCTTGAGGGTGTTGGTGCCCGACTTGGTGACCAGCGTAATCGCGGCGCCGCCGGCCATGCCGGACGCCGCGTCGAAGTTGTTGGTGCTGATGTTGACCGTGTCGATGGTCTCGGCCGGGGCGACGTAGCCGGCGTGGTGCGGCAGCCAGATGTTGACGCTGCTCGCGCCGTCGATACGGGTGTTGTTGCTCTGGCCGTCCATGCCGTTGACGTTGGTCCGCAGCGAGCGGCCGGGCGTGTCGGTCTGGGCGTTCTGGAACGACGCCGGGGTCGCGCCGGGCACCAGGTTGATGAGCGCTTGGTAGTTGCGGTACTGGTTCAGCGGGAGGTTGACGATCTCCTTCGACTTCAGCTCGGTGTGGAGGTCGCTCTTGTCGGTCTGAAGCAGCTGCGCGGCCGACTGCACGGTGACGGTCTCGGTCAGGGCGCCGATTTCGAGCTTCGCCTCGACGCGGCTAATCTGACCGGCGGTCACGGGCACGTTGGCCTTGACGAATTCGCGGAAGCCCTGCAGCCCGACCTTGACGTCGTAGGTGCCCGGCTGGAGGTTCGTAATCGTGTACTCACCATTCGCACCGCTGACGGTTTCCTGGGTGAGGCTGGTGTCCTTGTTGACGACCGTTACGGAAGCGGCCGGGATCGACGATCCCTGGGAGTCCTGCACGATGCCGACGATGCTGCCGTAAAGGACCTGCGCACGAACCGGTGCGGCCATGAGGCCGATGGCAAGAAGAGCGAACGACGCCGTCATTACCCGGACACCAGACCAAAGCCTTCGGCCTGACGTCATAGAACTGAACTCCCTCAAAGGTTCCTCCTTCCAAACGAACGACACGGCTCCCCTCATGGGGAGAGACTGCGACACGCGGTGCCGTGGAGTATACATCTGTTCGAGCCGAAACTAGTAATAGAGGGGTGCGGATGCCCTAATGGATGAGCTTTGGTGCGGTACTGCCCTGGTTGACCCCCGGGCCCCAATCGGACTACAACCCTCTGCAGCGGCGGCGACCCGCCGAATTGCAGGTGAAAATAAAGCTTCTCGCAGCCGTCCTCACCGCCGGCCTCCTCGGCGCCGCCGCACTGGCCGCGTCCCGGCCTGGATCGGCCTCTGCCACCGCCGGCGTGGGTGCCGCGGCGCCGCTTGTCGATTTTCAGTCCGCCATCCACCCGATCCTCAAGGAGCACTGTCTCGAGTGCCACAGCCAGGACAAGCGAAAGGGTGGACTGTCGCTCGCGACCTATGAGGACGCGCTCGACGGCGGCCGCAACGGTCCGGCCATCCGCCCCGGCAACAGCCGGAACAGCCTCCTGATCCATCGGGTCCTCGGCGACGTCGAGCCGCAGATGCCGAAGGACGAACCGCCGCTGAGCGCGGCGGAAGTGGCGCTCGTTCGGCAATGGATTGACCAGGGGGCCCGCGCGACGCCGACGTCAGCCGCCGCGCCGCCTCCATGGGAGGCGCCGCTGACGCTCGAGCGGCCGGCCGTGCCGGCCGCGGTCTGGGCGGCGTGGTCGGCGCCGATCGACCGCTTCGTCAGTGCCTACCTGCGCGCGCGGAAGGTCGAGGAGCCCGCGGCCGTCGCCGACGCGGTGTATGCCCGGCGCGTCTACCTCGATGTCTGGGGCCTGCTGCCGACGCCCGAGCAGCTCGACGCCTTCGTCGCCGACCCCGCCGCCGACAAGCGCGCCACGCTGGTGACGACGCTGCTCGCCGATGACCGGAAGTACGCGGACCACTGGATCTCGTTCTGGAACGACCTGCTGCGCAACGAGGACGGCGTGACGTACTTCTCCGAGACCGCCGGCCGGAAGAGCATCACCGACTGGCTGCTGGGGTCGCTCGAGACGAACCTGCCCTACGACCAGTTCGTGACCAGGCTGCTCAATCCGGCGGCCCCCGGCGATCCGGACGGCTTCCTGGTCGGCGTCAACTGGCGCGGCGAGACGAGCGCGGCGGTCACGCCGTGGATGCAGGCGTCGCAGAACACCGCGCAGGTCTTTCTCGGCATCAACCTGAAGTGCAATGCCTGCCACGACAGCTTCATCAGCCGCTGGAAGCTCAAGGACGCGTATGCGCTGGCCGCCTACTTCGCGCCCGATCCGAAGCTGCAGATGTACCGCTGCGACGTGGCGCTCAATCGCTACGCCGAACCAGGCTTCCTCTATCCGCAGGTTGCGCACGCGCCGACCTCGGGCTCGCTGGCCGACCGGCGCGCCGCGGCGGCGGCGCTGTTCACCGACCGCCGCGTCGGGCGGATGCCGCGCACGCTGGTGAACCGCGTCTGGCAGCGGTTATTCGGCTACGGCCTGGTCGCGAACCCGGACGACATGGACGGCAAGCCGTGGGATCCGGCGCTGCTCGACTGGGTGGCGAGCGATTTCGTGGCCCACGGCTACGACGTCAAGAGCGTGATCCGGACGATCCTGACGTCACGCGCCTACCAGATGCCGTCGGTGCCGCGCACCGCGGAGCCGGCCGTTCGCGGCTACCTGTTCGCCGGGCCTGAGGTCCGGCGGATGACGGCGGAGCAGTTCGCCGATGCGATCGGCAGCATCACCGGTGAGTGGAACATTTATCCCGGCCGGCTCGCTGCCGGCGGCGCCGCCCCCGCCGCGCCGCCCGGCGCCCCGCCGCCGTCCCTGCCGCCGACCGCCGGCCGCTACGGCCGCGAATGGCGCGTCGCGTCATCGACCTTGAGCCGCGCGCTCGGCCGGCCGATTCGCGATCAGGTGATCCCGGTCCGCGCCGCGCAGGCCTCGACGCTGCAGGCGCTCGAGCTCGTCAACGGCGAGATCCTGACGAAGTGGCTGGCGCGCGGCGCGCGGCGGCTGCTCGGTGCATCGCTGCCGGAGCCGCTCAGCCTCTACAACCGCACCGTCGCCGGCCGCGGCGCCAAGCCGGCGCCGTTCGTCGTCGACATCTCGAAGGCCAGCCGGTTGTGGCTGGTCGTCCAGGAGAACGGCTCGAACATGCCGCGCGCGCTGCTGCCGGCCTGGGCGCAGGCGGAGCTGGTCGGGCCGTCCGGCGCGACGCCGCTGTCGCAGCTCACGCCCGTCGACCCCACCGGCCTCCGTACCGGCTCGGGCCCGATCGTCGTCGACGGCGTCGAGAGCGCCGGGGTCCGCGTCGCGAATCCGTCGGTGCTCGAATACGACATCGCCGGCCGCGGCTATACCACGCTGCGCGGCGTCATCGGCCTCGAGAACCCGCAGGCGCAGATCGGCTCGACGCTCGACCCGCAGATCCGCTTCTTCGTCTTCGATGCCGCGCCGAACATGGACCGCCTGATTCCGGCCGCCTCGGAGCCGCCGCTGCCGCCGCCGCCGGTGCTGGCGACGGCGCCGGCGGTTATCGACCGCGTCTTCACGCACGCCCTCGGGCGGCCGCCGTCGGCCGCCGAGCGCGAGGCGGCGATGACGGCGCTCCGCGATCCGTCGGGCGGCCCGCGCCCCTCGATCGACGGCCTGACCGACCTGCTCTGGGCGCTGACCATGAAGCCGGAGTTTCAGCTGATTTATTAGAAGCAGCTTCCCGCTACCCGCTACCAGCTACCCGAGGTAAGCGGGGCGCACGCAGTGAAGCGGAAACAGCGGCAGCTGACAGCGGGAAGCAGGAAGCGGGAAGCAGGAAGCGGGAAGCGGGAAGCAGGAAGCGAAGAAAATGACTCGCGAAGAACAATGGATCTATTCGAAACTGAGCCGCCGCGGCTTCATGGGGGCGACTGCCGCCGGGACGCTGGCGGCGCTGGTCGGGCGCGAGCCGTATCGTCTCCAGGCGCGGCAGCAGCCGGGCGCCGCCGGCGAGGCGGCGGCGCCGAAACCGAAGGCGACCGCCGACGCCGTCATCGTGCTGTGGATGGCAGGCGGCATGGCGCACACCGAAACGTTCGATCCCAAGCGCTACACGCCGTTTGCGCCGGGGGTGAACATCGCCGACGTGCTGAGCACGTTTCCGACCATCGACACCGCCGTCGATCACATCAAGTTCACGCAGGGGCTCGAGCAGATTGCCAGCGTCATCGACCGCGGCACGGTGATCCGCACCTTCAACGCCGCTGACCTCGGCTTCATCCTCCACTCGCGGCATCAGTATCACTGGCACACCGGCTACATTCCGCCGCAGCCGATGGCGATGCCGCACCTCGGCGCGGTCATCTCGAAGACGCTCGGTCCGAAGAATCCGGACATGCCGGCGTTCGTCGCCGTCGGCCAGACGGTCGAGGGCCCCGGCGAAATCGGCACGCTCAAGGCCTTCCACACCGCCGGCTTCCTCGGCACCGAGCACGGGCCGTTCCTGATCGTCGACCCGCAGGACGCCGCCTCCGCGGTCCGGCCGCCGAAGGAGCTCGGCGACGCCCGGTTCCGCAGCCGCCGGCAGCTGTTCGAGCAGCTCCTCAAGGACGAGCCGGTCCACCAGTACGGCGGCGACTTCCAGCGGACGTCGCTCGTCAAGTCGCTCGATGCCGCCGACCGCCTGCTGCGCTCGCCGTCCGCCAAGGCGTTCGACCTCTCGCTCGAGCCACAGGCCAGCTTCGACGCCTACAACTCCGGCCGCTTCGGCCAGGGCTGCCTGCTCGCCCGACGCCTGATCGAGGCCGGCGCCCGCTATGTCGAAGTGACCTCGGAGTACATTCCGTTCGTCTACTGGGACAGCCACGAGCACGGCCACTCGCGCGCCGAGGCGATGAAGAAGTTGATCGACGCCCCGGTCGCCCAGCTGATTCGCGACCTCGACGAACGCGGCCTCCTCGACCGCACCCTCGTCGTCCTGGCCAGTGAATTCGGCCGCGACGCGATGACGGAAGGGAAGGTCGGCCGCGAAGTGAAGGATCAGGCGATCAACATCCCGAACGTGATGACCGAGCCGCGCCACTACGGCATGCACCGCCACTTCACCGGCGCCGGCTCGGTCCTGATGTTCGGCGGCGGCGTGAAGAAGGGCTTCCTCTACGGCAAGACCGCCGACGAGCGCCCATGCACGACGGTCGAGAATCCGGTCGTCATGGAAGACCTCCACGCTTCGATCTATCATGCGCTCGGCATCCCGCCCGACACCGCCTACGTCGTCGAGCGCCGGCCGGTGTACGTGACCAAGGACGGCAAAGGCGAGCCGGTACTGGATCTGTTCGCCTAAGATCAGCAGAAAGCGGGCAGCAGGAAGCGGGAAGCAGGAAGCACAAAATGAGAACCACCCGCCGCGAGTTCGTTCGCACTGTCGCCGCCGCGCCGCTCGGACCGGTGCTGCTTGGCCTTCAGGACAAGTCAGGCACGAAGCGGCCGGTGCTCGGCAGCGGTGCCTACCAGTACGAGGCGATCCACGACTGGGGCGTGCTGCCGCCGTCGATTCGCTGGGGCAACACCCACGGCGTTGTCGAGGACGCCCAGCACAACATCTACGTCCACCACACCGTCCATGCGACCAGCGACAGCGCCGATTCGATGGTGGTGTTCGATCGCAAGGGGCGGTTCGTCCGCTCGTGGGGGCGGGAGTTCCGCGGCGTCGCGCACGGCCTGCACATCCGGAAGGAAGGGCGCGACGAATTCCTCTACCTGACGGTCAACGCCGCCAACCCGCGCCAGACCCCGCCGCCCGCCCTCCAGGCCGTCGTCATCAAGGCGACGACCAAGGGGGAGATCGTCTGGAAGATCCAGGGCCCGCCCGACATCGAGCAGTACCGTCCGGGACCGGACGGGACGCCGAAGCGCTACAACCCGACCAACGTCGCAATCGCGCCGAACGGCGACATCTATGTCGGCGATGGCTACGGGTCGTACTTCGTCAATCAGTACAACCCCCGCGGGGAATACATCCGGACCTTTGGCGGCAAGGGCTCGGAGCCGGGCCAGCTCGCCGAACCGCACGGGCTGTGGGTGGATGCGCGCGGCACGACGCCGCTGCTGGTCGTCGCCGATCGCCGCAACAACCGGCTCCAGCGCTTCACGCTGGCCGGCGCGCACGTCGACTTCATTCCGGGCTTCCGGCTGCCGTGCCACTTCGACGAGCGCAACGGGATGGTCGTGGTGCCGGACCTGCACGGCCGGGTGACGCTGATGGACGCCGCCAACCGGATTGTCGAGCACCTCGGCGACTCGAACGCTCCGGAGTGGAACAATCCGCTCCGCACCCAGCCCCGCGACGCCTTCATCCCCGGGCAGTTCATCTGTCCGCACGGCGCCTGTTTCGACCACGACGGCAACATCTTCGTCGTCGAGTGGGTCGAGGTCGGACGGGTGACGAAGCTGCGGCGCGTTTAGTTCAGCGCCGCGTCAAGGCGCCGGCGCGACCGGCGGGTGCCGCGCCATGATCCAGCCAAGCGCTTCCCTGGCCGCGGCGTACATCGCCTCGCGGCTGCCGCCGAAATTGTGGTTGGCGGCCTCGACGGCGCGGAACCGCCGGGTGGCCGTGTCCGGCCCGAACAACTGGACGGCGCGGTCGGCGGGCAGATAGTCGTCCCGCGTCGACTGGACGACGGCGATCGGCAGGTCGCCGAGGCGGGGCAGGTAGTCGTAGACCTCGACCATGACCCGGTTGGCCGACCGCGTCACCCGCTGCCGCACCCCGAACCACCGGACGTACTCCTCCTCCTTGGTCAGCGCAATCGCGATCACGCCGCCAAGCAGGTGGCGCACCCCGCGCCGGCCGGCGGCAATGACCTCGAGTCCTGCGCCGCGGGAGACGCCGACCAGGATGACCGGTGCCCCGGCCGGCATCCCGAGGCGCGCCTGGGCGAACGCGATCAGCGCGGCGTAATCCTGCCCGAGCTGCAACGGCGTGGTCGTGGCGTCGCCGCGCAGATGCTTCAGGTATTCCGGTGCGCTGAAGCCCGCCGTCGGATAGCCCCAGGAGACGATGTGGCGGTAGAGCGCGAGGTCCTTCCGGTGCCAGCCGCCGTCGCCGGTGGTATAGAGCAGCAGCGGCCGCGTTGGCGCTGCCGCCGCGTTCGCGAAATGGACCGTCAGGGAACGATCGTGCAGGACCAGCGCGCTGTCGAAGGGATGGCTCGAGGCCGGCAGGTGGGCGCAGGCCTGCGATACCGCCGCCACCACAAACAGCGCGGCGCGCCGCATCCGCCCGGTCGACCGTGGGTGCCGATCAGGAATGTGATGGGGTGACATCGGGCAGGCTGCTGCCGGGGCCGCCGGTGTGATCGGGCGGCGCCGTGTTCGAGTCGAGGGCGCGCGGCGCCGCGTCGCCGGACGGGCGGAGGATCTTCGACCAGCCGCCGGCGATGAGCGCGCTGGCGTGGGCGATGACGACCGGCCACTCGCCGGCATTCTGATAGGCGAGATAGCGCGGCACCCACCGCGGGTGGTACTTCTCCTTGAAGAAGCGCAGCCCCTGGAAGTTGTACCACTGCTCGCCGCGCTGGAAGAGCAGGCGCGCCAGCCGCTCGCGGAGATGGGCGCCGCGGGCCGTGCCGACCGACGCCAGCGGCGCCATGCCGAGGTTGAAGGTCTGGAAGCCGCGGCGTTTGCCCTCGAGCAGCATCGACACGATCACGAAGTCCATCACCTGCGGGCCGTCCGAGCGCTGCCGCATCAGGTCGACTGAGAGCTCCTCGCGGCGCGGCCCTTCGAGCAGGTTGGCGAAGGCCATGATCCGGCCGCCCGGCCCGCCGGCCTCGACCACCGCGCAGCGGAACCGCTGCAGGTAGGTCGGATCGAAGAAGCCCATCGAGAACTGGCGCTCGGCGAGGTGCTTCTCGCGCAGCCACAGCGACGATACCTCCGCGAACTCGGCGAGCCGTGGCGCGATCTCGCCCGGTTCGAGGATGCGGAACGTCGCGCCGTCGCGTTCGGCGCGGCGGAGGACCTGGCGGTAGAGCTTGCCGGCGTGGCCGTCCAAAGTCACCGCGGCGAGGTCGACGTGCGCCTCTTCGCCAAGCTTGAAGAAGTGGTAGCCGCGGTCGTGCAGGACCGGGATCCAGTCGAGCGACACCTGATAGAACACCGGCCGGCGATCCATCTCGGCGGCGGCGACGGTCAGGTCCTCGAGGAACGCGCCGCGCTGCTGCGGCTGGCGCACCGATGGATCCGAGAACACCATCAGATAGGGGCCAATCGTCCGGTAAACGCACATCCCGCTCTCGGTGGTGAGGACTTCCTTGTCGCCGGTCGCCAGCATCAGCGTGTTGGTGCCCGATCCGATCTCGCCGTGGCGGGCCAGTGCGGCGTCGATCTTCGGCTCGGAGAGGCGCCGGAACGGCGACGGCGTTCGCATCACCATGTAGAACGTCGCGGCCGCGACGGCGAGCGCCAGCGAGGCGGCGGTGCGCAGAAAGCGCGCCCCCTCGACGCGGTAGCCGATGTGCGACCAGCGCGCGAACGTGTCGGCGCTGACATGGTTGGAGAACGTGCCGAAGGCGAGGAAGATGGTCAGCGCCGCAAAGGCGAGGACGAGGTCGGGCCGCTCGACCCAGTCGCCGTGGCTCGGACGGTCGAACAACTCGGCCTGGGAGCGCGCCGCAATCGCGATGCCGCCAAGGATCAGCGCTTCCTCCCAGTCCAGGCCCTTGAGGATGGCCGCGACGCTGGCGAGCGTCAGCAGGATGAGCGTCGCCCGGAACGCCGCGTGATAGCCGCGCACCAGCCCGCGGGCCAGCACCATCAGCAGCAGTCCCGCGAACGCTGCCGTGACGTGGCTGGCCTCGACCAGCTGGAGCGGGACCAGCCGCTCGAGCGTCAGCAGCCGGGCGTGCGCCGCGGGGGAGGCGCTGCTCAGAATGATCAGTACGCCGCCGCCGCCGACCAAGCCGCCGACGATCCGCCGCGCCAGCTCGCGGCGGCGCGGCGCACCGTGCGTGGCCCGCGCCAGTAGGAGCAGCGACGCCACCGCCCAGGGCGCGATGTAATAAATCGCGCGGTACGCCAGCAGTACCGCCGCCGTCTCGCTCTCCGCCACCGGCAGCCGCGCGATCCAGAAGGCATCGCTGCTGCCGACGCCGCCGGGCACGAGGCTGGCGACGCCAATCGCCTGGCCGAAGAAAAACCCCTGGACCTCGGCCAGCACGGCGCGTCCGGATCCCGCGGCGTGAAAACAGGCCACGAACACCGCCGCCGCGAGCGCCCAGTCGAGCCAGCCGATTACCGCCAGTTCAATGGCGCGGGGCAGCGGCTGGCCGCCGTCACTGAGCCGCCGCACAATCGGCCGCGCGACGGTCGTGGCGAGCAGCACCAGCAGGAACGCCGTCACCCCCAGGCCGAGCGTCGGCAGGACGCCGGTCCCCGGCACGCCGCTGATCCAGCCGGTCACGAGCGTGGCCAGCGTCCAGCCGATCAGGCCGGAGATGAACGCCGCCGCAATCGACGCGATGCCGCCATGCAGCTCGCTCAGTTCGTCGACGTCCTTGCGGTACAGCCACAGCCGCACTGCCGGGCCGGCGAGCGGACCGAGCGTCAGGAAATTGCTCCACGCGAACGCCACCGCGCCGTTGCGCCAGCGCTCCCGCCAGGCGCTGCGGGTATGGCGGAACGCGACGACGTCGTAGAGCCCCATCACCGCGATGTTCGCGACCGTGATGACGCAGGCCATGACGATCCAGCGCGCGTCGAAGGCGCGCAGCGCGTGCCTGACGGCGCCGGGATGGATCTGCCGGAGCTCGCTCCACGACAGCAGCAGTACCGCGGCAAAGATGACGAACGGCCAGATCGCGCCGCCGTTGGCGAGGACCCAGACGAACGCGACGCGGCCGCGCGACCGCAGCGACCGCCCGGTCGCCGCCAGTACGCCGTCCGGTTCCTGATCGCTCGCCATCGTCATCGCGCCGGCGGATGGGCGGCGACCCAGGCAATCGCCGCAAGAAATTCCTGGCGCAGCTCAGGCAGCTTGTCGGTGAAGCGGTGATTTTCAGCCGGGATCATCACCATCTTGCGCGGCTCCCTGGCGGCGGCCAGCAGCCGCCCCCGACCCGCGGCGGTGACGTACTCGTCCGTCGCCGACTGGATCATGACGAGCGGGATCGGCGACACCGCGCCGACGTAGCTGGCCGGCGAGAACGAGGGCTCGTTCGCGTCGCTGCGGGTGACGAGCGCTGCGAAGTCATACCAGCGCCAGGCGAGCTCGGCGGTCTCGGGCACGCCCATCGCCACGACCCCGTCCACCCACGATCGGTGCCTGACGTCGCCGGCGGCGACAATCGACAGCGCCGCCCCCTCCGAGACGCCGGATAACACGACCGGGTGGCGCAGCAGCTGCTGCGCCGCCAGCCATTCGGACAGCGCCCGATAATCGGCGCGCACGTCGTCGGTCGACACGTGCCCCTTCCCGTCGGTGAAGACGGACAAATACTCGCGAACGTTCAAGCCGATCACAAGGTAGCCCTGGGAGACCAAAAACTCCGAGGTCCGCACGGCCAGCCCCACCCAGCCGGCATCGCCGCTCCCCATGACGATGGTGCCCCTGGCGGGGACCGAGGGCCGGTAGATCGTCAGCGTCAACGTTTTCGAGCGGAGGGAAAACCGCAGCTTCTCGGCGGAACCGGCGGTAGCAGGCATGCTGAACGAGAGCGCGGCGAGCAGCCAGCTGATATGGCGGAGTCGTAAGCCCGGCAGAGGTGCCCCCATGGTTGACCGTCCGGCCGGCAGTTCGCCGGCCCGACCCGATCATCAGTTATACACCGCGAGGGCGGATGAAGCTCGTCGGGCAGGACCGACCCTCCGGTTGACGCTGGACCGCGGACCGGCTTCGTGCCGCGGCCATGGGCCTGCGGTCGCTCCGCGAACGTGCTGGGCATCAATCACTTGCCCTGGCGACGCCGCGTCGGTATTGGCCGGCCCCCCTCTTGCCTGCACCGGCCGCAGGAGGAGCGATCGATGACAGCACTCACATTGGCAGCAATCCTGATGCAGCAGCCGGCGCCGCCGGCGGCTGGAATGCCGGCTCCCGAAATGGTCCAGGTGGACGGCTCCACCCGGCCGGAGCTGGTTCCGCAGTGGAGCGTCTGGGGCTACGTCTTCCGGATCCTCGCCGGCGGTCCCCGCCAGCTGCCCTCATCCGTTGCGCGCCTGGCTTCCGCAGACGAGGCAGCCGCGATCATCAAAGAGGCAGACGCCGTGCAGAAAGCCGACGCCGTCTGCCAGTCGCGTCTGTCTGCCATCCTCTCGAGCGCCGAGTCCCGACCCGCGGCCGACACCGACGAACGTTTGCACGAGACGACGGTCGAGTGCCGGCGCGCGACGTTGCGCGCGCGCGATCGGGTGCTCGACGGTCTCAATCCCGCCGCCGCCGCCGCGCTGAGCGCCTTTGCCGAATCGACCAAGGCGGGCACGTCGATCACCATGCCGAAGCGAAACCTCGACCGCTTCCTCGAACCCGAATAAGCGGCGTCCCTTTGTGCTGTCTGTCTCCGAGGTCGGTGGAGGTGTGCATGAAAACTAGACTGTCACTGGCGTTGACGCTCGTCCTGCTCGTCGTTTTCCCGCCCGATCGCGCGAACGCGACCGAGAGTGTGTCGTCGCTGTCGTGGCCGAGCTGCGGCACCGTCATCAACCGCAACACCAGCCGCCAGTTCGGCGAGTTCAACTGGATCGAGTACATCGTCGAGACCAGCGGCGTCTTCGACATCTGCGGCCAGTGGTTCGTCATCGCCGAAGCGAATGTCGCCGGCATCGCCAATTCGGGGATCAGCGACAGCGGCCTGATGTACGCGGTCGCGCGCCGGCAGGTGCCGGTGCCGGCCTACAACCGCGAGTATCAGACCAACGGCCGCCACTACGCCTCGGCGACGATTCCCAGCCTGACCAATGGTGGCTGGTGGCCGACTGGCAACACCGTCAGCTACGCCAAAGTGGTCCCGCCGTCGTCTTCTGGCGATCCGGCGCTCGACTGCCTCAGTCTCGACGGCGTCTGGCGGGACACCTGGTGCGACTTCAAGCCGTCGAGCCCGATCATCGTCGACACCGATCGCGACGGCTACGCTCTGACGAGCGTCGCCGACGGTGTCTGGTTCGATCTCGACGCCGACAGCGTGCCGGAGCGGGTGGCCTGGACGGCGCGCGACTCCGACGACGCGTTCCTCGCAATGGACCGCAACGGCAATGGGAAAATTGACGATGGCAGCGAGCTGTTCGGCAACCATACGCCGGCCTATCCGACGGGCGAGGTAGTCACGACGGCGAACGGCTTCGAGGCTTTGAAGTTCCTGGAGTCACCGGCGTACGGCAACAGCCGAACCGATCGGCTGATTGATGCCGCCGATGCGCCGTACGCACGGCTGCTGCTGTGGCGCGATGCGAACCACAACGGCATCTCGGAGCCCGAGGAACTGCAGCCGGCGTCCGAGGTCGGGATGGTTGGCATTGCGACGGACTACAAACAGAAGAAGCGCGTCGATCGGTATGGGAACCAGTTCCGCCAGCGCGGGACGATTGTCTGGTCGGACGGGCACGCCTTCGTCTACGACGTCTGGCTCCAGTCGGAGCGCTAGCCTGCCGCACCGGGATCCTCGAGCCAGCGCGAGGGTCCCGGTGCACACGCCGCCAACCCGCCGGCTTCGGTGTGACTCGTGACTTGTCCCCCCATCCCCCTTCCCGCGCGCGACCGAGCAGCGCTGCTCCCGCCCGGAACTCAGCACGCACCTTCACCCTGTTCTGGATCGTCCATCGTCCCACGTCTTGATGCGCTCAGCGAGGCGTCGAGCCGCGATCTGATGCGCGGTTCGTGCCCGTCAACACGGAGGATCGTCGTCTCCTTCGGTCACCCCCCATTTTACCGTGGCGGGCCGGCACGGCCTGCGTCCGGTCCGCAACGCCGGTTTCCATGCGGCGCTGCCGGCCCCGCCCATCACCTGCACCGATTAGCACCCCACCAGCGGAAGTCCGATGCCGCCAGGCCTTTAGGGCGTCCGGTCCGGCATCGTTCGCGGTGGCGGACGGCTTGCGGTGGGGGAGTTCGGCCGATGGCGGTGGGTTTGCGAACAAGGTGGCCCGACCTCTCACTTTGGTCTGTCCGCCGTCATTGGCTGCGTCGCCAGCGCCGGTCTGGCGTCATCGAGGAGGGGAGCATGTGTCGAGCAGGCATCGGTATCGGACTGGTGATGGCGGCGCTTCTGGCGGGCGCGCCGGCGTCGAGCGCGCAGACCAAGGCGCCAGCCGTCAAGACGACCGCGGCGAAGTCGCCGGCGGCCGGGCGCGTGCGTGCGACCGCGGCGTCGCCCGTCAACATCAACGCGGCGACGCCGGCGCAGCTGCAGACGCTGCCTGGTGTCGGTGCGAGCACCGCCCAGCGGATCATCGAGTATCGGCAGAAGAACGGTGCGTTCAAGAAGATCGAGGAGCTGATGAATGTTCGCGGCGTCGGCGAGAAGAGCTTCCTCAAGCTCAAGCCGCTCGTTGTCGTTGGCGACCGGAGCGCCGGCTCGGAGCCGGGCAAGTAGCCGTCCTGGAGCGCCGGTTGCCACGATGGCGCCGGCGCTCCCGGCGCTGCGGTGAGGGTGTCAGGCGCGAGGCTGGGTGGCAGCGGTTGGCGTGCGTCGCTGGCGGCTTCACCTTTGTCGAGCTGCTTTTCACGGTGGCGGTGATGGCGATCCTGGCCGGTATCTCGGTCCCGGCGGCCGGCGCCGCGGCCGACGAACTGCGCACCGCGGCGGCGGCCCGCTACATCGCAGGATTGGTCCTCAATAACCGCATGGATTCGCTCAAGCGCGCCCGCAGCGTGGCGATCAGGTTCGAGACCGATGGTGCCGATTACACCTTCCGGGCGTATCTCGACGGCAACGGCAACGGCGTCCGGACGACGGAGATCCGAAGCGGCGTCGATGAGCCAATCGGCAGTGTCGGCCGGCTTGGCGAGAATTTTCGCGATGTCGTCTTCGGCCTGCGCGCCGACGCGCCCGACGCGGACGGCGGCCGCGGCACCGGCACTGACGGAGTACGGATTGGCTCCTCACGGCTGCTGGTGACCTCGGCCGATGGCACGGCGACCTCCGGCACGATCTACGTCCGCGGCCGGCGCGCGCAGTACGCGGTTCGCGTGCTGGGGGCGACGGGTCGAACCCGCGTGCTGAAGTTCGAGCCCGGATCCGCGACATGGACCAGCCGCTGACCGATCGCCGCACCGATGGCCGCCGCCCCTGGCCGGAGGGCCAGGCCGCCCGCGCCACGCTGCGGCCCGGCTGTGTCGTGGCGGTGGTCGACGTCAGCGCCGGCGGCGTGCTGGTCGAAGCCGCCAAGCCGCTCCGCCCCGGGGCCAGAGTGCATCTGCAACTGGTCACCGCCGAGCGAACTTTCACCCTCTCCGCCCACGTCGTCCGCTGCGTGGTCTGGTCGCTCGACGACCGTTCCGGCGCGATCTACCGCGGCGCCCTCAGATTCGAACAGCCCTTCGACCCCCCCGTAGCCAGCCCCATCTAGCTCTCCGCACTCCGGCATTCCGGCACTCCGGCACCCGGCACCCCGGCATCTTGGCACCCTGGCACCCCCGGCACCGTGGCACCTTGGCACCCCCGGCACCGTGGCACCGTGGCCCCCCGGCACCTTAGCCCCCTTTCCCCCCGGGTATCCCCTCCCCCTGGCGGGTCGGCCGTTCCCGGCGACATCGATTCAGGAACGGCTTACCGTGGGTAGCCGCTACTCGCTGCCGCGTCAGCTCGCGCCCGGCGCCTGACAATCCATGTCGTTTCCGCGGCTTCTCGCTGGCACCGCGATTGTTAGTGCAGCGCGCCGGCGCGGTGCCGGCGTCTGGCGAGGCGAGGAGGCGACATGGCGGTGGGAGCGCGGCCGGCGGAGCGGCAGTGCGAGACGGAGCGAACGCTGGCGGCGTTGACCTGCGGTCTGGCGTCAGTGCGCGAGCCGCGGCATGTGCGGAAGCATTTCGAAGAGGCGCTGCGCGAGCGCCTTGGCGCGGTCTCGGTCGAGTTCTGCGAGGACGGCGAGCCGTTCGAGCGTACGCACAGCCTGTCGTGCGAACTGCCGGCCTCGGCGCCCGGCGAGCGGCCGTGCCTCGTGGCGTCCTTCGATATGAAGCGCCCGGTCGACGACCGCGCCCGGCAGACTCTCGCGGCCGCGGTGCACGTTGCCGGTCTGCTGCTGGAGATCGAGCGGGCCAGCGGACGATGGCCGCTGGCCAGGAGCGGCCAGCCGGACGGTGCCGCACCGCTGATCGGCTCGAGCCTGCCGATCCGTGCGGTGCGGGACCGCATCGAGCGCGTCGCCGGTACGGATTTCACCGTGCTCGTCGAGGGTCCGTCGCGTCGGTAGTAGGACTCGATGAATATTGGCCCGAAAGCACCTGTGCAAAACTCGTCGTCCCCTCGGCCCGTAGGTACGGCCTCGGGACCTCGCGGACGGGATGGAGCGTGAAGGAAACTCCCAGCCGTTTGAACTCGGCCTTGGTCCGTTCGGGCGCCTCCGTCAGCAACCCGGCGACGTCGTCCAGCTGCTGGCGCACCCAACCGGGCATCACGGCCAGCTTGCGCTCCAGCGGCTCCGCCAAAGCCTCTAGTTCGCCCTGTAGCCGCTGCACGTCGGCCTCACGGCTGCTGATGGCGTCTCGCAGCGTAGCGCCGCCTGCGCCCTCCTCAAGGGCCGTGACGAGGTTCTGGAGACGACGCTGTGCGTCGCAGAGGGCCGCCTCGGCGCGGTCCCTCAGAGCGGGGCGCTGGTCGATTACGGCGTTGAGCTCGATCGCGAGCAGGGCCGTGACGTGCGCCACCGTCTCCGGCTTCAGGAGCTCCGCCCGGAGGCCGGCGAGGAGGGTGGCGTCGGCCACACGAGCACGGATGGTGAACCGATTCGCACACGCCTCTCGACCGTTCTTCGAGGAGTGCAGACAGCCATATCGCGGGCTGCCGTAGCCGCCACTGACCACCGTGACGGCGCCGCCACACTCGCCGCAGCGGAGGAACCCCGAGAATAGGTGCTTCGAGTAGAGGGCCGCGTTCCGCCCGCGGACGAGCGTCTGTCCCGGCTTCATCAGCGCGAGATTGGCTGCGTTGACGAGGTGGCGGGTCTCGTCG
>JANMWI010000076.1:0-13913 GCA_031393955.1 Acidobacteriota bacterium
GGGAGGCGCCCGCGCCCGCGGCGCTGACGCCGGCGGAGGAAGCGCTGCGCACTCAGGGGCAGGCGGTCTACACCAGCCTGTGCAGCGCCTGTCACCAGGAGGACGGCCGCGGCCGCGAGAAGCTCGCACCCAGTCTGGTGGGATCGACGCTGGCGCTCGCGGCGCCGGAGGTGCCGATCCGGATCCTCCTGAATGGCAAGGAGGGGGAGGTCGGGCTGATGCCGGCGCTCGGCGCGAGCCTGAGCGACGACCAGATCGCCGGCGTCCTGACTTACATCCGGCGGCAATGGGGCAACGGCGCGTCGCCTGTCGATCCTTCCGCTGTCGCGCCGCTGCGGAAGGAGACGGCCGGACGGACGAGGCCGTGGACGAACCAGGAACTGCAGGCGCTCGAGCCCGCCGGGCGGGGCGGACGGCCCTGACGCCGCTGCCGGCGGAGGGCTTCGTCGACCTCCAGGTCAACGGCTATGCCGGCGTCGACTTCAACGCCGACGGGATGACGGCCGCCGCGTTTCACCACGCCTGCGAGCGGCTCGAGGCGGACGGCGTCGTCGCGTTTCTGCCGACCATCATCACCGATACGCCGGTCGCGATGTGCGGCCGATTGTCGACGCTGGCGCGGCTGCGCCAAGCGGATCCGCTCGCGGCGCGGCTGATTCCTGGCCTCCATATAGAGGGGCCGTTCCTGAATCCGGCCGAAGGTTACCGCGGCGCCCATCCGGCGGATGCGATGGGGCCCGCCGATCCGGATGTCATGCGGCAGCTCCTCGACGCCGCCGCCGGCCTGACCCGGATCGTCACGCTGGCCCCTGAATGCGATCCGGGGCAGCGGGTCACCACGCTGCTGTCGTCGGCCGGCATCCGGGTCGCCGGCGGCCACTCGAACGCCTCCCTCGACGATTTGCGTGCCGGCATCGACGCCGGGCTGTCGATGTTCACGCACGTCGGCAACGGCTGTCCGATGCAGCAGCACCGCCACGACAACATCGTCCAGCGCGTGCTCAGCCTGTCGGAACGGCTTTGGCTGACCTTCATCGCCGACGGCGCCCACGTGCCGTTCTTCGTCCTGCGGAACTATCTCGGCCTTGCCGATCCGAGCCGCGCGGTCGTCGTCAGCGACGCGATCGCGCCGGCCGGGCTCGGGCCGGGGCGCTACACACTCGGCCGGCGGGAGGTGGTCGTCGACGAGGACATGGTGCCGCGGGCGCCTGATCGGTCGCATTTCGTAGGCTCGGCCGTCACCATGCGGCAAAGCGCCGAGAATCTGCGCGCGGCGATGGGCCTGCCGGAGGAAACGGTCCGGGCGCTGACGATCGACAACCCGAGACGGGCGCTCGGGCTGTAGCTGCTGATAGCTGAGAGCTGTCAGCTATCAGCTATCAGCTCTCAGCGGCTCGCGGCGGCGAGCGTCTTCTGCATGTAGTCGATGCTGAGGCGGGCGATGGTTTCGGGGTCCGGGGTGTAGTCGAACACTTCGACCGAGACCCAACCGGCATAGCCGGAGTCGCCGAGCGCGCGGAAGATCGGAACGAAGTCGACGTCGCCCATGCCCGGACCGCGCAGGTTGACGTCATTGGCGTGGAAATGCCCGGCGCGCGCGCCGTAGCGCCGGATCAGGTCGGGCACCGGATCGGCCTCGCTCGACATCGCCTTCACGTCCAGATGCAGCACGAAGTGCCGGTCGTCGACCATCCCGGCCAGCCGCGCCGCGTCGGCGCAGGTATTGACGAAGTCGGTCTCCGCCGGGGATAGCGGCTCCATGCACAACGAGACACCGCAATCGGCCAGCGCCGGCATCGCCTCGCGGAAGGTCTCGGCCGCCCAGGCGTAGGCCTGCTCCTGGCTGACGCCCGGCAGCAGCGAGCGCTGCTTCGGGGAGCCGAAGACCATGACGCTGCCGCCGAGATCGTGGCAGGCTTCGGCCAGCGATCGCAGGTAGGCCGACGTGCGCCGCCGCACCTCCGCATCCGGCGACGTCAGGTACAGCCCCTCGGTCTTCGCCAGCAGCCAGTGCAGCCCGATGATGTGCACGCCGGCGTCATCGGCTTGCAGGCGCAGTTCGGCGCGCTGCTGGGGAGTGACGGAGGTGATGTACTGGGCGAGGGTGAAGGGCGCGACTTCGAGCCCCTCGTAGCCAAGTCCCGCGACGAACTGGCAGATCCGCTCGAACGTCCAGCCCTCGAAATGCTCGTTACAGATGCCGAATTTCATGTCGGCTGCATTCTACCGGAACGGCGCCACGCGTTGTAACGGGCGCGGGGACGCGTCGCGACGCTCGTCCGGACTATGCTTGCCGCATGGTCCAGCGCCCCGAAATCCTGACCACCACCGTCGGCTCCTATCCGGTGCCGGAGTGGCTGGTCGCCGCGCCGAGCGGACAGGCCCTCCGCGATGCCACCCGCGTCGTGTTCCACTTGCAGCGCCAGGCCGGCATCGACCTGCCGACCGACGGCGAGCTCTATCGCTTCGACATCAATCATCCGGACACGAACGGCATGATTGAGTACTTCGTGCGGCCGCTCGCCGGGATCCGCGCCGGCGTCGGCCGTGCCGACGCCGCCAGATTCCACGCCAGGACGGAGATGCGCTTCCGCAGCCAGCCGGCCGCCGTCGTCGTCGGTCCGCTCGGCGAGGGGACGCTGAACATCCCGGACGACTGCGCCCGCGCCGCCGCGGTGGCGGGCGGCCCGTTCAAGTTCACGCTCACCAGCCCTTACATGCTGGCGCGGACGCTGCTCGACGATCACTACCCGTCCTTCGAGCAGCTGACGCTGACGCTGGCCGACGTGCTCGCCGCGCAGGCTGCCGCGCTGGACTGCGCGTGCGTCCAGATCGACGAAGCGAATATTCCTGGCAATCCGGACGACGCGCCGCTGGCGGCGGAGGCGATCAACCGGGTCCTCGACGCGGTGCGCGGCGAGAAGGCGGTGCATTTCTGCTTCGGGAATTACGGTGGCCAGACCATCCAGCGCGGCGAGTGGAAGCCGCTGGTGCGCTTCCTCAATGACCTGCGGGCCGATCATCTCGTGCTGGAGCTGGCGCACCGGCCGGCGTCCGATCTGGAGGCATTGCGAGATGTCGATCCGGCGATCGGTCTGGGCATTGGCGCGGTCGACATCAAGGTCAACCACATCGAGACGCCGGACGAAATCGCGGCATCGCTCGAGCGCGCCGAAAAGATCCTCGGCCCGGGACGCGTCCGGTACGTCCATCCGGACTGCGGCTTCTGGATGCTGAAGCGGTCGATTGCCGATCGCAAGATCGCGGTGCTGGCCGCGGGACGCGATTTGTACCTCGGCCGGCGGGGTGCCGGTGGCTGATCGCTTCACGGTCGAGCCGTTCGGCGCCTCAGTGCTGCGGGCGCGGACGCGGTTCCCGTTCCGCTATGGAATCGCGGCGATGACCGATGTGCCGCACCTCTTCCTACGGACGCGGGTGACGGCCGGCGCGGCCTCGGCGGCCGGCATGGCGTCGGACGGCCTGCCGCCGAAATGGTTCACGAAGAACCCGGCGACGACCTTTGACGAGGATCTGCCGGAGATGCTGAGCGTGCTGCGGCACGCGGCCGGTGTGGCGGCGGAGGTCGGGCGCGAGCCGCACACGTTCTTCGAATGGTGGCGCCAGGTCGACGCCGCGCAGACGGCGTGGGCGGAAGCGCAGGGGGTCGCCCCGTTGCTGGCCGGGCTGGGCGTCAGCCTGGTCGAGCGGGCGGTGCTCGACGGCTTGTGCCGCGCCTGGCGGCAGCCGCTGCACCGGTTACTGCGAAGCGGACGGCTGGATCTGCGGCTGGAGGCGCTCGATCGCGGGCCCGCGGACGACCTGCGCGCGTTCCTGCCGGCGGTGCCGCTGCCGCAGTGCCACGTCCGCCACACCGTCGGGCTCGGCGACCCGCTCGTGCCGGAAGAGATTCCCGCGGGCGAGCTCGTCGACGACGGCCTGCCGCAGGATCTGCAGAGCTCGATTCAGGATTACGGCCTCCGCTACTTCAAGATCAAGCTGACGGGGGTCGAGGATGCGGACCTGGCGCGCCTCGGCCGGTTGTCCCGCATCCTCGGCACCGAAACGCAGGGCCGCTATGCGGTGACGCTCGACGGCAACGAGAACTTCCCCGACTTCGACGTCTTCCGGGCGTTCTGGACCCGCGCCCGGGGGTCAGCGAGTCTGCGCGATCTGTGGCAGCGCATCCTCGTCGTCGAGCAGCCGGTGCACCGGAACGCGGCGCTCGACGCCGTTGCCGGCCGGGCGCTCGGCGGCTGGCCGGATCGGCCGCCCGTCATCATCGATGAATCCGACGGCGCGCTCGACGACCTGCCGCGCGCGCTCGCGCTCGGCTACGACGGCACCAGCCACAAGAACTGCAAAGGCATCGTCAAGGGACTGTCGAATGCGGCGCTGCTGGCGGCGCGGCGGCGGATCGGGAAGCCCGGGGTGCTGACCGGCGAGGACCTCTGCAATCTCGGACCGGTGGCGCTGCTCCAGGATCTGGCGATGACCGCGCTGCTCGGGATCGGCCACGTCGAGCGCAACGGCCACCATTACTACCGCGGGCTGCACATGCTGCCGGCCGACTGGCAGGCGGCCGCCACCGACGGGCACCGGGATCTGTATCGCCGCCATCCGGCCGGTTTCGCGGCGCTGCGGATCGCGCAGGGGCGGCTCGAGCTCGGGTCCGTCAACGCCGCGCCATTCGGCGTCGCCTTCCTGGGAGACACCGAAGCATTCGAGCGGCTGGATCTGCGCACCCCCAGCGGCACATGACACAGCCGGCCGGGACGCATATCATGAGCGAAACACTTCTTTCCTGAGGGCCCCGCCCAGATGTTTCTTGCCAGGTTCCGCATCACCGCGCTGGCCGTCGCGACGACGGCCGTGACCGCCTTCGGCTACCAGGGTGCGACGACCAGCGGCCAGTGGCCGCCGCCGGTGCAGAAGGGCCCGGACGGCTCGCCGGCGCTGACCCCGGCCGAGGCGATGAAGACGTTCACGATGGCGCCCGGCTACCATCTCGAGCTCGTCGCCAGCGAGCCGCTCGTCCACGATCCGATCGTCATGGACTGGGATCCGCAGGGGCGTCTCTGGGTCGTCGAGATGCCGGGCTTCGTGCCGAACCTGGCGGCGCCCGAGCCGTTCATGGAGCCGGTCGGCAAGGTCGTCGTCCTCGAGGACACCGACCACGACGGCACGATGGACAAGCGCACCGTCTTCGCCGACGGGCTGGTGCTGGCGCGATCACTGAAGGTGCTGGAGCACGGCGTGCTGGTGGCGGAGCCGCCGAACGCGTGGCTGATGCGCGACACTGACGGCGACCTCCGGATGGACACCAAAGAAAGCGTCACCGACCAGTACGGCCGCCGCGAGGCGCGGGTCGAGCAGAACGCGAACGACTTCGACTGGGGCCTCGACAACTGGATGAACACCGCCGACAGCGACATCTTCCTGCGCTTCAAGAACGGCAAGTTCGAGGTCCAGAAGACGCTGACCCGCGGCGAGTGGGGCGCGACCCACGATGATGCCGGCCGGGTCTACCGGAACACGAACGAATCGTCGGTGCATGTCGATTTCGTGCCGACGCCGTACTACCTGCGCAATCCGAACCTAATGCGGACGCGCGGCAGCTACGAGGCGCTGCGCGACGAGCAGAACCTCGTCAACGTGGTCTGGCCGGCGCGGCCCAATCCCGGCACCAACCGCGCCTACCAGCTCGGCATCGATCGCCCCGATGGCACGCTCCACCACTTCACGTCGGTGTGCGCGCCGCTGGTCTATCGCGGCGATCGGCTGCCGGCCGAGGTGCGCGGCAATATGTTCGTTGCCGAGCCGGCGGCCAACCTGGTCAGCCGCATCATCCTCGAGGATGACGGCTCGACCCTGAAGGCGCGGAAGGCGTACGACAAAGGGGAGTTCCTGGTGTCGACCGACGAGCGCTTCCGTCCGGTATACCTGTCGAACGCGCCGGACGGCACGCTCTACATCGTCGACATGTATCGCGGCGTGATTCAGCAGCGGGCCGACATCACCGAGTACCTGCGCGATCACATCCTAACCAGCCGTCTCGAGCAGCCGACCGGCATGGGACGGATCTACCGCGTCGTGCACGACAGCACCGAACGTGATGCGAAGCGCATGGCGCAGGCCTCGGCGGCGCAGCTGGTCGAGACGCTGTCGCATCCCAACGGCTGGTGGCGGGACACGGCGCAGCGGATCCTGGTCGAGCGCGGTGACAAGTCGGTCGCGCCGGCGCTCGTCACGCTGGCGGCGTCGGCGGGCGACTGGCGCATCCGGCTGCACGCGCTGTGGACGCTCGACGGGATCGACGCGATCGAGCCGGCGCAGGTGACCGCGGCGCTCGAGGATCAGTCGCGCGAGGTACGCGTCGCGGGCGTCCGGCTGGCCGAGCGCTGGCTGGGCACGGTCGGCCATCCGCTCCAGGCGGCGGTGCTGAAGCGGATCGACGACCCCGACTGGTCCGTCCGCCAGCAGCTGGCCGCGTCGATCGGTGCGCTGCCGGCCGGGGCGCGGGAATCGGCGATTGTCACCATGCTCGAGCGCCATGCCGACGATTCGATCACGCTCGACGCGGCGCTGAGCGGGCTGCGCGGCAGCGAGGCGGCGGCGCTCGACAAGCTGCTGCAGGCCTCGAGCGACCAGACGCCGCAGCGCGACGCGGCGATCGCGATGCTTGCCGCGACGCTGGTTCGCGGCGGGCAGGACGTCGCGATCCAGTCGCTGTTCGGCTGGGTGGCCGAGGAGGCGCGTCCGGGGTGGCAGCGCGCGGCGCTGCTGCGTGGCGCGGAAGTGTCGGTCCTCGGCGCCGCGATGCCCGGCAGTCCGTCGGGCCGCCGCGGCGGTCCGGCGCTGCCGCAGCCGCCCTGTCCGACCTGCGCCGGTGCGCGAGGCGGGCCGGGTGGCGCCTATGCCTTCCCCCAGGCGCCGCCGCCGCCGCCGGTGCGGCGCGTCGTCCGTCTCAGCCGCGAGCCGGTTGCGCTGGCGGCGCTGGCGAAGCAACCGGACGCGCTCGGACCGCGCGCCGCCGAGATCATGGCGCGAGTGGAGTGGCCGGGGAAGCCGGGCGCGGCCGCGCCGATTCCGCCGCTGTCGGCTGAGGAGCAGGCGCGCTTCGACGCCGGCCGCGAGGTCTACCGGAACATCTGCCAGTCCTGCCATCAGCCGGACGGCCGCGGGCAGGAGAAGCTGGCGCCCAGCCTGGTCGGGTCGGCGCTCGCGCTGGCGCCCGCCGAGGTGCCGGTGCGGATCCTGATGAACGGCAAGGAAGGGACGGTCGGGCTGATGCCGCCGGTCGGATCGGTGCTGTCCGATGCCCAGGTGGCGGGTGTGCTGACCTACATCCGCCGCGAGTGGGGACAGGACGGTTCGCCGGTGGACCCGGCGCAGGTCCAGTCGGTACGGGCGCTGACCGCCAGCCGGACGCGCCCGTGGACGAACGCCGAGCTCCTCGAGATTGCCAAAAGCGGCGGAGCGGCCAAGTAACGGCCATGGGCGTCACGGGACGAGGCCTGATCGACGGTTACCTGACGCCGGCCGAGATGCGTGCGATCGCCGACCCGTGGCTGGCCTCGCTGCCGGTCGACGGCCGCCGCGTGCTGGTCCTCGTTCCGGACGGGACCCGGACCATGCCGCTGCCGCTGATGTTTGACATCCTCGAGGCGGCGCTGGCCGGCCGGGTCGCGGCGCTCGATTTCCTGGTCGCGCTCGGCACCCACTCGCCGATGGACGATCGCCAGTTGAGCGCGCTCGTCGGCCGGCAGGTCGTTGGCGGCCGCGCCGGCGACCGCCGGATCTTCAACCATCGCTGGGACGATCCCGCGACCTTCGTCGAGCTCGGGACGATTCCGGCGGACGTCGTCGAGCGCGTCACCGAGGGACGGCTCAGCCGCAGCGTGCCGGTGGCACTCAATCGCCTCGCCACCGAATACGACCACGTCATCATCTGCGGTCCGGTGTTCCCGCACGAGGTGGTCGGCTTCTCCGGCGGCACCAAGTACCTGTTCCCGGGCATCGCCGCGCCCGATATCATCCACTTCACGCACTGGCTGGGGGCGCTCATCACCAGCTCCGATGTCATCGGCACGATCGACACCCCGGTGCGCGCCATCATCGACCGGGCGGCGGCGCTGCTGCCGACGCCGCTGTCGCTGGCCGCGCTGGTCGTCACCCACGACGGCACCGCCGGGCTGTTCTGCGGCGATCCGCACGAGGCATGGCGCGCCGCCGCGGCGGTGTCGCGGCAGCGTCACGTCCTGTTCGTGGACGCCCCCTACGAGCGCGTGCTGGCGGTGATGCCGGCGATGTACGACGACCTGTGGACCGGCGCCAAGGGCGCCTACAAGACCGAGCCGGTGGTCGAGGACGGCGGCGAAGTGATCGTCTATGCGCCGCACATCACCGAGGTCAGCTACGTCCACGGCCGGCTGATCGACGAGATCGGCTATCACTGCCGCGACTACTTCCTGGGGCAGTGGGATCGGTTCTCCCACTATCCGTGGGGCATCCTTGCGCATTCGACGCACGTCAAGGGGCTGGGTACCTACGATGTCGCGACCGGCGTCGAGCGGCCGCGGATCCGCGTCACGCTGGCGACCGGCATTCCGCGCGAACGCTGCGAGCGGATCAATCTCGGCTATCTCGATCCCGCCTCGATTGATCCGAAGAGCTGGGCGCGGCCGGGGCGGCGCGACCTGGTCGTCGCGCGGGCGGGGGAGATGCTCTACCGGGTGGGCACGGCGGTCGCCGCGCCGGCGTCATGACGGCTGGCTGGCGGCGGCGCGGCTGACCGCACGGGCCCGGCGCTGGTAGGCGTCGAGCAGCGCCCGCGTCACCGGCCCGGGCCGGCCGCTGCCGACCGGCTGGCGATCGATCCGCGTCACCGGGCTGAGCTCGCGGGTCGTGCTGGTGATGAACGCCTCGTCCGCCGACGCGAGATCCTCCGGCCGCAGCGTGTCGCTCCGCACCTCGATCCCGATCTCGCGGCCAACCTCGAACAGGAACGCGCGCGTAATGCCCTCGAGCAAACCCGCCTCCGAGCGCGGCGTCAGCGCGGCGCCGCCGCGGACCATGAAAAAATTGGCCTGCGAGCACTCGGCGAGCTCGCCGCGGTAGTTGCACATCAGCGCTTCCTCGCAGCCGCGGCGATACGCCTCCTGCATCGCGAGCGCATTGTTGAGCAGGTTGTTCGACTTGATGATCGGATTGACCGAGCCGGGATGGTTGCGGAGGATCGGCACCAGCGCCACCGCGATGCCGTCGGCGGCGATCCGCGGCGGGGCGTCGTCGAGCGGCTTGACGATGATGACGAGCGACGGCGCCGGCGTCGCGGCGATGTCGTAGCTCAGCTCGCCGACGCCGCGGGTGAGGAGGACGCGGATGTAGGCCTCGTCGATCGGGCCGGCGGCGGCGGTGGTGTCGTCGATCCAGCGGCGCAGGTCGGCGTCGCTGAACGGCACGGCGAGCTGGAGATGGCCGGCCGAGGCGCGCAGCCGCGCGACGTGCTGGTCGTAGAGGAACGGGACGCCGCCGTAGGTGCGCAGCGTCTCGTAGATGCCCTCGCCGTAGACGAAGCCGTGATCGTAGACCGGAATCACGGCATCCTGTGCGCTGGCGATCCGGCCGTTGACGTACACCGCGCCGCGTATCGGCATCGTTCTCTGCAGGCCCTCCGGGCGGACGACCGACACGCCCGGTGCCGTCGTTGACGGCAGTCTAGCACACGCAGTACGCTCCCCCCGATGCGCGTGCTCAACACCCAGCAGATGCGTGAGGCCGATCGCCGCACCATCGACGAGATCGGCATTCCCTCGATCGTGCTGATGGAGAATGCCGGCCGGCAGGCGGTGGCGGCGATGGAGGCGGCGTTCGAGGACCTCGCCGACAGCCACGTCGGCGTGCTCTGCGGCCGCGGCAGCAACGGCGGCGATGGCTTCGTCGTCGCGCGCACGCTGATCCAGCGCGGCATCGAGACCTCGGTGTTCCTGCTCGGCAGCGTCGCCGAGGTCCGCGGCGATGCCCGCATCAATCTCGAGGTGCTCGGCCGGATCGGCCTGACGGTCGTCGAGATCACCAGCGCGCAGGAGTGGGAGCTGCACTTCAGCGAGATGTCGGAGTGCGATCTGCTCGTCGATGCGATCCTCGGGACCGGCTTTCACGGCCAGCTGAGCGGCCTGCTCGAGACCGTGGTGGCGGACGTCAACGGCCTCGGGGTGCCGGTCGTGGCGATCGATCTGCCGACCGGGCTGTCGGCCGACACCCACGAGGTCGACGGCGAGGCGATTGACGCGACCATGACGGTGACGATCGCGGCGCCGAAGCTGCCGCTGATCCTGCCGCCCGGCGACGCCCACGGCGGCGACCTGGTGATCGCCGACATCGGCATTCCGCTGCCGGTCCTCGACGAGGTCGAGGGGCCGCACATCGAGATCCTGACGCGCGAGGACATGCGCGACCTGGTGCCGGCGCGCGCCGCCGAATCGCACAAGGGGGACTTCGGCCGGGTCCTGGTCGTCGCCGGCTCGTTCGGCCGCGCCGGCGCGGCGCACCTGGCGGCGATCGGGGCGCTGCGTTCGGGCGCCGGGCTGGTGACGATTGCGACGCCGCGCTCGTGCCTGCCGATGGTCGCGGCGATGGCCCCCGAATACATGACCGAGCCGCTCGACGAGACCCCCGCCGGCACCGTCGACTTCCCGGCGCTCGAGCGCGTCCTCGAGATTACCGCCGACATCATCGCCGTCGGCCCCGGGCTCGGCCAGTCGCCCGGCACCGCCGCCTTCGTCCAGGGGCTGGTCGAACGTGCGGGGGTGCCGCTGGTCCTCGACGCCGACGCCCTCAACGCCTTCGCCGGCGATCCCGACCGCCTGACCGGCCGCGACGGCGTCGATGTCGTCATCACGCCGCATCCCGGCGAGATGGCGCGGCTGCTGAACATCAGCGTCGAGGCGCTGCAGCGCGACCGGCTGCAGCACGCGATGGCCTTCGCCGAGAGCCACCGCGTCCACGTCGTCCTCAAAGGGCACCGGACGATCGTCGCCGGGCCGGACGGCCGCGCCTTCATCAACCTGACCGGCAATTCCGGGATGGCGACCGGCGGCACCGGCGACCTGCTGACCGGGATGATTGCCGCCTGGTTCGCGCAGCTGCTCGATGCCGAGGCCGCCTGCAAGCTGGCGGTCTACCTGCACGGCAGCGCCGGCGATCTGGCGGAGGCCGACGAGGGGGACGTCGCGCTGATTGCCGGCGACATCGCCGGGCGGCTCGGCGATGCGGTTCTCGAGTTGACCGCGCGGCGCCGCGTCAAGCGCCAGGCGGAATGAGCGCGGCGGACGGGGCGGCGGCCCGCACGCTCCGGACGACCAGCGAGGCCGAGACGAGCGCGGCCGGGGAAGCCTTCGCAGCGCGGGTCGCGGCCGGCGATGTCATCCTGCTGTTCGGCGACCTCGGCGCCGGCAAGACCGCCTTTGTGCGCGGGCTGGCGCGGGGGATTGGCGCCGCCGACGCGGACGTCACCAGCCCGACCTTCACGCTGATCCAGGAGTACCGCGGCCGGCTGACGCTCTATCACGCCGATCTCTACCGGCTGGCGCCGGCGGAGGTCGCCGACCTCGGCCTCGACGAGCTCGCTGCGGCCGGCATCCTGGCGGTCGAGTGGGCCGAACGATGGGACGATCCCCCGCCCGGCGCGTGGACGATTGCCTTCGCGCACGAGGGCGACCTGGTACGGGCGATCACGATTGGCACCTTGCCGGGCGGAAGCCGGCTGGCGTAGGATGCCGGCGGGAGGAGAAACGAGCCATGCCGAAGTACGTGATCGAGCGGGAGATTCCGGGGGCAGGGAAGCTGACCCCCGCCGAGCTCAAGGGGATTTCGCAGAAGTCATGCAGTGTGCTCGACGGCATGAGCCAGGTCCAGTGGCTGCACAGCTACGTGACCGGCGACAAGATCTATTGCGTCTACATCGCCCCGGACGAGGCGGCGGTGCGCGAGCACGCGCGGCAGGGCGGCTTCCCGGCGAATAAAGTGTCGGCGGTATCGACGATGATCGACCCGACGACGGCCGAGTAGCGTCCGCCTATTCGACGCGGTAGTTCGGCGCTTCCTTGGTGATGATCACGTCGTGGACGTGCCCCTCGCGGTGGCCGGCGGGGGTTACGCGGATCATCTTTGCGTCGCGCTGGAGGGCGGGAATGTCGGGGCTGCCGCAGTAGCCCATCCCGGCGCGGAGGCCGCCGACCAGCTGGTGGATCATGCCGGCGACGCTGCCCTTGTGCGCGACCCGGCCCTCGATCCCTTCCGGCACCAGCTTCTCGCCCGACTCCGGGCTGCCGTCGAGGTCGAACTCGTCCTGGAAGTAGCGGTCGCGGCTGCCGCGGCGCATCGCCCCGAGCGACCCCATGCCGCGGTACTCCTTGAAGCTGCGCCCCTGGTACAGAATCATTTCGCCCGGGCTCTCGTCGGTGCCGGCAAACAGGCTGCCGACCATGCAGCACGACGCGCCGACGGCAATCGCCTTGGTGATGTCGCCGGAATAGCGGATGCCGCCGTCGGCGATGACCGGGACGCGGTGCGGCGCGGCGGCGCGCGCGCAGTCGGCAATCGCGGTAATCATCGGCACGCCGATACCTGCCACCACCCGGGTCGTGCAGATTGAGCCCGCTCCGATCCCGACTTTGACGGCGTCGACGCCAAGGTCGATCAGCGCCTCGGTTGCCTCGGCGGTCGCGATGTTGCCGGCGATCAGATCGACGTCGGCGAACTGCCGGCGGATCTTGCGGATGATGTCGAGGACCCCCTGGGAGTGGCCGTGCGCGGTGTCGACGACCAGGACGTCGACGTGCGCCGCGACGAGCGCCTCGGCCCGGGCGAGCGCATCCTTGCCGGTGCCGATCGCGGCGCCGACGCGGAGCCGGCCGAGGCTGTCCTTGCACGCCGACGGATACTTGACCAGCTTCTGGATGTCCTTGACCGTGATCAGGCCCTTGAGCATGTAGCGGTCGTCGACGACCAGCAGCTTCTCGACCTTGTGGCGGTGGAGGAACTCGCGCGCCTGCTCGAGGGTCGTGCCGACCGGCACGGTGAAGAGCGGATCGCGCGTCATGATGTCGGCAATCGGCCGGTCGAGGTTGGTCTCGAAGCGCAGGTCGCGGTTGGTCAGGATGCCGACGAGCTTGCCTTCCTTGCCGCCGTCTTCGGTGATCGGCACCCCCGAGATGCGGTACTTCTTCATCAGCTCGAGCGCTTCGTAGATCCGGTTCGACGGCGAGAGCGTGATCGGATTGACGATCATGCCGCTCTCGGAGCGCTTGACGCGATCGACTTCCGACGCCTGCTCTTCAATCGACAGGTTCTTGTGGATGATGCCGATGCCGCCCTGCTGCGCCATCGCGATCGCCAGCCGCGACTCGGTGACGGTATCCATCGCGGCGCTGAGCAGCGGCACGTTGACGCGGATGTGACGCGTCACCCACGACCCGACATCGACCGCGCTCGGCAGCACCTGCGAATGCCGCGGCACCAGCAGCACGTCATCGAACGTCAGCGCCGTCGCGAGCCCGATGGCGATCTGATCGGCGTTCAGAATGTCGGTTCGAGTGTCCATGGAGGTCCCTACAGAAAGAGGGCAGCCGGAAGTCCGCTGCCCCCGCCCGCATTACAGTTCACGCGCACTTTGGCACCGTGGCACCCGCGCACTTTGGCACCCCGGCACCCCGGCACCCTGGCACCCTGGCACCTTGGCACCTTGGCACCTTGGCACCTTGGCACCTTGGCACCTTGGCACCTTGGCACCCCGGCACCTTGTCTATGCCACCCCGTGGCACTTCTTGTACTTCTTGCCGCTGCCGCAGGGGCACGGGTCGTTGCGCCCGACCTTCGGTTCGTCGCGCTTGACCTGCCGGACGACGTCGTCG
>JANMWI010000107.1:0-56823 GCA_031393955.1 Acidobacteriota bacterium
GGCCCGGCGGCGTCGCCGCCGCTGGAGCGGCGCGGTCGGCCGCGGCGCGCTGGTCGCGCAGGCTCGACACCAGATCGGCGGTCTCGAAGATCGCCGGCCAGATCGTCGCAAACGCCCAGACGTAGCCGGCGTAGCGCAGCAGCAGATTGTCGGACAGCCCGATGTAGTACCAGTTGCCGAGCACGTACTTGTTGTAGAGCTCGAACAGTCCCCACAGCGGCACCGACGCGCACGCCAGGAAGAACAGTTCCGCCGGATGATTGCGGCGCCATGACGCACCGCGGCCCTTCCACACCCAGCCGTCGACGAGCAGGATGTAGCCCGTCCACGCGATCGGCGTGTGCCAGTGATAGAAGGGAGAAATCCCGGCCAGCATCCCGGCCTGGGAGATGGCGATCAGCAAGCCTCCCAGCCAGCCGTAGAGCGGCAGCCGGCGCGCCGCCACCTATGTCAACCGCCCGGACGCCAGGCCCGTGAGGGACGGCGTGCCGACGTCCTTCGCAAACACCATCGCCTTCATCGTGCTCCCGAGTCCTCCCGGCATCATCAGCGTCCGCGCCGCCAGCCGCTGCATGACGGCGCGCCGATCATGTCCTGTCTCGAGCCGGTCGGCAAGGCCCAATGCCAGCAGGAAGTAGGTCTGATCGACGATGCCGGACGTCGTCAACCCGGCGTCGGCCGCGGCGCGGCGGACGGCATCGAGGTCGACGTGGACGGTCAGGTCCTGCCCGCCGGGGTCCTCGAGCCACGCCTCCGGCCGCGAGCGATGCGCGCGGTAGGTCGTCAGCGTCCCGCGCGGTGCCGCGGTTCGTGTGTCGCGGCCGTAATCGAACAGCAGCAGGAAGCCCTCGCGGAGCGCCGCGCCGGCGGCGCGGATCCAGTCGGCGGCGGCAAGCCCGAGCTCGATCCGGTCGCCGGGCCGCGCGCTGCCGTGCACACGGCTGAGCGCCTCGGTCACGGCCGGGCCCGAGACCGGGACGGCCACTTCTTCGAGCGCCCCGTCGCGCTCGCCGACCGCGACCTCCTGCCAGCCGCTTTCGGTGCGGGTGACGACGTGCACCGGCAGGGCATCGAGCAGCTCATTCGCATAGATCACGCCGGTGATGCCGTCCGGCAGCGTGTCTCGCATGGCGACGACCCGCGGCGCGTGCGGCGCGAGCCGCTCGGCCTGCGCGCGGCGCGCGGCGGCGCTGCGCTCGACCAGGGTCAACCTGAGGTGCGCATACATCGCCGGGTGCGCGCTGGCGGCAGCGTCCAGCACATCGGCGGCCAGCCGGCCATTGCCCGCGCCGGCTTCGACGACGTCGAAGGCGCGCGCCCCGCGCGCCTGCAGGATGTCCCACATCTCGGCCAGCTGCGCCGCGATCGTCGCGCCGAACAGCGGGCCGACATCGACGCTGGTGTAGAAGTCGCCGTGCGTGCCCGACCGCTGTTCCGCCCGGCAGTAGTAGCCGAACTCCGGATGGTAGAGCGCCAGCTCCATGAATTCGGCGACGGTCAGCGGGCCGCGGCTGCGGATCTGCGAGAGGAGGAGGGGAAGCAGCGGCATCGGCGCGCAAAAAAAAGGCCAGTGGAGACGATCCACTGGCCCGGATTGTACCCGAGGCGGCGGAGAGCCCGTCCTAGCGCTTGCTCATCGTCACGAACAGCTCCTGTTCGTCGCGCCACACCACCAGGAAGACCGGCGCGCCGGCCGGCGCGCTCTGCAGCGCCTTGGTCACCTGGCTGAGGGTGGTGACCGGCTGGCGATTCACCTCGAGAATGATGTCGTTCGGCTGGATGCCGGCGCGGGCGGCCGCGCTGGCCCGGTCGACGTCGGCGATGATCGCGCCGCCGCGGCCGCGCGGCAGGTTCACGCCGCGCGCGATGTCGGGCGTGATCGCCTCGAGATCCATGCCGAAGTCGGTGGTCGTCGGCGCCCCCGGTTCGGCCCCGCCCCCGCCTCTCGCACTCCGGCCGGCGGCCTCGGCTTCGAGGTCGAGCTCGTCAGGTGTGATGTTCAGGGACTTGCGCTGGTTGTCGCGGTAGACCGTCACCGGCACGGTCGTCCCGGGCTTGGTCGCGACGACCAGCCCGACGAGCGTATCGCTGTCGGCGACGGGGTGGGCGTTGTATTCGGTGATGACGTCGCCGCGCCGCAGCCCGGCCTTGTCGGCGGGGCCGTCCGGCCTGACGCTGGAGATCACCGCGCCGCTCGTGTTGGGGAGTCCGAGCGCCTTGGCGGTTTCCTTGGTGAGCGGGTCCTTGCTGACCTGGACGCCGATGACGCCGCGCGAGATCTTGCCGGTCCGCAGCTGCGGCAGCAGGTCGCGGATGGTGTTGATCGGCGTCGCGAAGCCGATCCCGATGTTCGCCGCGCGCTGCGCGTCGGTGTAGATGGCGGTGTTCATCCCGACCACCTCGCCGCGGACATTCAGCAGCGGTCCGCCCGAGTTACCCGGGTTGATCGCCGCGTCGGTCTGGAGCATGTTCTGCTCGCGCTGGGCGACGCCGCCGAACGGGCGGTTGAGCGCCGAGATGACGCCGACCGTGACCGTATGGCCGAGGCCGAACGGGTTGCCGATCGCCATCACCCAATCCCCCTGCTGCATCTGCGACGAGTCGCCGAACTTGGCTTCCTGCAGCGCCTGCGAGGGCATCTCGGTCAGCTGCAGCAGCGCGCTGTCGGTGAGCGCGTCGTGGCCGACGACCTTGGCGGCGTACTCCTCGTTGCGGTTGCTGCCGACGAACGACACGGTGATCTTGTCGGCCCCCTCGACGACGTGGTTGTTGGTCAGCACGAAGCCGGCCTTGTCGATGATGAAGCCGGTGCCGGCGCCCTGGGTCAGCTGATCCGGCTGTCCCTGGCGGCGCGGGCTGCGCCCGTTCGGCGCGCCGGGCTGGCCGGGCTGGCCGGGCTGGCCGCCGCCGCCGAAAAAGCGGCGGAGCAGATCATCGCCGCCGCCGCCGAAGAACTCGGTCAGGTCCTGGGTCCGCTGCCGCGACTCGGTGCGGATGTTGACGACGGTCGGAATCTGCGCCTTGGCGATGTTCCGGAAGGTCGCGGCGTCGAGCGACCCGGTCAGCGGCGCACTGTTCATCGGCGGGATGGCGACCGCCTGGGCCGAGGACGCCGGCGTCATGTCGAGCCGGGAGGCGATGACCATCCCGACCGCCACCGACGCGACCGCGATGAGGACGACATAAAAGAGCGAGGTCTTGCGCGTGGACATTAAAGTTCTCCGTAATGGGCTGCCGCTTCGACGTCACCCAAGGGTGACGATCTCCTGCTGCGCCGGTCCGCTGACCTGCGCGTCGTCTGCGCCGACGAACATGTTGATCTCGGTCCGGACGCCGAACTCCGCCAGGTAGATGCCCGGCTCGATCGTGAAGCCGGTGCCGGGGAGAATCCGCCGCGCGTCGTGCGTCTCGTAGTCGTCCATGTGGACGCCGTTGCCGTGGACGTGCTCGCCGAGGCTGTGCCCGGTGCGATGGATGAACTGCGCCCCGTAGCCGGCGCGGTCGATGACATCGCGGGCGGCGCGGTCGACTTCAAAGCCGCGCAGCTCGCGGCCACTCCCGGCGGCGGTCTGGACCAGCGCAATCGCGGCATCGCGGCCGTCACGCGCTGCGGCAAAGACCGCGGCGACCGGCGCCGGGACGCTGGCGCCGGTGAAGCCCATCCAGGTGATGTCCGCGAACACCGCTCCCGGGTCGGGCAGCTTGCCCCACAGGTCGAGCAGCAGCACCTCGCCGGCGCGGATCGGCCGGTGGCTGGCCGCGGTCGGCTGATAGTGCGGATCGCCGGCATGCTCGGCCGCCGAGACGCACGGCGCATCGTCGCTGATCAGTCCCTCGTCGGCGAACCAGCCGAGCATCGCCTGCTGGACCTGATACTCGTCGAGCGGCCGGCCGGCGGCCAGACCGCTGCGGACGAGGTCGAAGGCCCGGTCCTTGACGCGATAGAGGCGCTCCGACGCGGCGCGGTGGGTGGCGAGCGCGGCGGCGGACCAGACTGCCTCGAAGCGCTGCACCAGATCGCCGGACGAGACCACCTCGACGCCGAGCTCCCTGACCGCCTCGACCGTTCCGGCATCGACGCGCGAGACGTAGGGAATCGCGTTGCCGGGCGAATATTCCATCGCCACGCGCGACAGCCCGCGCAGCAGATCGCGCAGGCCGTCCGCGAGCTGCTCGCGCCCGGCGTAGGCCCGTTTGTCACCCGGCAGGCCGTCGAGGTTATGGCGCTCGATGCTGTGGACCAGCCCCCGCGGCGACCCCTCGGCCGGCACCAGGTAGAACCAGCGGCGCGTCGCCATCTTCTGCGCGCCGTCGAGGCCCGCCAGCTTGGTGGCGATCGGGTTGGAGCCGTGGAAGTCGTAGAGCAGCCAGCCGTCCAGGCGGTCCTGCTGCAACGCCCGCTGGATGTCGGCAATCGGCAACGCCATCTGTTTCAGTATAAACCGCTGGCCTTGAGACGCCGGGGAGGCCCGGAAAGCCGGGGCGCGGATCGAGGCTGCACCTCCGATCATACCGTAGACGCCGCCGCCCTATAATCACTGCATGCGAAACGTTCTGCTTGCCGCTGCCGCGGCGGCCGCCGCCGGAAGCGTCCTCCTCGCGCAGGCGCCGGCCGGTCCGGCCAGGCAGGGACCGCCGCCGGCGACCTTCAAGGTGGCGGTCAACTACGTCGAGATCGACGCGGTCGTGACCGACGCGCAGGGGGCGGTCGTGTCCGATCTGACGCGCGACGACTTCCAGGTGAGTGAAGGCGGCGTGGCGCAGCCGGTGACGGTCTTCTCGCGCGTCGACGTGCCGATCGACCGGGCCGAGCCGCCGCTCTTCCGCCGCGCCGTGGTCGAGCCTGACGTCCAGTCGAATCGCGACGCCTTCAATGGCCGGGTCTTCGTGATCGTCCTCGACGATCTGCACACCGACTTCCGCCGCACGCCGCGGGTGCAGGCGGCGGCGCGGCAGTTCATCCGCCGCTATGTCGGTGCCAACGACATGGTGGCGGTGATGACGACCGGCGGCAACGTCAAGAGCGCCCAGGATTTCACCAGCAGCCAGTCGCGGCTGATTGCCGCCGTCGATCGCTTCATGGGCCAGAAGCCGATTCGCGACGCGGTGGCGCAGAACTCGGCGCCCGGCTTCGCGGGGCAGAATACCGCCACTGACCCGCTCGCCATGGAGCGCGTGATGAAGGCGCGCAACACCTACGAAACCCTGCAGAGCGTTGCGCAGTTCCTGGCGCCGGTGCACGGCCGCCGCAAGGCGGTGCTGTGGTTCGGGGAAGGGATCGATTACGACATCGGCAACCCGTCGGTGCGCGACAGCGACACCGTCCGCGACGCGATGCAGTCGGTCATCACCGCTGCGACGCGGGCGAACGTCACCATCTACGGGATCGACCCGCGCGGCATCGGCGCCGGGCTCGACGAGGCGCTCGAGTTGACGCCGCTGCCCGACGAAGTGAATCCGATGGGGGTGGTCTTCGACGCCGTCCGCTACGCCCAGGACAGCCTGCGCAGCGTCTCCGAGTCGACCGGCGGCTTCGCGGCCGTCAACCGCAACGATCTGAACGAGGCGTTCACGCGGATCATCCGCGAGAACAGCAGCTACTACGTGCTCGGCTACTACCCGACGACCGAGCGGCGCGACGGCCGGTTCCGCAGCGTCGACGTCCGGGTGACGCGTCCCGGCCTGACGGTCCGGGCCCGGAAAGGCTACGTCGGCCCGAGCGCGAACCCGCCGAAGCCCGCCAAGGACGGCTTCGATACCCGGATTCCCGCGCCGATCCGCGAGGCTCTCGCCAGCCCGCTGCCAACCCGCGACGTGCCGCTGACGCTCTTCGCGGCGCCGTTTGCCGGCGTGCAGCCAAAGGCGTCGGTCGCGCTGGTCCTCGAAATCGGCGGCGCGGAGCTACCGTTCGTCGAGAAGGACGGCCTTTTCCACGAAGAACTCGAGATCCACACCCTGGCGATCGACGCCGCCGGCAAGGTGCAGTCCGGCGGCCGCGACACGGCGCCGCTCAACCTCCGCCCGGCCGGCCACGCGTCGCTCGTCGCCAACGGCCTCCGCATCACCCGCCGCCTCGAGCTGCCGCCGGGCCGCTATCAGATTCACGTCGCGGTCCGCGAGGCGAACGGCGGCGCGATCGGCACCATCCGCCAGGACCTCGACGTCCCGGACTTCAGCAAGAGCGCGCTGCAGATGAGCGGCATCGCGCTCACCTCGACCGCGGCGACGACGATGGCCACCGCCAATCCCGATCCCGGCTTGAAGGAAGTAATGCCGGCGCCGGCGACCGCGACGCGGGACTTCGCCCGGAGCGAGACCCTGTCGCTGTTTGCGGAGGTCTACGACAATCTGTCGTCGACGCCGCACAAAGTAGCCATCAAGACCGCGGTGCTCGGCGAAAACGGCCAGACGGTCTTCACCGCCGGCGACGAACGGAGCAGCGCCGAGCTGCAGGGGCAGAAGGGCGGCTTCGGCTATACCGCCGCGGTCCCGCTCGCCGGCCTCGCCCGCGGCCGCTACGTCCTCCGGGTCGAGGCCAAGGCGCAGCTGTCGAATGGCGGCGCGGTGACGCGCGAGCTGGAGTTCCGGGTCCGATGAATATTCCGCTGACGACCGTCGCTGGAGGGGCCGACAGCGGCATCGCGACGCCGCGCCGCAGCGTCGTCCGGGATGCCGCGTCGTGGCGGGCGCTCTGGGCCGCGCACGCCGGCCCGGAGGCGACCGCCCCGCCGGTCGACTTCACTGCGCATACGGTCGCCGCGGTCTTCGCCGGCGAGCTGCCCGACCCCGGGCATTCGATCGCGGTGACCTCGGCGCACGCCGAGGACGGCGTGCTGACGCTGATCGTTGACGAGCCGCGGGCGGCAGGCGGTCTGGTGGCGGCGCAGATCCTGGTCTCGCCGTTCCACATCGTGACGCTGGCGCGCTTCGACGGGGAGGTCCGCTTTGCGGCGCCCGCCGCCGGGGCGGCGGCGTCACCGCCGGCCCGCGCCGGCCGCCCCGCTCCGCCCGCGCCCGACCCGGACCAGGCGTCGTCTTCGACCGGCCTCGAGCCGAACCTGGCGGCGGCGCTGGCCTATCTCGCCGGGCCGTTCTCCGGTGCGCTGATTCTGCTCGTCGAACGGGCGAACCGCTACGTCCGGTTTCACGCCTGGCAGTCGCTGATCGGTCTGGGCGGCCTGGGCGTGATTGCGGCAGCGACGCTGGTCTTTTCGTTCCTGACGCTGCTCGTCTCGCCGCTGCTGTTCACGGTCATGTACCGCCTGTCGGGGGTGGCGGCACTGCTCTGGATCGCGGCGTGGGTGTGGTGCCTGGTGATGGCATTCACGGGTCGGCCGGCGAAGCTGCCGGTCGCGGGCCGCTTCGCGGAGCGGCTCGCGACGGCAGTGAATCGGACAGCTACTCGAACTTCTTGACGGCCTTGACCCTGACCTCGCCGTTGGCGTGCGAGAAGGCGAACTGGTTCTTGTAAAGGTCGGGCTTGACCGGCGACTTCAGGGTGATCTCGATGACCTCCCCGGGGTTGAACGGCTTCCGGTAGGCCTGCGAGTCGCCGCTGACGACCTGCATCTTGCGGTCGTACCAGTACTCGTCCACCTTCAGGAGCGAGACGGCGGCCGGCGACATGTTCCTCAGCTTGAGGACCGTCACCATGTCGTTGCCGATTTTCTTCGGCGCCGCCTGGATGATTTCGATGTCCGCCGTCCCCTTGAACATCTTGACGAACCGGGCGGGGGCGGCGGGAGCGGGAGCGACCGGAGCCGCTTTCGTGGCGGGTGCCTGGGCCCCAGGCTTGGACTGGGCCGACGCCGGTGACGCGAGGAGGACACCGCAGGCGAGCGTAAGAATCGCAGCTGACGCGTCAAGCTTCATCAGAACCTCCCGGTAATGCGACGGATGGGAGGGATTATAGGCCTCTACATCTCTCCGTTCCAGTCCTCTCCTTCAGGGGTCGCGGAACGGAAGATTTCGAGGTGCCACTTGCCGCCGCCCCACGGCTCGATCACCTCGGCGGCGACGACGTCGACG
The DNA here is from genome assembly GCA_031393955.1 of Acidobacteriota bacterium. Lineage (GTDB taxonomy): Bacteria > Acidobacteriota > Vicinamibacteria > Vicinamibacterales > 2-12-FULL-66-21 > JALZOC01. The sequence goes on from JANMWI010000107.1 coordinate 8,029, forward strand.
AGGATCTCGGCAAACGAGCGCCCCTCCGGGTCGCCTTCGAGATGGTAGGCAGCCTCATCCCACGAAAAGCTCGGGTACAGCACCATCGTCAGGAACAGGTCGTAGCCGTCATCGACGACGATCAGCTGCCCGCACGGGCGCTTCACCGTCGAGTGATAGATCAGGTACTTCTCGGCGCTTTGCGCCCGGATGTAGCGCTTCAGCGCGAACTCGCGCGCGACGATCTCCTCGACGGCGATCTTCTTGTCCCAGCAGTCCCGGCAGTAACGCTCTTCGCCGCGCGGCTCGGACACGTCTTTGGCGCCGCAGAGCGCGCACCGGGCCTGGACGACAGTTTTACGGGACATGGTGCGATTGTACTACGCGGTTCCCGCCGGCGCCGCCGCCGCGGCGGTCATCGCCGCGCCATCCGCGACTCGATCGCCGGGGCGTAGAGCTCGTCGGCATACTGTTTGACCATGCGGCGGGCGCTGAACTGCGGCGCCACCGAGGCGATCGCCTGGCGGACGACCGCGAGCCAGCGCCGCGGAATGCCCTGGTCGTCGCGATCGTAGAACGCCGGCACGATTTCCTCCTCGAGCAGGCGGTAGAGCGCCTCAGCGTCGGCGGCGTCGACCGCTTCATGATCGGTGCTGTCGGTCCGGCCCTCGATCAGCCAGCCGTTCTGGCCGGTGTAGCCCTCGGCCCACCAGCCGTCGCCGATGCTGAGGTGCGGCACGCCGTTGATCGAGGCCTTCATGCCGCTGGTGCCGCTCGCCTCGAGCGGCTTGCGCGGATTGTTCATCCAGACATCGCAGCCCTGGACCAGGAAGTGGGCGACGTGCAGGTCGTAGTCGTCGACGAACGCGATCCGGCCGCCGAACTTCTGGTCGATCGCCCGGCGGTAGACCTGCTGCAGGTGATGCTTGCCGGTTTCGTCGGCCGGGTGGGCCTTGCCGGCGAAGACGATCTGCATCGGCCGGCGCGACGCATTCAGGATCGCGAGCAGCCGCTCGGCGTTGTGGAAAATCAGCTCCGGCCGCTTGTAGCCGGTGAAGCGGCGCGCGAAGCCGATCGTCAGGGCGTGCGGATCGAGCAGCGTGCCGGCGGCCAGGACGCGCGGCGCGCTGACCAGTTCGTCCTTCCAGCGCGACCGTGCCCGCTCACGGATGAAGGCGAACAGGTAATGACGCAGCGCGCTGCGCGCCGCCCACAGCGCGTCGTCGGGGATCCGCAGCACCCGCTCCCAGACCGCCGGGTCGTCGTGGCGGTCGCGCCAGCCGGCGTCGAGGTGCTCGTCGAACAGCCGGATCATCTCCGACGACAGCCAGGTCGGCACATGGACGCCGTTGGTGATCGCGCGGACCGGCCGCGCCGCGTCCGCGACGCCTGGCCAGATCGGTCCCCACATCTCGCGCGTCACTTCGCCGTGCAGCTGGCTGACGGCGTTGGTCGAGCCGGCCGAGCGCAGCGCCAGTGCGGTCATGTTGAACAGCGGTCCGCTGCCGTTGTCGTAGTGGCCGAGCGCCATGAACGCGTCGCGGTACTCGCCGAGCGAGCCCCAGGCGTTGGCGAGGTGGGTTTCGACGAGGTTGAACGGGAACGCATCGTGCCCCGCCGGCACCGGCGTGTGGGTCGTGAAGATGGTGGTCCGCCGGACGGTCTCGAGCGCGGCGTCGAACGACTCGCCGCCCTCGAGCAGGTCGCGGATGCGCTGGAGGACGACGAACGCGGCGTGGCCTTCGTTGAGGTGCCAGGCGGCCGGCGCGGTGCCGAGCGCCTTGAGCGCGCGGACCCCGCCGATGCCGAGAATGATCTCCTGCTGGACGCGCGTCTCGCGGTCGCCGCCGTAGAGCCGCGCCGACAGCTCGCGATCCCACGGCGCATTCTCCTCGAGGTCGGTATCGAGCAGATAGAGCTGCACGCGGCCGAGCCGGACCCGCCACACCGAGACCAGCACGGTGCGATTGCCGAGCGGCACGGCGATGACGCACGGCTTGCCATCCGGCGTCGTCGCCGGCTCGATCGGCGCCTGCGCCCACGACAGCCGTTCGTACGACTCCAGCTGCCAGCCCTCGGGGGAGACGTGCTGGTGGAAGTAGCCCTGCGGATACATGAAGCCGACGCCGATCAGCGGGATGCCGAGGTCGCTCGCCTCCTTGCAGTGATCGCCGGCGAGAACACCAAGGCCGCCGGCGTAGATCGGCAGCGACTGGTGGAGCGCGAACTCGGCCGAGAAGTACGCGATCGGACCGGTCGCGTCGGGATAGCGCCGCTGCCACCACGTGTCGCGGGCGCCGCGCGCCGCGTCGAGCGCGGCAATCGCGGCATCGTATTGCGCGACGAACGCCGCATCGCCGGCCGCCTTGTCGAGGGTCTCCTGCGAGACCTGGGCGAGCATCGACACCGGGTTGTGGGCGGTCTGCCGCCACAGCGGGTAGTCGAGCCGCCGGAAGACGTCCCGCGCCTGGGAATTCCAGGTCCACCACAAGTCGCCGGCAATCTCGGGAAGACGCCGGAGCCGCTCGGGGATCGTCGGAGCTGTCACGTTATCCAAGGGTGCCCTTTCCAGTGCCGTGGCCGGTCGATCGACGAAACAACTATTTCATCACAGAGCCGCGCCCGGCGGGAGGAAATCCGCGCCGCGCTCAGGTCGCGGCGCCGACCAGCGCGGCGAACCGCGCGAGATCGATATTGCCGCCGGAGACGACGACCACCACCCTGCGATGGCCGCGGCGCGCAAAGCCGTCCGTCAGCGCCGCCGCCACCGCACAGGCGCCGGCCCCTTCGGCGATGACGTGGGTCCGTTCGGCGATCGTCCGCATCGCGGCGGCCGTCTCGTCCAGCGAGACGACGATCGACCCGTCGACGACGCCGGCCAGCAGCGGCCACATCGTCGGCAGCACCGAACGCCCGCCGGCGCCGTCGACGAACGACGAGGTCCACGCCGCGAAGCGCTGCGGCGCGCCGGCGGCCAGCGACGCCGCGAGCGGCGCCGCGGTGGCCGGCTCGGCGGCATAGATCCGCGCCGCCGGGCGGAGCGCGCGGATCGCGCAGCCGACGCCCGATAGCAGGCCGCCGCCGCCGACCGCGCCAATCACGGCGTCGACATCAGGCAGATCCTCGACGATTTCGAGGCCGATCGTGCCGTTGCCGGAGATGAAGTCGTCGTCGTCGAACGGATGGACGAAACGGCCCGGCATCCGCTCGGAACCGTGGCGTTCGACGGTCCGCCAGCAGTCGTCGTAGCTGGCGGTGACGATTGACGCGCCGAGCCGCTCGATCGCCTGCAGCTTGGTCTGCGGCGCGGTGTCCATCACCATGACGCGGCAGGGGACGCCGGCGAGGCGCGCCGCCAGCGCGACCCCTTGGGCGGCGTTGCCGGCGCTCACCGTCCAGACGCCGCCGGCCCGGTCGGCGGCGGACAGCCGCCCGACGGCGTTCTGCGCGCCGCGGATCTTAAAGGAGCCGATCGGCTGGAGGGTTTCGAGCTTGAGGAAGATCTCGGGCCCGGCGCCGGCGCTGCCAGGCAGATCGAGCCTGATGAGCGGGGTGCGGACCGCGGCGCGATAGACCGTCGCCGCCGCGTCGCGGATGGTGTCGATCGAGATGCGGCGTGTTGTCGGGGGGCCCGGCGCGGGAGGCACAGCACGGCGATCCTAAGCGGTCGGGACGGCGGGGTCAATGACGCCAGGCTCAGTGCCGGAGGATGACGTAGACTACGTCGCGACCATTGCATCGGTGATCGCACGAGCCGCGGGGCCGGCCCGCGGGCGCCATGCGGCGTGGAGGTTTCATGTCTGCGAAAGTCAATCGCCGCCAGTTCGTTGCCGGCACCGCCGCCGGACTCGCCGCGGCCGCGGCGCCGGCCTTCGCGCAGGGCCCCGCGGTCGCGCGGCGGCGCAGCCGCCCGGTCGTGATCTCCTCGAGCAACGGCCACCGCTACAAGAACGGCGGCAGCCGGACCTGCGTCGAAACGGCGTTCGCCGGCCTGACGGCGGGCGGCGACGTCCTCGACGCGCTCATCGCCGGGGTCAATCTCGTCGAGCTCGACCCCGAAGAAACCAGCGTCGGCTACGGCGGCCTGCCCAACGCCGACGGTGTCGTCCAGCTCGACTCGTGCTGCATGCACGGACCGAAGAAGCGCGCCGGCGGGGTCGCGGCGATCGAGGGGGTGCGCACCCCGTCGCAGGTTGCCCGCGCGGTCATGAACGAGACCGACCATCACCTGCTCGTCGGCCTCGGGGCGCGGGAGTTCGCCCGCAATCTCGGCTTCAAGATCGAGGACGACCTCAACACCGAGCGCTCGCGCGCGGCCTGGCTGCGCTGGAAGCGTGAGACCGACGCCCTCCACTATCTCGACCCGGCGAAGCGTCAGGAGGCGACCCGCGCGATCGAGCGGCGGATGATGGCCGACGGCACGATCGAGCCCGAGCACTTCTACGGCACGATCAACTGCAACGGCGTCAACGCCGCCGGCGACGTCTGCGGCGTGACCACGACCAGCGGGATGGCGTTCAAGATTTCCGGCCGGGTTGGCGACTCGCCGATCCTCGGCGCCGGACTCTACGTCGACAACGACTTCGGCGCCGCCGGCTCGACCGGCCGCGGCGAAGCGAACCTCTACAGCCTCTGCTCCTTCCTGATCGTCGAGGAGCTTCGCCGCGGCACGCACCCCAAGGATGCCGGCATGGCGGCGCTCAAACGCATCCGCAGCCAGACGGTCGAGCGCCGGCTACGCAACGACCGCGGCGAGCCCAACTTCGGGATCGACTTCTACGTGCTGACCAAAGCTGGCGAGCATGCCGGCGTGACGATGTGGTCGGGGACGGGGGAGGGAAAATACGCCTGCTGCGACGAGAATGGCCCGCGCCTGATCGCGCTCGAGGCGCTGCTCGAGGGCGGCGCATGATGCTGCGAGCGCCCGGGCGCGCCGCCGCTGGGGTGTGGCGTACGGCGGCCATCGTGGCAGCGGTTGCCGGCGCGTCGTTGTCGGCCCGGCCGGCCCCCTACCGGAACTGGGCTGCCTACGGCGGCGGACCGGAACAGATTCGCTACTCCAGCCTGCGCCAGATCGACCGCACCAACGTGCAGCGGCTGGAGGTGGCCTGGACCTACGACACCGGGGAGAAGGGGACCCTCCAGACCCAGCCGGTGGTCGTGCGGGACGTGCTCTTCGGCTATACGCCGACGCACAAGACGTTCGCGATTCGCGCCGACACCGGCCGGCATCTCTGGACGTTCGATCCCGGCCTGCGCGAAACCGGCGCCAACCGCGGCGTGATGTACTGGGAGCACGGCGCGGATCGCCGCGTGTTCGCCGCCGTCGGCAATTACGTCTACGCGCTGAACGCCGCCACCGGGAAGCCGGTCGCGAGCTTTGGCGACCATGGCCGTATCGACCTGCGTCGGGATCTTGGACGCGATCCGGCCGCACAGGGCGTGCGGCTGACGTCGCCGGGGGTCGTCTACCGCGATCTGCTGATCCTTGGCGGCCGCGTCGGTGAAGAGCAGCCGACCTCTCCCGGCCACGTGCGCGCCTACGATGTCCGCAGCGGTGCGCTGCGCTGGATCTTTCACACCATTCCGCATCCGGGCGAGTTCGGCCGGGAGACCTGGCCGGCCGATGCCTGGACCTACGGCGGCGCCGCCAACAGCTGGCCGGGCATGGCGCTCGACGAGCGGCGCGGCGTCGCATACGTGCCGACCGGATCGGCGGCCAGCGACTTCTACGGCGCCGATCGCGCCGGCGACAACCTGTTCGCCAACTCCCTGCTGGCGCTCGACGCGGCGACCGGCAAGCGGCTGTGGCACTTTCAGTTCGTGCACCACGACCTGTGGGACCGGGACCTGCCGGCGCCGCCGAGTCTGGTGACCGTCCGCCGCAACGGCCGCGCGGTCGAGGCGGTGGCGCAGGCCACCAAGCACGGCTTCGTGTTCTTGTTCGACCGCGCCACCGGGCAGCCGCTTTTCCCAATTGAAGAGCGGCCGTTTCCGGGCAGCACGGTGCCGGGCGAGTCTGCCGCGCCGACCCAGCCGCTGCCGCTCCTGCCGCGCCCGTTCGCCCGCCAGCGGCTGACCGAGGATCTGCTGACGACGCGAACACCGGAGGCGCACCGCTGGGCGCTCGAGCAGTTCCGCACGTTCCGCAGCGACGGGCAGTTCATTCCGTTCGGCGTCGATCGCCCGACGGTGGTCTTTCCCGGGTTCGATGGCGGGGCGGAATGGGGCGGCCAGGCGTTCGACCCGGAGACCGGCCTCTACTACGTCAATGCGAACGATCTCGCCTGGACCGGCCAGCTGGCGCCGAACGCTCGCGGCGAGAGCGGCCGCGCGCTGTATCTGCGGCACTGCGCCGCCTGCCATCGCGACGATCGCGAAGGGACGCCGCCGCAGATTCCCTCGCTGCTCGGCGTTGCGGCGCGCCACTCGTCAGCCGAGCTGTCGGCGATCGTCCGGCGCGGCGCCGGGCGCATGCCGGCGTTTCCCGCGCTGTCGCAGACTGCGGTCAACGCGGTGTTGGCGTACGTCATGACCGGTCAGGACGGGCCGCCCGAAAAGGGCATGGGCTCGGCCGCGGCGGAGTCCGGCGCGGCCGACCCGTTGCCGCCGGGGGTCGACATCGCGTTCCGCTTCACCGGCTACCACCGCTTCATGGATCCCGACGGTTATCCCGCGACGGCTCCTCCGTGGGGCACGCTGAGCGCCATCAATCTGAACACCGGCGAGTACGCGTGGCAGGTGCCGCTCGGCGAATATCCGGCGCTGGCGGCGCAGGGACTGAAGAACACCGGCAGCGAAAACTACGGCGGCCCGGTCGTCACCGCGGGCGGCCTGGTGTTCATCGGCGCCTCGATCGACGACCGCAAGTTCCGGGCGTTCGACAAGACGACCGGCGCCCTGCTATGGGAGGCAACCATGCCGTCGTCCGGCAACGCGACGCCGGCGACCTACGAAGTCAACGGACGGCAGTTCGTCGTCATTGCCGCCGGCGGCAAGGGAAGTCCCGCGGGCGGGCCCGGCGGCGTCTATGTCGCGTTCGCGCTGCCGGCACAGGGGCGGGGCGCCGCCGCGCGGTGACGCGACCGCCGGTTCACCGCGGCACGGGACGGTCGAAGCGCCCGCCTCGCCGGACCACGACGCGGACCGCCTGATCCTCGAAGACCGGTGCCCATCGGCTGTCGGGAAAGTGGCCGGCGCCGGACAACTCGTTTGTGCGCGGCAGCGAGATCACGGCCCACTCGACCCCTGCGACGAGTTGTTCCCAGGCGGCGGGATCGCGCGACGCCGCGAGGATCCGCAGAAAGTGATCCGGCGGCACGGCTTGCAGTCGGCTGTCCTGGAACGTCCGCGCCTGCGGGTACATTTCCCACGCGAGGTAGCCGCCGAGATTCATGCTGTTGAAGACCGGCCCTTCGAGTTCCAACCCGCTCAGCGTGCGGCCGAGGCCGGCCGGAAAGAATTCCGGCGGCGCGACGGCATGAGTGCCGACCCCGAGGCGCGTGAAGACGATCAGCGGCTGCCGCGCCGTCGCGAGGGTCGCGGCGAGTGCCGTCGCGACCAGCGCGCGGCCGTCGAGTCCGCGGCGCATCAGCTCCGTAAGGCGCGCCGCCACGGCGGGCGCGGTGACCACGACGATGAGCGGCGTGAAGCGCAGGAAGCGGACGCCGAGCGCGCCGAAGACCACTGCCGCGGCGATGTCGGCGAGCGCCTCGCGCCGCGGCCGCCACAGCAGCGCCGCGGCGGCGACGCCGAGATAAACGAAGAAGGGGCGATAGTTCGGCAGGTACGCGGGGCGCAGTTCGGCGATGTTGAGCAGCTGGGGCACCCGCCAGTTCTCGAGGAAGTAGGCGGCGATGCCCCAGCCGTAGGGGTTCGCCAGCGTCGCCAGCAGGCAGGCGGCGGCGATGGCGGCGGCGCGCCAGCCGTCGCGGCGGGGCAGCGCGGCGGGGCTGATGATTTCGGCGGCGGCGAAGATCCCGACCAGCAGCGCGCCCAGGAACGCCTCGACGTGGAGGTTGCTCCATAGCGCGATCGTCGGCATCGCCCAAGTCAGCGGCGCCGCGGTGCGGCGCGCGCGCGCCCGCTCGATGATCCGGGCGCACGCCGCCAGACCCGCGAACGATGCGAGGTGCGGCCGCGGCAGGGCGCGCGGTTCGATTACGGCCAATCCGAGCAGGAGCACGGCGAGCACCGCGGGCCGTGCGGCGGCGCGGCGGCGGCAGCCGGCGAAGATCAGGACGAGGGTCAGGGTCAGCCATGCGGTCTGTGCGATCTGGATGCCGGCGGCGCCGGCGCCGCGCCACGCCAGGTACTCGGACAGGTCGAACAGCCACGATGTGTACGACTGGGGATACGTGCCGTAGAGGAAATTGAAGACGTTGGTCCGCACGAGGTGGCCCGCCGCGGTCTCGCGTCCTTGTGCGAGGTGCCACCACAGGTCCGGCTCGTAGATCGGGCGGAAGCTGATGGCCGCGGCGGCGGCGATCGCGAGCGCGAGCAGCAGCGCCGCCGTGGCGATCGACGGGCGGTGCGGACGGGCGGCCTCTGGGTCGGGCCACGACCTCGGCGTCGGCAGCATTTCGGCAGCAGTCAGCGTTGCATCGCGGCGCGGAGTTGTCCGTGACGCCGCCGCGGACTGTATCATTGCCCGGAACGGCCGGCTGGACGGCGGTTCGGTCGAGGGACGAATGAATATCTATCTGGCATGCACCGTACGGGGCGATCGTGGCGGCCTTGCCGGTGCGCGGGCGTTGGCCGATCTGCTCGAGCACGCCGGCCACGTTGTCATGACCCGGCATCTGCTGGCCGACGATGTTGAGGCGGCGGAGTCGACGCTGACCGAGCGGGCGGTCTTCGAGCGCGACGTCCGGTGGCTGGACGCCGCGGACCTGCTGATCGCGGAAGCCTCCGGGTCCAGTTACGGCGTCGGCTTCGAGGTCGGCTACGTCCTCGGCCGCTCCGCCCAGACCGCCCAGCGAGTCGTGCTGCTCTACCACGCCGAACGCGCGTCCCACGTCTCGCGGCTGATTGCCGGCAACACCCATCCCGCCTGCACGACCTACCCGTACCGCGACGCCGCCGACCTGCTGCGATTCGTCGGGACGCTGATCGCCCCCGTCCCCGGCTGCTGACGAACTGGCGGACAGCACCCTGTCACCCCGGCACCTTGGCACCTCGGCACCCTGGCACCCCGGCACTTTGGCACCCTGGCACTCTGGCACTCTGGCACTCTGGCACTCTGGCACTCTGGCACTCTGGCACTCTGGCACTCTGGCACTCTGGCACTTTGGCACTTTGGCACTTTGGCACTCTGGCACTCTGGCACTTTGGCACCCTGGCACTCTGATATGCATATCCCCATCCGCCGCCTTCATCCATCCGTTCCGCTGCCGGCCTACGCGACCGATGGGGCGGCGGCGTTCGATCTCGCCGCGTCGGAGGACACCGTCATTCAACCGGGCGAGGTCGCGCTCGTCCCGACCGGGCTTGTCGTCGGAGTGCCGGCGGGCATGTTTCTCGCAATCCTGGCGCGCAGCAGCACGCCGCTCAAGCGCGGACTGATGGTCGCCAACGGGGTCGGGGTGGTCGATTCGGATTACTGCGGCGAGCGCGACGAGGTGAAGATCGCGGTGCTGAATTTTCAGCGCACCGCGGTGACGGTCAAGGTCGGCGATCGCATCGCGCAGGGGCTGATTCTGGCGGCACCGCGCGTCGAGTGGGACGAAACGCCGACCGCGGCGCGACCGTCGCGCGGCGGCTTCGGATCGACGGGATAAAAAAAATCGCCAGCCGTTGGCGGGCTGGCGATTGGTGAGATGCTGTGCGTCGCGGGCCGGCGCCCGCGCAGGAGCTTACCAGCGCGGCTCGCGGCCGCCGCCCCGTCCGCCGCCGCCGCCGCCGCTGCCGCCGCGTCCGCGGCTGGCGCCGAAGCCGCCGCCACCCGAGTGCTCCGGCTTCGGCCGCGCCTCGTTGACCGCGAGCGCGCGTCCGCCGAGCTCGTACTCGTTGAATTCGGTCACGGCCTTCTGCGCCTCTTCATCCGTCGACATCTCGACGAAGGCGAAGCCGCGGGCGCGTCCGGTCGCCATGTCGCGCATGACGCGGACCGTTTCCACGGTGCCCGCCTTGGCGAACAGCTCCTGCAGCTCCGCCTCGCCGATCGAATAGGGAAGATTGCCGACGTATAACTTGCGACCCATGCTGTTGCTCCTGCTCTACCCGGCTGACGCCCGCCGGTCTGCGGACGAGGTGTCCGCATCTGATTGAGGGAAGCTTAGGAATCGAGTGGGTGTCCACTCCTGTCGCTTCGGCGTGCTCGGGCTGAGGGGAGCGAGTTGGGCTCGGTCGGCTCTAGAGCGAGAGGCAAAAGCAGGCGGCTAAACTTCTACTGACGTCTCAAGGTTACAGGACCGAGGGGTGTTCCGCAAGGAATTTAGGGATTTCGACCCAACACGGGATCGACGTGTGGAACGTGAAGCCGGCCTGTTCGTAGAACCCGCGCGCGGTGAGGCGGCTGTCCAGGTAGAGCAGCGTGATGCCTTCCGCCGCCGCCCGCGCCGCGACCCAGCCGAGGAGCGCGGTGCCGTGTCCCAGCCCCCGCGCCCGCTCGTCGGTGACGAAGTCGTCGACGAAGAGATGCTCGCCGCGGCTGAGCGTATGCGTCCGCCGGAGGCCGGCGAGCGCCACCAGCGCGCCGTCGTCGAAGGCGGCGATCAACTCGTAGCCCTGGCACTGCTGGCGCCGCACCTCGGCGACGAACGTGGCGGCGTGGATGCGATCGCGGAGCACCGCCATCAGCGGAAAGGCCCGGGCGATGTCGGTGTCGGTGCGGAGCTCAGCAAAGGTGCGCATGCGATCCTCAGTGGAAGCGATAGAGCCGGAGCCCGCCGGTGCCGACCGCGAGGAGCTCGAGCTCGGGGTGCCGGCTGATTTCGGCGAGGACGTCGTCCGCCTCATGGCCGAACCGCGCCGGATGCACCATGATGTGCGTGACGCCGGCGCGGCGCATCGCCAGAATCGCATAATCGCGCGGGAAGTACCAGAAGACATCGGCATAGGCGATGTACGACGCCGGCGTGTAGCCGCTGTAGCCGTTCATCAGCGGCTGCCAGTGCGCGGTGGAGTTCAGGACATATTCGGCATTCTCGAATACCGCCTGCCGCGGGTAGAACGGGACTTCGGCGAGCACGACGTGCGGTTCGTCGGCGAGCAGGCGATAGATCGGCGGCACGCCGGTGAAGCGGCGGTAGGCGATCGGGGCGCGCAGCGCCTCGACGTTGACGATCGCGGCGAGCGCCACGACCGCGATGGCCGCCGCCCGCGAGCCGGGGTAGCGCGCCCGGAGGGCGGCGGCGCCAAGGCCGGCCAGCGCCGCGGCGGCGAGCAGGAAGAGGTTGCCGAAGCGCGCCGCGGCCCGCAGGCCGTGCATCGGCGGAAAGATCCGGTAGACCAAGCCGTAGACCGGCGTCCGCGTCCCGAGCGACAGCACGATCCCGACCGCCGCCAGCGCCACCAGCATCGCGATCCTGCGGCGCGCCGCGGCCGCGGCGGCGGTGCCTGGCGCGGCGCCGCCCCGCCAGGTGCCGACCGCCACCATGGTCAGGATGATGACGGCGACGCCGGGAAAGAAGCTGTCGACCGGATCGACGAAGAAGCGATGGCTCCACGTCGAGAAGTGGATCGTCCCGGCCGACGCCAGATAGCCGCGCGGCGATGCCGAAAATTCTGTGACCCCCTCGAGCGTGCGGACCATGCCCTGTCCGGATGCGACGCGGTGGTACGGCAGCCACAGCGGCAGGATCGCGGCCGCCGATGCGACCACCGCCAGCGCGAATTGCGCCGCGGCGGCCGGCCAGTGCGGCCGCCAGTCGGCGGTCCGCGTGACGATCGCGACCGCGGTCATGACGGCACCGAACACCAGCAGATAGCCCGAGGTGTAGGCCATCATCGTCATCGCGGCTGCCAGCCACAGCGCGTCGCGGGCGCGCGGCGCGGTCACCAGGCGATCGATCGCCAGCAGCGCCAACGGTAGTCCATAGAGATGGAGGCCCTGGATGTGGGCGAGGCGCGTCAGCGTGTGGGTGTTGAAGGCGAAGGCGGATCCGGTCACCAGCCCGGCGAGGCGGTCGCCGGTCCACCGGTAGACGAGCGTGTAGCCGGCCAGCGCCGTCAGCGCCAGCCCGGCCAGGATCATCAGGTTGGCGGCGAGCACCGGCGATCCCCCGAGCCAGGCGACCGGCGCCGAGAGCAGCGCCGGGACAATCAGCGGCTCGGAAAAAGCCAGCGTGTCGCGCGCCGGGAAGAAAATGTTGCCCTGGAACAGGTGCGCCGGCGCGTAGGGCAGCTGATGGGCGACCCACGCCATGATCCATTCGTTCAGCTGCGCGTCGCCGTTGTCGTTGCGCGACAGCGTCGCGGGGGCGCTGGCGAGCGGCCAGGTGTGCACGACCGCGAGCAGCAGGCAGACCGCCGCGGCGGCGGCCCGGCGTTTCGAGCCCGGCGTCATCAGCGTCGAGCGCACGCGCAGCGGCGTCGGGGCAGCCATCGCGATCGTCTCCGGAGCTATCGCGCCGCCAGGCTGCGGATGAGGGTGAGGAGCATGTCGATGGCGACGGCGTTGTGGCCGCCGAGCGGGATGATGATGTCGGCGTAGCGCTTGCTCGGTTCGACGAACTCGAGATGCATCGGCTTGACGGTCCCCAGATACTGGTCGATCACCGACGCGACGGTGCGGCCGCGATCGCTGATGTCGCGCTGCAGCCGGCGGATGAACCGGGTGTCGTCGTCGGCGTCGACGAACACCTTGACGTCCATCAGCGCCCGCAGCGGCGGGTCCGAAAAAATCAGGATGCCCTCGACGATGATCGCCCGGCGCGGCAGCGCCGTGAGCGTGATCGGCTGCCGGGCGTGGCGCGCGAAGTCGTAGAGCGGCGCCTGCACCGGCCGCCCGGCGCGCAGTTCATGAAGGTGGCGGACCAGCAGATCGGTCTCGAGCGAATCGGGATGGTCGTAGTTGAGCGCGGCCCGTTCCTCGAGCCGCAGGTCGTTCCGATCGCGGTAGTAGCGATCGTGTTCGAGGACCGTCACCGCGTCCTCGCCGAGGCTGTCGGCAATCCGCCGCACGACCGTGGTCTTGCCGGAGCCCGAACCCCCGGCCACACCGATGACGAGCGGTGCGCTCGGGGCGGAGCCGGGAATGGGGGCAATGGGTGCAGTCACAGCGGCCGGTAGGAGACTATCAGGATCCGAGGGCCGCCGGCGCCGGTCGCGGACGCGAGGCCGGACGAGAGCCCGGGGTTTTGCAGGGTCGCGTCGGCCGTCACGGATGAGCTCGCGGTGTGGGACCGCCACCGGCAGTCCGGCTCAACCGGCGGCCGGATCGGAGCGACGGCCCGGTCCGGCCCGTGACCGGGTCAGAACGCTTCAGAAGTTGACGAGAGTGATGGCCAGCACGACCAGCGCCACCAGCCCGATGATCGACCAGATCGGAAGCCTGCTCTCGCTCGCGGTCATCGCTACCTCCTGCGACCAACGTGACTCGGCCGTAACCCCGGCGAAGTGGAGTGGCGTCCTACCATCAGGGGGACCACCGGCGTCCCGCGCCACCACAGCTGTGCAGATTTGAACACCTGCGCATCTTGAGTGCGGATATGATTGAAAGAACTGCCATGCCAACCCAGCCAGAACGGCGTCCGAAACCCCGCTCCGCCGTGAAAGTCCCGAACGTCCAGCGTGAAGTGTGCCCGAAGTGCGGCAGCCCGAACGCCAGGATTATCGGACGATCCGAATCATTCCCGATTCTCTACTTCCGCTGCGAAGACTGCCGGCGGACGTCGGTCGGTCCGGCCGTCTGACCCGCGCGGCGAGGATCCGTGTCGGTCCGACGCCGGCGCTTCAGCGCCAGGTCGGCCGGCTGGAATGGCGGCTGGCCTCCTTCAGGCGGCCGACGTTCCAGATCTCGCCGCACGCGCCGCAGCGCCAGTAGCTGGCCGTGTCGGGCGTCTTGCTGGTCGTCGAGATGTCCTTGGAGCGGCACGCGGGACAGAGCGCCGGCGGGACGACCGGGGTCTGATTCGCAGGATCGGACACGCGTCTCACCTCACCGTGGCTTTGATGAGGACTGGCACCTGCTGCAGGACTCAGGAAAGCGGAAAGCCCGAGTATACACCCGCCCTGCGGCCGTGTTTCCCGACGCATGAGGAGTTCGTTGCCGTGGACCCCCGAGTGGATGCTATTCTCGCCCGCCTTCGTGCCAACCGCTTCTCCGATCTGCGCGGCGCCCGCGCCGACATCACGCTGCCGGTGCCGGACGCGCTGCTCAACGAACTGATCGCCGCGGCGCTGCCGCCGTCCGCTCCGGTGCGCGACGTGCAGGTCAGCGCTCGCGACGGCAACCGCATGGCGGTGCGCTTTAAAGTGACGGCGGCGTCGTTCCTGCCGCCGATCAACGTGACGCTGGTGATTGTCGAGCAGCCCCGCCTCCCCGAACGTCCGGTGCTCGTCCTCAAGCTCGAGGTCGGCGGCCTGCTGGCGATGGCCGGGTCGGCGCTGCGATTTCTGGATACGCTGCCTCCTGGACTGCAGGTCGTCGGCGACAGCATTCATGTCGACCTGGCGCAGCTCCTGGCGGCGCGTGGGCTGGACGACGTGCTCGCCTATGCCGAGGATCTGCAGGTGACGACGATCCCGGGTGCGGTGGTGGTGGTGATGCGCGCCGCGGTCGGCGGCCCCGACTAGCGGAGCGCGGTGCCGCCGCCGCCGGCGGCCATCTGCGCCTCGGTCGGCGCGATGCCGGTGCTGTCGTAGAAAATCGTCCCGCCGCCCGAGGTCGCAAACGCGCGCTGGCCGCTGAAGCCGGCCACGGCCGGGACCGCGGTCGCGTAGAAGGCGGTTTCGGTCGGGGTCCCGTTGCAGTCGGCGAGCCCGGGCGTCGACGCTGCCGCCGGCGCGAGCGCGACGAGATACCCGGACTTGTTCGACGGGTCGGCGGACAGGTCGGGCGAGATGAACGCGCTCGACGTTCCCGGGCAGATGGTGGCGAGCGTGGTCAGCGACCCGGCGAATCCCCCTCTGCCGGCGACGGACGCGAAGTTGGTCTGCGCGCTGCTGATGGCGCGGAGGGATCCAATCGCCGACGCCTCGTTCGCCGACATCATGGCGCGCCGCAAACCCGGAATGGCAATCGCGGCAATCAGCCCGATAATGGCGACGACGATGAGCAGCTCGATGAGAGTGAACCCGCGCTCGCGTGTCGCGGCGATGTTCTGGTCCGCACAATCCATGATGGTTCTGTCGGCCGCTGAGACCCTGGTACACCGAAATAGCCGGGTCGATTACAAAATTAGGATTCGCTGGCCGCGCCGGCACCCGCTCGGCTCGCTTCGAAGTCCAGCCCTGCCAAGGGGTTAGAGGACATGAGCGTTTCCTGTCGTCCTCTACTGTTTCGTAAGCGTGCAAGCCAAGCACCAGCCTCATCCATAGCGGCCGGTGTGCGGAGCGCCCGGCGGTGACCTCCGTGCTCCGCCATGCCGCTCTGGCTGTCGCGGCGCTGCTCGCCGCGGGCCGGCATCCTGCCCCCGCCCCCCCGGCCGCGGTGCCCAGCGCATTTGCCGACCAGGTCCTGGCGCTGTCGGAGCCGCCGGGCTATTTCGACACCGACAACCTGATCTCGAACGAACGCTCCTACGCGGACGTCGTGCCGGCGCTGGCGCGCACCGACCTCCGCGGCGGCGCGTACATCGGCGTCGGCCCCGACCAGAACTTTTCCTACATCGCGCGGCTCCAACCATCGATCGCCTTCATCCTCGACATCCGGCGCGATAACCTCCTCCTGCACCTTCTGTTCAAGGCACTCTTCGCCGAGTCGGCCAATCGCGGCGACTACCTGGCCGCGCTCTTCGGCCGCCCGCCGCCGGTGGATCTGCCCGCCGCCGCGCCGACCGAACGCCTCGTCCGGTATATCGACGACCACGGCGCCGATCCGCGGGCGGTGGCGGCGCTCAGGACGCGGCTGGACGCGGCGATTGCGGGCTACGGCGTGCCGCTGTCGGCCGACGATCTCGGCACAATTGGACGGTTCCACCGGACCTTCATCACGGCGGGGCTCGATCTGCGTTTCCAGACTGCCGGCCGGCAGCCGCAGCCGTGGTATCCGACTTACCGCGATCTGCTGCTCGCCGCCGCCAACGACGGCACGCCGGCGAACTTCCTCGGCACCGAGGCGGCTTTCCAGTTCGTCAAGTCGCTCGAGGCGCGCGATCTGGTCATCCCGGTGGTCGGCGATCTGGCGGGACCGCGGGCGGTACGGGCGATTGGCGCGGACCTGGCGCGGCGGCGGGTGCGGCTGGCGGCGTTCTATACGTCTAACGTGGAGTTCTATCTCGCGCGGGCGGGGACGCGCGACGCGTTTGTTGCCAATCTGGCGGCCGTCCCGCACGCGCGCGGCGCGGTGATCATCCGCGCGGTGTTCGGCAGGTTCGACGGCGGCAGCCGAACGGTGACGCAGCCGCTCGACGAGCTGCTGGGCGAGCGCCGCTGAGCCCGTCGCCGGCGGTCAGATCGCGCCGCGCTTGACGAGCTCGCCGCGGCGCAGCTTGCGATAGAGCTCGAGCGCTTCGGCGATGATCGTGATCGCCTCCTCGGGGCCGACCATGTCCTCGATCATCACCTGCTTCTGCTCGAGGACCTTGTAGTCCTCGAAGAACCGGCGGACCTGCCGGAGCATGTGGTTGGGCAACTGCGCCTTGTCGGTGTAATCGGAGAAGGAGGGGTCGCGGACGCTGACCGCGACGATCTTGTCGTCGATGCCTTTCTCGTCGCGCATCCGCATCACCCCGATCGCCCGCGCCTCGACGATCGTCAGCGGATACACCGGCTCCTGACTGAGGACCAGCACGTCGAGCGGATCGCCGTCGTCGCAGTAGGTGCGCGGGATGAAGCCGTAGTCGGCCGGGTAGTAGACGGCGCTGTGCAGAACGCGGTCGAGGCGGAGCAGCCCGGTCTCCTTGTCCAGCTCGTACTTGTTCTTGCTGCCCTTGGGGATTTCGATCACGACCGGGAAGGCCGTCGCGATGACCGAGTCGTCGATGTAGCTGTCGTGCCAGGGATGCATGCGTCCTGATTATACGTCCCGGGCGTCGCCGGAGCGGCGCGGCGCGGATGATATGCTCCGTTCTCGACGCGCGGCGGCTGTGCGACGGCCCGACATCGGGTGCCCAAGGATGATTCACGATGCCTGACCTTCCACTCGACGCCCCCCGGTCTCCCGCGGCCGGCCGGCCGGCACGCCGTCCGGCCCGGCAGCGCATCCTGACCCGCCCTCCCGGCAAGCCGCGCTGGCGCCGCCGGACGGTGCCGCGCTACTGGCGGCATCGTCTCGCTCCCGATCCCCTCAAGCGCCGCCCCAAAGGCATCCTGCGCTTCTGGACCCGCGTCCGGCGGCTGCTGTGGTCGTGGTGGCCGTGGGCGCTGGCGTTTCTCTACAACATGGTCCGCAACAAGTGGGGATGGGCAATCGGGATGGGGGCGATGGGTCTTGTCAGCTACCTGATCGCGCCGGAGGAATTTCCCCCCAGCTACGGCCTCGACCACGAGTTCGGCGTCGACGACGAGGAGTTCCTGCCGACCATGGCCGGCGCCACCGGCGTGCCGTTCGCCGCCGGCAACCGGATCGAGATCCTCCACAACGGCGCGGCGTTCTACCCGGCGATGCTCGAGGCGATCGACACGGCGCAGCACTCGATCACGATCGAAGCCTATATCTACTGGTCGGGGGAGATGGGCAAGACCTTCGCGGCGGCGCTGGCGCGCCGCGCCGCCGAGGGCCTCAGGGTCAAGATCCTCCTCGACGCGGTGGGCTCGTCCTCGATTGGCGCCGAGATCCTGACGACGCTCGAGTCCGGCGGCTGCCAGCTGGCCTGGTACAACCCGATCCGCTGGTATTCGCTCGGCCGCTTCAACCACCGGACCCACCGCAAGTCGTTGATCCTCGACGGTCGGGTCGCCTTCACCGGCGGCGCTGGCATCGCCGACCACTGGCGCGGCAACGCCGAGGGTCCGGAGCATTGGCGCGACACGCAGATCCGGATCGAGGGCCCGGGCGTCACCCCGCTCCAGACCGGCTTCGCGCAGAACTGGCTGCAGACGACCGGCGAGCTGATCTCGGGGCCGCTCTATTACCCCACGCCGGGGGCACCGGCCGGACCGCTCGCGATCCAGACGATCATGAGCTCCCCGGAAATCGGCACCTCCACGGTCCGGACGATGTACTACCTGTCGATCATCTGCGCGCGGCGGTCGATCTATATCGCGAACCCGTATTTCATCCCGGACGAATCAGCGCTCGACGCGCTGATCGAGGCGAGGAAGCGCGGCGTTGACGTCCGCATCATGGTGTCGGGCATCCATAACGACAACTGGCTGGCGCGCCAGAACAGCGTTCGCCTGTTCGGTCCGCTGCTCGCCGCCGGGATCGAGGTGCTCGAATTCAACCGCACGATGCTGCACCACAAGACAATGATTGTCGACGCAGTCTGGGCGACGATCGGCACGACCAACTTCGACAACCGGTCGTTCGCGCACAACGAAGAGAACAACATCTGCTTTCACGACGCGGCGATCGCCTGCGCCATGCACGAGACGTTCCTGGCGGATCTGGCGGGCTGCGATCGCGTGACGCTCGAAGGGTGGCAGCGGCGCGGGGCGCTGCGCCGGGTGGAAGAGTTCGTCGCCGCCTCCCTGCAGGAGCAGACCTGAGGCGGACGCCGGCTACGCCTGTTTGGCGCGGTAGCGCGCGACGTGCATCGCCGACTCGCTGCGGTCGGGATCGATGGTGCCCGTGAACTGCGCGCCCTCGGCGAGGGTAATCGCCGGGGTCGTGAGATGGCCGCGGACACGCGCCGTCGCCGTGACCCAGACGCGCTCCGTCGCGACAATCGTGCCTTCGATCGTCCCGCCAATCGTCACCGACCGAGCGACGATCTTCGCTTTCACCGAGGCGGTCGCCTCGATCGACAGGTGGTGACCCGGCAGGTAGATCTGTCCGTCGAACCGGCCGCGGATGGCGACGTCCTCGTCCGCGCTCAGGTCGCCGGTGATCGACAGTCCGGTGGAAAGATCTTCTGGGGTGCTGGTGAGCTCTGTCATCGTCCGTCAGGAATACAGATGGGGTCGCCGCGCTTCGCAGGAGACCGCTATCCTATCACCCCGTCCGCAGCTTTCGCTGCCCGATTACGTCCCGCTACGGCTGACGTAAAGAATCGCCCCGCTACGGTCGATAGCAGTGGAGAGGGTGCACCGTGGATGTTCCTGTACATGAACGGCTGAGACTGGCGAGAGAAGCGCGCCGGGAGACTCGTGCGGCGCTGGCGAAGCGGACGGGGATCGGGGAGCGGCTCCTCGAGGCCATCGATGAAGGCCGGCTGGCGGATCTTCCCTCAGGTTTTTACGCCCGCGCCGCGATCCGGCGCTATGCCACAGCGGTGGCGATCGATCCTGACGCGGCGCTGGCGGAGTGCGCGGCGCTGCTGCCAATCGCCGAAGACCCGGTCGCGGCGCTCGCCCGGCTGCGCGGTCTTCGCCCGGCTGAGCCGGCTCCGGAACCGTCCGTGAGCCGGCCGTCTCTGCGCGCGGCACTCTCTTCGCCACGGATTTGCCTGGCGAGGGAGCCGCAATCGGGCACCGTCCTCTTTCCGCCGTGGCGGCCGCTCGCGGCGGTGGCCGCCGACGGCGCCCTGGTCGGGAGCGTCCTCTCCGTCACGGTCGTCGGCGCCGTGCTGCTGTCGGGCTCGAATCCGTCCGCGTTCGGACGGCCGGCAGCGGTCGTCTTCGCGCTGCTCGGCGGCGTGCTGGCCGCCTGCTACTTCGTATTCTTCGGAGGTATTGCCGGCGCGACGGCGGGGGAGCGGCTCATCGGTATGCGTGCCGGGCGCCGGACGCCGCGCCATCTCGGCCCCGCCGGGGTGGCGGTTCGCGCTCTGCGCTGCTCCGGCCGCGATGTCCGCTATTTGATGCGGCTCGGGGCATGGGCCGGCTCGGCGCTGTGGTCCGGCACGTCGGGTGCGGGCCGCGAGGCGCGCTCCGTCGGCCACTGACGCCGGCTCGGCGTCAACGCGCGATCAGGCTGGCGTAGAAGTCCGCCGTCTGCCGCGCGATGCTCGTCCAGCTGAATAGCTCCTCGACCCGCCGCCGCGCCTTCCGCGCCATCGCCTCCCGCCTTGCCGGGTCGGCCGTCAGCGTGTTCACGGCCGCCGCCAGGCGCCGCGAGAATTGCAGCGGCTCCGCGGGCTCGACGCTGCCGTCGGCCGCTCCGGTCGGCACGAGCAGCCCGGTCTCCCCATCGTCCACGACTTCCGGAATGCCGCCGACCGCCGCGGCGACGACCGGCGTCCCGCACGCCATCGCCTCGAGGTTGATGATCCCGAACGGCTCGTAGACCGAGGGGCAGACGAAGATCGCCGCCTGCGTGTAGAGCGCGATCGTCTGCTCCCTGGGCAGCATGTCGCGGATCCAGACGATGTGATGCGCGCTTTCGGTCCGCGCCCGTTCGACGGCGGCGGTCATCTCGGCGCCGATCTCGGGCGTATCGGGCGCGCCGGCACAGAGCACCATCTGGACGCCGGGATCAAGGAAGCGGATCGCGTTGACGAGGTGAATGATCCCTTTCTGCCGCGTGATCCGGCCGACGAACAGCACGTACGGCAGGGTGGGATCGATGCCGTGGTCGCGGAGCACCGCAGGGTCCGGCAGCGGGCGGTACTGCTGCAGGTCGATGCCGTTGTGAATGACGCGGATGCGGTCGAGCGGCACGTCGTAGAGATCGTGGACGTCCTGCTTCATCGCCGCCGAGACCGCGATCACGCCGTCCGCGTTCTGGTACGCCGTCCGTTCCAGCCACGTGGTCACCTGATAAGCGGTGCCGAGCTGCTCCGCCTTCCACGGACGGTGCGGCTCGAGCGAATGCGTCGTCAGCACCAGCGGCACACCCTGGAGCTGTTTCACGATGCAGCCGGCGAAGTGCGTGTACCAGGTATGGCAATGGACGACGTCGACCGGCGGCAGCGCGCCGCTCATGACGAGGTCCTGCATC
Organism: Acidobacteriota bacterium; assembly: GCA_031393955.1. Classification (GTDB taxonomy): domain Bacteria; phylum Acidobacteriota; class Vicinamibacteria; order Vicinamibacterales; family 2-12-FULL-66-21; genus JALZOC01. The sequence continues at coordinate 29,096 of JANMWI010000107.1, forward strand.
AGGGTGGCGAACAGCCGCGCGTGCCGGGCATCGGCCGCCGGGACCGCCGCCGGCGCCTGCACGCCGCGGACCCGCAGGCCGCCGTGCTGCGACTGCTGCTCCCCGAAGCACAGGACCTCGACCTGATGCGCGCCGCCGTCGAGCGCGGCCAGCTCACGCGTCAGGTATTCGACGTGAACCCCCGCGCCGCCGTAGACATTCGGTGGGTATTCGTTGGTGAGGATCCCGATCCGCATGTGTCGCCCCTTGCGCGACCCCCCCGCCACCGGCATCTGCCAGGTGACGCGGCGGGGCGGCCGGGCGGATCTTAACACCGCCGCCGCGAACGCCGGACTGCAACCGCCGGGCGCGTGGATAATGGAGCGATGGACAAGTGGCTGGATGCCGGCACGGCGCTCCCGGGCGATCGGTCCCAGGCGGTGCTCGTTGGCCGGGCCTGGGTGCCGGGAGCGGGCCCGACCGTGGTGGCGGTTCGTGACGGCGACCTCTTCGATCTGACGCGGCTCGCGGCGACGTCGAGCCAGCTGCTCGATCTCGAAGATCCGGCCGGCGCCGTGCGCTCCGCTGGCGGACTGGCGCGCCTCGGCAGCATCGCCGAAGTGTTCGCCAATTCCCGCCACGATGCGCGCGACGAGCGGCTGCCGTGGCTGCTGGCGCCGTGCGACCTGCAGGCCGTCAAGGCCAGCGGGGTGACGTTCGTGGCCAGCATGCTCGAGCGCGTCATCGAGGAGCAGGCGCGCGGCGATTCGAGCCGGGCGGCGGCGCTGCGGCAGACAATCACCGCGGTCGTCGGCGCCGATCTGCAGACCGTCACGCCCGGCTCGCCGGAGGCGGCCCGTCTGAAGGCGGTGCTGATCGCGCAGGGCGCCTGGTCGCAATACCTCGAGGTCGGCATCGGGCCCGACGCCGAAATCTTCACCAAGGCGGCGCCGATGTCCGCGGTCGGGACCGGCGCCGAAGTCGGCATCCATCCGAAGTCGTCGTGGAACAACCCGGAGCCGGAAGTCGTGCTGGCGGTGAGCAGCGCCGGGCGGGTCGTCGGCGCGGCGCTCGGCAACGACGTCAACCTCCGCGACTTCGAAGGGCGGAGCGCGCTGCTGCTCGGGAAAGCCAAGGACAACAACGCGTCGTGCGCGATCGGCCCGTTGATCCGGCTTTTCGACGGCGGCTTCGGCATCGACGACGTCCGCCGGGCCGAGCTCACGCTCGACATCGAAGGGCCCGACGGCTTCCAGGTCATCGCGCACAGTTCGATGGCGAAGATCAGCCGCGACCCGCTCGATCTCGTCGCCCAGGCGATCGGCCCCAACCACCAGTACCCGGACGGACTGCTGCTCTTTCTCGGCACGATGTTCGCGCCGACGATGGACCGCTTCGGGGCCGGGCAGGGCTTCACCCACGTCGCGGGTGATATCGTGGGCGTGCAGGCGCCGCAGCTCGGTGCGCTCGTCAACCGGGTGAACCGCACCGACCTCATCGCCCCCTGGACGTTCGGCGCCGTCGCGCTGATGACGAATCTTTCGCGGCGCGGGCTGCTCTGACAAACACACATGGCCAACAGATTTCACAACTACATTGGCGGGGCGTGGGTCGCCGGCAGCAGCTGGGCCCCCAACCGCAACCCGTCGGACCTCAGCGACGTCATCGGCGAGTACGCGCAGGCCGATGCCGCCGGCACGCGCGCCGCGGTTGCGGCCGCCGCCGACGCCTTTCCGGCGTGGTCGGTGAGCTCGATTCAGGATCGCGCCAACATCCTCGACAAGGCGGGCTCGGACATCCTCGCGCGCCGCGAGGAGATCGGCCGGCTGCTCGCCCGGGAAGAGGGCAAGACGCTGCCGGAAGGCATCGGCGAAACGGTTCGCGCCGGCCACATCTTCAAGTTCTTCGCCGGCGAGGCGCTCCGGCTCTCCGGCGAGAAGCTGCCGTCGGTCCGTCCCGGCGTCGATGTCGAGATCACGCGCGAGCCGCTCGGCGTCGTCGGCCTGATTACGCCGTGGAATTTTCCGATCGCGATCCCGGCCTGGAAGATGGCGCCGGCGCTGGCGTTCGGCAACACCGTGGTCTTCAAGCCGGCCCAGTGGACCCCCGGCTGCGCGTGGGTGCTCGCCGAGATTCTCGCCGCCGCCGGACTGCCGCCCGGTGTGTTCAACCTCGTCATCGGCTCCGGCTCGGTGGTCGGCGATACGCTCGTCAACCACCCCGACGTCGCCGCCATCAGCTTCACCGGCTCGGTCGCCACCGGCCGCGAGATCGCCCGCAAGGCGGTCAGCCGGATGGCCCGGTTCCAGCTCGAGATGGGCAGCAAGAACCCGCTCGTCGTCCTTGACGATGCCGATCTCGGGACAGCGGTGAACGTCGCCGTCCAGGGGGCATTCTTCTCGACCGGCCAGCGCTGCACCGCGTCATCTCGGCTGGTCGTCACCGAGGGCATCCACGACCGGTTCGTGGCGGCGCTGACCGCGAAGCTCGGTGCGCTGCGGGTCGACAACGCCCTGGCTCCGGGCACCGAGATCGGCCCGGTGGTCGAGCAGCCGCAGCTCGATCAGGACCTCGAGTACATCGCGCTCGGCCAGCAGGAAGGGGCGCGGCTTGCGATCGGCGGAGAGCGCCTGGCGCGCGCCACCGAGGGGCATTACCTGTCGCCGGCGCTGTTCGTCGAGGCGACCAACGCCATGCGGATCTCGCGGGAAGAAATTTTCGGGCCGGTCGCCTGCGTCATCCGCGCGCGCGACTACGACGAAGCGCTGGCGATTGCCAACGACACCGAGTCCGGCCTGTCGTCGGGCATCGTGACGACGTCGCTGAAGCATGCCTCGCACTTCCAGCGGCACGCCCAGGCCGGCATGGTGATGGTCAACCTCCCGACCGCCGGCGTGGACTATCACGTGCCGTTCGGCGGGCGGAAGGCGTCGAGCTACGGCCCGCGCGAGCAGGGCCGGTACGCGGCGGAGTTCTACACCACCGTCAAGACCACCTACATCGCGCCCTAAAGCGTCCGGAGCGGACCGCGAACCGCGCCTGTGCCGCCTCCGCACACAAATTCACACATCTGCCCGGGGCGGCACGAAAGCGTTATCAAACGCGGCCGCTCGATCTTCGATCGTCCGCGTAAGTAGCTGCCTTCCAACCACTTCCCGGAACTGTTCGGGGAGGAATCGATCCTGCACAACCCTCGTTATCCACGCGCTTTGCACCGGGCCGTGCCCGACGAGGACCCATGTCATCGATTGCCAGGACTGCTGCGACCGCTCTCTGCCTTGCCGTGCTCGCCGCGCTGCTGTTCGCTCCCGCGGCCGGCGCGCAGAGCATCATCGACGCGCGGCGTGTCGAATTCATCCCGTCGGCCGAACATGCGCTGCTCGACGCGAGCGGCGCGCCGCTGCTCGAGCGCTACGCCCTCGAGGTGTTCGTCGTCGGCGCCGCCCTGCCGCTGGCGACGGCGGACCTTGGCAAACCGGACCCCGATGCTGACGGCCTGATCCGGCTCGACTTCGTATCGCGCCTGAGCGCGCCGCTGCTGCCCGGCGTCACCTACGAGGCGGTCGTCTCCGCCGTTGGCCCGAGCGGTGTCTCGGCGAGCCTGGCGTCGAACACTTTTGGCTTTTCCGGTCCCTGTGCGCCGTCGCTGGCGGCCAGCGCCCAGACGTTCCCCGCCGCGGGGGGCCAGGGCACCGTGGCGGTCACGGCCGGCACGGGCTGCGGCTGGACGGCGAGCAGCAGCGCCGGCTGGCTGACGGTCACCGGCGGCGCGACCGGCGCGGGAAACGGCACGGTCGCCTTCACGGCGGCGGCGACGACCGCCGCGACGACCCGGGTCGCAACACTGACGATCGCGGGGACTGCGTTCACGGTAACCCAGAGCGGTGTGGCCGGGTGCGCGACGACGATCTCTCCGGCGTCACAGTCAGCGGCCGCCGCCGGCGGGACCGCCACCGTGACGGTGACGGCCGGCGCCGGGTGCGCGTGGACCGCCTCGAGCAGCGCGGCATGGGCGCCGGTCATCATCGGCGCCGCCGGCAGCGGTCCCGGCACCGTCCGGCTGAGTCTCATGGTCAACACGACGGCATCCGCCCGGACCGCCACCGTGATGGTCGCCGGCCAGAGCGTCTCGATCGTTCAGTCCGCGGCGTGCAGCGTCGGGGTCGGGTCGCTGACCCTCACGATACCGGCCGGCGGCGCGACGGCGACGCTGCCGGTGACGACGCAGGCGGGCTGCGCCTGGTCAGCGTCGGCGAACACCTCGTGGCTGACGGTGTCCGGAGGGGGTACCGGATCGGGGACGGCGGCGTATACCGTCGCCCCCAACGCCTCGGCCAACAGCCGCAGCGGGACCCTCGTGATAGGGGGGCAATCCGTCGTCGTGACTCAGGCGGCCTTCAAAGTTTCGTCGCCAGTGGGGCTGCGCATTCTCGGAAGCCGATAGGCCGATCGGTGACGGAATGGTGCCGGCCTGCCGGACGGGCCGGCTCCCACGCGGACCAGCCGAACGTCCGCGGGCCGGGCCCTTCGTGCCGGGACATCCTGGCGCGTGCGCCCGCCGCCGGACCGAGCGATGTCAGGCGGTCACGCCGAGACTCCTGTAACGCGAGATTCAGCCGTTCGGCCAGGTGCCCGAAATCCTCACCCGACTTCCGAAGGGCGGCATTGTCTTCGTTCAGCTGACGGATCAGCGTGTGGCACTCTTCGAGCGTCGTCGGCAAATTCATAGTCGTCTTGCTGCTTCCTGCGGGGATGCCCCCGGCGGTCCAATCTGAACAGGTGATCAGCAATAACGACGGCGGAGGTCAAAGCGTACAGGCTGGCCGCGATGAGAGGCATTCTGAGCCGATTCGGCGGTCAGACCGTCGGCCCATGCGCCAGACAGCCCGGGCGCCCGGGCGGTGTCAGTGCGCGGCGGCCTGGCTGGCAGGCGGCAGGCCGAGCGGCGCGGCGAGCCGGGCATAAATCGACAGCATCGAGATCTCGGGCTCGTGTCTGGCGGCGACGCCGGGGCCCCAAAGCACGAACACCGACCGGAAGTCCGCACGGCCCGGCCAGAAGTGGTGGCTGCCGGGCTCTCGCGGATGCTCGTACAATTCGTGACGGCTGGCATCAGCCACGAAAAGCACGTGCGGCGGAGGTTCATAGGCCGCCAGCACGTTCTGCAGTTCCGGCGCCCACCGCTCGAGCTCGGCGCGCGGCACGAGGCGGCCGAGCGCGGAGTCGGGCCGCCCGGCCTCCCGGGCGAACGCCTGGGCGACGACAGCGTCGTGCGTGGCGATCAGCCCCGCCATCACGACCAGGCCGTGCTCGGTCGAGTGTCCCGAGAGCCACGACTCCAGCCACGACAGCCACGTCGTTGACCCCTGCGCCGCCAGCCATGCCGGCACGTTCAGTTCGCGGTCGATCTTCTCGAATCCATGATCCGAGACGAGTGCGACGTCGAGGTCGGACGGCGCGGCGTCGATGAGCGTCGCCAGGAGCTCGTCGGTGTATTCCAGTGTGCCGTCGGCGGCCGGCGTGAAGGGGCCCTGCGCGTGGGACACGGCGTCCAGATCCATCAGGTGCAGGAGCGTCAGATCCGCGCCGGCGGTTCGGGTCATGTACAGCGCCGCCAGAGTTCTGGTCCGGTCGGTCAGCGTCGGTTCGAGAAAGGCCGGATAACAGGCGCCGATCCGCTCGATCAGTCCCGGGGTCGACTTCGCGGCGAGCGTGGCCAGGTCCATGCCTTCGCCGTGGCCCCTCGCGAAATATTCAGGCAGGTCGAAATCGATCTGGTGCGAGAGCGTCACCGGCCAGGTGACCGAGCCGACAGTCAGGCCGGCCGCCTTGGCGGCCTGCCACAACGTCGGCGCCGTCAGCATCGACGTGTCGAAGTAACGGCTGCCGGTCTCGGAACCTGGCCGGCCATTTCCGAGGATGCCGTGCTGGCGCGGCGGGACGCCGGTGATGAGGGTGGTGTGCGCGGGCCAGGTGATCGTCGGGTTTTCGCCGACCACGCCGTCGGCGACATCCCCTTCTGCCATCAGCCGCCGGAGCGTGGGAATCCTGAGACCGAGACGATCCGCGTCCTTGAGGTATCGCCAGTCGAGGCCATCGACCGAAATGACCAGCAGCCGGTGCGGCGCTTTGGGCCTCCGGGGCGGTTCGGCGGCGGCCTCGGCGGCCACAGCCAATAGCACCGCGGCGGCGACGATCAGCCCGACGTGGCTCGCCGCGGCACGCAAGCCCCCAGCTCGCGATCCACGGCAGCACGGGACTGCCGGCGCGAGTGGAGGCGCATCACGCACCGGATGACCGCGGCCAGCGGGCGACCTCGGTAACGCCACTAGCCGTTCTTGAGAGGGGCCGACAAGTGGCCGCAGCGCGGACACTTGAAGACGGAAACCAGATCGCCGTCGCTCACCAGTGTCGGCCGGGGATAGCCGCATTCCTTGCACGGCGTCGCTGCCGCGGCGGCGTCGGTCCGCAGATCGTGCTGATCATCCCGCTTCGGCTGACGCTCCGGCGCCACCAGGCCGGCGTCCGGCTCTCTGTTTACTGAAGCGTCGCATTCACGATCTGCCATCGGTCGTTGTCCCTCGAAAGATTGAACGTCCACTCCCTGGCGGTCAGGCGCAGGACCCGCGAGCCGACCTTGGGCCGGTAGGTCGCTTCGCCCCGGCACCTGGCATTGGCGTCCCGGCCCGTCACGGCGACGCCGCACGATGCGAACCGCACCTGCTGGGCATCGAGCTGCTGGAACGCGCGCTGCAGCGCCCGGTCGTCGACCGTCGGCCACAGCGCCTTGGCGGCCTGAACGTCGAGCCGCTCGAACGCCCGTGCGTAATCACGAAGCACCTGCCTGACGATTTCCTCTTCGCGCTTCGCGGCGGCGGCGCGATCGATGGCGACGGCGGAGACCTCCGCCGCAGCGGCTGGCGCGGCGGCATGCTCCTCGGCGCGATGGACAGCCGCCTCCGATATCCTGGCGACCGGTGCTCGCGGTGCGAGGGATTCGCTCAGCACCGGGCTGCTGGTCGCATCGATCGCCCGTTCGGACGAGGCTCGATCGCGCAGCGGCAGCGATGGTGCTGTCGCCGCAATCGCCGCGCCTTCCAGCGATGCGCTCGCGCGGACCGCCGCCGGATCCGGCCGGCCGGCACCGCTCGTGCCGACCACTCGCAGCCCAGCGCGTGGCGGACGATCGGTGGGAAGGTCGCTGACGTCCGCCGGCGCCGCGGCGATACCGGCCGTGACGAACTGCGTCCGGATCTTCACGGCTGGCGGCGCCGTCGCGGCGGCGGCGTCGAGCGCGGCCACCGTGGGACGGATCGCCATGACGTCCCGCAGCGCGGAGCGTGGCGCGGACCCGTCTGCCTTCCCGGACGAGTTGAGGGCGGGGACGACCCAGACGTGTGCGGCGGCGGCCACGGCGAGGAGCCCGCCCGCGCGGCGTAGCCTGCGCCAGAACTCATGCGTGGAAGGGGAGAGCTCGGAAGGTTCCACGCGGTCTGCGCAATCGGTGACGATACGGGTGCGGCCGAGGTCCATCGCGACCTCGACGGATGCAAGGGGCAATCCGTGCGGGCGCGGCCGATTGGCTGCGAATCACGGGACTTTCGCGCCGCCGCAGATGGCTCGACTGTATCGCGGCGCCATGCCGTGCCTACCTTGGGTATTCTTTTGCCCTGACGTGCAACCCACCACCATTACTCCGGATGAGCTGATCGGCTCCGGCTGCCAGCTCCCCAGCGTTTCTCTCATCCCCGCGTCGGGCTCAGCCGGCTCATCGGCGCGAACCTGGCCGCGGGCTCGCGCGCCGCATTCATCGCAGATTCATGATTCGGGTGGCATGCTGATCCCGCCTCATGTCAATCCTCGCGCTCGTGTTGGTGATGCTGTCCCCCCAGGTGTCGACCTCCGACTTGCAGACGCTTCGCGGCGTCGTCCGGGATCAGACTGGCGCGGTACTGCCCGGCGCCAGGGTCGAGCTCCGCACCGAGGCGGGAGTGGCCGTCCGTGCGGTCACCGCGACACCCTCGGGCGAGTACCTGCTCGACCGAATCCCACCCGGAACCTATATCCTCACCGTCAGCTTTGCAGGGTTCCGCCCCGCCACCATCGCCGTGCGCGTCGCGGTGCGGCGCGCGCCGCCCGCACAGACGATCGTGCTGGACCTCGAATCTCAGACCCAGGAGATCACCGTGGGCGGCGAGGTCCTCGCCGCCGCGGCGAACGCGAACCGCGACGCCGTCGTCTTCGGCGACCAGGAGCTGCGGAACCTGCCGCTCTTCGACCGCGACGTCGTCGGCACGCTGGCCCGGTTTCTCGACGCCTCGGCGCTCGGCAGCGGCGGCGTGACGCTGGTGGTCGACGGCATGGAAGCGCGCAAGGTCGGCGTCGCGCCGTCGGCCATCCAGCAGGTCAAGATCAATCAGGATCCGTATGCGTCCGAGTTCCCGCGCCCTGGACGCGGCCGGATCGAGGTCATCACCAAGGCCGGTGCCGACAACTACAGCGGCTCGGCCGATCTGACGTTCCGGGACGCGCGCTTCAACGCCCGCGAGCCGTTCGCGGCGGCGCGCGTGCCGGAGCAGCGGCGGATTTACGAAGGCGTGCTCGGCGGGCCGGTCGGCGGCGGGAAGCACAGCTCGTTTCTGACAACGATCGAGCGGCGCGACGACGAGCAGCAGGCGCTGGTCTTCGCCCAGACGCCGGGCGGGCTCCTGCAGACGACGGTGCCGCGGCCCGACAGTCGACTCGAGGTCTCGGCGTCACTGACCCACCAGAAAGGCGCCCGGCACACGCTGTCGATCCGGTTTACCGGCGAATCCGCGAAGACCCGCAACCAGGGCGTCGGCGGCACGACCCTCCCAGAGTCGGGCATCGACGATCGCGGACACGAGGCCCAGGTCATCCTCGGCGCGCGCAGCGTGCTGGGCAGCCGGCTGCTGAATGAATTCCGGCTGCTGGTCGGACGCGAAGGGGGCACCACCACGAGCGTCCAGCCGGGCCAGCGCATCGTCGTCCTCGACGCCTTCACGGCCGGCGGGGCGCAGGCTGACCAGCGGACCACAGAGGATCACTTCAACCTCGCCGAGTCGATGACGTTCGTCCGCGGCCGGCAGCTGTTCAAGGCGGGCGTCCAGATTCCCGATTTCAGCCGCCGCGGGTTCGACGATCGCGCCAACCGTGAAGGGACGTTCACCTTTTCGTCGCTCGCTGACTATGCGCTCGGTCGTCCGCTGTCGTTTTCCCGCCAGCAGGGAGACGGCCGGCTGGTGTTTCTGCAGAAGGTGTTCGGCGCCTTCGTCCAGGATCAGATTTCGGTGAACGACCGCTTCTCGATCACGCCCGGCCTCCGCTACGACTGGCAGAACATCTTCCGCGACAACAACAACGTCGCCCCCCGCCTCAGCGCCGCGTATGCGGTCACGCCGAAGATGGCGCTGCGCGGCGGCGCGGGCGTGTTTTACGACCGGGCGGGGGATGGACCGATTCGGGAGGTGCTGCGCTCGCGCGAGGAGCGGCTATTACGAATCATCCTGCTGAACCCGTCCTACCCGGATCCGTTCGGCCTCGGACAGTTGTCGGCGCCGGTCCGCAGCATCGTCACGCTCGCGCCGGACATTCGCATTCCCTATACGACCCAGTACGGTCTCGGCCTCGAGCGCGTGGTCCGCAAGGGGACGACCGTGGCGATGAATTACGTCGGGTCGCGCGGCGTCGCGCAGTTCCGATCCCGCGACGTGAACGCGCCCCCGCCCCCCGCGTACGCGTTCCGCCCGGACCCGGCGTTCGGCCAGATCCGGCAGATCGAGTCGACCGGAGCCCAGACCGCCCAGTCGCTGCAGTTCATCGCCCGCGGCCGCCTCGCGCCGCGGCTGCGCGGCTCGGTGCAGTACACCCTGGCGACCGCGCACAACGACACGGCCGGCATCAACGCGCTGCCTGCGAACAATTACGATCTGGCGGGCGAATGGGGCCGGGCCAGCTTCAACCAGCGGCATCGTCTCGAATCGCTCGTCCAGCTGAAAGCCGGGGCGTGGGCCGATGTCGGCCTCAGCCTGTCGCTCGGCTCCGGCCGCCCGTATTCACTGCTGACCGGGCGCGACGACTACCACACCGGCCAGACCAATGCCCGCCCGGCCGGCGTCGGCCGCAACTCGCTGCAGGGGCCCGGTACGGCGCTGCTCGATGCGCGGTGGACCCACGAGTTCAAGATCGGCTCGCATCCGGGAGACGCAGGCGCCGGCTGGTCGGTCAGCGTCGATGCGTTCAACCTTGTCAACCATGTGAACTATTCGGGATACGTCGGAACGCTGACGTCCCCGTTCTTCGGTCGGCCAATTTCGGCGCAGCCGCCGCGACGGCTGCAGCTGTCGGCGGGATTGCGCTTTTAGTCAGGAGCACTGAGATGAAGAGTCTGCACCGTTTCATGATCGCGTTGACCGTCGTCGGCTCTGCCGCACTTCCGTCCCGTCCGGTGAGCGCCGCGCCGCAGAGTTCCGGAGCGTCTTCCGCCGCAGGGTCGTCGGCTCAGAGCAGAGCCCGGAAGGCGCTGGCGACGCTTCCGCCCGCCGTCCGGTCGACGGTGGAGGCGGAGACCAGGAACGCCGTGCTGAAGGGCGTCGCCAGGGAACAAGAGCACGGCAAGACCGTTTATGAAGTGGAGTCGCTGGTCAACGGCAGGTCCCGCGATTTGATGATCGATGCCGAAGGCGTGGTCTACGAGGTCGAAGAAGAGATCGATTCGGCGGCGGCCCCGGCGGCCGTCCGCGCCGCGCTGCAGGGCCGCGGCCGGGTCGAGCGGCTGGAGTCGGTCGTGACGCACGGGACGACGCACTACGAGGCGCAGCTGCGCAGTCGTACGGGCAAGAAGTCGTCGATCGAGCTCGATGCCGCCGGCCGGCCGCTCCGGTAAACTGACCCGCACATGCGGATCCTGCTGGTCGAGGATGAGCCCGCCGCCGCCCGCTTCATCGCCAAGGGGCTGCGCGAAGCGCGCCACGCGGTCGACGTCGCGGTTGACGGGATTGCCGCCGCGGCGCAGTGCCAGCAGAACGACTACGACGCCGTCATCCTCGACGTGATGCTGCCCGGCCGGGACGGCCTGAGCGTCTGCCGCGGGCTGCGGGCGGCCGGCGCGGACGTACCGGTCCTGATGCTGACCGCGCGCGACGCGGTCGAGGCGCGCGTCGAGGGCCTCGATGCCGGCGCCGACGACTACCTCACGAAGCCGTTCGACTTCCGCGAGCTTCTGGCGCGGGTTCGGGCGCTGACGCGCCGGGATCGCCGCCCGCTGGCGCCGGATCGGCTCGAGATCCGCCACCTCTCGATCGACCTGCCCGGGCAGCGCGTCTGGTCCCATGGCCGCGAGGTCGAACTGACCAGCCGCGAATACGCGCTGCTCGAATACCTGGCGCGCCGCTCCGGCGACGTCGTCGGCAGGGCCGACATCGCCGAGCACGTCTGGGACGACAGCTATGACGCCTTCTCGAATGTCGTGGATGTCTACGTGCAGCGGTTGCGCCGGAAGCTGGACGACGACGACGAACCGTCGCTCATCCGGACCCGGCGCGGCCAGGGATACCAGCTCCTCTGACCCACCGTGCAGCTCTCCCTGCGAACGCGCCTGACGGTCTGGTATGCGCTGCTGCTGGTGCTCACGGTGGCGCTCTTCAGCGGCGGCGTCCTGTGGCTGCACTGGCGCCTGCTGCTCGATCAGTTCGACGACGGCCTGAAGTCCGTCAGCGCGACCGCGACCGGTTTGCTGGCAGAGGAACTGGTGGAACTGAAGAGCCTGCCGCTGGCCGCGAACGAGGTCGCGGCGGTCGTCCATCCGGAGGACGGCGCGGTGCAGGTGCTCGACGCCGACGGCGCCCCCGTCGGCACGGCAGCGCCACGCCTGCCGCTGCCCGCACGGCAGGCCGGCGCGTTCCCGAGAGCCGCGGCCACGCTGCGCGACCCGGGCGGCCGGCCGTGGCGCGTGCTGGTACGGGCGCGGAGTGCCGGCGGACGCCGGTATTTCGTCGTCGTCGGCGCACCGCTGGACGAGGCCACCGGCCAATGGCGCGCCTTGCTGAAGGCGACGCTCATCGGCATTCCGCTGGCGCTGCTGTTCGCGATTGCGGGTGGCTGGTGGGTGGCGCGGCGCGGGCTGCGGCCGCTGGCGATCATGGCAGCGCAGTCCCAGGCGATCACCGCGCAGACGCTCAATCGACGCCTGACCGCGCCCGCCTCCACGACCGAGCTGGCGCAACTCGCCGGCGCCTTCAATCACGTGCTCGACCGCCTTGGCAGCGCGCTGGTGACGCAGCGGCGGTTCATGGCCGACGCGTCCCACGAACTGCGCACGCCGGTCTCGGTGATGCGGACCGCGGCCGACGTGACGCTCAGCCAGCCCAACCGCCAGGACGCCGAGTATCGCGAGGCGCTGGGCGTCGTCTCGCAGCAAGCGTCGAGGCTGACTCGCCTGGTCGACGATATGCTCGTCCTGGCACGCGCCGACGGCGGCGGTTATCCGATCAGGCTGGCGCGCCTCGATTTGGCGGCGCTCGTCGATGAATGCGCCCGCGATCTCGGCGCCCGCGCGGCGGCGAAGCACATCGCCATCGAAACGATGCTCGAGCCGCTCGAAATGACCGGCGACGATGCGCTCCTCAGGCGGATGATTTTGAACGTGCTCGGCAATGCACTCGCGTATACGCCGGACGGAGGGAGGGTGTCGCTGACGCTGACCGCGGCCGACGGCGACTTGCTGCTGCGGGTGGCGGACAGCGGGCCGGGCATCCCGGCGGCGGATCAGGAGCGGGTTTTCGAACGCTTCGTCCGTCTGGACACCGCCCGGGCCGCCGGCGGCGCCGGCCTGGGACTGGCGATCGCGCGGTGGGTCGCAGAAGCGCACGGCGGCACGCTGCGCATCCTGTCGAGCGGCGCCGGCGGCACCGTGTTCGCCGCGCGGCTGCCGGCCTGACGCCGCCGCCCGCCGGTTCCGGCGCGCGACGAATCAATGTATAAATGCCGCAGCGTGCGCGACGTTCGGCGCGGGTCCTTCGATCCCTGGGCCCTGCCGCCGGCGGTCGCTCCCCGACATCTCTCAGGAGTACTCGTATGACCCGCCGGTTCAGATCCGCGTCGGTTCGGCTGCTCGTCGTCGCCGCGGGCACATTGTTCGTGACCCTCCTGCCGGTCGCACTGCGCGGGGGCGCTCCGGCGCAGGCGGGACGCGCGGCGTCGATTAATCCGGCGCAGGCGGCGCCCTTCGTCGGGGACTGGACGGTGGCCACTGACGGGCCGATGGGGACTTTGGGTATTGCCATCAAGACCGATGCCGGCGCCGTCCGCGCCACGGTCAGCCACGGCGGACCACCGATAGCGGTGACCGATCTCGCCATCGCCGGGAAGAGCCTGGTGCTCAAGTACTTCATCCCGACCCAGGCCACGCCGATTTCAAGCGTCGTGACGCTGACGCCCGACGGAGCCAACCTGCGAGCCGACATCGCGGTCATGGACGGGCAGTACGAAATGACTGCGGTCGGGACGCGGCAAGCCGCCGGCGACGCGGCCCGGGCCGGCGGGCCGGCGCAGGGGCGCGGCGGATTCGGCGGCGGCCGCGGGCCGATGACCAACGAGGGCACCGATTTCACGCCGAAGCCGCCGTACCTGCCGCGGTCGCCTGCCGAGGAAGCCGCCGGCTTCATCCTGCCGACCGGCTACCGCATGGAGCTGGTCGCGGCCGACCCGGACGTGATCAGTCCGGCGGTGATCGAATTCGACGGCAACGGCCGGATGTACGTCAGCGAGCTCATCAGCTACATGATGGATGCCGCGGCCAGCCGCGAGCATGACCCGATCAGCCGCATCAGCCGGTGGGAGAGTACCAAGCACGACGGCCGCTACGACAAGCACACCGTCTTCGTCGATCACGTCGTCGCGCCGCGCATGATCCTGCCGCTCGAGGACGGCGTCATCCTCACCAGCGAGACCGACTCAGACGACCTCGTCAAGTGGAGCGACACCAACGGCGACGGCGTCGCCGACAAGCGTGAAGTGGTCTTCACCGGCATCGGCCAGAGCGGCGACCCCAACATCGAACACCAGAAGGCGGGGCTGCTCTGGAACATGGACAACTGGATCTACACCACCTACAACGCCTTCCGGATCCGCTGGACGCCGGCCGGCTTCCAGCGCGAGGCGACGGCGCCGAACGGCGGCCAATGGGGCCTGGCGTCCGACGATGACGGGAAGCCGTGGTTCGTCGACGCCGGCGGCGAGCGCGGCCCGATGAACTTCCAGTATCCGATCCACTACGGCGGCTTCACGCCGTGTCCGGCAGCGGGCCGCGGCGGCCGGGCCGGCGCGGCGGCAGCGCCGGCGGCGGCCACGCCCGATCCCAACTGCCCGGCCGGCATCGAGAACGGGTTCGAGAAGGATTTCGCGGTCGTCTGGCCGACGCCGGGGATCGGCGATATGCAGGGAGGCATCGGCCGGACGCGGATGCCGGCGCAGAACCTCAATCACTTCACGGCGACGACCGGACCGGCGATCTTCCGCGGCGATCGGCTGCCGGCCGATCTCAAGGGCCACTTGCTGTTCACCGAGCCGGTCGGCCGGCTGATCCGCCGCGCCGCGATCGACAACGTCGCGGGGTTGACGCTGCTGCGCAATGTCTATCCCGGCGCCGAATTCCTGACGAGCACCGACCAGCTGTTCCGCCCGGTGAACATCAGTAACGCCCCCGACGGGACGCTCTATGTCGCCGACATGTATCACGGCATCATCCAGGAGCGGGAGTGGTCCGGACCGGGCTCGTACCTGCGCGCCAAGATCGAGCAGTATCAGCTCGACAAGGTGTCGGCACACGGCCGCATCTGGCGGCTCCGCTACGACGGTCGGGTAGCGGTGCCGGCCTCGGACACCAACATCGGCCAGCCGGCGATCGCGGCCATCGAGCCCGCTTTCGCCGGACCGCGGATGTACGGCGAGTCCCCGGCGCAGCTGGTCGCGCACCTGACGCATCCCAACGGCTGGTGGCGCGACATGGCGCAGCGCCTGCTGGTGCTGAAGCAGGACCGGTCGGTTGTGCCGGCGCTCGAGCAGCTGGTGCGGACGTCCGCGAATCCGGTGGCCCGCTTCCACGCGCTGTGGACGCTCGAGGGCCTCGGCGCCCTCAACCCGCAGCTGGTCCGCTACGCGATGGAGGATGCCAGCCCGCGCATGCGCATCCAGGCGATCCGCGCCAGCGAAACGCTCTACAAGGCGGGCGACAAGTCCCTGGCCGGCGACTACCGGTCCCTGACGAAGGACAAGGATACGAGCGTGGCGATCCAGGCGATGCTGACCGTCAACCTGTTCAAGCTGCCCGACGCCGCAGACCTGATCAAGGCCGCCCGCGCCGCGAACCCGGCCGGTGGCCTGGCGCTGATTGCCGATCGGCTGATGTCGCCGGCGGCCAGCGCCGGCGGCGGCGGGCGGCGCGGGCCGCTGACGGCCGAGCAGCAGAAGCGCCTCCAGCAGGGGAGCGAGATCTTCGGCGGGGTCTGCTTCGCCTGCCACGGCGCGGACGGTCTTGGCCAGCCGCTCGCCGGCGCGCCGGCCGGCACCGCGATGGCGCCGCCGCTCGCCGGCTCGCCGCGCGTCCAGGGGCATCGAGACTACATCATCAAGGTGCTGCTCCAGGGACTGACCGGGCCGGTCGATGGCAGAACCTATCCCGAAGTGATGGTGCCGATGGGCGCCAGCAGCGACGAATGGGTAGCGGGCATCGCGTCCTACGTCCGCGGCAGCTTCGGCAACAGCGCCGGGATGGTGACGCCGGCCGACGTGGCGCGCGTCCGCGCCGCGACCGCGGGCCGCAAGACGCTCTGGACGGTTGCCGAGATCGAGGCGTCGCTGCCGCACCCGCTCGATGCCCGGACGTGGAAGCTGACCGCCAGCCACGGCGCCGAGAGCGCCGCCGCCGCCGCGACGCTGCGCGGCTGGAGCTCGGGCGCGCCGCAGGCGCCCGGGATGTCGTTCACGATCGAGCTCGAACAGCCGGTGCTCCTCACCGAGCTCCAGTTCGACTCCGCCTCGGTCGGCGGCGGCAGGGGACGCGGCGGCCCGGCAGCGGCGCCGGCCGCTCCGGTCATCGGCTATCCGCGCGGCTACTCGGTGCAGGTGTCGGCCGACGGCACCCGCTGGAGCCAACCGGTCGCCGAGGGGAAAGGGGAGGGCGCACGGACGGCAATCACCTTCGCCCCGGTCCGCGCCAAGTTCGTGCGGATCACCCAGACCGACACCGTCGCGGACGCGCCGGCCTGGTCGATCAGCAATCTGAGGGTCTACCAGGCCGCCGGGAACGCCGCGCCGACGACACCGTAGTCGACCGGGTAGCCGCCAGTCACGGATAGCCATGCTGCGAGGTCCTTCCGGGCGCAGCGCTTCGGGAGACCGACGATGGCGATGAAACGAACACCGAGGGCCGCGGTTAGCAGGGCAGCGCCGGACGCCGCCGCACCGCCGGCCGGCGGCGCTTTTCCGATCGCGCCGCCGATCGAGCCGCTGCTCGCCAAGCTCACCGACGGTCTCCCGGAGGCCGCCGGACTGCTCTACGAGCCGAAGTGGGACGGCTTCCGCGCGGTCGTCTTTCGCGGTGCGGCCGACGTGTACATTCAGAGCCGCGACCTTCGTCCGCTCGATCGCTATTTTCCCGAATTGCACGAGGCGCTGCTGGCGCGGCTGCCGGCCGGCTGCGTGCTCGACGGCGAGATCGTCATCGCCACCGACGCCGGCCTCGACTTCGACCTGCTGCAGCTGCGCCTGCATCCGGCGGCGTCGCGGGTTGCGAAGCTGGCGGCCGAGACGCCGTCCGCGTTTGTTGCCTTCGACCTGCTCGCCGCGGATGGCCGCGACCTCCGGACGCTGCCGCAGGCGGAGCGGCGGCGGCTGCTCGAGCGGCTGCTGGCGAAGGTGCGTCCGCCGGTCTACCTCACCCCGATGACACAGGATCCCGCGATCGCGCGCGAGTGGCTGGCCCGCTTCGAAGGCGCCGGCCTCGACGGCGTCGTCGCCAAGCCTGGTGATGGCCGGTACGCGGCCGGCAAGCGCGTGATGATGAAGATCAAGCACTCGCGCACCGCCGACTGCGTGGTGGCGGGGTTGCGCTGGCACAAGAGCGGCGGCGATCTCGTCGGCTCGCTGCTGCTCGGGCTCTACGACGGAGACGGCCGGCTGCAGCACGTCGGCGTCACGTCGTCGTTCACGATGGCGCGGCGGAAGGAGCTGGCCGCCGAGCTCGAGCCGCTGCGCAGGAACGCGATGCAGGAGCATCCGTGGCGCGACTGGGCGGCGGCCGGCGGCGCCGCGGCCGATCGCATGCCCGGCGGGCAGAGCCGCTGGAGCGCGGGCAAGGATCTGTCGTGGGAGCCGCTGCGGATCGAGCGGGTCTGCGAGGTCAGGTACGACCACATGCAGGGGGCGCGCTTCCGGCACGCCGCCACCTTCGTCCGCTGGCGTCCCGACAAGCCGCCGCAGGCGTGCCGCTACGATCAGCTCGAGGTCACCGCGCCTTACGAGCTCGCGAAGGTGTTCGGCGCGGGGACGCGGCGGGGCTGACGGCGCTGGTCTCGTCGGGATCGAGCGGTTCCGGAGCGGGGCGGGCGTCGACCGGGACGTGCTGCAGATTGAGGCGCACGCGCGTCCAGGTGTGATGACGCCCGCGCATCGCGTCGACGAGCACATCGGATGGTTCGAGGTGTGCCGCGGCATCGGGATGGCGGGTCCGCCAGCGCTCGAGACCGGCCAGCGCATCTTCCTGCTTCGCCGCCCTGGCAATCTCGAGCAGCGGCACTTTGGGGACGCGGCGGCGTGACGGCTGCACCCGCGGCGGCTCGCCCGCCTGCTTCTTGTATTGCGGCGGCCACGGCGCATCGCCGAGGCCGTCGCGCTCGTGCCGCGCCGACAGGTCGAGCAGGGCGGCGAGCGAATCGGCGCGGCGATCGATCCCGTCGTGCCGGTCCCCGACCTCGGCGAACCGCCGCGGCATCGTCGCGAGCGTGAAATCCGCGGGGTCGCAGTCGTCGGCTTCTTCCCAGGTCAGCGGCGCGGACACCCGCGCATCCTCCCGCGCCCGCACCGAGTAGGCGCTCGCCACCGTCCGATCTTTCGCGTTCTGGTTGTAGTCCAGGAAGACGCCGTGCCGCTCTTCCTTCCACCAGCGGCTGGTCGCCAGCGCCGGGGCGCGGCGCTCGACTTCGCGCGCCAGCGCGAGCGCGGCGCGCCGGACTTCGGTGAAGGTCCAGTCGCGGGTGATGCGAACAAGAACGTGGATGCCGCGCGATCCCGAGGTCTTGGGCCAGCCGGCCAGTCCGAAATCGTCCAGCGTCGCGTGGACGACGCGCGCGACCTCGCGGACCTGCTCCCATGGCACGCCAGGGACGGGGTCGAGGTCGATGCGCAGCTCGTCGGGATGGTCGAGATCGTCGGCGCGGACCGGGTGGGGATGGAGCTCGAGGCAGGCGAGGTTTGCCATCCAGGCGAGAGCGGCGGCGTCGCCGGGGACGATCTCCTCCGCCGTCCGCCCGGACGGAAACTGCAGCGCGACGACGTCGATCCAGTCGGGCCGCGAGAGCGGCGCGCGCTTCTGGTAGAAGAACTCGCCGCCGACGCCGCTCGGGTAGCGGACGAGCACGTTCGGTCGGCCGCCGGCGCCGCGCAGCGCGCCGTCGGCGACGGCGAGGTAGTAGTGCACCAGGTCGCGCTTGGTGTGGCGCGGCCGCGGAAACAGGATCTTGTCCGGATTGGTGATGGTGATCTCGCGTCCGCCGACGACGATCGATTCGCTCGCGGCCGCAGCTGCCATGCTGTCGATTCTGTCTCACCGGAGAGCGGGTGTCGACCGAGGAAAGGTTTGCGACGGATCGGCGCGGGAGGACTACGGTCCGTTGTCATCCTCCAGGAAGACTAATGACTTCATCACGGATGATGCGACATTGCCGAGGACTCAATAAGTCTCGCACCATGAGTTATTTGCTCCGGCAGAGCTTTTGCGGGTTACCATATTGCTCGGCTCCGCGTCTCCTCCTCTGACGCCCAGGACTGGCGATGTCTTTCGCCGCCGCGCTGATGACGACCCGCTGCCACGGCGGATCGGACGGCGGAGCCGAGCCCATTAATCGGATGTTTGTGAGGTCGGATCTTTGAGTTTCCACGGCGGCGGCAAGTTTCAGGTCATCAACAGTTTCTCGAACAGCGGTCGGGTCTCGGGTCGCACGCAATCTCAGGAGTCGAGCTACCGGTGCTCGTCGTGCGGCCTTGCGCTCGAGAGCGGCCTCGCGCACGGTGATGAAGCCGGCTGCCTGGAGGCCCTGCGCCTCGAGGTCCGGCAGCTGCGGAAGGTCAAGGGGGACCGCGTCGCGAAGCAGGCTGCTCCCGGCCGCGACCGCCTCGCCAGCTGATCCCCGCCACTGGGGACACTCACCCTTTATCGTAAGTCGTTGACCTGTCTGGGGCCGCGGATTGGATCCGCGGATCCGACAGATCGACACGGATCCTCACGGAGCTGCCAGGCGGGCTGACGGCGAGGTGCACCATCAGCGAGGCCACCGCGCCTGGTGATCGCGTCAGCTTCTTGGGAGTTCACCAGAGCAAAGGCTCGAAGCTTCTTGCCGACTCCGTGGCCATCCGTCGAATCCGTGTCATCCGCGGCCCTTCATCCGCGGCCATTCGGCCGACTGTTCAGACCAGCGGGTTCCTGACCGCGAGCGCAGAGAACCGGCCGAAATCACGGTCGTGGGTCCAGAGCTCTCGGACCCCGTGCGCCAGGCAGAGCGCCGCGATGCGCGCTTCATGGACCTGAGGCCCGGCAATTTTTCCGGCCGCGAGGCAGTTCCGCAGGACCTCCCAGTACGACTCGTTTTCCGCGAGCCGCACCAGCGTCGGGGATTCCAGCCAGGCGGCCACCTGGTCGATCGCGACGGCGAGCAGCGTCGGCGGGCGGTAGATGCGGGGATGCGTCACGATCGCCAGGAACTCGTGCAGGCACGGCCACGGGATGGCCCACAGCGCCCGTCCCTCGGCGAGGCCCGTCACCGCCTCGAACGACGCGGTGTGCCACGGAGAGTCCTCCCGATGAGCGTAGACCAGCAGATTCGTGTCGACTGCAATCACGCGCCGCGCTCGCGGTAGATGGTGTCGCGGACAGCGGTCCACGATTCTCCCGCGAACTCCGGGGCGACGCCCTCTCCGCCAAACGTCACCCGGCGCAGCTGGAAGCCCGCCCGGCGGGCGCGGCGTTCGGCGAGCACACGCCGCAGTCCTTCCTCGATCAGTGCCCGAAGCGACGTCCCCTCGCGCGCCGCCACCCGCCGGGCTTCGTCGAGCGCCGCATCGGACAGTTCGATCGTGGTCTTCATAGATGGAATATGGGAGTATGGAAGCTCGCACCCATATTACCATATCGTCCGCCCTTCGCGACGGCTACGGCAGACAACAGGCGTCCCCGCCGATTCAAGCGCGGCCGGAATGGAGCGTGAGCGTACTGCAGGCCGCTAGGCGGGGTGCAGGGGTCCCCGCCGATTCAATAGTGGTGCGGAAGAGAGGATTTGAACCTCCACTACCTTGCGGTAACAAGCTCCTGAGGCTTGCGCGTCTGCCAGTTCCGCCACTTCCGCACAGAAGAGGGGGCAACACCGGACTGGAATCTCCGATTATAGACAAACCGGCCCGGCCCGTCGAGTCCCCTCCAGACTTTTTCGCTGATCCTGTAACGGCACGCTTCCGGCCGACGTATCCCAGCTGACCCGGGACTTTTCTGGAGGATTGCCTGCCGATGCCACGATCTGCCGGGCGCGCCGTACTGGCCGCCGTGACGCTCGCCCTGTTGCTTGCCCTTGCCGGCCGCACGCAGCTGGCCGCCCAGCAGCCCGCGCCGGCCGCACCGCCGGCTCCGGCCGCCCCGCAGGGCGCTCCACCGCCCGGCGGCGGCCGCGGCGGCGCGCCGAAGAACCTCCAGGTCCTCAAGGACGTCCCGCAGGAACAGCTGACGCTGACGATGCAGTACATCGCGGCGTCGCTCGGGGTGCAGTGCAACTACTGCCACGTGCAGGGGCAGCCGGACCGTGACGACAAGGAACCCAAGAAGATCGCCCGCGACATGATCAAGATGGTCGCGGACGTGAACACGAAGTTCTTCGACGGCAAGGAGCGACTGAGCTGCGCGTCCTGCCACAACGGCCGCTCCAAACCGGTCCGGACGCCGCCGCTGTCGGTCGAGATGACCCCGGCACAAGCGGCTGCGGCGGCGGCCGCCCGCGGCCGCGGCGGCTTCGGCGGACCCGGTGGCCCCGGCGGGCCTGGTGGGCCTGGAGGGCCCGGCGCAGGTCCCGGCGGCAATCGCGGCGGCATGCCGGGCGGTCCCGGGGGCCCCGGCGCTCCCGCGGCCGCGGCAGGCCCCGGCGGTAACCGCGGCGCCGGTCCGCAGGAGCCGCCCCCGGCCCCGGCGCCGACCGAAACCGTGGATGACGTGATCGCCAAGTACGTGCAGGCGCTCGGCGGCAGGCAGGCGCTGCAGAACGTCAAGAGCCGCGTCATGACCGGCAGCGTCACCACCCGCGATCTGGTGACGACCAACCTGACGGTCCAGGAGAAAACGCCGCGCGCTTACCGGATCGATATCGCCACGACGCCGATTCCCACCATCCGCGCGACCGACGGCAGCCACGCCTGGGCAGTGGGGGGCGGCGGCGGCGGACGCGGCGGGCCCGGCCAGCCGCCGCCCGATGCGCCGCGCGATCTGGCAGGCTTCCAGCTGCAGCAGGGCCTGCGTCTCGCCGATCTCTCGCTGCCGCTGACGCTGAAGACGCGCTACCAGGGGCTCGCCGTCAACAAGACGTACGAGACCGTCGACGGCAGGCCGGTCGTGGTCCTCACCGGCCGTCCTGACGAGGGCGTCACCGAACAGCTGAGTTTCGACCGCGAATCGGGCCTGCTCCTGCGCCGCACCATCACGACCACCGGCGTGCGCATCATGGCGCTGCCCGAGCAGATCGACTACAGCGACTATCGCGACGTCAACGGCACCAAGGTGCCGTTTACCGTCCGCCATGCGACTTGGAACAACGTCACGACCGAGAAGATCGCCGACGTCAAGATCGACGCGCCGGTTGCGGATGAGGTCTTTGCGAAGCCGGCCATGAAGCCCTGACGGCGCCGCATTTCACCGGTGATCCCGATCCGCGGATCAGAACCTGTCCACGGATCGTACTGATGAACACGGATCGGTCCGCGTCGGGTTCGAGCTGGCCGGCGGCCAGCTCACCGCATTCCTCCGTGTCGATCCGTTCACTCCGTGTCATCGGTGTAGAGGCCGGTTGGTGCTGGCGGGTGGCGCGGTTCTCCGACCGTCGCCCCCGCGCCAGAGCCGCGGATCGGAACCTGGTCTACGGATGAGTAGTGGCGCTACGGACCGCGCCGCCACGCCGGCTGCCGCGCTGCGGATATACTTCCCTGAACCGGCACTGAAAACAGGGAGGTTGGTTCGTGGCAGTCAGGCGCGGCGTCGCCCTCGTGCTCGTCCTCATCGTCGCGGCCATCCTGATATCGGCCGCGGGCCTGGTGATGATGGCGGTGTTCGTCGGCCGCGAGCCGCAGATCACCGACCACTCGACGCTCGTGCTGAAGATTGGCGGGGACCTCCAGGAGACCGAACCGGGCGGCGTCCTCAGGCAGATCTTCGAGTCGCAGCCGACCGTCCGATCGCTCGTCGAGGCGTTGCGCAAAGCCAAGGTCGACCGCCGCATCTCGAGCGTCATCATCCGCCCGACCGGCGCGGCCGCGCTCTGGGGCAAGGTCCAGGAAGTCCGCGACGCAATCACCGACTTCCGCGCCTCCGGCAAGCCGATCATCGCCTACCTCGAATACGGCGGCGAGCAGGAGTTCTACCTCGCGACGGCGTGCGACAAGGTGTTCCTGATGCCGGCGGCGTCGCTCGACCTGACCGGCGTGGCGAGCTACGAGCTGTTCCTCCGCGGCATGCTCGACAAGGTCGGCGCCTACCCGGACACGCTGCACATCGGGCAGTACAAGACCGCGTCCAACACCTTCACCGAGCGCACCTACACCTCGGCGCACCTCGAGATGGCGCAGTCGCTCAACGCCGACATGTACGAGCAGCTCGTCCACGGCCTCGCGGAGGGCCGGCAGAAGTCAGAGGAGGAAATCCGCGCGCTGATCGATCACGGCCCGTTCCTGCCGGAAGACGCCGTCCGGGCGGGGCTCGTCGACGACGTCGCCTATGAGGACGAGCTCGACGACAAGGTCAAGCTCGCGCCGGGGACGCCGCACATGCTGAGCGAGCCGGACTACCGGCGCGTCTCGCCGGCGTCGCTCGGCCTCAACCGCGGGCCGCGGATGGCGCTCATCTACGTCACCGGCATGATCGCCTCCGGCCAGAGCAGCTACGATTCGCCGTCGGGCCAGGTCGTCGGCTCGGACACCCTGATCGACTACCTGCGCAAGGCGCGCGCCGACGAGTCGATCAAGGCGATCGTGCTCCGCGTCGACAGCCCGGGCGGGTCGGCGATTGCCTCCGACGTCATCTGGCGCGAGGTGATGCTGACGCGCGCCGTCAAGCCGGTGATCGCGTCGATGTCCGACGTCGCCGCCTCCGGCGGCTACTACATCGCCATGCCGGCCCACGTCATCGTCGCCGAGCCGGCGACGCTGACCGGTTCGATTGGCGTCGTGATGCTCAAGTTCGTCATCGACGGGACGCTCAAGAAGCTCGGCATCAACATGGAGCGCGTCACCAGCGGCCGCTACGCCGACCTGTATTCACCGGTGCGGGCGTTCACGCCGGAGGAGCGCGCCAAGGTGCGCGAGCAGATGCAGGCGACCTACGACACGTTCGTCGAAAAGGCGGCCGAGGGACGGCACACGACACCGGAGCGGATCGATGCGGTCGGGCAGGGCCGGGTCTGGACCGGGCGGCAGGCGAAGGAGATCGGGCTGGTCGACGAGCTCGGCGGCCTCGCCCGCGCGATCGCGGTCGCCCGGCAGCGCGCCAAGCTGCCCGAAGACAGCGAGGTCGAGCTGGTGGTCTATCCGGGGCGGAAGTCGATCTACGAGATCGTCAGGAATCCGTTCGGGGGAGGGGACACCGCCGCCGAGCGCCTCGGCGCCATGTTCGGCCTGCGCGATGTCCGCGGGCTGCAGATGCTGGCGGCCCCCCTCCGCGTCTTCCGGCGGGGAGAGCCGCTCGCGATCATGCCGAACGTGTTCGTCAATTAGCGCTCAGCTCTCAGCTGACAGCGCTCAGCCCGACAGCCATGAGCCCGGCTGACAGCTGAGAGCTGACAGCTCTAAGCCACCAGCTGCGCGATGACGTCGCGGTTGATGTTGACCTTCATCCGCTCGCGCGCCCGCGTCATGTACGCCGCGTAGAAGCGGTTGCGGCGCTCGCCGAGCAGCTCGGTCCGCAGCGCGTCCTTCGTCGGCGCCGGCTGGCCGTTCGCTGCCGCCTTGGCGCCCGCCTCCGCATCCTGCTTCTCCAGCACCTTGACGATCACCGCGCCGTTGTCGGTGACGATCGGGTCGCTGACGCCGCCGGCCGGCAGCGCGAACGCGGCGCTGTCGATCGCCGGGCTGACGCCGGCATCGCCGACCGGCGCGCCGCGCGCGATCAGGTCCGTGGTCTTGACCTCGAGGCCGGCGCTCTTGGCGGCGGCGGTGAAATCACCGGCCTTCATCTGCCCGACCACCGCCGCGGCGCGCGCCCGCGCCGCGGCGGTCGCCTTCTTCTTGAGGACCTCGTCGCGGACCCGCGCCTTGACCTCCTCGAGTTTGGGGACGGAGGCGTCCTGCTGCCCGGTGACGGTGATGAAGGCGAAGCCCTGCGGCGTGCGGATCGCTTCGCTGACCGTTCCCGGCTTGAGGTCGAAGGCGCGCTGCGCCACCGCCGGCGCCATCCCGAGGCCGGGAATCGGCTCGTCCTTGGCGAACAGGGTTGACTCGGCGACCTTGAGGCCGCGCGGCGCCGCGACGGTGTCGAAGTCCGCCGGCGTCTTCAGTTTCGCGGCGACGTCGTCGGCCGTCCGCTGCGCTTCGGCCTGGGCGCGCTCCCACTTCAGCTGATCCTCGATCTGGGCACGCACCTCGGCCAGCGGCTTGGTGACGCCCGCCTTCTTGTCGACCACCTTGATGATGTGGAAGCCGTACTGCGACTTGACGAGATCGCTGATCTGCCCGGGCGGCAGCGAGAAGGCGACCTTGTCGAACTCGGGGACCATCTGCCCCTTGCCAAAGTAGTCGAGGTCGCCCCCCTTGACCTTGCTGCCCTCGTCTTCGGAAAACTGGGTCGCGAGCGCGGCGAAGTCGGCGCCGCTGCGCGCTTTGGCGAGCACTTCTTCGGCGCGCTTCTGGACCGCCGCTTGATCCTTGCCCTCGGTCTTGAGCAGGATGTGGCTGGCCCGCACCTGTTCGGGGGTCGAATACTGCTGCTGGTTGTCGTCGTAGGCGCGCTGGATGTCCTGCGCCGGGATCTGGATGCGGTCGCGCATCGCCTGCATGTCGACGAGCGCGTAGCGGACCTTGCGCTTCTCCGGCAGCTTGAAGTCGTTCTTGTGGGCGTCGAAGTAGGCGGTCAGTTCGGCGTCGGACGCCTCGAGGCCCTGCCGGAACTTGTCGGCGGGGAAGGAGACCACCGCCAGCTTGACCTTCTCGTTCTTGCGCCGGAACTCGTCGTTCAGCTCGGTGTCGCTGACGGTGATCCAGCCGGTCAGCGCCGCCTGGAGCTTCTCGACCGTGATGCCGCGGCGGACCTGCTCTTCGAACTCATCCGGGCGCAGCGGCGGATTCTGAATCGACAGCAGCTGCCGGTAGCGCTCCTCGCCGATGAAATGCCCGTTCTCCTGCAGCGCCGGCAGGACGGCAATCCGCTCGCGGACCTCTTCGTCAGTGGCGGTGATGCCGAGCCGCTCGGCTTCGGCGAGGGCGGCCTCTTCCTCGAGCATCTGCTGGACGATCCGCTGATCGATGCCGAGCTGCTTCAGCATCCGCTCGTCGACGTTGGCGCCGTACGAGGACCGGTAGGCCTGCATCTGCTGCTGGTAGACGCGCCGGAACCGGGCCGCGGTGATGGTGTGCCCGTCGATCGATGCGACGACCTGGTTGTTCCCCGCCCCGGTGGCGTCGGTTGAAAGGAAGCTGGGGATGTACAGAAAGATGAAAGCGAGCACCACAATGGCCAGGCTCCACTTGAGCCAGCCCTTGTGCTGCCGCATCCGGTCGAGCATGGTCATAGTCTGTCGCGCCTCGTGTTGTTTCGAAATGGAAACAATTATTATACGCTGTCCTCACCGGG
This sequence comes from Acidobacteriota bacterium, assembly GCA_031393955.1. Lineage (GTDB taxonomy): Bacteria > Acidobacteriota > Vicinamibacteria > Vicinamibacterales > 2-12-FULL-66-21 > JALZOC01. Next base: position 55,398 of record JANMWI010000107.1, read on the forward strand.
TCAGATCAAAAGGAGAAGGCCTTGCCAAAGTACCTGTTGCAGGTGTCGTACACGGCCGACGGCGTTCGCGGAGTGACCAAGGACGGCGGCAGCAAGCGGCGCGAGTCCGCCCGCGCGCTGATCGAAAGCCTCGGCGGCAAGATGGACGGGTTCTATTTCGCCTTCGGCGAGGTGGATGTGGTGGTGATTGCCGACCTCCCCGACGACGTCGCGGCGGCGGCGGCCTCGATGACCGTCGCGGCCAGCGGCGCGGCATCGAGCCGGGTCACACCGCTCCTGACGCCGGAAGAAATCGATCAGGCGGCGAAGAAATCGCCGCGTTACACGCCGCCAGGGCAGTAGCGCCGTAGCTCGTCGGTATCCTGCCGCCCGGGGGGCGGTCGCCGGGCGTCCACCCGTCCCGGCGCGGCCCCGGGATCTGCGCCCCCTCCCTGACCTTGTCCCTGACCCTGAACCGCGAACCCGGAACCCTGACCCTGAACCCCGAACGGCGAACCCGGAACCTCTTCGATGTGTTATATTCTCGTTGGATAGAAGGACTTAGAGGGCCCCGCCATTTTTACAGGACGCAGAGCCGATTGACCCCGACCGGTCGGCAGCCGCGCGCCCGTCGCCCATCGAGCAGAGCCGCGTCGGCGACGCGGCGCGATCTCGCCGGCAGACTGATCCCGCTGCAGGTACCTCTCAAGCGGCGCCTCTCCCGAGCCGATGTACTGGCGGACATCACCCGCGCGGTCACCGCCAGTGTCGAGCCGGAGCAGGTGGCCGCCGCGCTGGTCGCCCAGGCATCGGCATGGATCCCGGTGTCCGCGTGGCTGGTGGTGGCGCTCGACGGCGCGGACCGCGCCCGGGCGATGGCGGCCGCCGGACTGGATCCGGCGCTCGAAGAATGCGGCGCCGCGATCGGCGACTGGGTGATGCGGACCGGCGAGGTGTTTGCCTCGGCCAATCTCGCCGCCGACCGGCGTCTGCTCGCGGCCGCCGCGGTCGCCGCGCTCGGGTTTCCGCTGCAGTGCCGGGGCCGCACGATTGGCGCGCTGATCGCGATCGATGCCGAGCCGGCGGCCGCCGCGCCGCGCTTCGCGGCGGCGACGCTGACGGCGCTGCTCGCCGGCATCGAGCCGGGGGCGATCGCGATCGACAGCGCGATCCGGATCCAGCGGGCCGAAGCGCTGTCGGTGACGGACGACCTGACGCAGCTCTACAACTCGCGGTTCCTGTCGCAGGTGCTGCGGCGGGAGACGAAGCGATCGTCGCGCGGCGGACGGCCGCTGTCGCTGCTGTTCATCGACCTCGACGGCTTCAAGGCGATCAACGACACGCACGGCCATCTCTACGGCAGCCGCGCGCTGGTCGAGGTCGCCGGGGTGATTCGCGCCAGCGCCCGCGAAACCGACATGGTGGCGCGCTTCGGCGGCGACGAGTT